>CAZSKU010000047.1:0-4396 GCA_964607515.1 uncultured bacterium | reverse complement strand
ACTCCTCCAGGCCGCCGAAGTCGACGGCCTCGTTGTCAGTGGTTGCCCAGGCAGGAGCAGTCAGCTCGGACTCCACCGGGCCGGGACCCGGCCAGACATCCGCAACCTGGCAGCCCTTCAACCGCCTGAGCCAGTCCTGGTACTCGCTCCATGCCCTGCTGAGGGAGTCGGGATCCAGCCAGTAGAGGCGGCAGGCATGGGGAGCCTCCTTCTCCACGGCGATGATCCCGTAGCGCAGGATGGTGCCCATTCCCGAAGAGACGGCGTAGCCCTCCTGGTACATGGCCGCCTGGTGGAAGTAGCCCATCCTCCAGGCGTGGGCAGCGAATGTCCGGGGATCGATGGCACTGGTGGTCTTCAGGTCGAGGATCGCTCCCTCTCCTGCGATCCAGTCCAGGCGCCCCTTGCAGGCCAGCCCGGTCTGGGGATTCACCCAGAAGAGGCTCGTCTCCGGGTAGCCCTTCTCGAGCAGGCTGGCGATCTCTGGGATGCTCCGGACAGAGTCGCGGATGGCCAGGGCAGTGTTGTAATCGCCCTCCTTCAGTATCGAACGACCCTGGGCGGATGCCTCTTCAGCAAACTGCTGATAGGCAGCTCCCCGGCGATCTCCCTGCCAGATCGCGTAGTCGAGCTGGAAGCGCATCGGCTCGAAGACAGCCGTGTGGGTAGCCCTGCCCAGGAGCATGGCCTGGGTCTCGGCGGGCGGGTTGTCCTGGGCGTAGCGGTAGTGGAACGGGCTCTGCCCCATGAACCGGAGGGTAGAGAAGTGGATGCCCGGGGCAGACAGGTACTCGGCGAAGGGCAAGAGAAGGCCCGGGCGCTTGGCCCGGGGCATGGTGATGCGCGTTGCCATGGGCAATCTCCTGTCGATGTGAGCTGAGTTGAGCTAGGCGACCATGCGAGTCAGGAAGTAGTCTCCGATCGTCTCCGAGGTGGTGATAAGGCTCCGGCCTCGGGTGTTCCTGGTCACGCGATGGGTGAGAGCCTGCATCAGGTCCCACATGCTGCGGGCGGGCTCGAGCTGCTGCAGGACATGCCCCCAGTCGCGGTTCGGCAGGTCGATGTTCTTCGCGACGGAAGCCAGCCTCTTCACGTTCAGGGGCATCCTGGAGAGTTCGCCGATCTTCGGGGCCAGGACCTCGAGGGAGTAGGCTCCGTCCCGGATCACCTCGATAGCCTCGTCCACGTCGAAGTCGCTCGAAGCCGTGTGCTTCACCGTGTAGGTCGTGAAGAGCCGTGAGCTCATCAGCCCGTTGGTGCAGGACAGGACGAAGGCCATGAGGGCCAGCCTGAACTTCGCCGAGCCGTCGTAGCTGTTCTCGACACGGAGCCCGAGGCTGACGGCATCGCCCACCTCGGGGAGCTCCTTCAGGTAATCCGACCTGTAGAGGACGCTCAGGAAGCGCCCGGTCCAGATCGTCTTCTCCTCGGTCCAGCTCATTGAGCTGCGTGAGGTGATCTCCCTCGCGACCTGCTGGACCAGGGAGTTCGGGATGAGCTGGTAGCCCTGGCTGTGGATGTTGACGCATTCCCAGCGGCCCTCGTCGTTGAGGATCTCAACTCCGACCTGGGGTACGGCACTGCCGTTGACCGAGACGGGTGACAGACGGACAGGGGCGAAGGGATCTGCAGTGGCGACAGATGTTCTGAGGAGAGCAGTCCTCTCCTCTCTGGATGCTCTGGATTCGATCATGACCACTCCTTCCACGGTGAATCGACTAGCGGGTTCTCCTTCGAACGAGGCAGGCGATCAGCTCGCCAAGGACAGCAACGACAAGTGCCGTGAGCGCTCTCGGAATGGACATGGCACACCTCCTAACAGTCGGGTGAATTCAATGCAACATCATCTCTCTCATATCTTTATACCCGTGTATGTACGGGTTTGGAGGAAGCAGGGAGGGAGGGTGGTGAATGAAGCAGGGTTGCTGAACAGGTTCTGGATGAGAGTGTCTGGCATCCCGCCGAGCATCCTCGATGAGACCCCAATGAGACCTGGATGTGACCCAGTCATCCCCCGTGAGACCAGGATGTGAACACCCCGACAGACCTCAAATCGGGGGTAAGGAGGGGCTGACGTCCTTCGTGAATCTGCTTCACGCGCGCGAGAGAGAGATATAAAGCATTGTTAAAGAACGAAATAGAGCTGAAACATTCCGGTAATACTCCCTATAGAATGCTAGGGAAAGGAACACCGGATTCCGCGACGAGAGCATCTCGCCTTCGAAAAATAAAAACCGGCCTCGAGGTAAACATCGTTCTCGCATCCAGACTCGGTGAAGCGATCTTGAAGGGCTCGGTCCACGGGATATTGACCAGCATCCGAGTCGATGCCATCATTGCTGTGAGGGCGATGCACCTCCCGGCAGGTCCACATCCCAGGACCCGAAACAGAAACCAATCCCGAAACAGAAACCGAAAACGGTGCGCCCGGGCGTATGTCCGCGCAGCACGGATGGAGCCAAAGTGCATCAATGGCGATGGGTGCCTACATCCACACAGAGATGGGATCTGGTCTGGCCGAGGAATCAACTGCGAGGAGAAACCCGTTGGGGTTATGGAGCTGCTTCAGTCAGGGGGATAGTCCTTCGCGTACTGGTTCCACATCTGGCATCGCTGGACGGGGATGCTGAATGCTGGGCATCGGACGATGTAGAGAGATTCTCAAGAGACATGGCCTGGTCCTGTCCGACGATCAGTTGGGCCAACTGATGGACATTCTTCATTATCTTGCCACCCGTGTCTGCGAACAGGTCGAGCTGGAGCAAGTAGGTGGAGGAGCCCAAAGCGATGAGAAGGAAGAAGCACTCAAGATCAACCAGTAGGTCGCCGAGCGGGGTTCGACGAGCAGTCATAGTAGCCCGGGTTTCACATCCAAAGCAGGCAATAGATGGGAATAGCCTGGAAAAGCAGGAACCAGCGCTGATCGCCTTCTGCGCTACTAACAATATCCATCCATTCAAGGTCTACAGAATCCCTGGCGAGTCAGCATTCAACCCAGGCCCCAAGCTGCTGGAGATACTGGAGTACATCAGAAGGAACCAGGACGGCATCACGGACGTCATTCACTGGGACCTGAGCCGTCTGTTCAGAAACACGGGCTATCATGCTCAATTCAGAGAAGCTACCGACTCGCGGGGTGTGAAGCTGCACTCCCTCCATGAGCAACTTGGTGACTCTGCGGCTGAAAGGCTTATGGAGGATGTGGTCGTTGCCATGAATACATTCTACTCCAGAGATCTCTCTCAGAAGACCAAGGAGCGAATGGAGGAGACACGAAGAAAGGGTGTTCCAACTTGCCGCCCCATTACGGGCTATCTGATTGCCAGAAGACCTGATGGGAAGCGAGACAACGAGCGTAGATGGATGCTTGATCCTGAGAGAGCTCCACTGCTCAGAGACGCCTTCACCGAGTTCGGAGCAACGGGAGCCTTGCAGGGCGAAGTCCTGGCGAGGATGAACCGAGCAGGATTCAGGATGATAAAGTCGGGCGAACCGATGAGTCCTCAATGCTTCGATCGGCTCCTGGGCAATCCTCTCTATGCTGGCCTTGTCCTCATCAACGACAAGGAAGGGTACGCAAAGCAGTCTGTTTATGAGCCCCTCATTAGCCGGGAACTACACGAGCAGATCGAGCGGAAGCTGGGGCGGGACCCATGCCGTCACGTTCCTCACGCTCGCGACAATCCCGCGTATCCGCTTCGAGGCTCTCTGAGATGTCGTGAGTGTGGAGTGGTCCTGACTGCCAGCAAACCGAAGGGCAAGCGCAAGCGATATGGCTACTATTCACTTCAGAAGGCGAAACATCGCTTCGGATGCCGAATAGGCGGGTTCAACCTGCCACTGACCAGAGCTCACCAATCATTCTCGAACTACCTTGAGCGCATCTCCTCCAACCAGCCGGTACTCGAACTCTTCTTCGAGTTCGTGAGGGAGTGCTGGCAAGATCGCTCAGCTTCGAGGGTAGCAGATCAGGAGGCTGGGCGAAAGAAGGCCCGGAAACTCCAGGAGCAGCGGGATGCCCTTGTCCTGAAGTACAGCGAGGGGAAAATCTCGGATGAGGATTACAGCAGACTATCAGCCAGACTGAAGGATGAGATCAACTCCACCCTCGAAGCCGTCGAGAGGCTGGAGGAGCTAGAGGTCCCCATGGACGATCTTCTCGCACGCGCACAGGGCACGTTGGAACACCTGGGCGACCTCTGGAAAACATCGGAGTCGCTGCAAAAGACGGAGATGGCCAGGGTGCTGTTTCCCCGTGGGGTTGCCTGTGACAAAGCCGGTGTGGTTGGAACACCTCAGGAATCTCGAGAAATAGGGCTTCTCGATATCCTGCAGGGGCCTGAAAATGAGATGGCGGTCCCACGGGGAATCGAACCCCGGTTTGATGGCTGAGAAC
>CAZSKU010000046.1:0-5358 GCA_964607515.1 uncultured bacterium | reverse complement strand
TGTCAAGTGTCAACGCCGGTTACAGATGCGACAGATTCACCGGCATGAATGCGACAAAATCGACACTGCCTCCTCAGCCCCCTCTCCGTAACCACTTGCCGGTCCCAGTGATCCCCCAGGGTCTCGATCTCCCGCCGCTTCTCCTCTGGAAGCTTCAACAGACACAACCACTGGGTTATCCGGTCAGAGGTGTCAACGCCGGTTACAGATGCGATATATTCGCCGGTTTGAATGCGACACTACAGTCGCTGCCTTCTCAGTTCACGCTCCGTCACCACCCTTCTGCCCCAGTTGTCTCCCAGAGCCTCAATCTCATGTTGCTTTTTTTCCGGTAACTTGAGCAGGCAGAGCCACTGAGTGATCCGGTCTGAAGTAATACCGTGCCTCTGTCCGAGCTGGACGAGTGTAAGGTTGTGCCTGAGCATCTCGGCCTGCAGTTCCCGGGCGAAGAAGAGTGGATTTCTGAAGGGACCTCTGCGTGCTCTGGGGATGTCCGGGGGTAAGGTTTTTAGGGAAAAGTCGGTCCGGATCCGGTTCGAGCCATCCGCTCTTTGGCGTACCAAGTCCTCTCAGCCCGATGGGCAACGAACTTGTTCTTACAACTGTTAAGACTGGCAGGCCCTGCCCTGAACTCCTGTTTCAATCCTGAGCAGTTCCCTGATGCGAGGGTCAACGCTCTTTCAGCATTGTAAGGAACTCAGACGGGGTTTGCACCCTGACTCCGTATCGGAGACCGGGGGGGAAATGCCTCGTGTTTCCCGTAACCAGGCAATCAGCATGGGCGGCAATGGCCACTTCAAGAAAGCAGCAGTCATCCGAATCGGGGAGTGGTTCGCTCAGTGGCTTGCATGAGTGAAACTCCGCCGTTTTTCTGATGTACTCCATCAGAATAGTCACCAGTTTCTGATCAAGACGGAAGCGTTCTCTTCCCAGGACTTCCTCATACTCAAGCAGGATCCGGGAATCGACGCAGAGGATTACCTCATCGGATGTAAAAAGCCTTACCAGATCAGCACACATGCCGAACGGGGTCAACAGCCCTGACACCAGTACATTGGTATCAACGACAATTCTCATCATCGGGGGCGTGCTTTCCTTGATTCCCTGATTTCCTGCTCAATGGTTTCCATGGACAGTGAATCCGTACCCTGGGCGATTGAAGCCCTCTGAAGGTCGGCTATCGCCCGTTCCGCCCTTGCCCGTCTGAAGGCTGCAAGGGATTCCTCAACATCACTTTCATCCACCGCTGCAAGCAGGGCAACAGGTCGTCCGTTGCTTGTGATCACCATCTCACCCTCATCGGGAAGGTCACGCCATATTGCAGCAGAGTTTCCCCGCAGGTCGCGAACGCTTATGAATTTCATTTGCACCTCCATCGTCATACAAATGTATACACACATGTGTCGCTTGTCAAGGCGCAGTGTCGCCCGTGATCGAGTGCGGCGGAGTGTACGTCAGCGAGTTCAGCATGCAGGAACGGCTCGAAAAGGAAGTTTTCCTACTCCCTGATCACCGTATCGTACCAGAGTCGGGACTCGTTTCCCTGAAGGCCCTTCTCTCCTCCTCCCTAAGCTTGTCGAAGCGGTAGTTCTGAGAAATCCGGGCTTCCGGGCCGACAATCCTTCGATGAAGGATCTGCTGCCCCTGCTCAGTGTAGAAGCTCTCCGCCGGTGTTCTGCTTTCCCATCCCCAGAACACCGACAGACGGATCCCGGAGTTTCTGTCACCAATCCTGAGGGTGACAGCCTTCGCCGAATAGTCGCCATGCTCACCGCTGGAATTTCAAAGGGGAAAGAAGTCTTCATCGCCCATGAACATCACGGCCGGGTACTGCCCGTCGGCTGTCACCCTCATTATGCAGAGAAATCCCTTCTCCGTCCTGCGGAAATATTCAAGGTGATTGGGCATGGGAGGCTCACAGTCAGTATGCTCCATAGGCATTTCAAAGCACTCCCCGCCAGGGATTTCAACCTTTCGTACCGCCTGTGTCTTGTCAACGCCGGCTACAGATGCGACTGGTTCGCCGGTTGGAATGTGACACTACCGCCTCCTCCTCAGCTTCCTCTCCGTCACCACCCTTCTGCGCCAGTTGTCCCCCAGGGCCTCGATTTCCCGCTGTTTCTCCTCCGGCAACTTCAGCAAACAGGGCCACTGGGTTATCCGGTCAGAGGTGACTCAGCGCCTCTTCCCGAGCTGGACGCGTGTAAGGTTGTGCCTGAGCATCTCGGCTTGCAGTTCCCGGGCGAAGATGAGTGGATTTCTGAAGGGACCTCTGCGTGCTCTGGGGATGTCCGGGGGTAAGGTTTTTTGGGGAAATGTCGGTCCGGATCCGGTTCGAGCCATCCGCGGTTTGGCGTAACACGTTTTCAGGTTCTCCGGTTCACCACCTCCCGATGCTGACCTGGTGCCCCATTTCTTGATGAAGAGACCAGATGGGCCCCTTGCTGGGGGATCGACGCTCTACTATTTTAGGTTATGCTAATAACCTGACCAGGAAGCCGGCATGACAGACGCTCTCGATGAGAAGACCATGGTTCGCTTTATGCAGGCTCTCGGATCTGAAAGCAGGTTCCGGATCGTGAGGCTGCTGGTCGAGAACGGGGCTCTGTGCGTAGGAGCCATCGCATGCAGGCTGGAAATGACCCAGAGCTCCGTCTCGCAACATCTGCGGATTCTCGAAGAGGCTGGAGTCGTCAGCTCGGAGAGGATGGGCATGCGCGTCCATTACCAGGTTGACGGGGAGCTGCTGGGCAGTTCTCTAGCCAGGCTTGGACTCGCCTTGACAACCGATTCTGGAGACAAAGGAGAACAACCTGCTACAAGCACGGGTAGGAAACATGTGCATGAATAAAAGGGATGCCGATGACCCGAGAACAAAACAGGTGGCGAGAACCAGTGCACCCCCGTCCAGATCAGAATCTGCCACGGAGATGTTGACGGTCATCCATGAGGTAACAAGGGAGAAAGAACATGAAGATCCGGCTGATCCTGGTTCTGGTTGTCCTGGGCGCTCTGGGCGTCTTCACCGTTGCTTCCGCACTGGACGACGACTCTCCGGAGACGCCTTCTGAGACCTGTTGCTGCAATGGAGAGACCGATGGCTGCACCTGCGATTGTGATGATTGCGATGCAGTGCATTCGGACGGGGACGATTGCGATTGTGACCACCATCATGAGCACCACTGCGGCAGATGTTACTGACCTCCTCAACCTCTGCAGTATCCGCCTCTGACGATCCAGGCCCGGCCACTACGGCAGGGCCTGCCGTAGAAGCGAGAGATCTTCGGAAATCCTTCGGTGAGGTCCTCGCACTAGCAGGGGTCTCATTCGAGATCAGGCCAGGAGAGCTGTTCGGCCTCCTCGGACCTAACGGCGCCGGGAAAACGACCACTATCAGGATACTGACGGGTCTCTCGAGGTGCGATTCGGGCTCGGTGAGGGTTGCCGGGATCGACTGCAGCAGCAACCCGAGAGCAGCACTCGGCCACATCGGGGTTGTCCCAGACGAGAGCAATCTCTACCCTGAACTGACCGGCTTCGAGAACCTGTGTTTCTGTGCCTCTCTCTACGGAGTCGGCAGGTCCGACAGGCGCGAACGCGCAAACAGCCTCCTGGAGATGTTCGGCCTTGCGGAAGCCGCCGGGAGGAAGTTCGCCGGCTACTCCAGGGGGATGAAGCGCAAGCTCACCATAGCCGCAGGGTTGATCCACCGGCCCGGGATCCTCTTCCTGGATGAGCCCACGACGGGGATAGATGTCGGGAGCGCCCGCGAGATAAGGCAGCTATTGACCGAGCTGCGCGGATCGGGGACTACCATCCTTCTGACCACGCACTACATCGAGGAAGCCGAGCGACTCTGCGACAGGATCGCCTTCATGGTGGCGGGCAGAATCACGAAGGTTGACACTGTGCGGAACCTGCTGGAGCCCCTCCAGGGATTGCACGCGATGGATATCTCTTTCTCGGGCGGTTCTGAAACTATTCTCCCTGCAATCACCCGCGCGATGCCGGAGCTGGCTTTCACCAAGACAGGATCGTCATCTCTCCGCGTGTCGGCAGCAGGACCTTTCGGCATCGGCGTGCTGGTTCGCGCCATTGAGGCAGAGGGCGGAGAGGTGCTTGAGGCCAGACGGGTCAGACCTTCCCTGGAGGAGGTCTTTCTAAAGGAGACCAGCATAGGGCCGGAAGCCATGAACCGCGAGAAGGAAAGGCAGGCGAGGCCGTCATGAAAGGGCTCACAGCCTTCCTGAGCATTCTGGGCAAGGACATGCGCACGTACTATCTCAAACCCCCTAACATAAGTTGGGGGCTCATCTTCCCCGTTGCCTGGGCCGGGATGTTCCTAGTCCGTTCCGGGAGAGGGCTCGAAGAGGTGATGTCCGTCCTGCCGGGGATAGTAACGGTGTCGATTCTCTTCGGGACGACATCGATGCTGGCGGTGACCGTTACGTTCGAGAAAAAGAATGCATCGTTCGACAGACTGCTCCTGGCCCCTCTGCCCCTCGAGATCATCATGCTGGCAAAGACCTCTGGCGCTATCCTCTTCGGGGTGATCAACGGGCTTGTCCCCCTGCTGATCGCCTCCATAATCACCAGCCTGTCGGGGATGTCGTGGGGGTTGCTCCTTGCCGGCTCGATCCTCACTGCGGTCTCCTCCACGTTTCTCGGCCTGTTCGTGGCTGTTGCGGTCAGCGAGGTCTTCGAAGCCCAGACATTCTCCAACTTCCTGCGCTTCCCCATGATCTTCCTCTGCGGTCTCTTCATCCCCGTGTCCAGTCTCCCTGTCTTCCTCAGACCCCTTTCCTACATCCTGCCGGCGACCTGGGGGACTGACCTACTGCGAAGAGCGATCACTGGATCCGGAGCCTTCGATGCCCTGGCCGCCCTTGCGATCCTCGCTTCCATGAGCCTTCTTCTCTATGCCTTCAGTCTGAGGAACATCAGGAGGAAGTGGATCACCTGACGATCATCCATCATCTCGTTCGCCTCCTCCTCAGCTTCCTCTCCGTCACCACCCTTCTGCGCCAGTTGTCCCCCAGGGCCTCGATTTCCCGCTGTTTCTCCTCCGGCAACTTCAGCAAACAGGGCCACTGGGTTATCCGGTCTGAAGTAATGCCGTGCCTTTGCCCGAGCTGAACCCGGGTAAGGTTATGCCGGAGCATTTCCGCTTGTAGTTCCCTGGCGAAGATGAGCGGGTTACGGAACGGACCCCGGGAAAGTTTCAGCTTCACCATCACATCGGGTCGGGGAAGTATCAGGGTGAATGTTCCACCGGAAAAGGTTCGACTCAGCGGAAGACGGGCGTACCAGTCATCCCTACAGTCGAACGATTTGGAATCCGGGTCTTCCCTCAGTCGA
>CAZSKU010000045.1:0-5740 GCA_964607515.1 uncultured bacterium | reverse complement strand
TTCTGATTCGAATCATACGGTGAATATAAAGCACCGATTGTCAAGTGTATACCTGCCGCCGGTACGATCCGCCAATGCCCGGGGAGACTTCCGTCGCCCTTTGCAGCCATCGCCGGGAAGAGTGGGTCCGGATCCCACCCGGGCAGGGCCTGAACCTTTGCCCATCCCCGGCAAAAGGCTTATCATATCCGATGGTTCCGAAATCCGAGTTCATGCCCGTAAAAAGGCTTCATCCGGCGTCCGCGGCCTACCGGTCCCGGAACGTCGTTCCATGCAATTCCGGGGGGGTCATGGCACCCAGGGACATCCCAGTTGATTCCGATGCGCTGAGGGCCAACATCGCGGGTACCGCCCGGAAGGTGGTGGTGCCGGAGAAGTACCTGCCCCTGCTTCAGGCGGTGGAAGGGCTCTACGGGGTGCGGGTGAAGCTCCTGGAAACCCTGGAGGAGTATTTTCACGACTTTCGGAACATAGATGCCATTCTGGACGGGTTCCAGACGGTTCTGCTCCGGAACTGGTCCTACTTCGAGGGCTCGCCGAACCGGGGCGAGCTGTTCTCGCTGCTTGCGGAGCTGTTGAAGGGGCTTCTCAAGCAACCCCTCACCAGGGATCAGACCTCCGCCCTTCTCAGGCAGGCCCTGATGTGGATGTCCAGCGGTCTCTCGGGGGGAAACGCCGGGAGTTTCACCGCTCCGGTCCTTGATTTCCTGGGCGCTCTGGGGGATTCCCTGGCCCGGGAGCCGGTAGCCTTCCTGGAGAGGGACACCATGCTTCGGGAGATGGTCAGAAAGGCCTCGCACACTCCGGAACTGGCCGGGCCGGGGCTGGAACTCTACAGGCAGGTGCTTCTTTCGGGCTACGCCATGGCCGTGGAGAGGCTCAACATAGTGGATTGGTGCCGACAGCCGGCCACCGAGCTGAACCATCCGGACGCGGTGATAAGGGATTTCGGTTTCCTCGACGCACCGGAACTGGAAAGGCTTGCATCGGAAGCTTCGGTGTGTCCTCCGGAAGAGCTTATCCTGCGGGAATTTCCAGCCTTCAGCGAAGTCATAGACCGAAGCATCGGCATGGTTTTCAGGGTGGACAACCTGGAGGACCGCTTCCTGGTCTGTCTCTACTTCCTGAAGGACGACACCCTGGGGAACCGGCAGAACGAGGTTATGTCGGACCTGCTCGGGGTGGTGAAGATCATGATGCAGCCCAGGCTCAACTATGACATCGAGCGGATTCTGAGCCGGCTGACCAGGTTCTTCCGGGGAAGGTCCGACACCTTCATGCTCACCAGGCTCCAGTGCTACGAGGCCATAGGCACTGCGGTGGGGGCTGCGGGGAACACCCGGGCCGCGGACCACCTCATAGAGGACCTGCTCTACTGGAACTTCCAGTACCCCGACATCCGGGGGGCCACCGACGACTGGGAGACCGTGGTGAACCCCTACCACCTGCCGAAGATCCGATGCTGGATGAGGATCATCGAGTCTAACCCCGCCCTCTACGAGAGGCTGGCGGCGGCCCTGAACGTGCAGCTCCGGCTGGGGGGCGTCTACATCGCCGATACCGACCTCTTTCAGAGGGACATCACCCGGTTCCTGAACTCCGACATCAGCCCGATCTACTTCGTGGCCAAGCAGCTTCTGAGGACCTTTCCCGTCTTTTTCAACGAGGTGGGGGCGGAGGGGGAGCTTCGTTCAGTATCCACGAGAATAGACGAGGTATGCACCCGGCACGACTCGCTGATGCACTTCCTCAGGAAGCAGATCCACGCCGAGGCCTCCAACCGGATCGTCAAGTTCAGCCGGGCGGTCATGATGTACTGGACCACCCTCGATTCCGGATTCCTGGAGCCCTTCCTGTCCGTCAACGTTCTGGCGGCCGTGCAGATGGAGAAGCAGTGGGCGGAGGGCCCGCACAGAGTCATTTCGGCCCTTGCCCGACCGGGAGAGGAACCTGGAGACCTTGTCTCCAGAATACTCCTCATGGAGTCCGAAGTTGTGGCAGCCCTGGGGGCGGGGGAGGAGTTTCACCGGGAGAGAGTGGCCCTGATGGTGCGGCTTCACCAGCTGCTCCTGCGGAAGTACCACCCCTCGGTGGACGCCCTGGAGGACTGGGTTGCCCGGTGTCTCACCCTGGACTCGGGGCTCCGGGAGTCCTTCGCCTCGGCTTTCGGGCGGTGGAGCGGGAATCCGTCACCATCCCTGAGGGACCGATTGCTGGACGTCTGCCTGGACATCCTGGAGAAGCTGAAGGGGATTATCCTCGATCCCGAGCCCTCGGAAGGGGTGGAGAACATCTATCACAAGCGGCACATCGCCGCCGGCATACCATCGATGTACGGCGATTACTCCGAGCCCAAATTCGACGCCCTGGGGCTCTCGTTCCGGGTGGAAAGGCTTGTCAGCCGGCTGTTCGAGGACGTGCTGACAGGTCCGGACGTGCCGTACATGAACCGTTCCACCCTGAAAAGGGTAGCAAGGGAGTTGAGGCGCTTTGAACGGGCCCTTTCCCTGGACGGGATCAACCCCCGGTCCCTCTCGTCCAACATAGGAATGCTGGAGGCCAGCTTCCTCTGGCACAGCGTCACCTTCAACCAGTACAGAAATATCTTCCTCTTCCTGTCCAAGAGCGTCACCGAGTTGTCAAGGCTTTCCGTCCTGAGCCACGAGAAGATTCTCAGGACGGTGCTGGAACACGACCCCAGGCAGTGCGCCGCCAGGGGCATGTGCGTGGACGCCGTGTCGGAGATGGTTCTGCGGGAGGTCCTGGTGTCGGCCCTGGGGCTGCAGACCCTGGACAGGTACGTAGGCGACAAGTACCGGCTGATATCCGAACTTACCGGTCGACTCAGCCCCGAAGCTCTGACCAGGATGATGAACTACGATTCCGACGGGCTGATATCCCACCTGGGGGAACTCCATCCGGAGACCGACGACCAGATGACACTGGGCTACAAGGGGCTCGGACTTAAGCAGCTGGCCCAGTACGGACACAACGTACCGGACTGCTTCGTCATCACCACCGAGCTGTTCGCCGCCATGCCGGCCATGTCCTACAAACCCCTCTACCAGGACACTCTGTTACGGATTCGCCATGCCCTGGACCGGCTGCAGGAGAGGACGGGCCTGGAGCTTGGCAATCCCGAGAGACCCCTTATGCTGGCCATCAGATCGGGAGCGGCCTTCTCCATGCCCGGTCTGATGACCACCTTCGTGAACGTGGGGCTGAACGACGAAATGGCCCGGCGGATCTCCCGGATAGAGGGGTACGAGTGGACCGTCTGGGATTCGTACCGAAGGTTCATCCAGTCATGGGCCATGTCTTCGGGGGTCGACCGGGGGGTCTTCGACGGGATAATGAACCGGTTCAAGGGGAAGTTCGGGGTAAAGCTCAAGCTGGACTTCTCCCCGGAGCAGATGATGAAAATGGCCCTTGAATACCGCAGAGAGGCGGAGAGCCTGGGCGTGGAGTTTCTGGAGGACCCGTTCCAGCAGGTCATTGCATGCGTACACCGGGTTCTCGACTCGTGGAACTCCCCCCATGCGGCGTTCTTCCGGAAGTACGTGGGGATAGCGGAAGAGTGGGGCACCGCGGTGGTGGTGCAGAAAATGGTGTTCGGAAACCGTGGCCGGGAGTCGGGCTCCGGGGTGACCTTCACCAGGAACCCCCGGGAGCCATACAGCCGCCAGGTCAGGCTGTTCGGCGATTTCACGGTCTGCAGCCAGGGGGAGGACCTCGTCGGAGGGCTCGTTTTCCCATTGCCCATTTCCGAGGCCCAGAGGAAGGGCAATCCCACTTATTCAGGCGTAGAGTCTTCCCTGGAAAGCGACTACCCCGGGGTTTACTCGGCGCTGCTCTCGGTAGCGGAGGAACTGGCCTCCCGGGACTACGACCCCCAGGAGATCGAATTCACCTTCGAGTCCCCCTCCGGAGAAGACCTTTACATTCTGCAGAAAAGAGTGATGGTCTCCGAGGCGGCGGCGGACGCCCCTTACTTCGCGGGGTTTGCCGAAGGTTCGGTGGAGCCTGTGGCCCTGGGCATCGGGGTGTCCGGGGGGGCCTACTCCGGAAGGGTGGCGGTGAACACCGACCAGATAGACGCTCTTCTGGCGGAAGACCCGGGGGAGAACATCGTGTTGCTCCGGCCCGACACGGTGCCGGAGGACATCGCCATGATCATCCGGGTGAAAGGGATACTAACCGCTCGGGGAGGCTCCACCTCCCACGCGGCGGTCACGGCGAAACGGCTTGGGAAGACGGCGGTAGTGGACTGCAACCGGCTGGAGGTCCGGGAGGACACCGGCACGGCTGCGATATCCGGCCACGACCTGAAGGCGGGAGACTGGCTGAGCATAGACGGCAGGACCGGGAACATTTTCCTGGGCAGGCTGGAGACGATTCAGCAGAACGTGATACTTCAGCAAGGAGGATAGGCGATGGCGGCACAGCGGGTACTGGGCATCAACGGCCTGGGCAGGATAGGGAAGCTGACCCTCTGGCACCACCTGGGCGGCGATGACTTCCAGCGGTTCGTGCTGAACACCGGTCGGACCGTGGGCACATCACTTGACTCACTGGTTCACTACCTGACCCGGGACAGCACCTACGGTTCCCTGCACCACTGGCTTCACGGGCATCGTGGCAGGCCGGACTGCCGGGTGGTCAGCGAGAAGGATGGACTGCTGAGCCTTCACGGAAGGGAAGTTCAGGTTCTCAGGGAGGCCCGGAACCCCAGGGACATTCCCTGGCGGGACAACGGCGTCGGGGTTGTAGTGGACTGCACGGGGAAGTTCGTGGACCCCCACGATGATCCGGACACCCCGGGAGGAGCCCTCAGGGGCCACCTGGCCGGGGGCGCCAGGGTGGTGCTCCTGAGCGCGCCCTTCAAGAGCAAGCAGAAGAACGTCGCGGACCCGGAAGACAGCCTTATGATGATCTTCGGCATCAACCACTACAAGTTCGAGCCCGGGCGCCATACCGTGATCTCCGCCGGTTCCTGCACCACCACCGCCCTGGCCCACATGATGCGCCCCCTGCTGGACCGGGACCTCACCCGCCGGATGATCACCGCCGGAATGAGCACCATTCACGCGGTAACCGCCAGTCAGCCGGTGCTGGATACGGTGCCAGGCTCCGGAGCCAAGGATCTGAGGAAGTCCAGGTCAGGCATATCCAGCATGGTGATTACCTCCACCGGGGCCGCCAAAGCCCTGGAACAGGTGATGCCAGAGGTATCCAGGATAGGCTTCATGGCCGAATCGGTGAGGATACCCACGGCGACCGTGAGCCTGATCATCCTCAACGTCACCTTCCAGTCCGGGGTGACAGCCGACGGAAAACCCCTGATAGACCGCGACTCCATAAACGCCATCTACCGGCAGGCGGCCGGGGGCGAGGCCGCGGGGCTGGTGAAGTACAGCGAGGAACAGAACGTTTCCGCAGACCTCAAGGGCGATGACGCAGCGGTGGTCATCGAGGCGGTGGAAACCCACACCCGTACGGGCTTCGTGGACGTGGAGATTCCGCCGGACAACAACGGCTTGGCCCCGTGCGGGGGGGAACCGAGGGTATGCCGGATACCTGTGACCCACGTAAAGGTCTTCGGATGGTACGACAACGAGATGGGAAGCTACACCCACAGACTCGGGCAGCTCACGACGTTCGTTTCAGGGGTTCTCTGAAGGATAGCCGGGCCCGGCGGGAAGTATATTGGGTATTCTTGCTCGGTCTTCTCACCGAAAGG
>CAZSKU010000044.1:0-6219 GCA_964607515.1 uncultured bacterium | reverse complement strand
TCTTCCATTCCCCTCAGGCATGTGAAGCACGATCAGACGAGTTTTCCTTCTCAGAAGCCTGATTTGCCCTCCAGCAGAGCTTTTGCGTAGATTCCCACAGAGACGCCACTCCCTGCATCCAGGCTACAAAGGTGTTCCATCGGAATCCTGTAAGGCTCGCCAACTGTTTTTCACCCCCATCAAACAGCACGCAAAGGCCGAACAGATCGGCGTTTGAGGGAGTTCCAACACTCTGCCCTGACCCAAACGACATACCCTCGGGAAAAAGGGCCTTGGCGATCTGCGATTTTTACCCATCTGATGAGGCTTTCCAAGTGGTCTCAAGGAGTTCCAACACCCCCATTGCCTTCAATACCGTTTGGCGCACGGGAATGTCCGCTTCTCCCGGTCTCCGGATCTCCGACCTGATCTCGAACAACCTGGCATCTACCCTCTGTTGACCTTTCTCCTGAACAGAGGACACATCCAGGTTGAGGAAACGTCCAGATATGGGGGTGGAAAGATTGGCCTGAAACACTCGTCTCTTGAAGGCAGGACTCCGGATGCCGTATACTCGAGCCTTGAAACGGGAAGGCATATTACTGCCTGAGCTTAACGGAAACGATCACGAGCTGTAAAGCAGGGCCGATTCAACCAGTCAGGAGATTGCCGCGGTGGGGATGAACCAGACCGGGATAAGGGGCGCGCACCTTTTCGTTTTTTTCACCGGAACCGCGGTAATGGCCACCGAGATGTGCGCCAGCAGATTCCTTGCCCCGTGGTTCGGAACCTCCATGATCGTCTGGTCCGTTCTCATCGCAGTGGTGCTTGCGGCTATGTCGGCGGGCTATTGGCTGGGTGGTCGTCTTTCCGACCGACACCCATCCTGGGCTCTGCTCTATTGGATACCCGCAGCAGCTGGGGTGCTCATTTCCCTTATCCCCCCTCTCGGCGGGCTTCTGTTCCCATGGCTTTCAGCGGGAATCAGAGCTACCCCTGTGAACATCATCGTTCTGGCCCTGGCCGGAGTTCTGGCGCTCTTCGTGCCCCCTGTTCTTCTTCTGGCAATGGTCAGCCCCTTCATGATCAGGCTGCTTGCGCGCGCTGACAACACGGGAAGAACTGCGGGATCGCTCTACGCGGTATCAACCCTGGGAAGCATTGCAGGCACCCTGCTCTCTACCCTTGTCATGATTCCCCTGCTCGGAACAAGGGAGACCCTGTTCATCGTTTCGGGCGTGCTGATACTGCTCGGATCGCATGGACTTGGTAAAAAGACCAGAGCCATGCCTGCCTTTCTTCTGCTGCCTCTGGCCGGTTGGATCGCCTACGGTGGCGCGGTCCGCAGCGACCCGACACTGGTTCACCAGGAGGAAAGCGTCTACCAGTACCTTCAGGTCTACCGCAGAAGCGACGGGTCGACAATCCTTGTGGTGAACGAAGGCGGCGCCATGCAGTCCATTTCCCGCGAGGGAGACGCTCTGCGGCCGGCATCCACCTACTACGAGAGCTTCCTGCTGCTCCCGTACATGACAGGATCATCGGAAGAAACCCGAGTGCTGGTTATCGGCGCAGGCGCCGGCACCATTCCCCACTGGCTGGCGGTACATGTGCGTCCCGACATTCCCGGGCTTCGAACCGACGCGGTCGAGATAGACGGGCGCGCAGTCGAACTGGGACGCAGGTGGTTCAACACGGGGAGGGATGACGCTCGATTCATCATATCCGACGGCAGGACATACATCGAGAACACGAGCGAGATGTACGACATCATCATCAGCGATACCTACAGCAACCAGATCTATATTCCCTTCCACCTTGCCACCAGGGAGTACTTCACCGCGTTGCGGGATCACATCGAGGGCGCCGGTATTGTCGCGATGAACGTGAATGCGCTGGACGAGGATTCCGAGCTGCTTCAGTCCATCGGCGCGACCCTTTGCGAGGTGTTTTCGCATGTTTACATCGTTCATGTTTCTGACGACTACAATTTCATGCTCATAGCATCCGATTTCCCGGTTCATCCACCGTCACCCGACTCAATGGCGGTGTGGAACCCGGTCCTCGAGGAAACCGCAAGGCTGTTCGAACCAGCCTTCAAACCCTTCGACCCTGAACACGGTCGGATTCTCACCGACAACAAGGCTCCGCTCGAGTTCCTGACCGACATGATGATAATCCATGAAGCTGCGGAACGGACGAGGTGATCCTGGCGTGAACCGCACGACACCACCGTGCGGGCCCTTCGGACCTTTCAGTTCACCAACGGCCTGACCGCCGGGGAACCGGCTGCAGCGATTTCTTCTGGATGAAGCTGACACAGCCGCAACCGTTCACGTGCAGGGGCTGACAGGTCCGCCACCGTGGTGCGGGTGGGCGGGAGAGTTCCGGCGAAGGCCGATGGCCATGCGGATGCACTGCTTCCCTGGGACATCGGATCATCTTCGTCAAGGAGGGCGCACCCTGTCCCCGGTTGTTTCTTCACAAGATCCATGGACGTCTTCATGCTTCTTTCAGACGGGCTCGCAAGGGATTGAACAGGAATGCATCCGGAACAGCCGCCCATGTGCCGGAAATACGCTCCAGCCAATGGAATGCCTGCCTGCCGAATTGGTGCATGGCTTTCTTCGAGGCCTGTAATCCGACCATTGATGCAGCGGGAAGGAACTCAGTCGGGGCGCTCGCCTTCCTTATCCTCTATTACAACGTACCTTCTGCCGGAGCAGGTGAAGTACGGCGGAGGAAAAGGCGGGAAGGAAAGCGCCCTGACTCTGTTCATGAACTGCTCGCCGGGGTGGAGCCTGTGCGAGAGGTCTTTCCTCAGCATGGTCTCGGCTCTCGCACCGTTCTGGGGCCTGGTTCTGTTCAGGGCTTCACCGGAGAGCAGAAACTCCCACTGCCCTTTGAACAGCTCGACTCCCTTCTCGACCATCAGATAATAGAGGTCGCGGCCGTTGGAGCCTTGTGGAATGGGGAACGTCAGTTTCTCCAGTATGTCTCCGGTGTCCGTTCCACTGTCAATCCTGTGCAGCGTTACCCCGTAGGTCTCGTCACCGTTGATCAGGGCCCGGATAGACGGATAGGCGCCCCTGTACCTCTCGGCGTCGCCCAGGTGGAGATTCCAGGCGCCCAGGCGGGGATAGCCGAACACGGATTCGGGTAGAATCTTGTGATAGTACGCCGTGATTATCAGGTCCGGTTTCCATGGGACAACTTCCCGTTGTTTGATTCTTCTGATGCCCAGTTCCAGGGGTGATCTGTACCATTGCCCGGTGTTTTCGGCGCCGTTGACCACGAATGCCGCCTCGACGCCCGTGGCAAGAATGAATTCCGCGATGCGGTATCCCAGGTCCATGCCGCACAGGCAGACGACCCTGGTTTCAGACATGATAGAACTTCCGCACGGAATCAATGACCGAGGAGACCTGGGCGTCGCTCAGGTCGGGGAACATGGGCAGACTGAGAATCCGGCTGAATGCTCTCTCCGCCACGGGAAGAGGCTGCTGCCTGCCGTAGCATGAGTACATGTGAAGCGGCTTGTAGTGTACTCCCGTGCAGATTCCGGACTTGCTCAGAAACACGTTCAGGTCATCCCTTCCGTCAGCCTCTATCCTGTACATATGCCATGACGAGACAAACTCCACACTCTCCCGGGGAGGGAGGACAACTTCCTCAACTCCTCCCAGCCCGGCATCATACAGACGGGCGATCTCACGCCTTCTGGCGTTGGCGCTCTCCAGTTTCTTCAACTGCACCAGCCCGATGGCCGCGTGAATATCGTCCATGCGGCAGTTCATCCCAATCTCGTGCACCTGATACTCCCACCAGTACTCCCTGTCCATGGTGCATCTGTCCCAGGTGTCCCTGTCGATTCCCAACCATCTCAGCTTCTTCGCTCTCTGGGCGAAATCGCTGCTGCCGGTGACAATGGCTCCCCCCTCCCCCATGGACAGGTTCTTGACCGCATTAAAGCTGAAGCAGCCGATCTCGCCTATGGATCCCACCGGCTTCCCCTTGTAGAACGACCCTGTGGCATGCGCACAGTCCTCAATCACAGGAATTCCCTTCACGGCGCAACGGAGGGCATCCATGTCCACCGGGTAACCCGCCAGGTGAACCGGAACAACGGCTCTGGTCCTGTCCGTCACCAGCTCTCCCGCATGGTGCGGGTCCAAATTGAGGGTGCCAGGCAGGACATCCGAGAAGACTGGAGTTGCCCCCGAGTTCATTACACAGTGGGCTGCAGAGACGAAAGTCATAGAAGGGACGATGATCTCGTCGCCTTCTTCGATTCGGAGCAGCTTCAGCGCCATCTGTATCGCTGCCGTCCCGCTGGACAGGCCCACGCAGAATCCGGTTGAGCATAGGGATGCAAATGAGCTCTCAAAGAGAGCAGTTTTCGGGCCCGGACCGGTCCATCCCGTTTTCAGGACTTCGGCCACCGCTGACAACTCCAACTGG
Source organism: uncultured bacterium (assembly GCA_964607515.1). GTDB lineage: Bacteria > Fermentibacterota > Fermentibacteria > Fermentibacterales > JCC-6 > UBA6080. Next base: position 1,779 of record CAZSKU010000044.1, on the reverse strand, counting down.
TCGTAAGATGGGCGGAAAAGCGGTATCATGAGGTTTCTTTCCTCCAGAGAAGTCCAAGCGCACGGCGGATATAGTCTCTGTTCCACCTGAGGTCACGCTTCCCCGGCAGAAAGCCGGCAGAGTAACGGCGGAGTTGAAGAGCGGTCATGAGCACTCTGTAGAGGAATACATCGAAGGGTTTCCCGTTTCTTCTCAGAAAAACGAGCTTTCCCGGGATATGTTGCAGCATGCTGAGGTTTCCGAACACCTGCGGGGTGGAAGCGCCGCCGATGTGCACAGCCTGGGCGGACGCCTCGAACCACACCCTCCAGCCGAACTTCCTGAGTCTGAACTGAAGATCGGTTTCCTCATGGAAGAACGTGTATTCTTCGGAGAACCCCCCCACCTTCCTGAAGGGCGCCGTTCTTACCGCCATCATTGCGCCCACAAGCCAATCGGTGTATCCGCTTTCTCCATGACTCGAATACTTGGCGGTTCGCCTTCTGAGCAAAGGGATGTTCTCCCTCACCAGGTTCAGTGGAAACGGAAAGTCACGCTTCGAACTCTGAAGGGATCCATCCGGCCAGAGCAGCTGTGGCCCGGCAAAGGCTGTTTCCGGATGCTCGTCCATGCATTCAAGAAGCCGTTCGAGACATCCCGGCATGATCACCGTATCCGTGTTGACAAGAACCGCCACAGGACACTCGCAGCGGTTGATGATCCTGTTGGCGGCCCTCCCGAAACCTATGTTCGACGGGTGCCTCTCGATCGTCACCAGACCGCTTGACCGGAAAGCTTCTTCCACCTTGTCAGCGGAGCCATCTGACGAGCAGTTGTCGAACAGAAGCAGCCTGGAGCCTGTATCCCCGAGTTGGGGAAGCAGGGAGTGCACCATCGGCATTATGAATTCACCGCCATTGAAATTGATGGCCGCGACAAGAGAGCCTTCAGTCATGGGTTCCGTCGCTGCTGCCGGAAAATCCCCTGAGAACGGTGCCTGCCTTCCTCGCAGCCCGGGCGGGATCTCTCACAAGTTCATGAAGCCATTTCAGGACGTTCTCGGTACTGGTCATCTTCCGCCAGCTCCTGTACCTTTCGATCCTGTGCTTCCAACCCCGTACTTCCGAGAGTTTCAGGTAGGGAAGCCGCATGTTCATCACTTCGCATGCCCGGTTCCTGGCCGGATCGAGCAGTTCCGGGTCGCCGCTATCGATCAGGTAGCCCTGCTCACTTGCCCACTGGTGTATCTCCCGGCCGGGAATCGCTGTGGAAAAGTAGACTACGATATCGTCCGGTTTCAGATCCTTGAGATGCCTGTACGTGGCTTCAAGGTCTTCCGGTCGTTCCTCGGGGCATCCTATCATAAGCATGGCAGTGGCCTCTATTCCCCATTCGCGGCACCATCTGAAGGCGGAGACAGCCTGGGCGGGCGTCGTTCCTTTCCTGTAGAAATCGAGGATCCTCTGGCTGCCGCTCTCAACGCCGAAGGAAATGCAGTGGCACCCCGATTCAGCCATTACCCTGAGTTTCTCAGGGGTGACTGCATCAACCCTTGTCGCGCAGTGCCATTTTATCCTTATCTGCTTCGAGGCGAGGATGTCTCGCAGTTCCTCGAACCACTTCGTGGGGTGGAGTGTAATCGTATCATCCTTGAAAAACACAGGCAGCGTGGAGGTTTTACGCAGACGGGCAAGGTCTTCGATTTCATCTGCAACGTTGCCTGCGGAGCGATACCTGATCCCGCCCCCGAATATCAGATCGGTACTCGGCTTGCAGTACATGCAGTTGTACGGGCATCCC
>CAZSKU010000043.1:0-6317 GCA_964607515.1 uncultured bacterium | reverse complement strand
ATGAATTACACAACCAGGAGAAGATAGCGTGACCTCAGGTCGGTTCGGACTCTCAGGCGTGATTCACTTTTTCTGCCTGGCCCTGTTTCCGGTTTCCGTGGCGGCCATGGGCGTCGGCGACACGGCGGACCTGCTGGTGCCTGACATCTCGTATTTTCCAGACTCGCTTCAGGCCAGGCGGTTCACATGCAGAGCCGTCACGCCCCACGCCTTCTGGCTGGTTCAGGACACCACGTTCATAGACCTTCCTGATCCGGAGGACCAGTTCCAGCTGGTCTGGGGCAATATCGTGACCCAGGCAGAACTCGACAGCATCAGCGCCCAGTTCGAGGGGGCGGGGGTGGGCGTATTCAACACCGTCACCTCCTTCCTGGGGCCCGTTCCGGACACCCCCAACGATGACGACAGGCTGTGGATCGCCTTCGCGGACATCAGGGACTACTACCCGGTGCCCGGTTCCGGAATCTTCTCCAGACTGAAGAACTGGGTGCACGTATGGCCGGATGACTTCGACGGAGACCTGAACACGGGAAACAACCACGACCTCATATACGTGAACATCGGCCCCTACAAGAACATGCCCGGAGAGACCTGGCAGCAGAACAGGGGAATGATCCATACGTGGTCCGTCCCCACGGGCCTGGGACAGCTTGTCCGGGTGGCCAGCAATCCCATGGAGGAGAAGTGGCTGGTCCGTGGGCTGGGAATGTTCGCCCAGCACCTCTGCTACGGTCTTACCTCCGCGCAGGGCGGCGCGATAGGGATTGCGGGATGTCTTCAGGCCTTCGCCATGGCGGGGGGCATTGAACTTACCTCGTGGAGTTCGGGAAAGACAGCCTCCGATTTCGGAGCCAATCTGGGCGGCGAGCTGCTCTGGCTGAAGTACATCGAACAGAGAGCCGGAACAGAGGTGATAGGCGCCGTCGCCGCATCGGAAAGAACGGGCATGCTGAACATCGCCATGGCTCTGGACCCCTCCCTGCCGGAGGACCAGGCGGTGGAGGCCTCTGTGTATCCCTTGTACGAGGACTGGCTGATAACAAACCTCGTGAACCACATCGCCGGGCAATACCATGAGGGAGAATACAGTTACGACTTCCTGGAAGGCACCGGTCTGGTGTTCACCATCATGGACAAACCCGCATCGTTTCTGGGCGAATTCGACGAGTACCCCATACCCACCTGGATCGCTCCCGCGGGATACGGGATCAGCGCGCAGGTGTTCGCCGCGCAGTACGCAAGCTTCGAGGGCGACTACATTTCCGGCGGAAACACCACGGTTCATTTCAATGGAATGTACAACCAGAACAACGGTTCAGGGCCCGATATAGACGGCAGGTGGGTGGTCTTCCGGGTGATTCTCGAGGACGACTCCACCCTCACATCCGTGGACTCTCTTGAATTCGACGAGCTTTTCAACGGGGTCTTCACCCTTGACGGTTCCCGAACCTTCCTTGTTCTCACCAACGCCAATCCAGGGGGAACCGCTCAGATCAGGTATGCACTCAGCCAGGACGAAGGCGAAAAGAATCTTGTTCTGAACGCGGTGCCGAATGGCATGAATCCCTTCTACACCCAGGTCTTTTGCTCGTTGTTCGAGGAGGATGAGCAGGCGCCCAGCGGTTTCGACTGGGTCGGGCCTCTTCTGAGGATTTCCAGGCTTGACCAGAGCGGATTGCCCGACAGCACCGCGGACGTACCGATGGAGCCCCTGGCGGGGACACTGTGGACCGGCAGAGCGAAGGCCTGGTCGGACGGAACCTACAGATTGGACTGCAGCGGATATGACAGCCTCGGTGTCATTCATCAGAAAAGCCTTCAGCTTCAGATCGCCTTCGCCGATGAAGAGGATGTTCATCTGGAAGTGCCGTGCGCGCGGCTGACAATCCCCGGCGGTTCTCTTCCCACCGGAACCCCGGTGTGCCTGTCGGAAGCGGGAGAATGGCCCGGCTTCCATCCCGACCCGCCCTCTGAAGCCTGCAGTGATGCCGGGACGGGAAGACTGCTTCTCGGTCCCGTGGCGGTATCCCCCTCCACGGGCGTAATCTCGTTCCCCTTCGATTCCCCGCGGGCCTCGGTCTACAGAAGCGTTTCCGGAGTCTGGACACCCGTGGAAAGCTACCGGGCCGGAGGGAGAACCTTCGCCTCGGTGGACAGCGAGGGTGTCTACGCCCTGGGCGAGAACCTGGAGGGGCTGACCCCTGAGGTTCGCGATCAGCCCTGGCTCGAGCACCCCATGCCGAATCCCTGGCGCAGCGGGGTCGGCCTGGCATTCTCTCTTCCTTCGGCACAGCACGTTTCGCTGACGGTGGTTGATCTGGCCGGAAGGGTCGTCGCCGAGGTGGCTCGAGGGAGTTATCCCGGGGGAATCACGTCCCTGTCCTGGGACGGTTCGGCGGATTCGGGGCGGCAGGTTCCCAGCGGGGTCTACTTCGTGGTCCTGAGAACACCGGGGCTCACCAGGGTGAGGCGCACCGTCAGGATAGGGACCGGCACGTTATGAGAGGCAAGCTTATCTTCGCCGTATTCGCCGCGGTTCTTCCCTTTTCCTGCATGAAGAACCCTTCCGGCCTTCCGGATCCCATGGGTTACGAGGGTTTCATAGAAGCCGGCTGGCAGTCCCTGGCCCAGGGAAGCGCTCTCGAAGCCCTCGGCTGGTTTCAGCAGGCCATGGCCCTGGATGTGTCCAGGGCCGACGGTTACCTAGGGGCCGGTGTGTCCTGCATCTTTCTGGAGAACTACTGGCCGTCCGCGGACTCGTACTTCCAGGCGGCGATTCAGCAGGATCTCGGCAGGTCCGCGGTGATGGAGCACCTCTGTCAGAACAGGACTCAGGATACCCTGTGGACGGTGTTCCAATGCATGGATTCGGACCTTCCGCAGGATTCTCTTCAATCCTGGCTCTTGCTGACCGCCGACTCGGGATCAGTCTGGGTGGGTCGGCAAATCCACGACTATCTGGTCTCCCGGGAGCTGGACACCGACCTTCTCTACAGGTTCATCCCCGGAGATGACGACCCTGCGGCTTGTCTTGAACTGATCAACCTGCAGAGCGGGGAAGGGTACCAGGCCGACAGCATCCGGGGCGGCTTCGTCTACTTCACCGCCCCCGTCAGCGTAGTCTCCCAGGGGCTCGGAGTTCAGTACTACACATGGGTCATGGCGGACCAGGCTGTCGTCTACGATTACGCCACGTTCAGCGCGGGAACCGGCGCAGGGCAGATCACCAGGGACGCCCTGGCCGCATGGATCATGCTTCAGGAAGTGCGCGCAGCCGATGGAAACCTTCTCCTTTCGGCCGCCTGTGCCCGGGGTCTCCTGCGGGTGGACCCGGAGTACAGGTTCGGCGCCGGGGATTCCATCCGGGAGGCGGTATTCGACACGGACATCGATGACGTGGTTTCGACGTGCGCATCCCACGCCTTTACCGAAGGCCTGTTCGTCTACTCATGGTTCCTCTGCAGGGAAGCGGGGTACGGACTCGGCCTGGACCCCTTCTCTCCAGGTTTCCTTCTGGAACTCCTCGATGTCATCCTATCGATGCAGGGTGCGAAATGAAGGGAACGACAGGGCGGCCCGCATCCGGAATCCACATCCTGTGCGTTCTCATCCTGGTTCCCGCCGTGTTCTCCGCAAAACCTGGTTTTACCATTGATACGGTACCCGGCGGCCCGTCCGACGGCAGGCCGCTGGTGGTGACGGTTCTCCACAACCTTTCCGAGATGGGGCTGCTCTTCTCCAACGTTGGAGTCATCGGGACACCCCTGAATTCCAGAACCCTTGAGTGGCCCATGGGAAGCGGGTCTTTGTATCTCTGGTACGGGTGCAACTGGGCGTCGGCCTTCGGGGAAGTGACACCCTCGGGGGCGCCTGGCGCCTACGTGAGCATGACCACGCCATGGGCGGGGGATTACGAATTCCGTCCCTCCGAGGGGTTCCCGATGATCAAGTCTTCACCGGGTCCCACGGCCCATGAGGAAACCTCCTGGGCGGAGGACGACTGGTCGTCGTTCAACGGGAACCCCATCGGCGTCATGACCGGGCAGACCGCTTACAGCTGGAGCACACCGGGCTACAACGGCTTCTTTGCGCAGGAAATGGTGGTCACCCATCACAGCCAGTACGCGAGACCCGGAGTTCCGTTGAACGGGTTCTGCATCTCCGTCTTCGGTGATCCGGACATCGCCAGTTCAGACCCCGCGGACAACTACTACATTGACGACATGGTGTTCTACGACGGCCACGCCGTATGGTGCAACGATCCAGACGCGACCTTCGACTACCGCTTCGACAACGGAACGAGAGCCAGTGAAACGGACGTTTTCACCTGGCAGAAGAATCCCGAGGCTTCCTGGAGCGACCCGGAGGACGACATCTTCTACCATTACAACTACCCGGGTTCCGATGGAATCGTTGACGCTGATGTGAACTCCGACGGCGTGTCCGACCATTTCACCGTGCTGTTCAAGGTCTCCGGCGACGATACGGTCTATACCGTCGAACCCAACACCGGTCTGCAGCTATTCGCCCGGGGGCGTCCCGCGAACTTCTGGAGTCACACCGTGGGGGATACCTCGTACGCCGTAGTTCCAAGAAATCTCAGCTACATGTGGGATGGGAACCATCCAGAGTCCTCCACCGATGACAGCGGCGAACCGACGTACTACCCTCCCTGCAACGGATTCGTCGGATGGAGGTTGCTGGACTGCTGGCTGAGGAAAGCCGACGGGACCGTCCAGCGCCCGGTGGACGTCTACGGGTCTCCGATTCCTCTGTCCCATACCTGGTGGGAGTGGGGGTTGAGCCCCGAAGACTCGGACGAACTCGCGTACCAGTTCCAATGGGGCTCGAACACGGACTTCAGCGGCAGGTACAGCGGCCCTGAATACCTTGCCCAATGGATGGGCCATCCCAACGCGCCCCTGGCGTTCCAGCCGATTAATCCCGGCCCTTTTCCCATAGTCCATGACAACCCTCTGGCCATGGGATACCAGCCCTTCGACTACAGGTTCCTCATGACCATCGGGCCGGTGAACCTTGAAGACGGCGACAGTCTGCACGTGGTAGGGGGTTGGGTCGCCGGCCGGGGCCTGGACGGTCTCCGGGCGAACGCCGACCTGCTCCTGGATGCCTACTGCAGACACCCGGGCTGGGGCGTTCCGGACCTGCCGCCTGTTCCGACCCTGTTCTACGAAGCCGGCGACGGTGTTGTGGATCTGATCTGGAGCGACGATTCCGAGAGCTACGAACCTTTCGGCGGCTACAGGCTGTACCGTTCGGTTTTCGACATCGATGACTGGACGCTTCTGGAAACCATCGCGCCGGGAACCTACGCTTTCACCGACAGCACCGTCCTCCGGGGATATCCTTACTTCTACAGCCTTTGCGCCTTCGACCTGGACACCGGAGTGGAAAGCCCAAGGAACAACTACAAGAAGACCCTGGACGGAACTCCCGTCCCCGTGGTGCCCGGCTGGTCTTCGGGAGCCGACTGGAAGGAGTCCGTGAGGGTGGTTCCAAACCCCTACAGGGGCTCGGCGGCCTGGGAAACCCCCTACACCGGCAGGATCGCCTTCACCTGCCTTCCTCCCATGTGCGACCTGAGGATATACACCCTGGACGGTGACCTGGTGAGACTGATCCAGCACCGCGACTTCAGCGGTTCGTCCGGTCAGGAGTACTGGAACCTCACCAACGACAGCGGACGGGAGGTATGCTCAGGCCTCTACGTGTACACCGTTCAGACCGAAGAAGACCATGTCACGGGGACTTTTGCACTGATCAGATAACGGTTTCAAAAGCCATCATTTCAGGCCGGCGGATGGGGAGTCGTTCCCGGATGAAAGGGAATGCGCCGCCTACTTGCTGGCCAGATGGATAATCAGCACCAGAGCCGCCACCGGCAGAAGGAATCGCAGAAGGGCCATGGCTCCGGCAAGCAGGATCAGCGGGAGAAAGACCACCCCGATAAGCCCCAGGACGAACCCCGGTATGAAACAGCCCATGCTTTCCTCCCGATGTCGGTACAATAACGAAAACAGTACGGTACCCGGTCGATTCCGGGCTGATCACCTCCGCAAAACCGCCCTGACGATCCGTGCGGCAAGGCCCGGTTCGGGCTCCTTCAGGGGGCCGTCCCAGGTCTGCCCCCGGCGCAGGTATTCCCGGGTGAAGGTCCCCGCGGTGACGCCCCACTTCCGGGAAAAAACCCTCCGGCCGCTGAAGCCCCTCATCCTGGAGGTGGTTCCGGAGGAGAAGTGGTACACCTTCGACTCCCCCACCCCCCTGAAGTACCTTACCCCGGTTTTCCATAGCTT
>CAZSKU010000042.1:0-6574 GCA_964607515.1 uncultured bacterium | reverse complement strand
GACTGGTGCCGGGTTTGCCTGTAGCGCTGGATTTCCCCGACCGCTTCATTCTCCAGGCCAACTGTAGCTTCAAGAGACTCGACGGCAAGGTAGTGATGGCTTTTCGCGCCGCTTCTTACGCGGTAACCGCACAGGACCAGGGCGGCCCGGGCGATGCTCAGGCAGGCGGTATATGAGTGGGTGAGCTTTCCTTCCGGGGAGGAAACGGTTTCCGCATCCATGATTTCGCGCTCCGCGACGCGAATGAGTTCTTCGGCTTCCTTCCCGTCGGGCGCGCTGGAAGCAGATCGTCCCGGTGGTCAAGAACCCACTGATTCAAGTTCATCTTCTCTCCCGACAAGCATTATCACCGGGCCTGTTGTCGCGGCCAGCACAAAGCGGTTCCCGAGGGCGAGCTTCTGGACATATTCCTCCCTCGTGTAGACCACCGGGGATACGATTCTGCCCAGAATCCTCTCGGCGGAGTGTAAAGCCCGGGAAACCTCTCCGAACTGCACTGAGCCGACTATGCATACGTCAACGTCACTGGAATCGTCCAGTTTCCCTTTGGAAACACTTCCGAAAATGAATGCCAGGGAGATCCCTTTCAGACCAAGCAACGCATTCCTCAACACATCAGCTACACCGCCGGTTTTTATGACGAGCCCTTGGATTTCCCTGAAGACCGGGCACTCCCTGTTCGCCCTGTAGACGGTCAGGTTGGCTTTCCGCTCCAGAGCAAGAATTCCGGCTCCGGAGAGGACTTTCAGCTCTCTGGCCACGGCGCCCCTTCCAGCTCCCGTGCGTCGCGCCACCTCTCTCAGGTGATACTCCCTGTCCGGGTGTGTGAAGAACAGCTTCAGGATCTCGCTGCGGGTGTTCGAGAAGAGTACGTTCAGCATATTGTCCTCATTTCAAGGACGAATGTCCTCAAAATATAGACAATTGTCAACCCTGTCTTCAGGAGCCGCAAGCGCTTGAAAACGATGCCTGCCAGACCCTGAAAAGAACCTCCACCCGGATGCAATGACCTGACCTGGAATCCAGTACTCGCTGGTGAAGCCCGGGCTGAAAGCCCTGCGCCGCTGGCCGAATACCAACCCGCAGCGATGAGCTGACCGTTCCCGACAGGAGAAACCCCGTCAGGGGGCTATCTTGAACACCTCGTAGCGGTTCTGAGAGTTGACCGTCAGCCCCCAGAGCTCGTTCCTGCCGGAATGGGAGACCAGCTCCTCCAGGGGATTGACCAGGGTCAGCCCGCTCACCGTTCCCTGCCAGGACAGGTCCGCCAGGTCGAAGATGTCTATGGTGTTGCCGGTGGACACGGTGTACAGGAAAACCGATTTCTCCACGGGGTGCAGCGCGAAGATAGAGGACGAGGGGGTCGCCTTGGTCTCAACCGTGGTAAGGTCGCCGGCGTCCAGGATGGTCAGCATCCCGTTGGAGAGGAGGTGGAGCATTCCTTCCGAGTTGATGACCGGCGTGCATTCCGACCCGGTCAGGGCGTTCTGGGTCATCTGGCAGGTCGCCGGATCGAACCTGAGGATCATGTCGTCGGAGTAGCCGTAGGTGCCGTAGTCCTCAACCGAGAATCCCTTCGACACCGTGCACAGCACCGTGTCTATCCTGGCCAGGGAGGGCAGTTCCAGCACAACGGCGTTCAGATCCATGCACATCAGAACCTTGTCGCCGCCGATCATCGGGATGAACCCGGTAATCGTCTCGCCGGTGGTGAACTCGGATTCCGTGAGAAGGTCGTCGGTGGCCAGGATGACCGTGGTTCCCTCTTCCTCTGTGTAACTGGAGTAGACCACTTCCCCGGTCTGGGGAATGATCGCGTAGTGGGATGCGCTGCCCCGGGGATACTCCGGGGACGACTGGGTGTAGCCGTTAGCGTAGCAGACCAGCCTGTCCGAGTCGTCGGCGGCATCGCTCAGCCAGAAGTACACCCGGTCGGAATCACCGGAGGGACACTGGATATTGAAAACCTGGCAGCTTCCGGAACCCGAAGGCGCCACCCAGCCGTCGGCCTTCCGGCCGGGATAATCCGCCGGAGGCTCCTCCGAGGGGCCGGTGGAGTCATCGCCGCATGCCGTGAAGAAAAGAAGGAAACAAACAGCAAGGCAGAGCAACCTTCTCAACATCGCATCCCTCCTCCGTGACGACCTGTCCCCAATGCTCGAAAATGCTAACGCGGGGCCCTGAAAAACAGTGCGAGGCGAACAGCCAGCGGTTCGAATTCAGAGGACTCCGGGGAAGTTCCACAGCACGCCCGTTGCAGGATCAACTTCCGCCACGATGAAGCCGTCTTCCCGATCCCCGGCGACCACGACGGTGCCGGAGGGGGTCATGGTCATGGCCGCGGGTGTGAAGCAGATCCCGAAGTCGCTCCGCCATGTGACTGAACCCGTCCTGTCGCAACCGCACACCCACGGCAACTCCTCGACCCCGCAGAAGATGAATCCGCCCCCGGGAGCCGCCTGAACCAGCATCGCCCCGGTGACCGGGTTCAGCTTGAAACGCCAGGATTCACCGGTCGCCCCGTCCTCCAGCAGCGTGGTCATCACCAGTTCGTCAAGGGAAACGGGGGTCGTCTCCCCCGACCATGCCGAGAGGGGAACCCCCCGGGCGGTCCAGATCCCCACCGGCGTCACGGCACCCAGCGCTTCCAGAGAACCCGCAGTCCAAAAAGACTCCACCACGCCGGACGAGCCCACCGCCGCCACCGCCCGGTCATCCATCGCCGCCTCGGTGGACGCCGCCAGAAGAAAGCTCCCGTCGGCCATGGGGCAGAAAGCCGTGAAGTCAGGGTGATAGGTGGGCAGGGCGAAGGTCTTCCACACAGTTTCTCCGGCTGGAGAAACCCTCATGGCCCAGAGCCCCCTCTCCGAGGAGAAGGAATCCCAAAGCAGAACAGCTCCGCCATCGGAGGTCGCAAAGAGCCCCGTCGGAGCGTCGTAGCAGAAACCGTCCTCGATGATCTCCCACTCCCGGGCGCCGTCCGGACCGTAGGCCCTCAGGGATACTGCGGTGTATCCGGTACCGATGGAAACGGCGGCATAGCACCCACCCTCATCCCGGCGGGTCAGACAGCACTTCGCGGCGTCGGACCGGACTATCCCCAGGGTGTCAACGAAAACCGATCCACCTTCGCTGACCAGAAACAGGCAGGTGGATGCTTCTTCCCCGATCTCGGTCCCGCAGCGGATCGCAAGCCATGTACCGTTGCCGCCCGCACAGACATCCAGCACCTGCCCTGAAACCGAACCCGCAGCGAGAGCCAACAGGGCGGAAAGAGTTTTCATTCAGCAATCCCTCCAGGAAAGATTCGCAGGCTGCCGCCTCTACCGACACGACTACAGGAGAAACTCAAGGGAACCGAAAGCCACCGGTCATTCCGGGCGAGCATCACGCAAATATGGCCAGGCCGCTCTGCTGATCCGACGGCAGGGCCGGCGCCGATCAAGACGATGCCTGTGATGCCGAACCTCAGAAACCGGGCAGGGTCTCGAAGAATCGAAAGCAAGTTCCATGGGGTCGAAGAGAGCAGCGTACCGCAAGAATACAGGAGAATTCCAGCTTGTGCCGCAGAATTCCCGAACCTGCCGAAGATCATCCAATTGATGCATGCGGGTCACCGTGGGATTCTCCCGGCGATGGTGTCCGCCAGGGCCATGATGGTCAGCATCGGCGGTTTCCCCAGGGAAGCCGGAAGCAGGGATGAATCCGCGACGAACACGTTGTCCGGCAGTCGGCGGTGGTGAAGCGACGCGGACTCCTCGCGGGTCAGGGGAAGCATCCCCCCGGGGTGGCCCGCGTTGATGGTTCCCAGGAAAAGACCTTTCCGCGGGATGCCGATCCGGGCGAAAACTTCGGTGCATAACTCCACCGCCTCGTCCAGGCGCATCCTGTCATCCCGGGTGAGCGCTTTCTTGACATGGCGGCCGTCCAGGGTTCCCGATTCGGTGTCGGCCAGCTTGATCATCAGGCTGAGAATGCCGTCGGCGGGTTTGTTCCATCTCCTGTTGAAGAAGTAGCTGAGATGGTCGAAGTACGGCGATATGATGTACCGGCCCCGGTCCGCGATAAAGGGCATGGGCAGTTCCCTGTTCTGATTCGCTCCCGGGAGAGGGGCCGCCACGCACAGCACCGGATCCACGAACAACCGGGGTTCCACCGGGATTCCGGAATTTTGGAGTATACGGGGAGTTCCCAGACCGCCCGCCGCGAGAACCACGACGTCGGCCGGAAGAAAGCGCCGCCGGAGCCCCTTCCTGACGGTTACGCCGGTTGCCCGGCCGCCGCGTATCACCAGGTTCTCAACCGTAGCTCCGGTCAGCAATCGGGCGCCTGAGGCAACCGCTTCCCCGAGGAACGCCCGGCTGTCCCATTTCACTCCGAACCGGCAGCCGAGAACGCAGCGTCCGCAGCTCCGGCAACGGGAGAAGTCCCCCATCTTGGGCGTGGGGCGGGGCTCGAGGCCGATCTCCCGGCAAGCCTGGTAAAGGCGGTGCGTCGCCGGCCGCCAGAGGCTCCCGTGGTCATCCGTGACGGGTATGGCGCGCAGCAGATCCGAAAACGATTCATCCAGGTCTATGCCGATATTCCGCAGGTCGTCGTCGAGGCGCAGGGCGTTGGCAGTCGCCATGGTCGTGGTGCCCCCGGTGCCCCGGCCTCTGACTATGATCAGGCCGTCGGCCGCTCTGTGGATTCTCATCGCGGGGAAGAGAAGGCTGATTTCCCTTTCGTCGAAAAGAAGCCCGGCTTTCCCGGCGGCCTCGGGTACTCGAAGACCGGATCGAAAAGGCCTGAATTCCCTCCCAGCCTCCAGAACCGTGACGTCGAAGCGCCCCGCAAGCCTGCGGGCGGCCGCGGCGCCTCCCGCCCCGCTTCCCACCACCACGGCCCGGTTCACGGCGTGTTCTCCGGAAAGACGAACTTTGCCTCGCAGACCGGGCCGCCCTGTGTAATCCTGCCGGTGAAGACCAAGCTGCCTCCCCCCGCCAGCCCCGATACGACGCCGTCATCCAGTGCGGACATGAGAAGGCACGCTTCCGGGGAGTAGAAGCCGGCGAAGAAGCATCGGCCTATGACGACCCGGCCGTCAGCCCCGCCCTGAAAATCAATTCCGATGAACCGGTAGAGCAGCCGGGCCGCCTCCATGACCTCGGACCGGGATCGAACTCCAAGCTCCCGCCCGAGCCCGGCGCCGAACTTGAATCCCGCCTCTCGAAGACGTTCTGCCACGGTTGCGGGCTTTCCGGCGCAGACCCATGCCGACGCTGCATCCAAGGTGAAACGGGCGTAACTGTCCAGCAGTCCGGATACCCGGCATCGCCGGATATCCGGAACGGGCCGGTCGAAGGCCTCGGCGGTGAGTTCATAAAGCTCGCGGAGCCGCCTGATTCTCAGACGGCGCGGAGTGTAAACCTTTGCCGCCGCCAGGCGGAGGTTCACCGTCTCGCGTCCCGGAAGGTTCGGAGAGAGCGATGGACAATGAGCGCCCCAGCCGCTATTCCGCCGTCGAGAATGCCGTTGGCCAGCAGAATGAAATAAGGAGCCCTAAGGAAATACATTCCGAGGGAGAACAGAGCGCTGGCGGCCTTCGCCTGGGAGAGAAGCAGGGGGTACGCCGGATTCGAGGGTTCCCGGAACATCCGCCAGGCCAACATGGTGACCACGGCCATGTAGGAAGCCGTCATGACCGTGAAGTAGCCGGCCCCGTGGATGGGTGATTCGCCCATGCCCACCGCCCGGCCGAGATCGTTCATCCCCCGAAGGACCCACTCCGGGGCCAGAAGGAACAATGCTCCCACCCCGGCAAAAATAAGAAAGAAAACCAGCCCGACCGTTCGCACCAGCTCCGTTCGCATCCTACCCCTCCTCGGAAAAATTCAGAAGCGACTGGAAGCGCGACCTGGAGGAAAACACCGCTTCCCTGGCGAGCTCCCCGGACTTCCCCGGGGGAATGGGAAGCTCTCCCGCATCGAACCGGGGAAACAGCCTGCGGTTCGCATGGCAGAAGCAGCCGGATGAAGGCCTGAACAAGGAACTCATTTCATCCCAGATCCGGTTCAGGGGCCGGTTCCGCACATTGCCGAACGACAGGGGCGTGAAGACGCACGGACTTACCTCCCCGAAGGCGTCCACATAGACCATCTTGACGCCAGCGTTGCAGCCGAAGTGATCGGGCCCCTCGAAATGCCCCAGGTAGTTCACGGTCATCGGCCCCCGCCGGTTGTAGGCGTCCTGCATTGCAGCCAGAAGACGGCGCTCCGGCTCGCCGAAATCCGAATCCCCCGCCCATGAGACCCGACCCGAGGGCTTCGCCTCGCTCAGCCAGGCCTCGTGGATTCCCAGGCCCTCCAGGAACGCCAGAAGTCTTTCCGTTTCCCCGGAGCGGATCATCTCCCCGGTGAGCACCGATGACACACCGATGTCCAGCCCCGCTGATCTGAAGGTGTCAATCGCGCCGAGAGCCTCCTGGAAAGCCCCGGGATGACCCCGGACCAGGTCGTGCGTACCGGCTTCCCAGTAATCCAGGCTCACCGACACGGAGAACAGCCCGGCCCGACGAAGATCCCGGGCCAGTTCC
>CAZSKU010000041.1:0-6916 GCA_964607515.1 uncultured bacterium | reverse complement strand
GGCAGTTTGCCAGGCTCTTTGTGAAGAGCATCGAATTGAACCCCGATTCAGGCGAGATAGACATGCACCTGTATAGCCGGCCACCGGCTATGATGCAGAAAAGAAAAACACCCGCTTCCGAAAAAGCGGGTGTTCCATTCGGGTTGGTAGCGGGGGCGTGTTTCGTACCGGAATGGAAGCGAACCTCAGTAGCAGTGGCACGCTGGATATGTCACGGCAAGAAGCATGAAGCCAAGCAGTTGAAGAGGGTGGGAGCAGAACCTCCGTGCGCTTCCTTCCGACCCCGGGCAAGTGCCGTCATTGCCGACAATGCTTCATTGATGGACCGGGAATGAGAACCGGCTCCCGCGATTGCGGGAGCCGGCCTTCTCTTCCTGGGTTTACCTTACCACTATCCTCGATGTGACGGGGTCAAGCCCTTCGGTTTCGATCAGAAGAAGGTAGACTCCCGTGGGCACCGGTGTTCCCGTGGAAGTGCGCCTGTTCCAGAGCACCTCGCCCGATGTAGAAGTCCCGTCCCAGACCCTTCGACCGGCAAGGTCGAAGACCGACACGGTCATGGGAGTACCCTCCTCCGCCGTGGCGATCCTGAAGAAGCCCTGTTCCTCCCTCACGATTTCGATCGGGATGGAAGCGCCTTCAACTGGTGTTCCCATCACTTCGATCTCGGAAGCCCCTCCGGCTCCGTAGACCCGGACGTAGCGCGTCCTTCCGGAGTCGACGGCCCTGAAGTTCGTTCCATCGGTGGAGAGTTCAAGTCTCACGGATTCCATGAACGAGAGGTCGCTTCGGATGATCGCGACATCGGTCACGTCGAAAACCGCCCCGAGGTCGACCTCCACGCACCGTGCGAACGAAGAGGGCATGTACACGGTGTCATGGTTCCCGTCGGTGAGAACACGGCAGTTGCCCGGGATGGGTTCGAGGCGCGAGCCCTCGTCGTTCAGTGCCAAAGACGAACCAGATTCAATGATGGCCGCTGTAACGACCTCCCTGATCCGGGAATTCCTGGCGATGTTGCCGTTGCTGTACAGAATGATCTTCACCTGATCCGTCCATGCTGACTCGTTGGTCCCGTCCCAGGCGGACGCGAAGTAGGCCACAGCTTGAGGGGGAAAGGAGGTGAAACTGATCACATTCGTGAAGCTGTCGGTTCCAGCACTGACGGTGCCCACCAGTTCCGGATCGTTCGGTGGTATCTTTACGTATATGTGGTAGCTGACCACATCCGCTGGTGGTACAGCGTTGGGGTTGTATGGGTCATTCACTGAGAGCGTCCAGGACAAGTTCACTGTAAGGACCGAGCCTACCAGTGTTCCTGTTCCGTCGAAATCACTGGGAGGTTCCGGGATAGTTGTATCTATCTCGATTGTCCCGGTGTTCCGGGCATCCCTTTGGAACTGGGGCCATGGCAGATAGGCGCACGCTGAGTTGATTGCCAACTGGTAGCAGTGAACAACGCTGTTGCCCTCTTCCCCGAAGATGATCTCAAGCCTTCCGTCCCCGTCGATGTCGCCCAGTGCCGGCTGACCCGAGAGCGGGTTGGATGAAACCGTGATGGGGAAACCTCCCGCCATGGTTCCATCGTGATTGACCGCATAGAGCTTCCCGTCTCTTCCAGCCATTACAAGTTCAAGTTCCTCGTCCAGATCGATATCACCGATGCTCACGCCACCCATGGTCCAGGTGCCCAGGTCAACCGGGAAGCCGCTGAGGCTGATGCCGGTCAATCCATCCCAGCAGTAGAGTATTCCATCAGAACAGGAAACGACAATGTCATTGTCACCGTCACCATCAACATCGGCGATGGAGGATCCTGCGTATGCAGTTCCGTCGACAGCGAGGGTATGCATGAGTGCGCCTGTAGCCCCATCGAATACTCTCACTTGATGATTGCCAACTGAACTGCATGTTACAATGATCTCCATGGCATCATCACTGTCAAGATTGCCAGCGGTTACAGCTCCCCGATAGAACATTGCCGGTAGGTTGGCACTCCAAATTGCTTCTTTTGTCGCGGCATTCACGCAATACAGGATTCCATAATCATCATCCCTCAGGAATCCCTGCAGGTCAGAGATGAATACGACTTCCAGGTTGCCATCTGCTGTTGCATCACAGATCGTTGGCGTTGAAGAGACTGATCGATCATAACTGCCAGTCAGAAGCCAAAGACCCGAGCCATCGTGCTTTCTGGCCCAGATACTGATGGTAGACATGGAGTACGGATACTGCTGACGTCCGAGAGCATAGTCATTGTACCCATCTTCGTCGAAATCGCCTGCAACCGGAGATGACAATGCGTGCCATCTGTTGATGTAGTTGTGAATCCCCGACCACGGGCTGAGGGCGGTGCCGCCTGCAGTAAGGCCGTTGCACCCTGAAGGATGAACAGCAAGTATTTCCGGTACTGGACTGCCGGAAAGATCAACAATGGCTGGAGACGCATACACACCCGGGTTGCCTGAACTCCATCCACCGGAAACGGGCCAACCGGTCATGGAAGTGCCGTCATCATCCAGGACATGAATCCAGCCATCCGAGCACTGGACCACTACATCAAGGTCTCCATCAAGATCCATGTCCGCGAGCTTGGGTGAGCCAAGGACCGGGGCGTGGACAGAGGCCGACCATCCGGGCTCAGTTCCGAAGGCAATGTCAAGACGATGGTAATCGTCTGTGAAAGGAGAGCCGGGATCTGCAGGATCCGTGAGCCATTCACCCGACAGGTCCTTGCATGCGACGAAGAGGGAGTACGTGCCAGGGGTCAATCCAACGATTACCTGCGCAGTACCCGACCAGGTATCGTTGTCTACAGCAGTGCTGGACCAACCTCCGGTCATGGGGAGAGGGTAGCCGGACTCATGCTCAAGAATGATTGTGTACGGGCAGTTCGTATCCATGGTTTCGGAGAAGTGAATCGTAACCTCCACGGTCTGACCGACTGGAAGGGCCGCGATGTGTGAGTTCACGACGAGATGCATCGAGTAATCGTCAACTTCCTCGACAACCTCCCAATCAGCATCCCAGTACACCAGATCGGCGGCGTAGTCGACAATGGAGGCATCGGTGACAAAGGGGAGGTAGTTGGCGAGGGTTACTTCCTTGAAGGTGTCGGCATGGGGGACTCCAGGTGAAACATCGCCTGGTGTCACTTCCTCCCCGCTGGAGGTTCCATCGAACGCGAAGGCTTTCCATCTGATTCTGTACACGCCGTCGGGGAACATGGAATTCAACGCGTTCTCCGTGGTGCCGGTGCCATCCTTGTTCATGTCGGTCTGCCAGCAGTTTTCAGTGATGTTGTCTATCCCGTCGTAGCCGGCTTCATTGTTGACGTTGGTCAGGCAGCAGATGTACCCGATGTTTGTTCCTATCATCTCCTGGGCGTTGTACCTGAAGTAGAGTTGCCTATACCTGTCTGAATCATCAGATCCGCCCAGCTCGATGTCGCCGAAGTCGAACAGGTAGCGGTGGTATTCGTTGCCGTCTCCCATGAGATTCGTCCATGTTCCATCGGCAAGCTCCCGCTCAAGCCACCATTCAAAACGTTGCGGCATTACTTTTCGGAATGGATCCGGCCCGTTTTCTCCCTCGCCTTCAACGCAGAACCAAAGGAAGAAGTCTACCGCCCCGTTCAAAGCGTCAAAAGGCAGGGCGTCCGCCTTGCATGCAGCTACATCCACCCACTGGTTCTGCCATTGTGTCAGAGCGTCATACTGAGGAAGAACGAATACATGATAGCTCGGCGAGGAAGGGTAGCATTGCCAGGTCCAATCGTACCCTTCCGAGCTTGACGGAGCTGGATCGAGCCAGAACAGAGGGTTCAGAACTGCGGGTTGATCTGAGCTGTATGAAAGGCCTGTTTCCTCAACCCTCATGAAGTGAAGATGATCCAGAGAGTGCGTTTGGTATACATGGGCAATGTAGCCAAGGATCGCACCGATGCTTATAGGTCGGTTGATCGGATATGGTGGGGGCATAGGGTCGGGGTCGGGCGGAGGTGTGGGCAAACCCTGGATGTGCCCATAGAACCATCCCTCGCCTGGTACAGAGGGGGTTCCGTCGTCGTCAACTATCGCGAACCACCCCAGGTTGTTTAGCCCTTCTTCCACTCTGGTGACAACCCCTGTGCATACAGCTTTAACCGGTTCATACGATACAGGTAATGCAGGGGTTGGATCAGCCAAATCGATACCGTAATGGAAGTTGAAAGTTTCGGTTGGATCGGGAACCCATGGAGCGTGAAAATCACCGTAACTATGCAGTAGTGAGTGTGTTTCGCCTGTGGGGGTCAAGGGCCACGGAACAGATGGAGTCGCATGCAGCGTACCTGCAGCAAGAAGGAGCATTGATGCAAGTCGTATTGCATTCATCTCAGAACCCCCTCACACGAAGAACGGTGTAAGGAACTGCTACGCCGTCCCATAGGTTTCCGATGAACGGGCTGTAGTGCTGTCTGTCAATGAAATGCCCGTTTGGGGAGACTTCCTGAGACCTGTACACAGTAATCTCAGCAGAACTGAGAAGGCTGTTGTTGAGATAAATGTCGTGATAGTAGCTGATGCAGTCGTCATTGATTCGATCAATTATGACCCCAGCTATCACAGAGAGGTCATTGCTTGCACTGAGATCGATGTGGAATTTGCCACCATACGTGAACGGCGGATATGGACTGCTTGGCAGTTCAAGCACGGTTTCACCAGTCTCGCAATCATAGATTGCGCCGCCTCCCACAGCGGGCAGGCAAAGGTATCTGCTGTTTCGGGTGAAGCTCGGGTCACTTCCCCCCTTCCGCTCCCATGTGAAGAGGATGTCGCCGGTCGAAGCGTTGAGCAGGTAGGTGTTTTCCGCAGAGGCATATGAGATGTACCGGGAGTCCGGAGAAATCTGTACATTAACCGGACCTTCGGGCATCAGCTTCCCGTACAGCAAATCACCGGTGCCTGTGAAAACATGGAGCATGACTGCGTCCCGCTCGGGGTAATCCAGACCAAGAGAAACCACGTCGCGGTTCCTGGACCAGGTGATGCCGCTACCAGTACAGGCAGCAAGCGCAATGGTGCCATCCTCGGCCATGCAGATGCTTCGCATTCCGGATAACGCCGGGCCAATGATGACTTCCCGAACTCCACTCCGTGGGTTGAGAAAGAAAGTACGGGAGGGGTTTTGAACGTGCGCGGCGTGAGGGCCGGTGTATACTCCGACACTTCCATCCCTTGAGAGGTGGATCTTGAGATCTGTCGTTGCGATCTCTCCAAGCCTCTCGCCGAAACGATTCACCAGATATCCCGGGGTTCTCAGGAAATAGTAGGGTGGTTCCGTGAAATCTGCGTATCCTACGGCGGGTTCCTTGAAGCCGGGCTCTACTATGAACACTTCCCGCCAGTAGGTTTCGCCGTTGCGAATGCCACCCAGAGCATCAACATGCAGGGGCTGTCCATCCCTTCCATAAAATGTATGAAGCTCCCTGGCTATGACTGCCCTCATTCGGCAGTCAAGCCAGTATCGGTCTTCCTCGGGGATAGTCTCGTCTGAGAGAATCTCTGCAAGCCATGGCATCGGGTAACCATCAATGAGACTGTTTTCAAGCTCTTCAGGTGTTTCAACAGAAAAGACTTCCTCAACTGCGAGTGGGGAAGTCCCGGTCTGCGCCACGGATGAAGCCGCAAGCAGAACGACTGCGATAATCTCTGTTTTCATGTGAATCCTTTCCTTGTTCATGGCATCCGCATGATATCATTTCCTTGCCGGCTATGTAAACCCACTCATTGTTTCCCTTCCCATCGCTATTGCTGAGAACCTATCCAAAATCTGGCGCTATTGGCAGCACAAGATCATTATTTGGTATTGATAGCAAATGGGGGGGGGGGGTATGTCAATACCCATCATAAGTGACCATGGAAAGGGGACAATTGCTGTCCGGAGTGTAATTAGGAAGATAAAGTGGAACTACAGACGCTTTGACTTCCTCCCCTTCAGAAACGGTCTTGGACCGGCTTGACTTGTCCTTCAGCTACAGATAAACTACTGAATCTGTGACTCCATTCGCTTGTAATGCAAAGCAAGGAGAGGCTTATGAGTGCGATTACTCTTCTAACACTTTTATCTGCAGGGTTTGCTGCCGCAGCCGATCCAAGCCCGGGCGGTATTGCCTGTGCGGAACCGGTCTTCCCTGATTACTCGGGAAGTGATCTCATCTACGGCCTGCCCTTCGTGTATGAAGACCTGGAGGATGCCCCCATGTTCATGGCTCCTTACATGACCGCCGACGACTTCACTTGCACCAACAGCGGATACATCGATTTCATAGAGATATGGGCAATTTATGTTGCCGGCGGTGGAAACCCTTCCAACTACAACATCGAACTGCGAAACACCGGTGCTGCGGGACCGGGAAGCATTGTCAGCAGTCATGCATCCACCAGTGCAAACCACACCAACACCGGTTACACATACTTGGGCCATTCTTTGTGGTACACCGAAATCACTGTGGAAAACATCTTCTTTGCCGGGGGAACAGGATACTGGCTTGCCATACAGACCACAGGCAATACAGGATGGCACGGCTGGCTCTGCACAACCCAAACCTGGGGCGACATGACCTATTTCAGCCAGAACAACGGAGCATCATGGGAAAGCAGCCAGAGCCATTATGGAACGGCGTACGGTCAGTTCATGGTTCTCAGCGGCAGCGTTGGTCTTTTCCGAAATAGTTGGGGCGCCATAAAAACTCTTCTTTGATCACTTGGGAGCAGACCTCTGATTCAACCCGGTTGCGAACAGGCCTTCCCGTACTGCCTGAAGTCACTGTGTCCGAATCCGACGCACGGTGGAATCCTGATTCATCTCGGTGAAAAGAAGAAGGGCGCAAGTTTATTATTCTTGCGCCCAACTAATTGTGTCTGGTAGCGGGGGC
>CAZSKU010000040.1:0-7322 GCA_964607515.1 uncultured bacterium | reverse complement strand
ATATATGCCATCATACTACGAAGACACTATCATGCGACGTTGGGACAGCAGTGAATAGCCTCCTTTGAATTTACTATATCGTTTTCTTTTGTTTCTATATCTGTTTGCATTGTATATATTAATAGCATCATCGGCTATCTCGTCGGATAGTCTTTGAAATTCACGCCAACTCATTCCTCTCGTCGAACGAGCTAATTCCATGATATATTTTAAGAATTCTCTACTCATTCCCACCACAGGTAGTGGATGATTATCATAATAATTAAGTACTTCTTCTGTAACAATATATTCTTTTCCGGTTTGAAATGATTTAATCCTTACTTGCATTTTCACTTCCACCTCTTTCATCTTTCATTCCTAAGTGATAACCCGAATCGCTCCGATTTTCTGACAGACTTCTCGAATCACTACATTTTTCCAATGTGCCGATGAGTGCCATCTACGAAAACTTTCATTCCGAGTACCGCACAGAAGTGTTCACACCCGCGCTTGGCGTGACGGTCTGGCATATCGAGGCGGTCATCATCCTCTGCGTTTCTTCATGAAGTAGGCATTCTTCACTGACGGTTTCTTATTCGACTTTACGTTCACGATGAAATCAGGGGTGCTCTTGCCGAAGAGAGCCGAAAACGCCCTTCCCATAATGGTAACCTTCTCATCGTTGAAGTATTCCCGTCCGCACCTCCTGCAATGGAAGCTGTACCTGTCGCCGACGTGAAAGACATTTCCGCACCTGCAATAGATTATTCTGGCCATTTCAACACTCCCTCCACGGTTGAACCAACACACCTAAAACAGAACTGCGGTGTGAATCCTGACAGCTTCTCCGAAAAGCCTTCCCAAGGCATGGTTGCTGTGGATCGAGAAAGGGGAGCCTTTTCAACCACGGCTCTCGCCAAAGCAGGCGGAGGAGACCGTGATCACGGGATCGTTCGTTGAGATCTCCCGTAAGGTTTCAAGTATCATTCGTAAGGACTCCGAGGAACCGTCCGACATAAGTGATACCTGCAGGAGGTTCAACAGCATACTCAAAACTGCTTTCCTATTCTGAAGACTGCCCATAAAAAAGCTTTGAAAACAGACTGTTTTCAGCATCCATCCGGGCAACGATTACGGTCGAGGCCGCTTTGATGGCCTTGATTGCTGTTTTTCAGCCTGGATTCTGACGAACACTCCGGAGACACCCTTCACAAGTTCGCCTTTTCCTCCGTAAGTTGTGCCTGAATCAGCCAAGCTGACCCTGAGAACAGCAGTGGTGCCGGTTCCTTCGTTCGTTCCGTCCATAGCGGTGACATCCTTTCCCCACGTATTGCCACAACCGGGATTCGAGTTGACCGGTCTCAGAAAACAACCCCTCTACCCGCGGATATGGAGCCCTGATGAAACGCTTCCTTGATCAACTCCAGCAACCGGTCAATACTGCCGAAAACCACCTCTCCGGATGATTCGGAAACGCAGACCAGCTTCCCCCCGGATGTAAAATCAACCTCCTCAAAGCCATCTGCTCCGAACTCTTCCATGCCGCTGGCAAGAAAGCCCATAAGAGCGGATCTTTCATCGTCGGTGAGCACTCTTCCCCCCTTTCCGGTATTGAACTCTGAGTAAGTTTCTCGGGCGCTTCGGTGTCTTACACCTGATGACTCCGATAATGCGCTTTTTCTGACAACCCCCGCATAAAGACGCCATGCGTCAGACGGCACGCCCTCTCAGTCTGTTCTGGAATAGCTGGAATGCACCACCTTTTAAGACTTCCGGGAGAGACGGCTCCCCTTCCCCTTCATTGCCCGGGGATGGTAGATTCAGGATGTTGTATTTCTTTCCATTTCCACACGGAGGGCACGATGATTCAACGCACCGGTATAGACGGCATACTCGCTGGCGGGTTCACCGGAAGCGGCGTTACGGTATACGGCTGGGTGAAGACCTCCCGCACCGGGAAGAACGTGACTTTCGCGGAGCTGAACGACGGCTCCTCCGTGGGCAACCTTCAGGTGGTGTTCGACCGGGAGAGGTTCTCCGACCAGGCCCTGGCGGGGCTTTCGGCGGGAGCTTGCGTAAAGGTCGAGGGTGTTGTGGTGGAGAGTTCCGGGGAGCAGTCGGTGGAACTTTCCGCCGGTTCCCTGGAGGTCGCGGGCCCGGTGGACGGGGATTACCCCCTGCAGAAGAAGAGGCACGGGCTCGATTTCCTGCGGACCATGCCCCACCTGCGCTCCAGGACCAACACCTTCGGCGCGGTGTTCCGGATGAGCCACCACCTCTCCCTGGCCATCCACCGGTTCTTCGACTCGGAGGGTTTTTTCCATCTCCACACCCCGATCATCACCGAGAGCGACTGCGAAGGCGCCGGCGAGACTTTCCGGGTCACCACCCTGCCCGCGGGTTCCACGGATTTCGAATCGGACTACTTCCGGCGCAGGTCCTTCCTGTCCGTGAGCGGGCAGCTGGAGGCGGAACCCTTCGCCCTGTCCATGGGAAAGGTCTACACCTTCGGGCCCACCTTCCGGGCGGACCCCTCCGACACCCGCACCCACGCGGCGGAGTTCTGGATGATAGAGCCGGAGATGGCGTTCTTCGACCTTGACGACAACATCGCCCTTATCGAGAGGTTCGTGAAGTCCTGCGCTTCGTACCTATCGGAGCGCTGCGCCATGGACATCGGATTCTTCGGGAAGCACTACGAGCCCTCCCTCGCCTCCCGCTACTCCACGCTTCTCTCCGACTCCTTCGCCCGGGTGTCCTACACCAAGGCGGTGGAGATCCTCGAAAAGGCATCCTCCTCGCTGTCATCCGTTCCCGCCTGGGGCGACGACCTGGCCACGGAGCACGAGCGGTACCTTTCGGAAAAACACTTCGGGCGGCCGGTGTTCGTTACGGACTACCCCGCCTCCATTAAGCCCTTCTACATGTATCTGAACGACGACGGAAAGACGGTGGCGGCGTGCGACCTGCTGGTGCCCGGCGTCGGGGAGATAGTGGGCGGAAGCCAGCGCGAACACAGGCTTGACATCCTCCGGGAACGGGCGGAGCGTCAAGGGCTTGACATGGACGTGTACCGGTGGTACCTGGAACTCCGGAGGTGGGGTTCGGCGCCGCACGCCGGTTTCGGCCTCGGTTTCGAGAGGCTTCTGATGTATCTGACGGGGATGGAGAACATCCGCGATGTGATTCCCTTCCCTCGCACTTTCGGCAAAATGTACTAGAAGGCTGGTGTCGACATGAGCGAAACTATGATGACCATTGACGGAAACGAAGCCGCGGCCAGGGTGGCCCACAAGCTAAGCGAGGTGGTGGCCATCTACCCCATCACCCCGTCAAGCGCCATGGGCGAGCACGCCGACGAGTTCTCCGCAGCGGGGAAGACCAACATCTGGGGCACCGTTCCCCTGGTGCAGGAGATGCAGAGCGAGGGCGGCGCCGCGGCCTCGGTGCACGGAGCCCTTCAGACCGGCGCTCTGACCACCACCTTCACCGCCAGCCAGGGGCTGCTGCTGATGATCCCCACCATGCACAAGATCGCGGGAGAGCTTCTTCCCACGGTGTTCCACGTGTCCGCCAGAAGCCTGGCCTGCCAGGCCCTCTCCATCTTCGGCGACCACAGCGACGTAATGTCGGTGCGGAACACCGGGTTCGCCCTGCTGGCCAGCGCCAGCGTACAGGAGGTTCCCGACCTGGCGGCAATAGCCCACGCCGCCACCCTCAGCAGCCGTCTCCCCTTCGTTCACTTCTTCGACGGTTTCCGGACCAGCAGCGAGGTGCAGAAGATATCCATGCCCGGCGATGAAGTCCTGAAGTCCATGATTGACGATGAACTGGTGCTGGCCCACAGGCACCGGGGCATGAACCCCAACAGGCCCGTGCTTCGGGGCACCAGCCAGAACCCCGACGTGTACTTCCAGGGCAGGGAGACCGTCAACACCTACTACCTGGCCGCCCCGGGAATCGTCCAGGAGTACATGGACATCTACGCCGGGCTCACCGGCCGTCACTACCACCTGTTCGACTACGTTGGCGCCCCGGACGCGGAGAGCGTCGTGGTGCTCATGGGCTCGGGCTGCGAGACCGCCCACGAGACCGTGGAGCACCTGGTCTCCACCGGCGCGAAGGTAGGTGTTCTCAAGGTCAGGCTGTTCCGCCCCTTCGACTCGAAGGCCATGCTCTCGGCCATACCCGCCACGGTCAAGGTCCTCACGGTGCTCGACCGGACCAAGGAGCCGGGCAGCGAAGGCGAACCCCTTTACAAAGACGTGGCCACGGCCGTGAAGGAGTCGGGCCGCTGCGGCGTGCATGTCCTGGGAGGCCGTTACGGTCTGTCCAGCAAAGAGTTCACCCCGGCCATGGTGAAGGCGGTGTTCGACAACGCCGCCGGCCCCCGGAAGCACGGATTCACCGTGGGTATTCAAGACGACGTAACCGACACGAGCATTCCGGTGCAGGAGTTCTGCCTGCCCCCCCAGGGAATGCACCAGGCGGTGTTCTTCGGGCTCGGCTCCGACGGCACCGTTGGCGCCAACAAGAACAGCATCAAGATCATAGGCGAGACCACGGACTTCTACGCCCAGGGCTACTTCGTCTACGACTCCAAGAAGGCCGGGGCAATCACCGTCAGCCATCTCCGGTTCGGCCCCAGGCCCATCCGGCAGATCTGCCTCATCGGCCAGGCCGACTTCGTGGCCTGCCACCAGACGGTGTTCATGGAGAAGTACGACATCCTCCGGTACGCCGCCAAAGGCGCCACCTTCCTGCTCAACACCCCCTACGGCAGGAACGAGGCCTGGGACAGCCTGCCCCGGGAAGCCCAGAAGGACATCATCGACAAGGGGCTGAAGTTCTATGTGATAGACGCCTACAAGGTCGCCCGGGAAACGGACATGGGCGTGATGATCAACACCATCATGCAGACCTGCTTCTTCGCCATCAGCGGGGTGATCCCCAGGGACGAGGCCATCGCGAAGATCAAGGCGGCCATCAAGAAGACCTATGGCCGGAAGGGCGAGAAGGTGGTCCAGAAGAACTACGCCGCGGTGGACCACAGCCTGGCCAACCTGTTCCAGGTGGAGCACCCGGGCAGTGTCACCAGCACCTTCGGCAGACCCCCCTCGGTGCCCGAAGACGCCCCCGACTTCGTGAAGAACGTGACCGCCGTCATAATCGCCCAGAAGGGCGATTCCCTGCCGGTGAGCGCCATGCCCGCCGACGGCACCTGGCCCACAGGAACCACCCGGTACGAAAAGAGGAACATCGCCCTGGAAATCCCCGTCTGGGACCCCGGGGTGTGCCTCCAGTGCGGGGTGTGCAGTCTGGTGTGCCCCCACGCGGCCATCCGGATCAAGCACTACGACTCCTCCTGCCTGAAGGGCGCCCCGGATACCTTCAAGAGAATCGAAGGAAAGGGAAAATTCCAGGGAACCATGTACACCGTGCAGGTGGCCCCGGAGGACTGCACCGGCTGCGGCGCCTGCGTGGAGGCGTGCCCCGGCCGGAACAAGGCCGTGGATGGCCGCAAGGCAATCAACATGGCGCCCCAGATCCCCCTGCGGGCCCCGGAGAGGGACAACTACCGGTTCTTCCTGGAGATCCCGGACTACGACCGCTCGCAGGTGGACCCGTCCTCTGTCAAGGGCAGCCAGCTCCTGACACCCCTGTTCGAATACTCCGGCGCCTGCGCCGGGTGCGGTGAAACCCCCTACGTGAAGCTTCTCACCCAGCTCTTCGGCGACCGGGCGGTGATAGCCAACGCCACGGGCTGCAGCAGCATCTACGGCGGCAACCTGCCCACCACCCCCTACTGCAAAAACAACGACGGCCGGGGCCCCGCCTGGAACAACAGCCTCTTCGAGGACGCGGCGGAGTTCGGGTTCGGGTTCAGACTCACCGCCGACAAGCACACCGCCATGGCGGTGGAACTGCTGAAGGACATGGAGAAGAAGGTTGGCTCCTCCCTGACCTCAGGCCTGCTTGAGTGCGCCCAGAACACCGAAGAGGAGATCGCAGCACAGAGGGGCAGGGTGGAACAGCTCCTCACGACCCTGGCGGGAATAGATACCCCGGAAGCCCGGCAGCTGGAGAGCCTGGCGGATTACTTCGTCAAGCGCAGCGTATGGATCCTGGGCGGGGACGGCTGGGCCTACGACATCGGTTACGGCGGCCTGGACCACGTTCTTGCCCAGGGCAGGAACGTGAACGCCCTGGTGCTGGACACCGGCGTGTACTCGAACACCGGGGGCCAGTGCTCCAAGGCCACCCCAATGGGCGCCGTGGCGAAGTTCGCCGCCGGGGGCAAGCCCATGCCCAGGAAAGACCTGGCCATGATCAGCATGACCTACGGCAACATCTACGTGGCCCAGGTGGCCATGGGGGCCAACTACGGCCAGGCTGTGAAGGCCTTCGTGGAGGCCGAAAGCTACGACGGCCCCTCGATCATCGTGGCCTACAGCCACTGCATTGCCCACGGCATCAACATGACCCGGGGCATGGAGGAACAGAGGATGGCGGTAAAGACCGGCCTCTGGCCCCTGTTCCGGTTCGATCCCCGACTCATCGAGCAGGGTCTTCCTCCGCTCCAGCTGGACTCCAAGAAGCCCGACACCCCCTTCGCCGACATGGCCCGGAGCGAGGTGCGCTGGAAATCCCTGATAGACCGCGACCCCGGGAGGGCGAAAACCCTCCTGGACCGGGCCCAGGTGGAGATAGACCGCCGGTTCCACCTGTACCAGCAGATGGCAGGCCTGAACTGGAGCGGCGGCAGATAGCCGTATCCGCTGAAAAGGGGGGGCCGAAGCCCCCCCTTTGTGTTGTCTGTTCCGGATCGTGTCGGTCGCCCGTGCGCCCCGATGAATACACCTGGATCAGGGCTCTCCTTCGGGCTCCCCTTCCCTCCGGAAGCCCCGGGCGGCCCTGCCCACCGCTTTAGCCAGTTCATCCAGCGAATAGGGTTTATGGAGGGCCCCGGCTATCCGGCCTTCCCCCACCTGTTCCAGGGTGGAGTCGTAGCCGAATCCGCTGGTGACCACAATCCTCGCCCCGGGGTCCGACTCAAGGATTTCCCGGCAGGCCTCGGCCCCGTCCATCACGGGCATGGTCAGATCCAGAAGGACGCAGACGATCTCCCCGCGATGGCTGCGGTAGATCTCCAGCGCCTCCCGCCCGTCAACCGCCTGCAGCACGGTGTATCCCAGTTTCTCCAGCATCTTCACGGAGACGTTCCTGACCGCTTCATCGTCATCGGCAATCAGCACCAGCCCGGATCCGGCCATTCCGCGTGCGGCTCCGGGGACCGGTTCCGCCCAGGTCTCCCCACGGCTCACCGGAAGCAGAACCGTTAG
>CAZSKU010000039.1:0-7487 GCA_964607515.1 uncultured bacterium | reverse complement strand
AAACGGAAGACGGTCTCCAGCTCACCAGGGACGTGCTGGACAACAACCCCTCCATATCCACGTCCATGTGGTGCTGGTGCTGCCAGTGCGACTACTACTCGCAGGAGCAGGTCCAGGGCTACCTCGATGCCATGAGCCTCCTGGAGGGCGAGTATCCGGAGGTCACCTTCGTCTACTTCACTGGCAACGCCCAGAGCGAGGGCTCCAGCGGCTACAACCGCCATATGAGGAACCAGCAGATCAGGGCCTTCTGTCAGGCGAACGACAGGGTGCTTTTCGACTTCGAGGACCTGGACAGCTGGTGGTTCAACCCCTCCACCTCCCAGTGGGAACGGAACACCTACTCCTACAACGGCCAGGAGATACCCTCGGAACACCCGGAGTTCTCCGGCGACGAGTACGGGCACACCACCGCGGAAAGCTGCGAGCAGAAGGGAAGGGCATGGTGGTTCATGACGGCCCTGCAGGCGGGATGGCCCGGCATGGGCGTGTCCGGACCCCATGTGGAACAGGGGTGCGCCTCCCTGGCGGTCCGCCCGAATCCGGTCCGGGGAGCGGCGGTCATCTCTCTGGAACTGCCCGGTGCGGCTCCGGTAAGGATCAGGGTTCTCGACCTGACCGGCCGGGTGGTGTACGAAACCGGCGAGTTTACCCTGGATGGAGGGCTGCACGAATTCACTGTTCCGGCTGCCGTCAACGGGGTCTTCCTGGTGGCGGCGGAGGCGGGAACCGGAAGGCTGACCGCCAGGTTCGCCGCGGTGGACTAGGGGCGCCCGGGCGCTCCGGCGCCGCGCCCTACTTCTGCGCCGCGGCTATCACGAAGAGGGTCAGGGCGATGATGACCACCGCCGCTGCCAGGGCGGCGGCAAGACAGCCGGTCTTCCCGGCCTTGTTTCCGGATGCCGTGGATCGGCTTTCGGCGGCGGGTGCGGACTCCGCCTCCACGTGCGACCCGCAGTTCGGGCATTCCCCGGAAGGCCCCCGTATGGTGAACGGGGTATCGCAGGACGGACACCTCACGAACTTCACGTTTCCATGACCTCCTTCCAGCCGGCCTGATGAACCTCAGGGCAGCCGGCGTCGCAGTTCAGCCTTCGCCCGCACCCCCGGCATGATTCAGGCAGGGGAAAGGTTCCCAGGGCGAAGCTCCGCCAGCGGGGATGGGAGGAAGCCTTCTCCCACTCCGTGTGATGGGCGATCCTCACCCGGGAATGGTTGCAGCCCCGGATGTAACCCGAAGGATCCACCGTGAAGAATCCCTTAACGGCGGCGCAGCGGTACCCCACCCGGAGGTGTTTCAGGTCTCCGAGGCCTTCCACGCACCTCGGGAATTCGGTTCCCGTGGCTCCGGGAGTCCCGGAGGCCTCCAGAACCTCGTCGGCGGTGCGGAGCATTTCCGCCAGATCCTTCATCCCCAGGGAAAGCTCCTCCAGGTGCAGAAGCCCCCGGCCTCCCGGCAGGAACCTGTTCAGAAGAACCTGTCGGGCTCCCGACAGGATCGCCGCGCTCATGGTCTCGTACAGCTCATGAAGATTTTTCCTTGTGACGGTGATGTTGGCGGTGGTTCTGACTCCGGCTTTCCGGGCCTTTCCGAACAGATCCAGAACGTGCTCCGCGCCGGGGCGTCCCGTATGCCAGCGGTAGGTTGACAGGCCGGGTAGGCTCAGGCTCAGGGACACCCCGAGTTCCGCCAGCCTTTCCAGCACCCGGGAGTCCACCGCCCTTCCGTTGGAGAGCAGTGTCACGTCGGGTCTGACGGGTCTTCCGGCCAGTTCCCCATCCCTCTGCTCCACCAGCTCCACGGTCCTGTCCAAGGCGTACTCCACCAGGTCCAGGCAGTCGTCCCGGAGCAGGGGCTCCCCGCCGGTGAACCCGAAGGAGCTGACCCCCAGGGAGCAGAGCTTGTCTATGAGTTCCTTCCACTGGCCCGTATCCATTTCCGGAAGCCTGGGAAAGTCGTCCCCGTACTCCCACGGGCACGAGCAGTACCTGCAGACGTGGCTGCACCGGTAGGTAATCTCCAGAACCGCCAGGGACGGCAGAAATGAAGGGGCCTTCACCCGGTTCATTCGATGCCCAGCATCACCCTGAGTCTGTCGGCGTGCTCCCTCAAGGGAAGGGTTGCATCGTAGCTGTCCGTGAAGCTCAGACCGCCGGAGAGGAACCCGGACAGGACCTGGAGGTCCAGCAGGCAGACCGGGGTTCTGACCGTGTCGCCCTCCGGGTAGGTCATCGCCAGCACCACATCCCTGGGAACATCTCCCGGATGGCAGAAACCGCAGAAGGTCTCCTCCAGGGAGGCCTCCACGAGCCCGTTCCCTTCCATCTCCGCGGCCAGCCTTCTCATGGCGGGCAGGTCGTACTGGATAAGCTGGGCCTGGTCGAACCCGTAGACGGTCCTCTCCCCGCACACCGGGCACAGGTAGTCCGCCCTGTCCGGCAGGGCCACAGGTTCGTAGCACATGGCGCCCATGACGTACTCGGGTGCTTCGGACCTTTCCACCCTCCGGAGCATGAGCCTCAGCCTCTCCCGGGAGCAGTGCATGAATCTCATGATCCCGGGGGGGTCCCCGTGTCCCCCGGAGCGCCCCGCCCCGAATACGGCGCCCGCCGCCAGCAAAGTGAGAAGAAGAACCGTCCAGTTCACTGCTCAACCTCCAGTTCCGGCTCCATGCCCAGGATCGCCCTGAGCCGGTCGGCGTGTTCCTTCAGGGGCGCCTGGGAGTCGTTGCCGGTGAAATAGTTCAAACGCCCCTGAATCAGCGCCGAGACCATCTGCAGGTCCGGCAGGGTGACCGGGGTGACCACGGTGTCGCCCGGGGCGTACACCAGACGCAGGCTGACGTCCGGGAGTTCCCCGGGATGGCAGTTGCCGCAGAAAGTCTCCAGCAGCGCCGCCTCGAAAAAACCGTTGTCCCCCAACTCCTCCACGATCCTTCTCATGGCGTGGATGTCCCACTGGAGGACGCCGGCTTCGGAATACGCGAAGAAGGTCCTCTCACCGCAGACCGGGCAGACGTACTCCACCCTCTCCGGGAATGCCATGGGGGCGTAGCACATGGCGCCCATGACGAATTCCGGCGACTCCTCTTTCTCCACCCTCTCCAGCAGCAGCCTGACCCTCTCCCTGCCGCTGCTCAGGGCCCTGACGACCCTCATCGGGCCTTTCAGGAACCCCGTTCCGCCGACTCCGGCCAGGGCGCCCGCCGCGGCGACCGCCAGCAGAATGATCACCGGCAGATGCATGTCCTCCCCCTCACCGTCGAATATCAAGCATGGTTCGAAGCCTGTCCGTCATGTCCTTCAGGGGAATCCGAGCGTCGTAGCTGTCGGTGAAACTCAGTTCCCCCCGGACCAGGCCCTCCAGTATCTGCAGGTCGTAAAGACCCACGGGCGTGCGGACCGTGTCCCCCTCCGCGTACACCAGGGTGAGTATGAAACGGGGAACCTGTGCCGTGTCCCCGGAAGCGCAGGAAGAGCAGAACGCCGATTCGTCCAGGAACGCCCTGAAGTAAGGGGTATCCTCCAGGTCCGCCATGGCCCGGCGCATGGCCTCCGCCTCCCGGGCCAGGAAACCGGCCTCGTCGCCGGAGTACCAGGTTCTCGTTCCGCAGGAGGGGCAGAGGTACTCGCAACGGTTCGGCAGTGCGGCGGTACGGTAGCACATGGCGCCCCGGATCAGTTCCGGCGCATCCTCCCGCTCAACCCGCTCCAGCAGAAGCCTCAGCCCTTCCCTGCCGGTTCTGATGAGTCGGTTCACCGAGGGTTCCTTTCCGTTGACGAGAAGCCTCGCGCCCGCCCGGACCGCCGCGAAACCGGCGACCGCCGCCAGAACCGCCAGAAGCCAGCCCATTCTCACCTCCCCGGTCTGATACGCCCCGCCCCGGCGATGATTCCACGGGCGGCCGGCCTTGAGTATTATTCATCAGTTTTCACCGGGAGGGAACAGCCGCCATGACCGAAAACGGAACCGAAGGACTTCTCATCAGAAACGCCTCCAGGGAGGACATTCCCGGGCTGGAGGAGATCTCGAGACTCACCTGGGACGGTTTCGACTACCTTGATCGGGTTGCGGACGACTGGATCGCCGACGGAAGCCTTTCCACGGGGATCTTTCAGGGAAGGGTGGCGGCCTGCGCCCGCTACACCAGAATCCCCGGCGACGTTCTCTGGCTGGAGGGGCTCAGGGTCCACCCCGATTTCCGGGGAAGGGGCTTCGGCAGGGCCATCAGCGAGCACGTCCTGGGCACCTGCAGAGGAATGCTGGAAACCGGCGAAGCCCGGGGGATCGAGTTCTCCACCTACCTTCTCAATGCCGAGAGCCGCGGTCTTGGGGAGAAACAGGGCTTCCGGGTGGCGGAGTGGTTCCACATCCTCTACCGGGAGGGAATGCCTGCCTGCCACTGCCGGGTGGAGCCCTACGAGCCTTCTCCGGAGGATTTCTCGGTGTATCCGGATCGTGTCCCGGTGGGGTGGAAGTACGCGGGTTGGCGGGAACCAGGGTTCATGGACTGGATCAGGTCCGTCGCCCGGGCCTGGCGCACCGAGAGCGGAGCTGCCTTCCTCACCAGCCTGCGCGACGACGAGGCGTCTCCCCTGGCCCCGGCCTTCCTGGATCCCGACGGCTTTTTCGACGGCCTCAGAGCCTACGCTTCCATGCACGGCCGGACCGGGATGGAACTGTTCCTGCAAGATTCCCACCGGGAGATGCTGGCCGCGGCAAAGAGACACGGCTGGGGATACTGGGAGAACCCCGACAGCTCGAATGTTCCGGTCTACAGATACACGGAGGGAAAATGAAAAGCATGCTGTCCGCGGCTCTGCTCGCCGCTGCCCTGGTCCGGGCGGAACCGGTGGACCACATCCGGGACCTGTACCGGAGCGCCGGGGAGGACATCGAGTCGGGGGCCCTCTACACCACCGAGGTCCGCCTGAACAGCGGTGAACTCCCGTACCCCGGGTCGGGAATCTTCAGCAGGACCGTAACCTTCTACTGGTCGGCGGAACCCTGGGCCACCCCGGCCCACAGGCTGGTGAAGGCCCTGGTCTCCTGGGAGGTGTCGGCGGTAACCGGGGACGATGAGTACCTTTTCGACCGGGACGGCGGGCTGGTGTTCTGCCTCCGCACCGGCGGCCTGGATGAACTGGAGCAGAGGTTCTACTACTCGGACGGCCGGTTGATTCGATTCATGGACTCGGCCGACGCGGACGACTCCCCGGACCCCAGGCTCGGGGAAGAGCCGCTGAATGAGGGAGAAACGCTGAAACAGGCCTTCCTGCTGCTTCACTGACCGGCGGTTCCATCACTCGGCCGGCACGCCGAAGCGCGGATGACTCGAACCGGATCCGGGGCAACTTTCTCCCTGAAAACCTTCCGTCCGGACATTCCCAAACCCCGCAGAGGTCCCTACAGAAATCCACTCATTTTCGCCAGAGAACTCCATGAGGAAATGCTCCGGCATAACCTTACCCGGGTTCAGCTCGGGCAAAAGCACGGCATTACTTCAGACCGGATCACCCAGTGGCTCTGTCTGCTGAAGCTGTCGGAAGAAAAGCAGAGGGAAATCGAGGTTCTGGGGGACCACTGGGACCGGCGGGTGGTGACGGAGAGGGGGTTGAGGAAGAATCCTTTGAATGTAGAATGATTTGAAATAGGAGAAAGCTGCGAGCCATGATGACAGGTATTGACACTCCCCCCCCCCTATTTATTCTATTGACCAGGCATAACAGACGTTTCTTTTGATAATGAATTCTATTGCATGTTCTCAGTCTCTTGACAGGGCTGCTGAACGCGGGAGGGTGAAATGGCATTGATCACTATCTTCCTGACAGTTGTTTCGCTTACCACACCCACCCTTGAAGAGCTTTCTCAAAGAACTGAACCATGGGTCCGGGAAGATGTCACAATCACCTCCGTTTCAGAGTTCCACACCTCCGACTTCCTCCGGGAAGACGAGCCCGTGCTCCTGCTTCACCATGCCTTTCTCGATGACGAGAACGAAACACTCCGCACCGTTGTATGCACTGACACCCGGGTAATCGTGCTGGAAGAGGGTGTGGTGGTAAGGGAGATAGAACTGATAGCGATGCCTGTTGTGCTGAAGTGCTCGCCTTCCGGCAGGTTCATCAGCATACATCGAGAGAGAGACACCCTTGCCGGCGTTCGGGCCTTTCGTGTGGATACGGAGACAGGTGAGCAGGTGTACTACGACCCTTTCCCTGGGATGAATCCTCAGGTCGATACATGGGCAGTTCCAAATGATGATGGAACAGTTTTTTCCGTCACGGGCGGACGAACTTGGGTTTTCGATGCAGACTTGAACTCAACAGATGGCCCTGTAACTGGTATTGGCTACACCACACCCTATGCATTCTCAAAGAACGGCAACATCATGTACATCCCTGCGAACCGTTCCGCCTACGACCGCCAGGGCAACCTTCTATGGACTCTTCCAGAGGAATATGCAAGTTCAAGGGTCAACAGCGCAGCTATTTCTGATGACGGGAGCCTCGTAGGACTGGCAACTCGAGATGGGGTATTCCTTTTTAATGGCGCTACGGGAGTCGTCGTCGCGGAGTACTTCACATCGGGGAATGAAGGTTTTGGTGTTGGTCATATCACCATAAGCCCTTCGGGAAGCAGATTGCTCGTTAGGCGGTTAGACAATCGAGTTATCGTATCATCGGTCTGTCTGGAAACAGATGAGCAATACTCCTTTGCTTTGGGTGCCCGTGTTAGAGCCATTCTGGAAAGTGGGATCGCGCTTCTGGATTCCATGGTATTGGATTCACACCTCAATCCGTACTACGTTCCGGGCAGGCATATCTACGCGATCTCCTCTTCAGGGAGAAGACTTGTCCAATCTTCCGAGTGGTTCCCGACGCACCCTAACTCTGCTTTCGCTGCTACTGGTATACAGAGCGTTCTGCCTGCTGGATTCCAGGTTATAGAGCTTCAGGCAGGGGGCAACTGATCATGAAGAAGACACCCTTCACTTTCTACTGTTGCCTGATCGGGATGCTTGGTTCCGGGGCTGCAACAAGTGATTCATTCGACTACAACCCGGGCTTCATCCGATTCCCTTTTGCGCGAAATGGTTTTGACTTCACCAACATCTGCAAAGGCTACGGCGACTCCAATGCAGGACTTGGTATGAAGCTCTTCCACGCTGGTGTGGACTTCCAAGCCGTAAGCACTTCGGAGTATGTCAGAACGCCCTTTGATCCAGCGCATGTGATTGATGCGCTCTATGTGCCGGAAACCTCCGAATGGCGTGTTATCTTCGGTCTCTCTGCTAACGCAGAAACTGGGTGGGGATATCATCATCTCTATAATCCTGCAGGCTTTGTTATAGGCGATACTCTAAGTTATCTGATTTCACCGGTCGTAGTCAACGAACCCGCTGTCGGTCCCCACGTCCACATAGACTGGTGCATACATGTTGACAGCATCCAAAACCAGCAGCTTCCCGGCGGAGGCTGGGTCT
>CAZSKU010000038.1:0-7547 GCA_964607515.1 uncultured bacterium | reverse complement strand
CTCAGCCATGCACAGGATCATCTTCTCGTGGTCCAGGGCTCCGCTGGTCTCCCGGATGGAATGCATTGCCAGCATGGGATTGCCCACGTCCACCGTGGGAATCCCGGTCCGGGTGGCGGTGATTGGCCCTATGGTACTCCCCGCCTGGGCGTCGGTTCTTCCCGTGAACTCCTGGAGTTTCACCCCGGCTCTTCCGGCGCACCGGAAGAAGTAGGCGCCGGTTTCCACACCGGTGGCATAGTTCTGCATGGCGCTCCTCTTCACCGCCGGGCCGCCGTTCAGCCTGGGTTTCGACTGGGCGCTGTGCTTGCCCGCCCAGTCGGGGTGAACCGCGTGGGCGCAGTCGGCGCTGACCATGATGCTCCTGGTCACCGCCCGGAAATACTCCTCCCGCCCCCCGCTGAGCCTCTCCAGCAGTGTTTCAAGAAAGGGCCCGGCCGCCCCGGCGGTGGTCCTGCTGCCGACCTCCTCGTTGTCGAAGAGCACCGCCACAGCGGTGGATTCCGGGGATTTCACCCGGACCAGGGCCTGGAGCGCCGCATGGCAGCTGGCCACGTCGTCTATCCTGGAGGCCACGAGGAACTCCCTGTTGATTCCCGCCAGCACGGGTTTCTCCAGGCTGACCAGTTCACCGGAGAAGAATGCCATTTCCTCGGGCTTCATTCCGGCGGCGCCTGCCACCAGGCTTCTGAGGGCCGGGTACTCGTCAACCGTGGAGAACACCGGGTGAATCTCGGTCTCGGGGTTTGCCCTGAACCCCTTCCGGTTCACCTCCCGGTTCAGGTGGATAGCCGGGGAGGGGATTCGCAGGATCGGTTCCCGGATGGAGTACAGGGCCACGGTTCCGTCGGTTCCCACCGCCTTCCCCGCCAGCCCCAGGTCCCTGTCGAACCAGGTGGTCAGAAGAGGGCCCCCGTAGACCTCGATTCCCAGGGTAGCCAGCCCTTCCTTGTAGAAGTAGGGCTCGCTCTTCAGAAACAGCCCCGGGGCGTCCGTGTGGGCACCGATGATCCGGAAGCCCGACTCCGACGGAGGACTTCCGCCCAGGATGAAGGCGGCCAGGGTGGAGCGGGAATACATCGTGTAGTACCTGCCGCCGGGCACGGTCTTCCAGTGGTCCCCGGGTTCGAGCCGGGCGAAACCGCCCTTATCCAGGATGTCCGCGCTGATCGAGCCGGTGTGGGCCGCCGTGGGGCTGCCCTCCAGGTATTCCAGAAGCGAATCAAGAATCGGCCTCATCGCTGTCTCCGTTCTTAGCCGCATACCTCTTCACCTGGAAGATAAAAGCCTCCAGCCTCGAGGTGTTGTCGGTGTCCTCCTGGCCGTCGAAGGCCAGATTCAGCCAGGGCAAGTCGGGCCTGTCCCTTCTTATCCTTCGGGAAACCGCCGAGACCACCGTTCCCGGAAGGCATCCGAAGGGGAGCACGTTCACGGCGCCCTGGATTCCCCCTCTGCCCAGCAGCGCCAGGGGCGCCCCGATGCAGAGGATCGCCTCGCCTCCGATGTTCTCCGGCATGTAAGGCCTGGCGCACCTGAGAATGGCCTCGGCCCCTGCATGGGGGGTATCCGCCAGGAGCTCCTCGAAGGGCTTGTCCACCGGGCGTTTCATCATGGCCATCACCCGGGACTTCACCATTCCCGCGACGACATTCCGGTTCCTTCCAAGCTTCCGGGACTTCTCAACGTAGCTCAGGTTCACGAAGTCGAGCCACTCCGTCACCGGGCTGTACACCACCTCGGCCCCCAGCTCCTCGATCCGCAGGTGGGTGTTGTCGTTGGCGTATGGGTCGTTCCGGATGTAGATCTCCCCGAACACGGCCACCCTGGGTTTCCTGGGAACATCCCGTCGCGGAATCCCGGCGAAAGCCCGGGCGGCTCGCTCAGCGGCCTTTCCCAGGCTCCTGCCCCTTCCGGCCTCGGCGCATATGAAATCCAGTTGCTCCCGGTAGACCCGTTCGGTCTCCCCGGTGCTGCACTCGTAGGGGCGGATCCGGTGAAGAGCCCTGCACAGGTTGTCCACCAGGGAGACACCCTGGAACAGGGTCTTCTGGCGGTTGAAGGTGGAAAGCCCCTCCACCGTGGCGTACCCGTCGCTGCTGCTGGAGGTGATTATGGGCACGTCCCCGTACCCCAGCCTTCGAAGAATCATCCGGTGGTAGTGGCAGTACTGGC
This sequence comes from uncultured bacterium, assembly GCA_964607515.1. GTDB lineage: Bacteria > Fermentibacterota > Fermentibacteria > Fermentibacterales > JCC-6 > UBA6080. The sequence goes on along the minus strand of CAZSKU010000038.1, from coordinate 5,375 downwards.
CGAAGCGGCACGGGCCGCTGGCGGTGCCCATGAAGAAGGCTGTCCTCTCAGGCGGGTTGGAGGCCAGAATCTCCATCATGCTGCCGGAAGTGATAATCGCCGGGTAGCACTCCCTGCCGCTGGTGACCCCCCTGCCCAGGGCGACCGTGGCGCTGGTGGTCGGGGGCATCACCCGGGCGTCGTGGCCGGCGCTCCGGGCCACCGCCGCCGCCACGTGGCTGGCGTCGCTGAGGTAGGGTATCCAGAGGGTTCTGCCGGCCAGGCCCGTCGGGGGCTCCCCGTCGTCCCGCTCCGCCGTGGCGGGCTCCCGGAGGGCTTCCAGGGAATCCAGGAAGGCCTCGCATCGGGTTATGATCCCGGCGTCCGCCGCGTGCTCGTCTATCTCTATGCCAAGGTAGGGTTTGTCGCCCATGGTCTCCGCGAAGATGTGCTCGATGAAACTGTCCGGGCCGCAGCCGAAGTTGGAGATGTACACGGCATTGAGCCTGGGGTCGGCCTTCACCGCCTCCGCCGCGGCGACTATCCTCTGCCCGTAGGCCCAGTACATGTTCGGGTGCTTCTTCCAGACCTTCTCAAGGGGAAGCCTGAGAAAATCCATGGGGATCACCAGAGCCCCGAGTCTGGCCAGTTTCTGGGGCAGGTCGGTGTTCACCATTGGATCGTTTCCGTTGTAGGGCCTGCTCACCACCACGAAGGCCCGCCGGCCCCGGATGTTCTCCAGGGCCCGGTCGCCCCGGTCCCTCAGGGCTTCGCCGAACCTCTCCTGGGCGGAAACCGCCTTCCGGGCCGCCCGGACCGCGGCATCCCTGGCATAACCGAGTTCCCGGGCCGTCTCCACCAGTGGTTCCATCCACTGCTCCCCGGGAAGGCTGAAATCCAGCACCGGCCGCAGGGTTACCGGGCTTTTGCGCTCCTTCAGGGAGAGCCCGGCGTCCAGCAGGTAGGGGGAAGCCTCCACGAAAGGGCAGTTGTAGCTCTCGGTGAAACCGCCCACCGGCGGCGCGTTCCTGAGGATTCCTGGAAGGAACAAGAACTCCGTCCCCTCCTCCAGCAGCCTGGCGGTGTGACCGTGGGCGATCTTCACCGGGAAGCAGGTGTCCGCGGCGGTGCTCTCCACTCCCCGGTGGACCGTGGCCGGGTCGGAGGGACCGCTGGTGACCACCCGGCAGCCCAGCTCCCGGAAGAAGGTTCCGAAAAAGGGGTAAAGCTCCCAGAACCAGAGCGCCTCGGGAATGCCGACCACCGGGCCGTTGGGCTCCAGTTCCGACTCCTCGGCGAACTCCCTGAGGAGTTTCTCCCGAAGAGGGAACAGGTTTTCCCCCCCCGGCCTCACCTGAAGGCTTCCCGTTTCGTACTTCTCGCACCGGCCTCCGTAGAAGAGTTTTCTGCCGTCCTGAAGGGTCACCCTGTGGATCTCGCAGCTGTTGGAGCACGCCCGGCAGACGAAGCTGTCCTGACTCCAGGTCTCCTCCGCCAGGGAAAATCCCCGGAAAGATGACTTCCCGGGCTTCATGTCCCTGGCCAGCAGGGCAGCTCCGATGGCTCCGGTGACGTCGTGATGGCCCGGAACCGTCACCCGTCTGTCCCCCAGAACCATGTTGAAAGCCGCCACCACCCCCTGGTTGAACGCGGTGCCCCCCTGGAAGAAGATCCTTCCCCCCACTGTCTTCCTGCCGACCACCCGGTGCAGGTAGTTCTTCACTACCGACACGCAGAGGCCGGCCACGATGTCCCGCAGGGGAACCCCGTCCGACTGGTGGCTGACCACGTCGGTCTCCATGAAAACCGTGCATCTCTCCCCCAGCCGGGCCGGGGTGGGCGATTCCAGGGCCAGCGGCCCGAAATCGGTTATGGGGATTCCCAGTTTCTCCGCCTGTTCCTCCAGGAAGCTGCCGGTGCCCGCGGCGCAGACCTTGTTCATCTCGAAGTCCACCACCCGGCCACCGCGCAGGGATATGAACTTGGAGTCCTGCCCGCCTATCTCGAAGATGGTGTCCACTGACGGATCGATGTGCAGGGCGGCCCGAGCCTGGGCGGTGATCTCGTTCCTGACCGTGTCGGCCCCGACGAAGTCGCCGGTCATGTACCGGCCGCTTCCCGTGGTAGCAGCGCCAAGGACCTCCGGTTCCCCCCCGAGGCTTTCCCTGACCCTTCGAAGCCCTTCCCTGACCGCCTCCAGGGGTCTTCCGGCGGTCCGAAGGTACTCCCTGGCCACCACTTCCCCGTCCTCGTCCACCGCCGCCAGGTTGGTGCTGATGGAACCCACGTCTATTCCCAGGTAGATACCGCCCCCCCGCCAGGGCCGGCGGACGTGCTCCGCCTGGGGCAGGGCGAAGGGAGCCAGGGGCTGGAGGTGGTCCTCCACGTGGTCCCCGCTGCCGGGGTTCTCTTCAATCAGGGCTTCCGGAGACAGGGACACCGGTTCCCCGGTCGAAAGGGCCGCCCCCGCGGCCACAAGCACCTTGAAGTGCTCTGGGACGAAGAGGCTCCTTCCCTCCACCGCCTCCCGGAAGGCCCGCACCATGGCCGGATTCGCGGCCACGCCTCCCACGAAGGCCACGGGCCCCCGGAACTCCCTGCCCGCGGCAATGGTGCTTCGGAAGTTCCTCGCCACGGCGAAGCACAGCCCGGCGGCTATCTCCTCCACCGTAGCGCCGATCTGCTGAAGGTGAATCATGTCGCTCTTGGCGAAGACGCTGCACCGGCCGGCGATCCTGGGGGGTTTCGGGCAGGCCTCCGCCATGGCGCCCATCTCCTCGGGAGTGAGCCCCAGCCTTGCGGCCTGCTGGTCCAGGAAACTGCCTGTTCCCGCGGCGCAGATGGAGTTGGTGGCGAAATCGTCGAAGACCGGGCCGCCCGAGCCGTCGTGACGGAACTGCAGGAGCTTCGAGTCCTGCCCCCCCATCTCCACCACGCTGCCGGCCCCCGGAAGGAACTCCCGGACCGCCGCAGCCAGGGCCACCACTTCGTTCACGGGGGACGCCCCCAGGGCCCTGGCCAGCCGGACGGCGCCGCTTCCTGTGAAGGCGGCGGGAACCGACTCCCAGCCCTCCACCTCCCTGAGGAGCCGGGAGAGGGTCGCCAGCGGTGCGCCCCGGTGCCGGGCATAGCCCTCCCGGACTATCCGACCGTCCTGGAGCACCGCGAACTTCACGCTGACCGACCCCAGGTCAATACCCATGACCCGGCTGCCCATAAAGCCTCCCCGGGAAGAAGAAACGAATCCGGAATATACCTTCGGCCGCAGCCCTTCCGCCACGTTTCGGAGCCCATGCCGGGCGTTGTCTTTGCTTGTATACTTGCACAGGGCGCAACCTGAAAGGCGGGATTCATGGGCGAAAAAGCTGACAAACCGGTGGTCTACGGTTCCGGAGACCTCGGGGGCAAAGCCTCGGGGCTTTTTTTCGCCCTCGAGACTCTGTCCGAAGCACCCGTCGGGGATCCCGCGCTTCCCGTGTTCGTACCCTCCTTCCGGGTCATAACCACCCGGTACTTCGACGACTTCATGGACCGAAACAATCTCCACGGCATCGGGGAATCCGGCGAAACCGACCGCAGGATAGCCTCCGCCTTCATCCGGGGCGAGATATCCCCGGTGCTGGTGGGCGACCTGATGAGCTACATCATGGACACCCGCTCCCCGGTGGCGGTGCGCTCTTCCAGCCTTCTGGAGGACGCCCTGGGGGAGCCCTTCGCGGGGATCTACCAGACCAAGATGATCCCCAACAACCAGCCCTCCGACTCCCAGCGCTTCCAGAAGCTGGTGGAGGCGGTGAAGTTCGTATGGGCCTCCACCTTCTTCCAGGCCGCCCGGGACTACCAGGAGGCCACCGGCCGCACCCCCCGGGACGAGAAGATGGCGGTGGTGATCCAGGAGGTGGTGGGCCGGAGATTCGGCGACCGGTACTACCCTGTGATATCCGGAGTCTGCCGCTCCCTGAACTACTACGCCTTCGGCAGGGCCGCGCCCGAAGACGGGGTGGTGAACCTGGCCCTGGGGCTTGGGAAGTCCATCGTGGAAGGCGATCCAACCTGGAGCTATAGCCCTGCCTATCCCAGAATCCACCCCCCTTACGGTAATCTCAGGGACCTGATGAAAAGCACCCAGACCCGTTTCTGGGCGGTGAACATGGGCAAGCCCCCGGCTTACGATCCCGAGGAGGAAACCGAGTACATGGTGAAGTGTCCGCTTTCCGATGCGGACTACGACAACACCCTCAGACCCGTGGCCTCAACCTATGACGCCGCCTCGGACAGGCTGTTCCACGGGGTCCAGGCGGAGGGGCCCAGGGTAATCACCTTCGATCCCGTCCTCCGGGATCGGCTCATCCCCCTGAACGACGGCCTTAGACGGCTGATGGACCTCTTCGCCGACAAGTCGGGGGCCGGGGTGGAGATCGAGTTCGCCCTGGAAGGGTACTCCCCCGGAGAACCGTCCAGGCTGGGATTCCTTCAGGTAAGACCCATCATGGCCATGGACGCCGCGGTGGACATATCCCCCGGGGAGGAGAAGGGCGGCGGGCTTCTTCTCAAGAGCGGCAGGGCCATGGGTAACGGGGAGAGGAACGACATACTCCACGTGGTGTACATGAAGCCCGGCTTCTTCGACCCCGGCAAGACCCCGAAGATAGCCGCCGAGGTGGCCGCGATGAACCGGGAACTCTCCCGGGAGAAGCACCCCTACCTTCTCATGGGATTCGGACGGTGGGGAAGCGCCGACCCGTGGCTCGGGGTCGGGGTGACCTGGGGGCAGATAGCCGGCGCCGGGGTGATCGTGGAGATCAGCGGCGGACCGATGAAGGTGGACCTGAGCCAGGGATCCCACTTCTTCCATAACCTGTCCAGTTTCGGCGTGAGTTATTTCTCGGTGAGCGAAGCCTTCGACGGGAAGGTCGACTGGGCCTGGCTGGAGTCATCCGGGCACACCGTCTCCGAAACGGAGTACCTCAGGTGCGTCCGGTTGGACAAGCCTCTCCTGGTGAAGGTGGACGGGCGCAAAGGAAAGGGCGTGATCCTCGAATGACCGAAGAGTACTCCCGCACCCAGAGTCTCATCACATCCCTTCGGGAGAGGGCCAAGGAACTGAGCTGCCTCTACCGGGTGGACGAGATCCTTCTAACCGGCGAAAATCTCGAGAAGAAACTTCAGATGGCCGCCGAGGCCATCCCCACCGGGTGGTACAACCCCGATCTGTGCCAGGCCAGGATCAGGTACATGGGCGTCAACTACCAGTCCAAGGGGTTCGCCGAGGGCGGTCCCTCCCTGCACGAGGACCTGGTGGTCCAGGGCAACGTGGTTGGGGCCCTTACGGTGTCCTACCCCGGGGGCGCCCCGTCCATGGATAATGGGCCTTTCCTCCCCGAGGAGAAGAAACT
>CAZSKU010000037.1:0-9498 GCA_964607515.1 uncultured bacterium | reverse complement strand
TTGGGTTGTCATCGCCTATTGTTCTAAATTTATAGAAGAATTTATAAGGTACTTTTTTAACAATACTAGTGTTACTAGTGTTCTGGGAAAAGAAATCGTTCTGACGCCATTTGTTCTGCCATGATTCCGGCCATTGTCTGTCCGTCTCTTCCCATTCAAAGTCAATAATTTCTGATGGTTTTACAACGGCAAGTGATCTATTATTTCCATTATATGCATCATATATAAGTTCATTAAAAGAATAATATATTTGTTTCAATACGAATTTTCTTCGTTCCCTCCAACACGCTTTTGTGTTAATCTTTCCCTGAAGCCGTATTTCGCCTGATGGCGAATATGACTCGGGGCGTTTATCGGTTCTGTGCTTCTTCAGGGTAACTTGTATCCACTGGTACTTGCTGAACCTCTTGTACTCTTCAGATTGGAATGGAACTGGATGAATTCTCACCCAGCTACCGTTTTCAAAAACCCCGGCGGTACAGACGGTTTCGCCATGCGACGTGTGTGGTTGCGGATAGGTCTTCACCGCCACCAGCACCCTGGCATTTTCAATTCGATCCGGAGACTGAGTTTCCACTTAGAGATGAGTGGTTTCTGTGCGATTCGCAAGAAGTAAGGTGAGTTTTTCCGCTACCGCGCTTCTGTGACAGTGAGAAGGATCTGCTTCGAGACAGGTCAATGCAATGGTGCCATAACACTTGGCAAGTGCCACGAGAGCTTCCAAGGCTTTTGCCTTTTCAGGTAGCAATTCACTCCTGTACCAATCAAGAAGGTTTTCCACATCTCCATTTGTTCGAAGGGAATACCTTCTGTCCGAGTCAATTCCAAGTTCGGGAAAGTGACGATACTCAATACCGCAGGATGCCAGGTATTCCCTCATTCTGGTTTTAGAGAAGCCCGGTTTTCTGGAGATGGGATTTCTTCTGACATCCACCACCAACCGAATATGATTGCTCTCCAGAATAGCACTGTATTCCTCAATGTTTCTGCCTTCATATCCTATCGTGAATACAGTCACACTGCTGACTCCTTCGCTCGTAATACTTTATGACGCATTTCCTTCAACACTGCCCGTGGCAATATGGTCAAGCATGCCTTGCTTGTCTCTCACTCCCTCCCCTTCAAATGCACGTCCATCTGGGGGTAGGGAATGGTGATGCCCTCGGCGTCGAACCGCTTCTTGATCCGTTCCTGCAGAGAGAAGAACACTTCCCAGTAGTCAGCTGTCTTCACCCAGGGCCTTACCGCGATGTTCACGCTGCTGTCGGCCATCTCCAGCACCCCGACAACCGGCGGGGGATCCCGCAGTATCCTCTCGTCCCGGCCCAGCTCGTCCATGATGACCTTCTTCACCCGTTCCAGGTCGTCGTTGTAGCCCACGCCCGCCACGATGTCCACCCGGCGCATGTCCCCGGCGGTGAAGTTGGTGATGTTGTCGGAGGTGAGCTTGCCGTTGGGGACGATGACCTTCTTGTTGTCAGGGGTTCTGAGTTCCGTTGTGAAGATCCCTATGGCCTCCACTATTCCGGAGGTTCCTCCCCCTTCGATGAAGTCTCCCACCTTGAAGGGTTTGAAGACAATCATGAGAACGCCCGCGGCGAAGTTGGCCAGGGAGCCCTGCAGGGCCAGCCCCACCGCCAGACCCGTGGCACCCAGGACCGCCACGAAGGATGCGGTCTGAATGCCAAGCTGGCCCAGGGCGGCGATGATGATGAACGCCATCAGAGCCACGTAGGATACGCTGGAGGTGAAGGACACCAGGGTCTCGTCCACGCCGTGCTTGCGAAGGATCCTTCTGAGAAGCCCCCTCAGACCCCGGGCCGCCAGTCGGCCCAGGAAAAGGATGGCCGCGGCGCCCACCACACTCAGGCCGTACAGGGTGACCCACTCCCGAAGGGTGTTCAGAACCTGTTCCACGAATCAACAGCCCTTGAAGGTCAGGGGTTTCACAGTCCGGAGAACCGTGTAGAGCACCGCTCCGCCGGCCAGTGCCCAGGCCGCGTACCTGGCCCACAAAGCCCCCGTCTCTCCGCTGCCGATCAGAAAGAGGACCACTGCCGGGATGAGCAGGAGGATGTCGAAGTTGACTATCCTCGCCAGTTTGCCCACAGGGTACTCCGCGGCCATCACTTCCCCGCTGGAGGCGTTCACCAGGGCCTTGAAGCTCTTCCCGGCATAGCTGTATTCCATCAGCCAGAGAGGCAGGTAGACCAGGTCCACCTTTTCCACGTCCACGGTGGTGTCGCAGTCGGTGATCCTGGTGGCGTGGCTCTCCGCCTGTTTGGCATGCCGGTCCACTATCCTTGCCCTGGCGTTGGCCTCCGCCCTCTCCTGGGTGATCTGTCCGTTCACCAGGTTCTTCTCCATCCTGGCGTCCTTGATCTTCTCGATGGAGAAGTCCACCGCCCCCTGGAGCATGTTCCTGTTGGGGCTGACCGCGCCGCCGCCCATTTTCAGCTTGAAGCCGCCCCAGTCCGGGTGGACGCTGGCCTTGCCGGGCTCCAGCTGGTCTATCCCCCAGAACTCCCCGGTCTTCTCCCGGGCGTAGACGGGCCAGGTGAAGTCCTCGGTGAACCTGCCGCTGGCCGGTTCCCAGAAGGTTTCGGTCTTCTTGCTGTCGCCGGTTCCCACGGTCCGGGTCTTCTTGTTCATGCCCGCCCAGCGGGTGGTGGCCTTGGCGGAAACGATCCAGTAAGGCAGGACGAGAGGGGTGGATTCACCCATCCTGGCCAGGGCGGGCAGGTCCTTGGGCTTGTGCATCCCCTTCTGCATCCACTTGCGAAGGGCCGCCCCGGCGCTCCCCTCGTTCAGCTCAGGACTGAGCATGAAGTGGGAACGAACCTGGATGATGTTGTCCAGACCGGCCAGCATGGTGGTGGTTCCGCAGTACGAGCAGGTGATAACGGCCTCCCCCTCCATGTAGGTGAGGGGGGCGCCGCAGTTGGAACAGCTTATCTCCTTCTCATGGTACGATGACTTTTTCCCCTCTCCGGTTTCAGCTGCCGGAGGATTCTCCGGCGCTTCCGGAGTGGTTGCCGGGGGTTCCGGGGTTTCCGGAATCTCCGGGTTCTGAGGGTTTTCCTGTTCGCCAGCCAAGTTCTGATCGTCCTGCATAGCCGTCCCCTCTCCGGAATAGCCTCGTTGGAAGTTCTATGAATTATGAACCGTAAAGCGCTCTTGCGGCAACGGCCGTGACCGATACATTAGAAAACGGCAAGCGGCTTTTCATCAACAGGAAGGGAAGTTCGGCATGTCAATGCTGATCTTCGTTCTGTTGGCGAGCCTGGTTTCTCCGCAGGGCGAACCTTCCGAACACCGGGGGGTCTTCAGCCCCTCCATGTCCCCCTTGGAGTACGAGGATGTGGTCTGCTCCCAGCCTTTCGCCTACGCCGATCTGGCCAACGGACTCGGCTTCTCCTCCAACAACTCGTGGATGATAGCGGACGATTTCACTCCCGCGGCCCAGTCCAACATCAACTGCTTCGAGATCTGGGCGATCTACGCTTCCGGGAACCCCTCCTCAATGCTGATTCAGTTCCGCTCCGACGACACTGGGCCGGGCACGATCCTCTACGACTTCACCACCACGGAGCTGTTCAACATGGACACCGGGCTCACCAGCTGGGGCTACACCCTGTGGTACACCATCATATCGCCGGGCATCACCTACACAGTTTCCCAGGGAACCAAATACTGGTTTTGCCTGCAGACCACCTCCGGGGGGTCGTCGTACTGGTTGTGCGCCCAGCAGATGTGGGCCGACATGACATATTTCAGCCAGAACAACGGCTCCACCTGGTCGTCCAGCCAGAGCACCTGGGGCCAGCCCTACGAGCAGTTCATGATACTCAGCGACATCGTATCCCTGGAACGGGATACCTGGGGCGGCATCAAGGCCCTGTTCTAGACAAAAAGGGGGCGCCTTCCGGCGCCCCCCGGTATTCTGCAAAGTCAGAAGTTCATCCGCCAGTTGGCGTAGATATCCGTGTAGCCTTCCTCGTCCTCGTTCTCGAAGCCGTAGTTCCGTCCGCCAAGCTGCAGGGTGTTGTTCGGGCTGAACAGGTCGAGGTTGACGCAGAAGTCTATCGCAGTTTTGTTGTCCTCCGGATCGTCCCCCCCCTCCAGGATGTAGCTCATGGGGCTGAAGGTCTCGAAACGGACGGCGGGCCTCACGTTCTGCACCAGCCCGGCGCCGGTCTGGAAACCCGCGGCGGCGGTGAAGATCATCGCCCCGGCGCTGTTCTGCTCCACGCCCTCCACCTCGGGCCCGGCGTAGCCCATGGACATGTACTCGCCGGTGAACATCAGCGACACGGTCTCCGCCAGGGGATACTCGGCCACCGCGTAGGCATCCAGGCCCATGCCGCTCCAGCTGTCCAGGGTTTCCTCCCCCTCGGCGATCTCCGGCTGTCCGATCATGGCCACCGAAATCCCCAAATCGAGCCACTGAGCGGGTTCGCTGGTGAGCCTGGCGGTGAACTGGTTGTTGATGTCGTTCTCGGAAGCCGTGTTGTCGCCGGTGCCGTTGGAATAGACAAGGTCCAGAGTGACCGGAGCCAGCTGCGCCGTGACGCAGGCCCCTATATCCCGTCCGCCGTAGGCTGAGAACTCGGGGGTCGTCGTGGCCGCGGCCCGGCCGGCGAAGGGCATGGTGGCGCTGCTCAGGGTGTAGGCGTAGCCGAAGGGCATCTTGAACTGCCCGCCCTTGAGGGTCAGGTTCTCGCTTAAGTGAAGGTTCAGGAAAAGGTCGGTGAGCTTGATGTTGCCGCTGCTGCTGTAGAGTTCCAGGCTGAACTGCCCGTCGACGCTCCCGTTGAGCTTGGGAAGCCAGTCAACGATGGCGCAGGAACTCATGTTGTCGCCGGGATCGATGTTTTCGGTTCCGTAGAAGTCCCACCGGAAAAGCCCCGTTCCGCGGATCCTGAACAGCTCCGACCCTCCGGTGGCGAACTCGCCCGATGCCGACGCCAGGGTGGCGGCCAGCAGGATTACAGCCAGTACCCTCATACAAAGCCCCCTTCTTCAGTGTTTCCAAATCGCGGTCTTCCGCGGTGAACGCCGTGAGATTATATTTTTCCCGGGGTCAGCCTGCAAGGAAAATCCTCACATCTCAATGGGAGACATGTCCATGTCAGTAATGCCTCCGGAGGTCTTTTCCGTCTTCGCGACCCTGTTCGGCCTGGCGGTGGGCAGTTTCCTGAACGTGGCGGCTTGGCGGATTCCTCTCGGCAGGTCCATCGTTCGCCCGGGAAGCGCGTGCCCCGGCTGCGGCACTCCCATATCCCCCCGGGACAACATCCCGGTGCTGAGCTGGATTCTCCTCCGGGGCAGATGCCGCTCCTGCGGATGCCGGATATCCCCGGTGTACCCTGTGGTGGAGCTGGCCGCCGGGCTCCTGTTCCTGGCCGCATCGGTAAGAACCGGCATGTCCCCCCTCTTCATCCACCAAGCCCTTTTCCTCTCCCTGATGATTCTCTCGGTGCGCACCGACCTGGAGCACTTCATCATCCTGGATTCGGTCTCCATCGGAGGCACTGCGGCGGGGCTGGGGTTGTCCCTCCTGCCCGGAGCCCCCGGGCTCGTTCCAGCACTGGCGGCCTCCGGAGGTGCCTTCCTCTTCTTCCTTCTGATAAGAGCCTTTTCGGTGGCCTACCTGAAGTCCAGGCAGGTCAGGGTGGAGGCTCCCCAGGGCTTCGAAGAGGAAGAGGAGGACTTCCAGTCGGGGCTTGGGTGGGGGGACGTTAAGCTGGCGGCGTGCCTGGGCGCCTTTCTGGGCCCGGGCCCGGCGGCGGCGGGGCTGTTCATCTCATTCCTGCTCGGGGCGGTCTACGGCATCGCGGTGCTGGCCCGGGGAGGGAAGAGAACCAGACCGATTCCCTTCGGCCCCTTCATGGCCATGGGAGGGAGCATCGCGCTGTTCTTCGGCGAGGGAATCTGGGAAGCCTACAGGAGCATCGGCTTCTAACGCTGGAGCATGAATACCCGCCCGGTCTCGGGGCTTGCGACCACCGCCCTGTTGGAAACAGAATTCACCGCCATGTCAGCCGGGGTTCCGAAGGCTTCCGTCTGGGCGGCCACGGTGTTGTCCAGAACGTTCACCACCACGATGCCGTACCCGGGAACCGCCGCAAAGACGTACTTGCCGTCGCCGGTGATGCAGACCGCCGTCCCGGAACCGGGGATGTCGTATCCCCCGGAATGGAGACCGGAGTTGACGTCCACCACCCACACCTGGGACATCCCTTCGGCGGTCATGCAGAGGTTCTGCCCCGGACCCGGGGCGATGTCCGTGACGGCCCCGGGCGCCTGGAACATCAGCTCCCCGGAAAGGTCCACCATGGAAATCCTGTACACCTGGCCCGAGGAGTTCCCGGCGAAGATGTAGCGGCCGTCGGGGCTCATGGCGGCGGCGGTGGGGTTCTGGACGCCGGTCTGGCCCGAAGCGGTCACGGCCCAGTCCACCGTACTCACCTTCACCGCGGTGCCGTCCAGGCAGAGCACCGCTACCAGTACCGACTGGGGCTTGGGAAGGATGAAGGCGCCCGGCCCGGGAAGGGCCACCGGAGCCCTTTCGATGTAGGTCTGGTTGCTCACCACCCGCAGGGTGTCGCCGGTGATCGCCAGGCCGTAGCCCCCGTCGGGGCTTGAGGCGGCGTGGTCTACGGCCGACGGGAACTCCGCCAGCCCCTTCACGTACCCCGCGTCCAGGTCCAGGAAGAACAGATTTTTCCCGGCGGAAGCCAGGGCATCCCCCTGGCCCTCCAGGAAGCAGCAGTTTGCCGGGGCGCCGGCGGTCTCGACATCCATCAGGTAGAGCAGAGGGAAGTCGGCGTAAATGGAGGGCGATGTGGCGCCGCATCCCGCCAGGGCGGCCAGCGCCGCCGCCGTAACTATCCTTTTCATGAGTTTTCCTCCAGCAGTTCTCTCATTGTACGGGCGTCCAGGGCGGCCCGCCCCATGTGGCAGTTGTTGAAGAAAACATAAACCCCTCCGGGTTTCCGGGCCATCGCGGACACCCGCCCCGCCCACTCCCGGATCTCCCCGGGGGAGTAGGCGTAGTCGTACCTCTCAGGGCCGCCCCCCCACCATTTCTCCCGGTTCCGTCCGTGAAGCCTGGCGTACCCGAAACCGCCGGAAACGGGAACATCCGGGCCGGGCATGCCGGGAAGGCCGGGCAGATCCGGCGATACCGGGGAGAAACCGGTTTTCACAACTCTTTCAAGGATTTCGGGAACGTACCAGCGCCGGTGCCGGAACTCCGCCGCCGCGGGCAGGGAACCGAGCCTCTCCCTGATATTCTCCAGGGCGCCGAAGCTCTCCTCCGACAGTGGAAAGGACCACGGGAACTGGGCCAGCACCGGGCCCAGCCGGCCCGACTCCGACAGGGGGGCCAGCATCTCGCCGAAGGCTTTCCAGTCGCCTTCCCCGGCGTTCCTTTCGTGGGTCATTCCGGAGTGGAGCTTCACCGTGAACACGAAACCCGGAGGAACCGACGCGGCCATCCTCTCTGTGGACGAAGGGGAAAGGATCCTGTAGTAGGTGGCGTTGATCTCCAGGGCGTCGAAGATCGTGGCGTAGTAGGAGAGCCACCGCCCGCGGGCCAGCCCCCGGGGGTAGAACACCCCGGCCCAGTCCGGAAAGGAGAAGCCCGAGGTTCCGAGCCTGATTCCGGCAATCGGCCCCCGGTCCCCGGCGAAAAGATCCATGTGGAACTCCTCTACAGCGGGGAATATAGAGCCCTGGCGCTGGAGATGACCCTCTCGCCCCAGCGGGCCCTTACCCGGTCGGCCGCCAGGTTCAGGGCTTCGGTTCCCTCGGGGAAGAATGTCAACTGGAACTCAGCGGAGGGCTCCAGGTCGGATATGGAAATCCCGATGAGCCGTATCGGCGAGGACACCGCCCGAAGGGCCATCTCCCGGGCCAGCCTGAAGAAGGTCTGGTCCTGGTCGCTGGGGAAGGGCAGGGGCCTTCTCACCGAGAGGCGCTTGAGGTTCCGCAGCCGGTACTTCAGGGTGAGGGTGCGCCCCCGGTACCCCCCGTCCCGGGCGCGCCTGGCGGTCTTCTGGCACACCCTGGACAGGGCCGGCAGGTACTCCTCGGGGTACTGCACGTCCCTGGAGAAGGTGTGCTCATGGCCGATGGACTTGGGCTCCTCGGACCAGCCGAAGGGGTGGACCGGCCTGTCGTCCCTGCCCCGGGCCTGCAGGTACAGCTCCTCGCCGCAGATTCCCAGCACCGCCCGGAGCTGCCACCGGGAAAGCCCCCGGAGCTTCCCAATGGTGTCCACCCCCAGGGCGCACAGCTTTGCGGATGTCTCCGGGCCCACCCCCCATATGGTGGACACGTGCATGGGCTCCATGTCGTCGGGGGTCAGCAGGAGAACTCCCCGGGGCTTGGCCTTCTTCGAGGCCATCTTCGCCAGGAGCCTGTTTGGGCCGCACCCCACGCTGGCCCAGAGGCCGACCGCCCGGTAGACCGAATCCTGCACCGCCCGGCCCTTCTCGAGAATGCCCCCGGGGAACCCGGTTACGTCCATGAACGCCTCGTCTATGCTGGCGGCGTGCACCAGGGGGGTGAAGCCCAGAAGCACCTTGAGGATTCTCCGGGTGTAGGTCTGGTAGCGGCCGAAGCTGCCCTGCAGCACCACCGCCCCGGGCGCCAGGCGCATGGCCCTGGCCATGGGCATCCCCGAATGCACCCCCAGAGCCCTGGCCTCGTAGGTGCACGATGTGACCACCGAGCGGAAGCCGGGGTCTCCGCCGACGATCACCGGGCGCCCGAGCAGCTCCTCCCGCCCGAGAAGCTCTATGGACGCGAAGTAGGCGTCCATGTCCACGTGGAGGATATGCCGGTCAGGCGCCGGGGGAGTAGGCATAGTCCACCGTCCAGCCCAGGGTGTGGGTGTTGAAGGAGATCTCGTACACGTCGCCGGCGGAGGTGCGCACCACGAAATGGTAGTTCATGATACCGCCCCGGCGGCTCTCCCAGGAGGAGGACACCCGGGTGATCCGGTAAACCCTGCCCTTCCACCGGAATCTGCACGGGGTGACCGCGCCCCCGGAGAAGTGGCCTATCATCTCTATGGGCTCCCCGAGCTCCTGCACCGCCTTCACCATCCTTCCCCGGGAAGAATGGTGAACTGATGTTTACATGTCAAGAGCCCGGAAAGCTACCTCACCACCGCCACCCGGGCGCTGGAATCCACACCGGATCCTGCAACCCGGACGAAGTACACCCCCGACGGCACGGACGAAGCATCCCATGTAAAAGTACTCTCCCCTGCGGGAAGCGAACCGCCGTGAAGCCTCTCCACAAGCCGGCCGTCCAGGCCGTACACCGAAACGGTGCAGTCCGCAGGCTCGGGAAGGCTCAGATAAACACAGGCAGTTGTCGCCGCCGGGCTGGGACTGACGCTGAGTCGGAGTTCAGGACTTTCCTCTATCCCCAGTGGATCGTAGGTCACCGTGACCGAGTTGAGCTGGGGGGAGACGGAGGGAT
>CAZSKU010000036.1:0-10900 GCA_964607515.1 uncultured bacterium | reverse complement strand
GACCCTCTGATTAAAAGTCAGATGCTCTACCGTCTGAGCTAGCGGCTCACAGCACCGTGTAACATGTGCCTCCCGGGGCTGACCGCGCAATAGACCGGAGGCGCGCCTTCGGCTATATTGGCTCCATGGCGGACAACCAGCCGGTATCAGTCTGGCACCTCACCGTGCTGGATCAGGTGGATTCCACCCAGGACTGGGTGAGAAGAAACCTCTCGACCCTTCCCGACAGAACCGTTGTCGCTGCTTCTTCCCAGACATCCGGACGCGGAAGACTCGGCCGGGTCTGGCAGTCGCCATGCGGCGGTCTTTACGCAAGCATTCTGTTCAAACCGGCTCCTTATCCGGAATACGCCCCGAGGGTTTCTCTTACCTTGGCCGCATCGGTGGCGGAGTGCCTTCTGCGCCGGGGCATCCCCGCCATGATAAAGTGGCCCAACGATGTGTTGGTGGATGACGGGAAGCTGGCGGGCATCCTGGCGGAAGCAGGCGGATACCGTGAGCCCTGGCTGATTCTGGGGGTCGGAGTGAACCTTGCCGGGATTCCCGACGTTCCAGGGAGACCCGTGCTTCCTCCGGTTGATTGGAGTGCCTTCGGAACCCCTCCAACTCCCAGGGAATTGCTGGACGAAATCCTTTCGCGGTTCGGGGTTCTCTGGCCCGGGGTCATGGACGATCCTCTTTTGCGGGCTTCGGGGCTTCTCTCGGAAAGGTTGTGGATGAGGAATCGCAGGGTGTGCATCGCATCGGGGAGGGAAAGGTTCTGGGGAATCCTAAGAGGCATATCCGGCGACGGCGGTCTGGTGATGGAGATGGAAACCGGGGAGAGGGTTTTCCACAGCGGGGAACTCAGACCCCTCTGAAGGGAGAGACATGGGCCCCAGAAGCAAATGCACCTTCGTTCTGGATACCAATGTGGTTCTCCATGATCACCAGTGCCTGGAACACTTCCAGGAGCACGACGTTGTGGTTCCCATAACGGTGCTGGAGGAACTGGACCGTTTCAAGAAGGGCGGCGACTTGATGAACTACGCCGCCCGGGAGTTTATAAGGACACTGGATTCCCTGGCCACCGGAGGACTCCCCCCGGAAGGGCTCTCTCTGGGGGAGAACAGGGGCAGGCTGTTCATCCATTCTAAGGCTCCGGACTTCTCCGCCATGGACGGGTTCTTCACCCACGACAGCCCCGATCACAGGATTCTAGCTGTGGCGGCGGAGCTGGACAGAACCCTTTCCGACAGCGACGTGGTCCTCATCAGCAAGGATATCAATCTGCGGATGAAGGCTTTGGCTCTGGGGCTGTCCGCGGAGGACTACGAGACCGATAAAGCTCCCCGGCCCGACGAGTTGTACACCGGCTGCGGGATTCTGGAGAATTCGTCTCCGGATCTGATAAGCCGGTTCTACGAGCAGCCCTTTGCGGTGCCGGTGGAGGAGGTTCCTGGAATCGGGGCTCCAAGACCCAACCAGTTTTTCATCCTGAAGAACGGCAGTGTCAGCGCCCTGGCCTACGTTGACAGCTCTGTCCAGTTCCTGCACAGGGTGCAGAAGAGACGGGCTTACGGAATCGACCCGAGAAACGCGGGCCAGGCTTTTGCGATGCACGCCCTGCTGGATCCGGAGATTCCCCTGGTGACCCTCACCGGCAAGGCGGGAACCGGCAAGACTCTGCTGGCCCTGGCCGCAGCCCTGGAAACCAGGAAAAGGTACCGGCAGATTTACCTGGCCAGGCCGGTGGTTCCCCTGAGCAACCGCGACATGGGATTCCTTCCGGGAGACATCGCATCGAAGCTAGATCCTTACATGCAGCCCCTCTGGGACAACCTGGGGGTGATAAAGGGAAGCTTCGCGCCGGACAGCATGGAGGCCGACAGAATAGACGACATGCTGGAGAGCGACCGCCTCAGGATCACACCCCTGGCCTACATCCGGGGCAGAAGCCTGAACAGGGCCTACTTCATCGTGGACGAGGCGCAGAATCTCACGCCCCACGAAGTGAAGACCATCATCACAAGGGCCGGAGAGGGCACCAAATTCGTATTCACCGGGGATATCCAGCAGATAGACACCCCCTACCTGGACAGCCGCTCCAACGGCCTCGCCTGCCTCGTGGAGAGGATGAAGGGCGAGAGGCTCTACGCCCACGTGAACCTGGTCAAGGGTGAGAGGAGCGTCCTTGCGGAACTCGCCAGCAACCTTCTCTGAGAGGGCCGGCAGGTGGCGGGCGCTGCCCCTTCCTGCCGGGGCTCTGCTTCTTCTGCCGGGTCTTCTGGCCTCCCGCAGCTCGAACCCGGTGGTTCTCGGCAGGTTCTCGGCCTCCCTGGGCGCCGTATTGCTGGCGGATCTTCTGCTGGTGCTGGCGTCGCTGATTTACATGGCCGTTCCCCGGTTGTTCTCCGGAGTCCGCCGGATCGCGGGGGGACTTCCGGAACCCGTTTCCGTGTTCCTGACTGTGTTCCCGGTTCCCCTGTTCCTGCTTGGCTGGTTTCTGTTTCCCCTGCCGCTGCTGGAGAGATGGACGGCCTTTTCCGGCGCCGTGCTGCTCTGCGCGGCGCCCGGGCCGCTGCTGGTGTCATGCAGGCCTGGAAGGTCCGCGACCGAGGCGGCCAAGTCCGCCGCGGTGACCGGCGCTTCCCTGGCGGTTTCCCTTCTCGCTGCCGAACTGGTTCTCAGGGCGGTCACGCCGGGCAGTTTCTTCAATCCCAGGCTCGGGCTGGTACCCCACGCCAGGTACACCATCATGGTGGACCTTCCCGGGGTAACCAGGGGAGGCACCCTCTCCACGAACCGGTGGGGTCTAAGGGGCGAGGAGCCGCCGGAGGAATGGGAACGGTATCTGACAATCGTGACCGTCGGGGGGAGCACCACGGCGAACTACTACCTGGACGACGGGAAAACCTGGTCGCACGTGCTCCAGGAAACCATCAGGGAAAGCCGTCCCCTTACCTGGGTGGGAAACGGCGGCATCCCCATGCATGCCTCGGAACAGCACGACTACTTCCTGCGGGAGGTGGTGGCCCGGATCCGGCCCGACGTGGTGGTCTTCCTCACCGGAGCCAATGATATCGGCCAGTTCCTCCGGGGCGAGGCCGTTCTACATGAGAGGCCCCTGCCGGACAGGGGGCTTCGGGAGTGGATGTTCCGGGGAAGCCGCCTTCTTCAGATCCTGTACAAACTAAAGAAGGTTCACGTGGACAGCGCTCCGGTGGTGTCGGAGACCGTGGATCCTGAGTTCGTGCTGCTTCCCATGCCTTGCCAGGACCGGGAGCTTCCGGATGACCTGGGACAACTGCTGTCCGATCCCGGTCTGTACCGCAGAAGAATAGGAAGACTCATCGCCACCTGCCGGGAGATCGGTGTGACGCCGGTTTTCCTCACACAGCCGCTGCTTTTCCAGGACGACGAATACTGGCGGGGAATCCGGGGGGGGAGCTACTGGCACGGCGGGCCCGATTCGGTGTTCTCAGCTGCGGCCAACTGGAGGATGCTGGACTTTCTGAACCGGCAGTTGATGGACACCTGCCGGGAGGAGGGGGCCGCCTGTCTCGACCTGGCCTCCATGGTCCCCCATGACCGTGAGTACTTCTACGACTCCATGCACCTCACCGAGGCCGGAGCTTTTCTGGTGGGAAGACTCGTGGGGAGGTTCATGCTGGACAGTGTGGTGACGGGCATTCCATGAACGCACAACTCCCTGACGACCGGTCATGGCCCAGGCGTTTCATCTTTCCGGCTGGCTGCGCGGCGGCTGCCGCCGGCTGCCTGATGCTCGCCGCCCATCTTCTGGCGTCGCCCAGCGGTGATCCCGTTCTGCTTGGTAGGTATTCCCCCAGGCTGGCTGCGGCGGTGCTCATTCTGGCGGTCATTGCGGCGGCCTGCGTTTCCGCGGCTTCCGGGGGGCGTTTCTCACGACCGGTTCGGAATGCCTCCGGGAAGATTCCCGGCTGGGTTGCGTCCCTGAGTCTTTTTCTTCCCGCTCCCCTGCTGTTCGTCGCATGGTTTGCATTCCCTGCACCCCTTCTCGACCGTTGGTACGGAATCGCCGGCTTGTACCTGCTGGCGGTATCCCCGGGGGTCATGGCATTGGGGAGCGTTTCCGCCGCGGGCGCCCGAAGGATGCTGGAAGGGCTGGCGATGGCGTCGGTGTCGGTTTTCGCGGGGCTGGTGCTTCTTGAAGGGGCGGCCAGGCTGCGGATGCCCGGCAACGTGTTCGATCCGCGGTTCGGGCTGACGGCCCACCAGTGCTGCAGTTTGAGGATAGATCTTCCCGGGGTTTCGGCCAGGGGGCTTCTCACCACCAACCGGTGGGGGATGAGAGGGGAAGAACCTCCGGATGACTGGGACGGCCACACCACCATCATCGCCGTGGGAGGCAGCACCACGCTGGATTACTTCCTGGACGACTCGAAGACCTGGGCCGCGGTTCTCCAGGAAAGACTCCGGGAAGCGGATTCCCTTGTCTGGGTGGGCAACGCCGGCATACCAGACCATGCGGCATCCGATCATGTCTCCCTCATGGAGGAAGTGGTCGCCCGGGTGAACCCCGACATCGTGGTGGTGCTGGTGGGGATAAACGATGTCCGGAGAAGCCTCGGGTACGAGGCCGTTCCGGAGGCTCGCAGGGCGGAATCCCGCAGAACGCTCTTCGACAGTTCCGCCCTGCTTCGACTGGTCAGGCGCGCTAAGGCGGTTTACATAGACGGCGCGGCGGCGATTACGGGCACATGTCTCGGGCAGAGGAATACCATCGAGGAAGAACTTTCGAGGCCCCTGGCTCCCGGGTTCGAGTGCTTCTCCGTCGACCCGGACACTCTCGAAACAGCCCTGGCGCATTACTCGGAATCCATCGAGAGGATGATCCGGGTCTGCCGGGAGATTGGAGCCATACCGGTTTTTCTGACCCAGCCGTTACTTTACATGGACGATCCCCGCTGGAGGGGCATCAGCGGGGACCTGGCCCTGGGTACGTCCGGCTGCGGCTATTCCGCCGCCGCGATATGGCTGGTACAGGACGCGTTCAACCGGGAGCTTCTCAGGGTGTGCCGGGAGCAGGGCGAGGCATGCTTCGATCTGGCCTCCGTCATCCCCCACCACCGTAGGTACTTCTACGACATGTGCCATTTCACAGAGGCCGGGTCGCGGCTCATCGGAGAAGCGGTGGCGGAGTTCATGCTGTCCCGCGGTCTGGTTTCCGGTGGGACCTCTACCGGGGCGTTCCCGCGTCCATGAAGGCCATATGGGCCGCCCTGAACCACTTGGGGGTGTCCCTGAGGAGTCTCGAAACCGCAAGGTCTGAGTTGAACTCGCTTCGAAGAAACTCCCTCGCCTCCCGCCGGGGATTCGTGCCACCGCAGGTGAATGGGCTGTAGAGTCTTATCACTTCGTCTCCGGACCCGTATTCCCCCAGTTCCATCCCGAACTCCCCGCGCCGCCGGGCCAGTTCGCACTCCAGGGGAAGGTTGAACACCGAGGCGTTCAGGAAGTGTACACCCAGGGAGATGTCACGGACCATCCGCAGGGTTTTCTCCCGGTCACGCCGGGTTTCCCCGGGAAGCCCGAAGAGCAGGTAGACATAGTTCCTGATTCCGAGGCGGTTGGCCTTCCCGATGACACGAACGGCGGTTTCGGGGTCGGTACCCTTGCGGAAGCGCCGAAGGATCTCCCTGCTGCCGCTTTCCAGCCCCCACTGGAGCATCGAGCAGCCTGAGGCCGCCAGGGTTTCCAGGAATCCGGGCGCCAGGTATTCCCCGGTGGCTCTGGCGAAACCGAAAAACCTCCCCCGAATATCGCCGATGGCTTCCATCACTCCAGGAAGCCGGGAAGCGGGAACAGTGGAGTCTACGAAGTGAATCATGGCTCCCGGGGGGGCGGAACCGATGAAATGCTCTAATGTGTCTTCTGGAACGTACCTGAAAGGTTTGGCCCGGTCCGGGCAGAAGAGGCAGCGGTTCCAGACGCACCCGGATGTGAAGGCGGCGGGGATCACCGGTGCCGGCGAAAGATAGGGCCTTCCGGAGAGGAGCACCGGATGGGTGAGCCTGTCCAGCACCGCCTTCCCGTCGGGCATAAGATCGCTGCCATCCCGGGTGACGACCTCCGGAAGAATCCGCCTCACCAGGTCCAGGCCGTTGCCGGTCCTGGAAAGGCTGTCGAAAAGGGACCCGCCCAAGAGGAACCGCAGGTTCCTTCTCCGCAGGAAGGCCGCCAGCTCCACCGAGGCCGGCAGTTGCGAAAGGTATGCGGTGGAAATCAGAATCACCGAGTCTCCGTACTCCGCAAGCACCGGGTCCAGGGTCTGCTCCAGAAATCCGGAAAAAGGCGTTCCCGAGACCGGCGTCTCCAGAATCCTGTGAAGTCCCTTCGGTGGGGCGCAATCCATCGGCGTGAGGCTCCAGCCGGGGAAAGCCGAAGCGAAGTTCCTGAGGGCGGAAGCTATTACTCCGGAATGGCTGGCGTGCCGGTGGCGGTCGTAAAGACCTTCCGGAGGATTCGTCATGTACCCCAGGGCCGGTTTCATGTTTATGCCGCCGCGTTCCAGGGCGTGGTGGAAGAACTCCAGGGAGAGGTCCAGAAGCGGGGCCTCGATTCCCCTGGCAGCCAGGGCTCCCGCCAGGAGGTAGGCTCCGGCGGGCGGTTCCGAGGGCTGATGCACGGGCGGAGCGACAACCAGGTATCTCAAGGCGCGAAGAGGAAGACCTTCATGTCCCTACCGAAGGAATGGATCTCCACGGGAGTGCGACCCCGGGGCAAGGGTGGATCGCCCCACAGGTCCATCACCAGCCAGAGTCTGGCGCCCCCGGCAAGAATACTGTCCGCGGCCGCTGCGGGGTCGCTGCGGGTTCTTCCCGGAAGCCACGGATCTTGGTCACCTCCCAGGGCCAGCCTGTCGGGAATTCCCCCGCTCAGGTCCCAGGCTACCCCGCCTGACTGGCCGCTGTACACCATCACCTCATCACCAGGTTCCATCCGCGTTGCCACGAAGGAAGCCGCGCCTTTCCAGTCGCTCCGGTGCCAGGCACACGTCTCGAGGGTGTACCAGTAGCACAACATAACCACGGTAATTGGCATGAAGGCCCAGATCAGGACCCTGCTTCTGCGGACCGCCGCTCCGGCCCCCAGCATCAGCGGTGCCGCGGACAGGTAGATCTGCCGGTCACCCGGTGCATCGGTGGCGAACATCACCAGCGGTAGGGCAGCGGTGGCCAGCGCCCACACCCTGAGCTTTCCCGGGGTGGCCCTGTCGCCGGCCAGCGCCGTCAGGAAGAGCGCTCCCATTCCCAGCCCTCCGGCCAGGGCCGCCGCGCTCCAGGGATCGTTCGGCCTCCATGTTACCGGGACCAGACCGTCGAAGGACAGCCCTGCCAGGGCTAGCGGGGCCTTCCTGGCGATTCTGGAGGGGGCGGTCTCGAGGGTGACCCCTCCCGACTGCAGCCGTACGGTTCTGTCGCGAAAATCCTGGGAATGCCGGTGCACCAGGGGCGCCCAGAGAACGATCATTCCCGCCAGCGCCCAACGGGCTGTTCGGGTCGTTCCCCCCGTGAGGGTTGAGAGAACTGCGCCAGAAACCACCGCCAGGATGAAACTGAACTGGGTGTACAGGCCCGCGGCGCCTGTGAGAAACCAGGCCGCGGTTCGTCCGGCTGTTCGGAGGTCCGCCGAGAGATGAAGGAACCAGAATGTCAGCGCCGCCGCGGGGCCGTAAACCCAGGCTTCCTGGCCCAGGGCCACCGAGTAGGGGGACAGCGCCCAGAGCATGGCCGCCCAGAAGGAGCAGACCCGGCAGCCCAGGAATCTTCCGGCCAGAAGGTACACCGGGACAATGGCGGAAGCCACCAGCAGCGCGTTGAGCAGTCTGACTCCGGCTGCTCCGTTCCCGGCAAGCGCCGCGGATGCCCTCATGAGTAGAAACCCGCCCGGAGGGTGCGGGGTCGACACGGACGACAGTTCCACCACCCTTGCGGGAGGCTGGTTCATAAGCCCCGTCGCATACGCCTCGTCCACCCAGAGACTCTTTTCCCCGAGCATGAAGAGATGGGTGAACAGGGAGAGAATCGTCAGAAGAAGCATTGTATTGAAGGGCCTTTTTTCCATGGGCGGAAGATAAGGAGGGGCTTGCGCCGGCACAATCCCGCTTGCATGCTCCTGCAGTGGTCCAGGGATGTTATCTTTCCTTCATGATGACTTCCCTGGAAACCCTGACAACATGAACGGCTGGCCCTCCTGGGACCTGGCCCTTCTCGAGACGGTGAACCTCGGGCTGAACCACGGTCTCCTCACCGATGCGATGCTGTTCATTACCGAAAAGAGCCACTGGTACCCGTTTCTGGGGGCCGGGGCTTTCTTCCTTCTGATCGCCGGAAGAAAACTCCCTAGTCGCACCGGCAATGTGTTCCGAAGGAGGAACCCGAGGGCGGTCGTCTTCGGCCTTCTCCTGTGCGTGGCGATCTCGGATCCGGCGGCCTACCAGATGAAGAAGGTTATCGGCCGGGTCCGACCGTGTCGGGACGAGGCCGTGGCCGCCGGCCTCTATTGTCCTCTGGATACTCCGGGAAGGCTGAGTTTTCCATCTAACCACGCCGCCAACTCCGCCTCCATGGCCGTTTTCCTGGGCCTGTGCTATCCTCCGCTGGCGGTGCCGGCGGCTTTGATTGCATTCCTGGTGGGGTTCAGCAGGGTGTACCTGGCGGTGCACTACCCCCTGGACGTGCTCGCAGGATGGGCGGTGGGTGGAATAGCTGGCCTGGTGGTTTTTCTGCTGCTCGTAAGGCCCCTCCGGAGCATTGGTATCACGGGGTTTGCCAACCGGTTCCGCTTCCGGCAGGGGGTATCTGAGGAGCACCCGGGCTCGGAATGGGAGAATCCGGAGTGGCACAGCCTGGACGGGCACCCGGTCAGAGGGTGGCACCTGCCAGGTGGCCCGGGTCTCCTGGTTTTCATTCACGGTCTCGGCGGCAACATGACCTCCAGGGTATCCCTGGCGGAGGAACTGCACCGACGTTACAGGTGGGGCGCCCTTCTGGTTCCCCTGAGGGGGGACTCCTCCCATCCGGTGCCGACTGCTTCCGGAGGTGTCCTGGAACCTCTGGACGTGCTTGGCGCCCTGGTCAGGGCGGCCGGGATGGGTCATGCGCCGGAGGAGGTGATCCTCTACGGAGTATCCATGGGCGGAAGCGCGGCCCTGAAGGCGGCCGCCCTGGCGGGTGATCTGGCCCCGGGGATTCTGGTGGTCCATGGGGGGTTCAGCAGATTCTTCGTCGCAGCGGAGAGGAAACTGGGCGGAATCAGGACCCGTCTTCTTCGATGGTTCATGCCCGGCCGGTCGGTGAGAGACCTGGAGAGCTTCGACGCCGAGGTCTACGCCGGGCTGTGCCCTTGCAGGACCAGGATGGTGTATATTTCCGCAGAGATGGACACCACCTGCGATTCTTCCCATGGAGAGGAGATAATGTCCCGTCGTCCCGGCTCGGAAGTCTGGATTCTTTCCGGGGAGAGGCACCCCGACTACGCCAATGCCCGCAGCCGGGAACTGCTCGCTGCTTTTCAGAGTATTCGTGCAATGCAGAGCGAATCTCCCGCAGCCGGGAACGGGGCCACAGTATGAGTATTTACAAACAGGCCAACGAGTTGTCTCAAGCTCTCTCAAGCCTTCTTCGAAGGCTCGAGCAGTCCATGAATGAAGTGGACGGCGTTCCCGTGAACAACAAAGAGGAGTACGAGCACTTCCAGAGCCTGATCTGCACCGCCGTCTTCCTTCAGAAGGACCTGGACGATTTCCTTGAGAAGGCCATGGTTCTGGGGGACCAGGGCCGCGAGGGCCCGGTGGAAATAATGGACTTCAGCGGCGAGTGGGAGAGATTCGACTGATCATCCCCTGTATCTGCGCCTTGCGGACACCAGGAACATCACGGCAAGCCCCAGGATGACCCCCGACAGAATCAGCCCTCCGCAGACGCCCTTCATGGGGTCCAGACCTTCGTTCTGCTCATTGAAAAGGGGGATTCGGCTCCATCTGAAGCCCTCCGGGGTCCACACCACGCAGGTGGTGTCGCTGAGGGCGTGAATCCTGCCCGCCCTCCTGAACCCCCAGCGGCATTCCGGGAAGACCACCCGATACCCGCCTTCGGTCTGTTCCAGAACCCTTGGACCTGGTATCACCGTCAGGTTAGACACGCCTTCCAGGAATGTCCTTATGCTGTCCGGGCGAGGATTGTTTCCAAGTCTGGTTTCAACCCAGAAATCCGGATCGGCGAGGGTGAGCTGCTCCAGGAATCCTTCAGGCGTTTCGGAAGCGTTTGAGACCAGCAGTAGAAGAATCAACGCCACGTCATCTCCCTTCGAAGCCCCGGTTAAGATACACAACCCGGCGGGCGCCGGCAGCGGCGGAAAAACGGCCGCTCCAGGGGAACCCGATGCGGACTTATCTACATGCCCGGCATGCATCTGATACCGGGTATTGACAGCCGTGACGGGCGGGTGCATATAACCACCCGCTTCACACATCTTGGATTTCAAAAGAGCCTTGACAGGCTCTTCCAAAAAGACAAGAATTGAGGCTCGCGCCGGCAGGGCGCAGGATGATTGAAATGCCCTGTTCGTGAAGGTTTGAGGTAACTCGGCCGGTCTGGTGCGCCAGAGGGGTTGACGGCCTCGAATAACTTCGCTAGAATTGGGCTCGCGCCGGGAAGGCGCCCGATGATTGAAATCCTGGGGAAGACCAAAGGCATTGATACGCGAGAACCACGTCGGTTCACCGGAAGCCTGCGAGGGCGTCCGGTTGCTTTGCACCGACGGCATCCTATAGCCGTCGGGGACCAGAATAAAATCATAGGGAAAAACAATCCGATATACACGGAGAGTTTGATCCTGGCTCAGGACGAACGCTGGCGGCGTGGATAAGGCATGC
>CAZSKU010000035.1:0-13621 GCA_964607515.1 uncultured bacterium | reverse complement strand
TGCCTTTCCATCGGTC
Organism: uncultured bacterium; assembly: GCA_964607515.1. Lineage (GTDB taxonomy): Bacteria > Fermentibacterota > Fermentibacteria > Fermentibacterales > JCC-6 > UBA6080. The sequence goes on along the minus strand of CAZSKU010000035.1, from coordinate 13,605 downwards.
CCGGGGGGGATTATTGATTATGCGGTGGGAAGAACCCCTGTTTCAGATGAACACATGAGAATGAACGGAGGGAAAATGAGAAACCTGCTGCTGTTAGCGGTTGCCTCGCTGGTAACCTTATCCGGCTGCTTCCTCGAAGGCGGACTGGCCCCGGGAGGTACGGAGGAAGCCGAGGTTACCGAGGCAAGCCCCAGGCTGGACCAGGTCATGACCGATCCCGAGGCGGCTCTTCTGGAAGCCGGCGTTCCGGTCCGGCCCGGATTCAACTGTGTGCGCATCAAGCTGAAATCAGGCGGCAACACGATCATTCAGGCCGCCGCCGGGGGCAGGTTCGATCCGGTTATCGCTGTGGTGGACGGCAACGGAGAGGTGCTGGCGGCGAATGACGACTGGGCCGGAGCGATGGACTGCCGGATCGTGCTCGCTGAAGTGCCTTCCGGTTCGAGCCTTCTGGTCTGGGGGGTGAACGGCGACTTCGGAACCGCGACGGTTTCGGTGGAAGAGGGGACCTCCGATGACCTGGAGGATTGGCTGACGTCGGCCACCCTTCGGAACGGCTCCATGTCGTCGAGCCTGGTATCCGGCAAGGAAGACGACACCATGGACGACCTGGTCCGGGATCTGAGAACCTCCGAAATCTATGTGTCGGATTGGCTGAGCGCCGTACTGGTGCCCTTCTCGGTAACCGAGGAAGGCTATCACTCCGTTACTCTGGCTTCCGGCGATTTCGACACATATCTGGTGCTGGTATCCCTGGACCGGGGGAGGGCCCGTTTTCTCGCGGCGAACGACGACAGCGGCGCCGACATGAACTCGAAGCTTCTGATCAACCTTGAAACCGGCATCTACGGGATCCTGGTGAACAGCTATTCGGGATCGGACACCGGAGACTTCGATCTTTCGGTTCAGCCCGTGGAAGTTGGTCAGGGGCGGATTACATGGGTGGAGATACCCGGCTCGGCCTCGGAGGAGATAGTCGCGGAGGATATGGCCATGGCCTACTGGCCGGGAATAGACGAAGGCTGGAACATCTCGGGGATCACTGCCGCCACCCCGGCGGCGGGGTTCGGTTTCGTCGTGGAACAGGCCGGCATGTACAGGATTTCGGCAGTTTCTGAACTGGACTGCACCCTGACCCTGCTGGGCTACGAGAGCCCCGAGGAAGCCTACTGCATAGATTACAACGATGATTCCTACGACTGGAACCCGAGCCTGGCGCTGGAACTCGAACCCGGGACGTACCTTGCCCTAGTGGCGCCCTACGACGGAATGTCCGAAGCCCGGGTCGAGTTCGCGGTGGAACCGGAAGCGGAGTTCCATCCCGACACCCTCCCGCTGCGGCCCGGTGAAACAATCGAGCTTTACCTTGAAAGCCACGCGCCCTACGGCCTGTTCGCGCTGGACATCGTGGGAGGATACAACTACTCGGTCTCCGCCGAGAGCGAACTCCTCGATCCGGTCATGACCCTGACCTTCGCCGACGGGTCGGAGATCTACGACGACGACGGCGGCGAGAACCTCAACTCCTACGCCGAGTTCGTGCCCACCGCCGGACAGCTCGGGGAAGCGGTTCTGAAGGTGGAGACCTATTCCGGCGGCGGAACCGGATCGGTCACAGTCTCCTTCCAGCGTCTGGGCAGGCTGAGCGAAGCGGATACCTTCTCGTTGTACGATTGATCACGCCCCCTCCCCCCCGGCTGCCGGGGGGGAGGGATCCGTCCATGAGATGCACCGGCCGGTCTGAAGCAGGACAAGATTCCGTCCGACAGGCCTTCCCATGGCTTTTTCCAGAATCGCGGCGTACAGGTCCAGTTTGGTCCTGTACTCCGGGAGGAGTCTCTCCAGCGAATCCGGACCGTCAGTCTTGAAGTCCACCACTTCCAGCTTCCGCCCGGTGTCCAGGAGCAGGTCCACATAAAGGGCCTTTCCCCCGGAGATCAGCGGGTATTCCCTGCCCACTACCGTGGCGCCGGCCAGGTCGAAGGGTAGTTCCGCCCGGAAGAAGGACATCGCCAGCCGGGCGGCCTCTTCGGGAAACTCCATTTCTCCGCGAAGCTCGGGAAGGTGATTTCGAAGCCACTCCTCCGGACGGGCAAGGTCGATTTTCTCGAGAAGGCCGTGGACCTCGCTGCCCAGCCTCTTTGCCCTGGCGGAGGTCTCCGGCCCGGAAGGAACGGCGGGCGGAATGATCGGGGAAACCCGGGGCTCGGCGCTGCCCTCGCCCATCCGGGGGTGGAGCGACTCAACGCCCACCGGTGACAGGGTTTCCTGGTCGAAATAGCCTACGGCTCCCTCCAGGGCATCGAACAGGACCGCTGCCGGACCCTCATTACCCCGCACCGAGTCTGTGAAAATCACAAGCTTCTCCTCGGGCCTGGTGACGGCGACGTACAGAAGCCTTCGGAACTCTGCGCCGGCCCTGGCCTTCTCCCTGGCGGAAAGGTCGAAGTAATGAGGGCTTAGCCGGTCCCCCAATTTCACCGCGGCGCGCCCCGATCTCGGATCCGCCAGAAGGGACGGACCGCGGCTACCGCCGCCCTGCCCCGGGTAGAGCAGGATGACGTTCTTCCACGCCAGTCCCTTGGCCCGGTGGATAGTGCTCAGGGTCACGGAATCGCCGCTTTCGGGGAAGCCGGAAGGCTCCTCGAAGGCCTGGCCTGCGGTTCCGTGAAGCACGTCCAGCAGAGTGTCGATACCCGTGCAATCCCTGGCCCTCTCTAGGATGCTTCTCAGGTTGGACAGCCTTCGGTTGACCTCGTAGCCGCTCCTTCTCACCGCTTCGGTGATGCATGTCACCCTGAACACCGTTTCCAGGAACAGGTCGGGGGACAGGTTCACCGCCGCCGGACGGAGGCTCGAAATGAGTTCGCAGGCCTCCCGGACCTCCCGGTTCGGTGATCCACGCAGCGCCCCGGTGATCGCCGGATCATCCAGCCCGAAGTACATGGATCTGAGCGTGTGAGCAAGGGCCCAGATGTCGCCGGGATCCGTGACAGCCCGGATCAGCATGGCGGTGTCCCTGACCTCGAGCCGGTCCTTGAAGTCCCTGCCCGCCTCCACCATGAAGGGTATTCCCCGGGCCTCCAGGGCTTCCACGAGGACGTCAAGCCGGGTGGCGCTGCGGAAGAGGACGGCCCAGTCACCTGGATGCTGACCCTCGAGCATTCCCGCGATGGTTTCCGCCTGCACCGCTGCTTTGTAATCGGCATCGGACTCTCCATCGGGAGCGGCGGGCAACCTGAGGACAACGGGTCTGGAACCCTCCTGAGCTTCCGGCGCCGGAAGCAAGGGCGAGTAGCGGGAGCCGAAGGGCTCTTCTTCCGGCGGGGCATCCGAGAACAGCCTGTCCCCGAAGGCATTGACGAAGTCTATCAGCGCCCGGCGGGATCTGAAGTTGGTGGATATGGTTCTGCTGAGGGCTCCGCTGCGGCAGACCCTGTCGACGGTTTCCCGGTAGGTCTCCACGTCGGCGTTCCGCCATCCGTAGATGGACTGCTTCGGATCCCCCACGATGGTGAGGCGGCCGTCGAGCCCGGCATCCGAGAGAAAGCCCAGGAAAAGCTCCGCCTGGAGCATGCTGGTGTCCTGGAACTCGTCGATGAGTACGTGCCGGAATCTGGACGATAGCGCCGCCGCCAGGTCAGGGTTTCCGCGGATGGCCCTGCAGGCGGTCTGAAGAAGATCGTCGTAGGAGAGCCTGGTCCGGTGCCCCGCCCAGAGACTCCTGGCATTCACGGCGCACGGGATGACCACCTTCTCCATCACGGGGACCATACCACCGAAAAGCTCCACCGATGCCAGGCGACCGGCAAAGTCCTTCAGGCATCGCAGTTCGTCCTTGATCCTTCGGAATTCCTCCGCTCCACCCCAGTTCCCTTCGGATCCGGCTCCCAGGTGGATGCCTCTCACCGCCGAAAAGTCAGCGCCTCGGCGCATAGCATCCAGCGCCTCGACGATCCTTAGCCGGAGCCTGTCGGAAGGGTCGCCGCACCGGCCCGCGAAAGATTCCAGACCGGCCAGTAGTTCATCCCTTCCTCTCTTCAGGACCTCCCCGGGGTCCCCGAAGGAGTTCATGCCGACGATCCAGGGAACCGATTCGAGTTCCGAGGACAACTCCCTCAGTATCTCGGAACCCGGTTTTACCAGTGCGTCCATGCTTTCCCGGGCGTCGCCCGGCTTCAGTTCCGCCAGATGGAAATCCCAGAGCATTCTCCTTTCCAGCGGGCTGAAATGGGCGGTTTCAACCTTGAAATCCGGGCAGACCCCGGTCAGATGGGAGTACTCCCGGAGCACCCGGGAGGCGAAACCGTGGATGGTGTCTATCCAGGCCGAACCCAGGCCCGGGACGTCCCGGGGGAGGCTGCTCCTGATCCGCACCCTGAGTTCCGCGGCGGCGGCCTTGGTAAAGGTAACCACAGCGAGGTTATCCAGGGGAATGCCACGCTCCACCACCAGGTTGTGGACCCGCCGGGTGAGCAGGGTGGTCTTCCCGGTTCCGGCACTGGCCTCCACCACCACGCTGTGAAGCCATTCCCGGACGATTTCGTCCCGGCTTGTCTGGTCAGGGGGAGGCGGGTGCTTCATGAACCTCCTTCCCCTTGAGACGATCCCTGGGAGAAATCCTGCAGAGACCTTTGAACGGGCAGAACCGGCAGACCTTCTCGTCGCCCGAGGGGGGAAAGACCCCGGCTCTGATTCTGCCGAAGATCATCCTGATCCTAGCCTCCACTTCGGGAAGCGCCTCCTCCACCTGGACGGCGGTCACCCGGTTCAGCACCGGCCCGCCGGATCGATGCACGTGGAGATAACCCAGCGACGCCGGTTTTCTAGGACAGAGGGAGTAGTACACGGGAAGCTGGAACAGGTTCTTTTTGCCCAGAGGGTTGACGGTTTTATCGGGATTTCCCGTCTTCAGATCCAGGGCGATCAGCCCTTCCGGGCTTTCCGCCAGTATGTCGATCCTTCCGTTGGCGGGAATCCCGGCGACGGAACCCTCGAGTTCCAGTTCCCCGGCCAGGGGTCGGATGCCGTTTCGGGAGAAGTATCCCATCACCGACTCCAACCTTTCCAGCAGCACCTCACGGTAGTTGGAAGCGAAGGAGTCCGAACCCAGTTCCGCACTCAGGTCTTTCTCCCGGAGAACCGATTCCACGGAGGACTCCACGGATTCCCCCGAGAGAACCAGCTCCACGGAACGGTGAACCATTCTGCCGTGGGAAGCTGAATCGGGGAAGGATTTCACGGAGTTGTCCGGGGGCTCCCGGAGTTTCCACACCCACTGCGCCATGTACCTGAAGGGGCAGTTCTGGTAATTCTCCAGCATGGTGGCGTTCAACCTGTCGGGAGGGGTGAACGCCTGCGTTCCGATCACCCCGTCGTGGGGACCGAAATAGCGCTGGACAAGCCTTTCCCTCTCAGCTTCAACGGCCTGTCGGAGGAACGGAGGTTCCGGGGGCGCCGGCATCAGCTCCGGGGCATGGTCCGGAATTCTGAGTGACGGAACCCGCCGGTCCTCCAGCAGCCCGGAGATGAACGGCGAGGGTATGAGGCTCCTCCCCTCGGCGTCCCGGGTGCGAACCACCAGAGTCATCCTCTCCCCTGCGGCCTCGAACGCCTGCCGCAGGATGAAGGCTTCCTCCTTCTCCCTGGTGTCTCCCGTGGACATTTCGAGGGCCCTTCTGAGGGCGGTGGGAAACCTGGGGTCCTCATCGGGACGCGATGGCAGAACCTCTTCCTCGAGACCTGTCACAACCACCCCGTCGAACAGGGTTCCCCTGAGCTGTTCGGGGGAAAGTACGCTGACTCCGCAGGACTTTCCCGGGAACAGCTCCCAGCCGGTGGCTTCCAGCTGGGCGCCGAGCATCGCCCCGAATCCGTCCAGGTCGACGTTCCGTCGGCTTCGCCACAGACGGGGGTCCAAAAGGTCCCGTAGCATGGCGGAAGGCAGGGGTGTGCCCGGGGAATTTCCGACGAGACGCTCGAGGCTCTGGAGAAACACTGTCGGAGGGGCTTTCTCCGGCAGGCCCTCATGGAACCGGACCAGTTCTTCAGCGAAACCCATGTTCAGAGATTTCAGCGCCGACCTCCCGAACCGGGCTCCCCGGGCGGAAACCGTCTCCATGTACCCGGCGGCGCTCTGGTCGAAGACTATTCCGGAACTCAGCAGTCTATGAATCTCCAGATGATGCAGGTCCCAGTGATGCAGCGAGCAGACCCCCAGAAGAAAACGGCCGGAGGGAGTGTCGCTCCAGGGCAGTGAAACACCGGGATTGGTTGGAATGCCGGCCATGTTAAGAGAGAGAAGAACCTGGCGACGGTCCTCGCTTCGGGCGCTCACCGCAACCCGGAAGCCCGGACGGGTATTCAGCATATCCCCGACAGCTCTTGCCAGGGCCGCGTCGAAGCCCATGCCGGTGCCGCATAGGATGTTCTCCACACCGGGAGGCGGCGAGAGGGCTCGCTTGGTCAGGAGGCTCTCTCCCAGCCTCGCCACGGGAGAGAGCGGGGTGGCCGCGTCCACCCTGTGCCTTCGGCCCTGGAACAGCTTTCCCAGGAAGTCGCCCGTCCGGGAGTAGACGCTTCTCCAGGGGGAAGAAGGGTGCACGGGGCTGAACCAGTGCAGCACGGTCGTGTCCGAAAGGGCCCTGATGAACCTTCTCTGGCCCGGGTTCAGGTCGTAGAACCCGTAGAGGAAAACCCTTGCGAAGGCGGGGACGGGTTTTTCCCTGAGCAGCGTGTCCATCCTCCTGGGCAGCACCGCCCCCAGTTCCCGGCAGAAAACCTCAAGGTTCCCGAGGGTCTCCCAGGCTGCAGGCCCCGGCTCCTCCGGCATGGACTGGAGCACCAGCCGGTACTCGTCGGGGCCGATTCCCTGCTCCAGCAGACCCGCCAGAAAGGCGCTTCCGGGGGTGGCCCTGTCGGGGTCGCCAAGGGCCGCCAGGGCGCAGGCGGCCAGGTCGGCCGGGGATGGGGGAGGGGGCGGGGGGAGCGGCGAGAGCTTCAGGGCCAGTTTGGGTATTCCCGGGAAGAACTGGACTCCCGCCATGTCGCCCCGGCCCGAGGATTCCAGCAGTGCCAGGAGCCTCTCCAGCAGCGGGTATCCCGCAGTGACCACGGCCAGCGGTCTTTCGGATGATTCTTCCAACTCCCTGACGAAGACCTGCTCCAGGGCGCGCCAATGACCCTCGAAGAGGGCCCCGGGCTTCATGTCAGAGGAAATCCTGGCTGCCTATGATGGTTTCCAGCCGTTGGGAGTGCTTCGGCAGGGCGAACAGCTGGGGGCCTACGACCACTTTCACGCCGTTCAGAGGGATCCTTTCGAAGATGGAGCTTTCCGGACGGCTTCCGTAAACGCCGGCCTGAATGAGTTTTTCCCTGCCGGCCAGGAAAATTGGGGATATATCCGCTTCCAGGGCCGCCTGAACGATGGCCAGGGATCCCACCTTGTTCACTATGAACTCCTCGGTGACCGCATCGGCACCGAGAACGGGAATCGCCCCCATGCCGATGGGTCTATGGAAATCGCCGTCGTCTATCAGTTCTACCCGGAAACCGCTTTGTTTGAGGGTTTCCGCGGCGCTCCGTCCTTCCTCTCCGGGCGTGGAGACCGTCTGGAAAACCGAATCCACCCTGTTTTTTCTGTGCTCCAGGGCCTTGAGCACGGAGCCGCTCCTGCTGTGGCAGAGAAGGATGTTGCCCGTTTCCGCCAGCTGCTTGTATAGCTGGATTCCCGCCTCTATTACCTGCTGTCTGATCTCCCTCTGCATTTCTCCGGCGGTGTCCTTCCAGCGGAACACCGGCTCCTGGGAGAGCCGTCGGGCGAGGTAGTGGAGAGGCACCATGTCCCCCGCTGAAGCCACAAGTGCTTCGGGCAGCTCGGGGTCCTTCAGGTTTCCCAGAATGATGTGATTGAGGATTTTTATGTATGTTTCCGAAGCACCCGGGGTTCTGTCGGATACGATGTCGCGGAAGAGTTCGTCCATTGCAGCTCCATCCGAATTGGTAGGTCATGGGTAATCAAAGACCGGGCGGCTGTCAACTCCTTCGAGTCAGACAGATGCTGAAATCCGAGACCGACCCCCAAACGGCGCTACGACTGGGGCAGCGGGAGGTTCGGATACTCCTTGAACTCGGGCAGACCTCCCAGGCGCTGGCCGCGGCAAGATCCCTCCGCAGGAGCGGAACCGGGCTTTCGGTGCTGGGGGACGTCCTCTGCCGCACCGGCCGGTGGAAGGAAGCTGAATCGGTTTTCGAACAGGCCCGCCGGGCAAGGTTGGAGGAGGGTATGGAGGGTCGGGCCGCGGCCCTGGCCCGGGGTCCCCTCTTTCTCCTGGCGGAGGCAAGAGGGGACTGGGAGAGGTGCATGGAGCTGGCGGACATCCCGGTTCTCAGGGCCAGGGCGGAAAGGCTGTCCGGCGCCCCCGGCGACCCCTGTCCAGCGGGTGATTCCGAGGGCTATCCGTGGACCACGATAGCCCTTCTGGAGGCCTGCCACCTGGGCCGTGATCCGGCGGTTCTGCCGGAGACCCTTGCCGGGTGGGGCAGGGGCGAAAAGGAATGGAAGTGGAGGGTTGTGGCGGAGGGTTTGGAGTTGTTCGTCCGATCGGGCTTGCCCCTGGACGCCTGGATCAGGCCCTTCAGATCCATCTCGGGACCCGTTCTCGATCCCCGCTGGCTTGCCGAGAGAAAGGCCCTGAAAACCTTCCTGGGCTCAACCCGCAGAAGGTAGTATTTTACCGAAGCCTTTTCCACGGGAGGTCTTTGGCTTGAAGAAGGCTCTGATCACCGGTATCACCGGTCAGGACGGGTCATACCTCACGGAATACCTGCTGGGGCTGGGCTACACGGTGCACGGCGTAGTGCGCCGGGCGAGCAGTTTCAACAGGGGTCGGATCGAGTCCCTGATCGGGAACGAGTCGGTCTACGGGCGGACCATGTTCCTGCATTACGGGGATCTCACCGATTCCAGCGCATTGAACCGCATTCTCGAGAAGGTTCAGCCCGACGAGATCTACAATCTCGCCGCCCAGAGCCATGTGGGTATCTCCTTCCAGATGCCCGAGTACACCGCCGATGTGAACGCGCTGGGGGTCATCAGGCTGTTGGACGCCCTGAGGGAAACCGGGCTCACCGGGAAGTGCAGGTTCTACCAGGCCGGCACCAGCGAGATGTTCGGATCCAGCGCCCCTCCCCAGAACGAGGACACCCCGTTCCATCCCCGCAGCCCGTATGCTGCGTCGAAGCTGTGCGCCCACTGGATGGTGGTGAACTGCCGGGAAGCCTACGGACTGCACGCATCCAACGGGATACTCTTCAACCATGAGTCTCCCAGGCGGGGTGAGAATTTCGTTACCAGGAAGATCACTCTGGGGGCCGCCGCGATAAAACTCGGGCTCTCCGACTCTCTGACGCTGGGCAACCTCGACTCCGGCAGGGACTGGGGGCACGCCAGGGATTATGTGAAGGCCATGCACGCCATGCTTCAGCAGGACAGTCCCGGCGACTACGTGGTTGCCACCGGGGAGACCCGTACAGTAAGGGATTTCCTGGACGAGGCGTTCAACTGTCTTGACCTCGACTGGAAAAGGTACGTGAGAACCGATCAGCGTTACATGAGGCCCACTGAGGTGGATTCCCTGCGGGGCGACCCGGCGAAGGCCCGGCAGGTGCTGGGCTGGCAGCCGGAAATCCGCTTCGGCGGGCTCGTGCGGGAAATGGTAGATGCGGATTTGGAACTTCTTTCCAACACCAAGCGGAGGATTTGAGAAATGTCCATGATCAGGCCGTTCCGGGGGCTCAGGCCCCGGAAGGAGTTCGCCCACAGAATAGCTTCTCCCCCGTACGATGTTCTTGATTCCGACGAAGCCAGGGACATCGTCAAGGACAATCCTCTGAGCTTTCTCAGGGTTGTGAAGCCCGAGGTCGACCTGGATCCCGGGATTGATCTGTACAGCGACGAGGTGTACCGCCAGGGGGCCGTCAACCTCAGGCGTCTCGTGGAGGAAGGCCTCATGGTGCAGGACCGGGTTCCGCGCCTCTACTTCTACCGCCAGATAATGGGCGGTCACTCCCAGACCGGCCTGGTGACCTGTGTGTCTGCGGAGGAGTACGACCGCGACCTGATCCGAAAGCATGAGTACACCAGGAAGGCCAAGGAAGAGGACAGGATTCGGCACATCATGTCCCAGAATGCCCAGGCCGGCCCTGTTTTTCTGACCTACCGGGACATTACGGAGATAGACCTTATCGAGAGACGAATCAGCTCCGGGGAGCCCGAATACGATTTCACAGCCCCCGACGGGGTCAGACACACCCTCTGGATTGTGGAGGATCCTGGCGACATCGATACCCTGGCAGCATGCTTCCGCGATAATGTGCCATTCCTCTACGTAGCCGACGGCCACCACAGGAGTGCTTCCGGGGCTATAGTCGCCAGACGGAGGCGGGAGGCCAATCCCAACCATACAGGGCTTGAGGAATACAACTTCATTCTGGCGGTGATCTTCCCGAAGAGCCAGTTGAGAATCCTCCCCTACAACAGAGTGGTGCGCGACCTGAACGGGATGACTCCCGAGCAGTTTCTCGAGGCGGCGGCCGGGTCGTTCGTAGTGACCAGGTCCGGCAAGGCAAGCCCCCTTGAGCCCCGGGAGTTCTCCATGTATCTCAGGGGTCAGTGGTACACCCTGGTGCCCGTGGAAGGGACTTACGAGAAGAACGATCCGGTGGAGAGCCTCGATGTGAGCATTCTCCAGAAGAACCTCCTCGAACCGCTTCTCGGAATCGCCGATCCACGCACATCGGACAGGATTGACTTCATCGGGGGCATCCGGGGCACCGGAGAACTGGTGCGCCTGGTGGATTCCGGCAGGTTCTCACTGGCATTCAGCATGTATCCCACATCCCTGGACCAGCTTCTCTCCGTGGCGGACAGCGGAAGGGTGATGCCACCCAAGTCAACCTGGTTCGAACCAAAGCTCAGAAGCGGCCTGGTGGTGCACGGACTGTGATGAAAAGGCTGCTTTCCATGGCTGTTCTGCTCGTGTGCGGATGCGGGCAGGACCCGGCCGCCCAGGTGGTGAAGGCTTTCGCGGCATGTCTGGACGGAGGGTCTGCCCCGGAAGCCTGGGAGCTGCTGTCGCCTGGCACCCATGCCGTCTACGACTCCACCGCCGCGGTTCTGAAGCGGTTCGGCTACGATGAGTCCCTGGCTGCCCTGGATTCCCTGGCGGGCGGAGTCACTCCGGAGGAGTTCGCAGCCATGGACGGCCGCGACCTCTTCCTGCGGATGGCGGCCGCCAATCCGGAATGCTGCGATCTGTCCGGCTCCGTCAGGTCGGTGGAGCATATCTCCGAATCCCTCTCGGTGGTGGTGCTGAGTACGGCCGACGGTTCTCAGGAGGTCGGCGTGGTTTTCAGCGGGGGGAGATGGCTGGTGGATCTGACCACCCTCAGCCCACCCTCCCAACCGGAAAGGTAGGTTGCCATGAAAGCCTTCAGCAGAGGTCTGACCGTATTTACCGTCATCGCCTGCGGCCTGGGAATCGTGTTTCTTCTCATGGGAATGGGCCTGAACCTGGGTCGGTGGTGGCCGGTTATCTTCGCGGCCATGGGCATCGCCTCGATGGCGGCGAATCCCCGCAGGTCCGAGAGTGTCGTGCTGGGGCTTCTGCTGGTTGGCTGGAGCGCCCTTGCCATCGTCTCTCTTCATCACGATAGCATCGGTTTCGTAAGGAACGGATGGCTGTTCTTCTTCGGCGGAGCCATCATCTGGATGCCCCTGGCATTCATGCTGGGAAGGCTGATGGGAAGGTAGCAGTTGGGACTGCTGTTCCGGCGCAAGCATGATCTCCCCGAGAGCGAGTACTCCAGGAGCAGAGCCAGGGGTGCTATTCTGTTCGCTCTGGCCGTGGCTGTTTTCGCGGTGCTCGCCGGGTTTCTGTTCCGGATGCAGCCCGAAACGGAGCAAGCTCTTCGCCAGAACCTTGCGCCGGACTTTCCCAGCGGGCACGTCTGGGTTAACTCTCCGGGGCGTCTCAGCCTCTTCCAGGAGTTGAAGGGCCATGTGGTGGTGATTCTCTTCAACAGCCTCACGAAACTGGCCGATCTGCAGGATGTCAACCGCATGGAGGAGATCGCGTTCAGGTTCAACGACTCTCCCGTGGCGTGCGTGATCGTGGCGGTGGGAATGGAGTCCGAGGAGGAGGCTTCCCGATGGCCTTTCCGCTGTCCGACGATTCTGGACCCCGACACCTCAGCCGCCCGCCTGTTCGGCGTCAGCGCCATGCCGGCGGTGCTCATAATAGATTCCAACGGAGCCATTGCGGCTCGATACTACGAATCCTGGGAGCAGATTCCCCTTGAGGATCTGATCCGGGATCTTCTGAACCAGGCCATGGCGACCCGAACCATCGCCCCTCAGAGGTACACTCCCTGAGGTTCTCACAGTAAGGAAGAAAACCATGATCGACCCCCACGGCGGCAGACTTGTAGACCTGCACATTGAACCGGGCTTCATTCCGCCTGACCTTCCGTCGCTCAGCCTCGACTCCAGGGAGGCCAGCGATCTGGAGATGATGGGGTGCGGAGCCCTGAGCCCCCTTGCCGGGTTCATGTGTTCCGATGACTATGCCAGCGTCCTGGAGAGGATGCGCCTGGCCGGTGGCCTGGTATTCAGCCTTCCCGTGACCCTGTCGAGAAAAGCCGGTGATCCGGAAGTGGTTCCCGGCGATATGGCGGCGCTCCGCCGGGATGGAGCCCTTCTCGGGCTCATCCGGGTCAGTGATGTGTTCAGAAGGAACAACCTTCTTGAAGCGGAGAAGACTCTGCTTACAAGCGATCCAGCGCACCCGGGGGTGGAGTATCTGAACGGGCTTTCCGACACCTGCATCGGAGGCGACGTTGAGTGCCTTGATCTTCGGGAATCCAGACCTTTCAGTGGGTACCGTCTCACTCCGACTCAGACCAGGGCTCTCTTCGTGGAAAAGGGTTGGAAGACGGTGGTGGCTTTCCAGACAAGAAATCCCATTCACCGCGCCCACGAGTACCTGCAGAAGTGCGCCCTGGAAATGGTGGACGGACTGCTGGTGCATCCCCTGGTGGGAGACACGAAGGAGGGCGACATTCCTGCCGAGACCAGAATGCGCTGCTACACCCGCCTCCTGGATGACTACTTCCCGGCTAACAGGGTGGCGCTTTCAGTGTTTCCCGCCGCCATGAGGTACGCAGGCCCCAGAGAGGCGGTTTTCCATGCAATCGCCCGGAAAAATTACGGCTGCACCCACTTCATAGTGGGCAGGGACCATGCAGGGGTGGGGAACTACTACGGCACCTACGATGCCCAGGCCATCTTCGATTCCTTCGATCCCTCGGAAATCGGAATAACACCGCTTAAGTTCGAACACTCGTTCTTCTGCAGAACCTGCGGCAATATGGCCACATCCCGGACCTGCCCTCATGATTCAAGCCACCACGTCTTCCTTTCCGGAACGAGGGTCAGGGAAATGCTGGCCTCGGGCGAACTCCCCCCTGTCGAATTCACCCGCCCCGAGGTCGCCCGAATACTCATGGGGACGGACTAAACTTGTGCAACTTATCTATGTAACACTA
>CAZSKU010000034.1:0-14601 GCA_964607515.1 uncultured bacterium | reverse complement strand
CGCCCATAAGGGAGAAGTTCTCGGTGAGGTTCAGGTTCAGGTAGAGGTCCGCCAGACGGATGCTGTTTTCACTGTTGCTGTACAGGTCCAGATTCATCTTGCCGTCCACGAAGCTGTTCAGCTTGGGAAGCCAGTTCACCGAGGCGTAGGCCCACATGTTGTTGTCTACGTCCGGTTCCTCCTCGCCGTACATGTCCCAGCGGAAGATGCCGTAACCGGAGAACTTCAGCAGCTCCGCCGCGCCGGTGCCGAACTCGCCGGCGGCAAAGGCTGCGACGCTCAGGATCATCGCCAGAAGTATCGCCCTCCTCATACAACTCTCCTTAATCGGGTTTTTGCCGATTCCACCCGTTATGAACCGGCTGTACATTCATACAATACTCAATCCGGCAGCAAAGAAAAATCGTACAGCACCACTTCCTCCGCGGCCTGATCGGCATTGGCAAGGGGGCCGGAGAACAGGCTGAGGCTTCTCATATGCTCCAGGATGATGTGCATGTTGCCCATGAAACGGTCGTTCAGGGTCATGTCGTATACGCTGCTTCCCATGGATTCCAGGGTGACCTCCAGGGGGACTCCGCACCATTCCGATACAGCCGCGGCGGCGTCATCCCTGTGGGTGTTGATGTAGTCGGTGGCGCAGCCGAACAGTTCCAGGACTGCCGCCACCCCCTCGGGGTTCTCCGCCAGTATTCCGGAGGTCGCCGCCAGGGCGCAGCACGGATGGTCTCCGAAGATTCCGGGGGGCAGGTCGGAGAGGCTGCACACAACCCTGCCGATGCCGTTGTACTCAGCCAGGGCTGGATGTGGATTGTTGGACACGTAGGCCTGAATTGCGCCCTCGGTGAGGGCAGGGTTCAGGTTGGCCTCGCCCTGGGCATTGTAGAGGATGACCCTGGATCCCGACTGGGGGTTGGACTGGTAGCTGTAAGGAACCTCGGAGTAGTTCAGGGCACCTTCGAGAAGAACGACAGCCACCGCCGAAGGGCTCTTGAACCCGACGGTGACGGGAGTGGGGCTGTTCATAACCCATTCCACGAAGCTGTCCCAGTCGGTGACCTGCTGATTTTCCGCGGCGACCACCAGCATGTCGCCATCGAAGTGAAGGGGGGAAATGATCCTGATGCCGGTGCCCATGTCGGCGCTGGTGGCGAAGGCCGCCACTCCTCCGAACCCGATGTCGAAAAGGCCGGCGTTCATGTTGTTGGGGACTTCCATGGCCCCCTGGGACTGAACGATCTGGATCTCTGCAATTTTCGCGCCGTTTTTGACCAGAGCGTAGTAGTCTCCCCCGAGGGGAGCAAGATAGACCGGGTAGAGCCCCCTCATGGCCTCGCCCCGTAGCGCCGCCACGAATATGGCGGAGTGGTGGTCCTGCTTCACGTAGCCGATTCTGATCAGCGGCGCCTCGGCGGTCAGATCAACCGGGACTTCTTCCGGTGCATCGGAAACCGGAGGAGCCGGCTCCGGTTCCCCGCACCCCGCGGCGGACAAAAGAATGGCCGTCGCCAGCATGAGAAGGATTCTGTTCCTCGACATCGCTCCCCTTTCGGTTGCCGGTTTCCCGGTGTTGCCGGCGGGAGTCGTCGAGGGTCACTCCATGGTGCGGAGACGCCCCCTGCATGACCCGCCGGATGGTTTCAGGCCCCTACAGAGCCCACTTCTCCGGTTTCAGGTCCTTTTGAACGGTGCTGATCGTTCGATTCTCACGCGGGTCTCTCCTCACTGAACGGATTCGGGTGACGTCCAATCCTATAGCCACCTCAGGGAAGAAGTCAATGGCGGAAAAAACAAGCATAATAGAGACATGCCGAAGTATGTTTACGCACGGTTGTCAAATCGGTATCTTTACGTTTACGCGCTGCACTGAAGGGGCTTTCCGGTGGCTGAAACAAGATTCTGGATATTCGACGCCGACGACACGCTGTGGGAGAGCGCAGGATTCTTCCAGGCCGCGGAGGATTCCTTCGTGGAACTGATGGAGGGGCTGGGGTGCGAGCCGGGGCTCGTCCGCCGGGAGATTCACCGCCGGGACATGGAGAGGCTCTCGGTGACAGGATTCGGAGCAGAACCCTACCTGGACACCCTGAAAACAATAATGGACGAGTTGGTCCCGGAAGCGCCGAAAGAGGCGAGACAGGCTTTCGAACGTCTTGGCGGGCAGCTTCTGCACCACCCGGTGACCCCCTACGACGGGGTGGTTTCGACCCTGTCGGGGCTCTCAGCCCGGGGACACAGGCTATTTCTATACACCCTGGGCCGGCGCGGCCATCAGATGGACAAGCTCGCCAGGTCCGGGCTGGCGCCCCATTTCGAGGCATGCGTGGTGGTGGACAGGAAAACGCCGGAAAACCTGGAACGGCTCCTGGCGGAATTCGGCCTTCCCCGGGACAAGGTATGGGTGGTGGGCAACAGCCCCAGGTCGGACATAGCTCCGGCGATCGAGGTAGGTGTTAACGCAGTTCAAGTGGAGCACAGCGGCACATGGATCGCTGAACGGATGGACCTGCCCGAATCGGCGCCTGTTGCCAGGGTGGCCAGGATCTCGGATATTCTCTTCCTGGTCCCGTCCGAAGGAGTACAGGACAGCCATGGACTTTGAGCAGATTCTGTCGGTTTCCTGCATCGGACTTAACGAAGATGTTCACGACTCCAGAGGTGTTCTGGCGAGGATCGCCGGGCTTGCCTGCACCTCCCCGGCAATCGGCGGACTTCCCGCCTCCTGGGTGTTCGAATCGCTGTCCGCCAGGGAAGACCTCGGGTCAACCGCCCTTGAAAACGGTGTAGCCCTTCCCCACTGCCGTCTTCAGGGAGCGACGGGGTTCGCCGGGGGAATTCTCACCACCTCCAGGGAGGTTGATTTCGGAGGGGGGGATCACCGGGGAACCAGGATATTCGCCTTCGTCGTGGGAGCGGCGGAAAGGCCCGCGGAACACCTCCGCCATCTGGCCTTCCTGGCGGGTTTTCTTCGGAGGGAGGAAAACAGGAAAGCCATTCTCTCGGCTTCGTCTCCGGATCAGATTCCCGCTCTCCTGGCTGCCTACCGGGAACGCGCCTCCCTGGAAGGTCTTCCCAGAATAAGCACGGGGCTGCGGATGCTCCACGTTTTCACAAGAAACCGCGAGGCCTTCGAGCACGCCATGAACGCCCTTGCCGCAGCCAATCACGGGGTAGCGCTGATAATCGAGGCACAGAGCGAGGAATCCTGCGGCGCCTCGGTGCCCCTCTTCGCAGGCTTCAGATATCCGGGCGGCGAGAAGTATCATCGTCTGATAATAACCGTGGTGCACGAGGACCTGGTGAACCATATCCTTCGAAGCCTGGACTTCTCCTGCTGCGGAGACCCCGGCGGGGGAATCCTGGTCACGGTTTCCAAAGTCCAGGAAGCCCTGGGCAATCTTCCGAGGGAACCTGTTAACTCGGATTAGTTAACTCGACCGGAGTCCAGGGGCCCGGTCACCTCCTGTACGGCCTCCAGTATCTCGTTGCTCCGAATAACCTCAACCATCCGGTTGTGGTCCGGATAGAGCGGTCTGTCCTCGCCCAGGTGTTCCACATGTTTCCTGACTGTCAAATGGGCAGCGTTAACACCCCTGCCGAACCGGTGCCGCCGGAAATCCAGCGCCTGGGCCGAGGCGATAAGCTCTATGCCCAGAACACCCCGGGCGTTCTCGAGGATGGTGCAGTTCTTAAGACTGGTGTTCATTCCCATGCTCACGAAGTCCTCCTGGTCCGCCGCCGCCGGAATCGAAGCAACGGCAGCGGGCGAGGAGAGTATCCTCTGCTCGGCGATGAGCATGCCCGCGGTGTACTGGCTGAGCATGTGACCGCTGTAGAGGCCGGGTTTCTCCGCCAGGAACGGCGGAAGTCCCACCGACAGGGCCGGATTCAGAAGCCTGTTCAGGCGCCTCTCGCTGAGCACCGAGACCATTGTTATCGCGGTTCCCGCCATCTCCATGGGAAGGGAAACGGGGGAGCCCTGGAAGTTTGCCCCGGTGAGCACCGTGTCCTGTTCGTACAGGAATATCGGGTTGTCCCCCACTCCATTGAGTTCGATCCGCACCTGGCTTGCCGCGTAGGCCAGGGCGTCGTGGGCGGCTCCAATCACCTGGGGGGTGCTTCTCATGGAATAGGCATCCTGGACCTTCTGGGGGGTCTTGCCGGTGGCCAGATCGCTCCCCTCAAGGCACTTCATTATGGCCAGGGCGCTTCTCGAGGCTCCGGCGAACCCCCGCTCGGAATGGACCCTGGGATCGTACGGCCTGAGATTGGCGTACAGGGCTTCCAGGCTCATGGCAGCGGCTATCTCCGCGGTCATCAGCCAGTTGTTCATGTCATGAATGTTCAGGGCGGCTATGGCGGTGAGAAGGTTGGAACCGTTGATCAGGGCGAGCCCGTCCCGGGCTTGAAGGGTCATGGGTTCCAGACCCGCCCGGGCCAGGGCCTGGGCTCCGGGCAGCCTCTCGCCCCGGTACCATGCCTCCCCCTCCCCCATCACCACCAGGGCCACCATGCTCATGGGCGCCAGGTCTCCGCAGGCTCCCACCGAACCCTTCTCACAGACTACCGGAGTCACGCCCCGGTTCAGCATTTCCACCAGCATCAATGTTATCTCAGGGCGCACCGCACTCCGTCCGTTGGCGTGTACGTTGGCCCTGCCCAGCATAGCCGCCCGGACGTGCTCCTCCGGGGCCGGCCGGCCGATACCCGCCGAATGGTTGTAGATGAGGTATTTCTGAAAGGAGAGCACCTCCCGGTCCGAGAGCCTGGTCTCGGAAAACTCTCCGATGCCGGTGTTTATGCCGTACATGACCTCGCCCTGCCGGATCTTCCTCTCCACCATCCGGCGGCAGGCCGTCACCCGTTCCAGCGCCTGCGGCGACAGTTCCACCCTGTCGCCCCTCCTGGCCACTCCCACGACCTGTTCAATGGTAAGGCTCTTTCCGTCAAGCACCACGGTCATTTCCGGCCTCCCGATTCGAGATGAAAGATGAAGGATACAAGACTGGTTTTCCGAAATCTAACCACGGACCGGACAGCCCGGAAGCTTGCGCCGGGCTGCCGCTCTCCGTATTCTCCCGGGGGAAACGTCTGGACGGAGGGCAGTGGAATGCGGGAATTCGAGAAACTCGGGGTGTTCTACCTGGGAAGGGCTTACGACCGGGACTCGGGAAAGGCGTCCGAAGAGCTTCTTCTCTACGACTCCCGGGACCTCACCACCCACGCGGTGTGCGTGGGCATGACCGGCAGCGGGAAAACCGGCCTTTGCGTGTCGCTGCTGGAGGAGGCGGCGATGGACGGTATTCCAGCCATTGCCATTGATCCCAAGGGCGACCTGTCCAACCTGATGCTCACCTTTCCCGGGCTTTCCGGTAAGGATTTCCTCCCATGGGTTGACCCGGAGGAGGCTTCCCGCCGGGAAATCTCACTTGAGGCCTTCGCCGAAGAGACCGCCCGGGTATGGAAAGACGGCCTGGCCCAATGGGGTCAGGACGGAGAGCGGATAACCGAACTCAGGGAAAGAGCCCAGTTCAGGCTCTACACACCCGGCGGTACGGCGGGAATTCCACTGTCGGTGATCCATTCGCTGGATGCGCCGCCGCCGGGAACCGCCGGGGACCCGGATGCCCTGGCGGACAGGGTCGAGACGGCGGTATCCGGTCTCCTCACCCTGGCCGGCGACAGGAACATAGACATCCACGGCCGGGAACACGTGCTCCTTTCCAGCATTCTGGCCCACGTCTGGAGCCGGGGCGGGAACATGACCCCGGCCGACCTTGTCAGGGCCGTGCAGAACCCCCCCATGAGCCAGCTCGGGGTGCTGGACATGGAGACTTTCTTCCCCGCCCCGGAGCGGTTGAAGCTGGCCATGAGGCTCAACAGCCTGGTGGCTTCTCCGGGTTTCGCCCAGTGGACCCGGGGCGAACCGTTGAACATCGGATCACTGCTGTACTCCCCCGAGGGAAAACCAAGGGTGTCCATCCTGTCCATTTCGCACCTTTCCGACGAGGAGCGGATGTTCTTCGTCTCTCTCCTTCTCGAGGAAGTGGTGACCTGGATGAGAACCCTTCCGGGCACCGGCAGCCTTCGGGCGGTTCTGTACATGGACGAGATATTCGGCTTCTTTCCCCCCAACGAGGCCCCGCCCTCGAAGAAGCCCATGCTCACCCTGCTGAAGCAGGCCAGGGCCTACGGGCTCGGGGTGGTGCTGGCCACCCAGAATCCCGTGGACCTGGACTACCGCGGGCTTTCCAACACCGGAACCTGGTTCGTAGGCAGACTTCAGACGGAGAGGGACAAGCAGAGGCTCATGGACGGCCTGGAAAGCGCGTCCGCGTCATTCATGGACAGGTCGGCCATGGACCGGATCCTCTCCGGGCTCGACAAGCGTGTGTTCCTCCTGCACGACGTCCACCGGGGGGAGCCGGAGCTTTTCCAGACCAGATGGGCCATGTCGTACCTTCGGGGGCCCCTCACCCCTGCCCAGCTGAGGGATCTGGACCAGAACGGGGATTACGCGGCCGCTGAAGGAACAACCCCGACAACCGTTCCTCCCGCGGCTGTTACCGGGGCCTCCCCGGCGGGGGCGGTTCAGTCCAGACCCGTCACCCCGTCGGACGTGGAGGAGTTCTTCGTCCCCCTGTCCCCGGGAATACCCCGGGAACGCGGCATCCTCTACAGACCTTCCCTGTACGTCTCGGCGAAGCTGCACTTCGTCTCAGCCAGGGACAGGCTGGACCTCTGGGAAGACTGCGCCCTCTCCCTGCCCGTCACCGGCGGGGAGACCCTCGACTGGGAAGGGGCGGTCTGCTGCAGGGGAGTCCCGCCCGCCCTGGAGAGCGCACCGGCGGAGGGAGCCGGGTTCGGGGATGTGGCCATGAAGCTCCTTAGCCCTTCGGCCATGAAGTACCTGAAAAGCAGGGCAGCCACCAGGCTGTACCAG
The DNA here is from genome assembly GCA_964607515.1 of uncultured bacterium. Taxonomy (GTDB): domain Bacteria; phylum Fermentibacterota; class Fermentibacteria; order Fermentibacterales; family JCC-6; genus UBA6080. Next base: position 7,658 of record CAZSKU010000034.1, on the reverse strand, counting down.
GATCAGACCGTCACCCTCTGGACCGGCGGCAGCCCCAGACTCTCATCGGAACCGGGAGAAGACCGGGCCGCCTTCCTGGAGAGGCTCGCACAGGTCGGCCGGGAAGAACGGGACGCCCGGGTGGACAAGCTCAGGGAGACCTATCAGAAGCGGCTGACCGTGCTCCAGGACCGGGTGCGCCGGGCCATGCAGCGGCTGGACAGGGAGAAGGAGCAGTACTCCCACCAGAAGACCCAGACCGTGGTCTCCGTGGGCGCCACCATCATGGGCGCCCTTCTGGGCAGAGGCATAGGCACCGGTAGCGTTGGCAGGGCCACCACCGCGGTCAGGGGCGCCACCAGGGCTTCCCGGGAGAAACAGGACATCGCCGCGGCGGAAAACGAGCTGCAGGTGCAGCAGGAAAGGCTCAGGGAGATGGAGGAGGAGTTCCGCAAGGAAGTGGAAGGGATGGAGGAACCGGTTCGACCCGGGGACATCCCTCTGGAGGAGAGGATAGTCCGCCCCAGGAAGTCCGACGTCCACATCGCCGCCGCGGGGCTCCTGTGGGTCCCGTGGCACGTCGGCGCCGACGGTTTCATGGAGCCGGCGGGAAGGTGGTGTCAGGCCCCCCAGACCTCCCAGTGAACCAGGGTCCGGTCGAACTTGTCCTTGGCCGGGGCTTCGTCTCCCGGGTAGCCCACTGGAATAAGGTTCAGCGGTACCACGTCTTCGGGCAGTCCCAGTACTTCCCGGACCGTCGCCACCCGTTCGGGCCTGGGGTGCACCCCGGTCCAGACCGCCCCCAGCCCCATCGCATGGGCAGCCACCAGGAGGTTCTCGGTGGCGGCGGAGCAGTCCTGGACCCAGTAGTCAGGGGGGCTTCCCGGTCTGCACCTGGACAGGATTCCGCACACCACCACCGCCGCCCCCGCCCCGGCGGTCATGCCCGCATAGGGAAGCCGTGCGCCCAGGGCTTCCAGGGTTTCAATCCCGGTCACCACAACGAATCCCCACGGCCTCGTGTCCATGGCGGAGGGGGCCGCCATGGCCGCCCGAAGCAGGATCAGCAGCTTCTCCCTTTCCACGGGGCGCCCGGTGAAACTGCGGACGCTCCGTCTTCCAAGTATCGCCTCGAGGGCATCCATTTCGTCTCCTTCCGGTTTTATCGGTTATAGTCGGAAATGTCCGGGGGCATGTCAAGAGCGCCCCCTGAAGCAAAAACGGAGGGGTGCATGGGCAGGAGAGAAACTCTCGCGGCCGTTCTGGCCATGGCGGCATGCGGCGGACCCAGTGCCGGCAGCGAAGGCGTGATAAGGGTCGGTTACTTCCCGAACATCACCCACAGCCAGGCGATTATCGGCCTGGCCAGGGGTGACTTCCAGAGGTATCTGGGAACGGGCACCGTCATCGAAGCCACCCTGTTCAACGCCGGGCCCTCGGTGATCGAAGCGCTCTACGCAGGCAGGATAGACCTGGCCTACATAGGGCCCAACCCCGCCATAACCGGATACGTGCGCTCCAGCGGGGAGGCCCTGCGGATAGTGGCCGGCGCCACCAGCGGCGGAGCTTCCCTGGTGGTAAGGCCCGCCTCGGGCATCGCCGTCCTGGAAGACCTGGAAGGCAGGCGCATCGCCACCCCACAGCTCGGGAACACCCAGGACGTGGCCCTGAGGAACTGCCTGGAGGACATCGGGCTTCGAACCATCGAAGAGGGCGGCACGGTAGAGATAATCCCCACCGCCAACCCCCAGATCCTCGACCTTTTCCGGCAGGGGGAGATAGACGGAGCATGGGTGCCTGAACCCTGGGCGAGCCGCCTGGTGGTTGAGGGCGGAGGAACGGTTCTCCTGGACGAGAGAACCCTCTGGCCCGGGGGGGATTTCGTCACCGCCCACGTGATCGTGTCGGCCCCGTTCCTCCGGGAGAGGCCCGAGGTGGTCGAGAGTTGGCTCGAGGCCCACGTGGAGGTAACCCTCTGGGAGAACGAGAACCCGGAGGAGGCTGCGAGGCTGCTGAATTCGGAGATCGAGCGTCTCACGGAAAAGGCTCTGCCGGAGGAGGTGCTGAACATGGCCCTGGCCTCCATGAGAAGCACCTGGGACCCGATCGCCCCCTCCCTTTTCGAGTCCGCCCGGGCGGCCTGGCGTACGGGATTCCTGGATACGGAGCCCGATCTCGGCGGCATCTACGACCTGAACCTGTTGAACCGGGTGCTGGAGGAGAAAGGGCTGGAGCCCGTGGAGATTCCTGTTGAACCTTGAACTCCGTGACGTCTGCCTTGACTACGTAAGGCCCGGAAGGATGGTCCGGGCCCTGGACAGGATCTCCCTCACGGTCAGAAGCGGCGAATTCGTCTGCCTCGTTGGTCCGTCGGGCTGCGGCAAGACAACCATCCTGCGTCTCCTGGCCGGCCTGGACAGACCGACCTGCGGCACGGTGACCGCCGACGGAAGGGATGTGACCGGAGCAGACCCGGGCAGGGTTCTGATCTTCCAGGACGCCGCCCTCTTTCCATGGCTCAACGTCCGGGCCAACGTGGAGTTCGGGCTCAGGGTGAGGAAGGTTCCCGGGGAAGTCAGGGACAGAACCGTAGACCATCTGCTTCGAATGGTCCACCTTGAGAAATTCGCCCACTCCTGGATTCACGAGCTTTCCGGGGGGATGAAGCAGCGGGTGGCCCTGGCCAGGGCTCTGGCGGTGGACCCTGAGGTGCTCCTTCTGGACGAGCCCTTCGGAGCCCTGGACGCCATTACCAGGGACATCCTTCACGAGGACCTTCAGGACCTCTGGCTCCAGGCGGCGAAGACGGTGGTGTTCGTTACCCACAACGTCCGGGAGGCGGTCCTGCTGGGGGACAGGATCCTGGTCATGTCCCACTCCCCTGGAAGGATTCTTGCGGAACACGCCGTCGAACTCCCCAGGCCCCGGAGGATGGACAACCCCGATATCATCCCCATGTCCACCACGGTGCTGGCCACTATGGAGAGGAAGCGCTAGTGAAACGGACGCGCTTCCGCCGCCTTCCCCTCCCGGTGCCTCTGCAGAGGACCCTGTTCCTCCTGGGAATAGTGGCTGCCTGGTACCTTCTGGGGCTGGCGGAGGTCTGGCCCTCGTACATCTTCCCCACCCTTCCGGGAGTCGTGTCCTCGGTCTCCAGGGGAATCCAGCGGGGGACTCTTCCAATAGCCGTTCTGGGAAGCATCCGGCGGCTGGCCACGGGATACGCCATCGCCCTGGGCGCGGGGCTGGCCACGGGCCTCCTGATGGCTCACATCCGGATTTTCAAGAACACCTTCGGTCTACTGGTCCTGGGCATGCAGACCCTGCCCAGCATATGCTGGCTGCCCCTGGCCATCCTCTGGTTCGGCCTTTCCGAGAAGGCCATCCTGTTCGTGGTAGTAATGGGCGCTTTTCTCTCCATCGCCCAGGCGGCGGAGGACGGAATCCGCAACACCCCGCCGGTATACATCCAGGCGGCCCGCAACCTCGGCTCCAGGGGGGTCAGGCTATATCGGACGGTGGTGCTTCCTTCGGCCATGCCCTCCCTGGTCACCGGAATGAAACTGGGCTGGTCCTTCGCCTGGCGGTCGCTGATGGCCGGCGAACTCATCTACTCCCTGCCGGGACTCGGCTTCATGCTGAACATGGGCAGGGAACTGAACGACATGAACCAGGTTGTCGCCGTGATCCTGGTCATCGTGTTCCTGGGACTCGTCACGGACAAACTGATCTTTTCCGTTCTGGAACGGTCGGTCCGGGCCCGCTGGGGCACCGGGGAAAGGTGAAACCCTGGTCCCCGTTGACAACGTAATCGTATGGCGGTATTCAACGATAAATAAAAGGGAGGCCGCCATGAACGGACGGGATTTCCTCGGCGTCATTGTCATTAACATGCTCCTGTTTTCGTGTACGAACGGCGACGTGTGCGCCCCGGCCGCGCCTCCGGGATTGCCGGACGGCGCTCCCGACTACTGCGGGGAATGCCGGGCCAACATGGTCTCCATCGCTGAACAGTGCATCATCTACTACGCCGCCAATAACACCTACCCCGAAACCCTCTTCCAGCTGGGCCCGTCCTACGCCGGTCTGACCTGCCCCGAGTGCCAGTCTTCCTACACCTACCGGGGCGACCAGTCAAGTTTCCTCGTCGGCTGCCCCATGCCCGGCAACCAGTGCCACGGCTGGATAGTGGACGGTTTCCCCTCCTGGAGTCCGGGAGGGACAGGGCTTTGCAGATCCCAGATGTCATCCATTTCATCGATGTGCGTGATCTTCTTCGCCGGCGAAGGCAGGTACCCCGACGGCGTGGAGGAACTCGGCCCGCCCTACAGCCTCATGGTCTGCCCGAAATGCGGCCTGGGCTACACCCTGTTCTCCTTCGAGAACCCGCCCGGATGCGACAACTTCGTGGTTGCCTGCCCCGACCCCACGGACCCCAACCACGGCGACATCAGAAACGGAATCGCGAGCTGGAACCCGTGACCGGACAGACCGGAATATCCGTCCGAAGACGGAACCACTGACGGATGGCCGGGGTGAAACCGCCGGACTGGGCCGCGAAGCAAGTCCGGCAGGAAGTACTTGTGGACCAGAGAAGGTTCCTCTGGCAACGGGACACCCTGGACAGGCTTGCCGCCTGGATCGGCCTCCACCCGGGAATGCAGGTTCTGGACGTAGGGTGCGGCCACGGTTACATGGGCTGGGCATACTGGCGATATTTCCGCGAGGGGGGTTCCTACACCGGCCTGGACGCATCGGCGCCCCTGCTCAGGCATGCCCGGAAGGAGAGCGGCTGGGCGGACGGCGGACCGGCGGCATTCGTCGCGGGGGATGCGGCCCGACTGCCCTTTCCCGACGGCGCCTTCCACTGGACGGTGTGCCAGACCCTGCTTATGCACTCCCGGGATCCGGAAGCCGTACTGGCGGAAATGGTCCGGGTCACACGACCCGAAGGCATGATCACCTGCCATGAGCCTGATAACATAACGGCTTCCAGGAGTTCGGGTTACCAGTCATGGAAGGAGAACGCCATCGGGGACGAGTTGATCCGGATAAGGGTCCAGCATCACTGGGCGCTGGGCAGAAAACACCTCGGGCTCGGTGACTGGGGAATCGGTAACCGGGTTCCCTCCATGATGCACCACCTGGGTCTGAAGGATATCGGCATCAGGGCCAACGACATGGTGGGGCTCCTTCAGCCGCCCTACGACTCCCCCGTCATGCGGTTCAGGCTGGACCAGCTGCGCAGGGGCATGGACGAGGCGAAGAAGCGCCGGCCCGGAAGCCATCGGGTAAACAGTGACTTCCGAAGATGCTACTTCGCAGGCGGGGGAAGCGGATACCTGTGGAGAAAATTCCTGGCCTTGCTGAGGAGAACGGAAAAGGAAAACCTGGAAAACCTGGAACGTCAGCTGGACGATGGAACCCTCTATAGCTGCGGCGGCGCCTGCAGCTTCTACTGCATTACCGGCAGGAAACCCCCGGAGTGAGCCCGGTTCTGGTGGAGGCCTGCGCGGTCTCCCCGGAGGAAGCGCTGACGGCGGAACGGGCCGGGGCCGGTCGTATCGAACTCTGCCGGGATCTCGAGACCGGCGGACTTACACCCTCCGCCGGGCTCCTCGAAAAGGTGAAATCCCTGGTGGGCATTCCGGTTCACGCCATGGTGAGGCCTTTCCCCGGAGCCTTCACCGTGGACTCCGAAATTCTTGCCGCCATGCTCAAGGACGTGAGAGCGCTGGCTTCAGCCGGGGCGGACGGCCTGGTGCTCGGGGTTCTCGACCACCTTGGAGAAATCCACGCCCCGTCCCTGCGGACCCTGATGGAGGCGGCCGGAAGTCTTCCCGTCGTTTTCCACCGAGCCTTCGACCGGGCGGCCGAACCCGTTGCGGCCCTGGAAGTTCTGGTGGAGGCCGGTGTCGCGGGGGTGCTAACCTCCGGCGGCCATGGTTCCGCCTGGGAAGGCGGACGGGCCATCCGATCCCTGGTGGAATCGTCCGGAGGGCGCATCCAGGTCATGGCCGGGGGCGGGGTCAGGGAGGATCATGTCGCCCGGCTGGTGAAGGCCACGTGGGTTCGGGCGGTCCACGCGAGAGTCTCGGCGGTTCCCGGAATCGTACGGGCGCTGAGGGGTTTCCGGCCCGGGCGGCATTGATGCGAAAAGGCCGGGAACCCGAAGGTCCCCGGCCCTTCTGCGTAGGACTATCGAACCACCGTGAACCGGGTCAGAGCTAGTTCGCCGGAGGAAGTCTCGAGTCTGGCGAAATACAGCCCGGTTTCCCGGATGGTAACCGGTGTGACTCCCCCCGCGGGGAATCCGGCCACCACTCTGCCGGCGGTGTTGAAGATGTTCACGGTTCCGCCGGCGCCCAGGGGCAGCACGCTGACGATGCTGAGGGTGCCTGAGCTCGGGTTGGGCCAGGCGTTGATGGTCAGGGTCCCGATGCCGGCGCCTTCAGGGCTTTCGCCGCCTGCGGCGGTGTCCGGCAGGTCCACGAACGAGGCGTTGAGAACCTCGTGGTTCCCCGTGCTTGCCTGAACGTAAGTGACCACCTCCAGGTTGTCGAAGGTGTGGGCTATCGGATCCAGGGTGTAGGTTCCAGACACGTCTATCGTCTTGGGGTACGAACCGGTGATGTCTATCACGGTGCCGGACGCCCCCATGGGCCACGCCCGGGGCTCCCACATGAGTTCCTGGCCGTTGTAGACGCCGTAGGCGGTGCCTGCTATCTCATGGCTCTCCACGATGGCCGACCAGATCTTCACCTCGCCGGTGACGCCCGGATCCTGCTCGATGGTTACGGTGTAATAAGCGGTCCCGCCGCTGGCGTCGCCCACCATGTTGACGTCGATATCCACGTAGCTCGGCACTCCGAGCCGGGTGTTGATGAAGCCCTGAACCACGCTCTGGTTCCACCCGATCTGCTGGCTCACCCCGTCCACCTGGAAAGTGGGGGTGTAGCCCCAGTTGTACAGGGCGTCCCGGGCGGCGACGTAGGGACTGGATCCGGGACCGTTGTAGAACAGTATCTGGGGAGCGATGTCGCCGGTTGTGATGTAGGTGTTGACCATTGCCTTCACAGCTGACCAGCTGCTTCCGCAGGAGCCTCAACCGGTCTGGGTGTACTCCTCGAAAAGCACCACCCTCTCCGCGGCGGTGGCGATACCCGCGGATGCAACCAGAACAAGTAGAATGAGATTCTTCATGCAGACCTCCATTTCCGACAGAACCCGTAGGTTGATATACAACGCCTAAGAGGCGCTGGCAATACGGAGAGCGGAGTATCCGTCCAGACAGTTTTCAGAAGCCTGATGAAGCTCCGAGCTACCTCAGCGCCACCAGTCGGGTTTTCATGTGCCGCGGATCAACCTGTTCAATTCATTCCGTTTCGATATTTCCGGTGAAAACCGAATCCTCCAGTTTCCCGTATTGGGTGTAACTATTCCCATTTTGGGAATTGTCAATACGTCGCTCACTGTCCGCAGTATCAAAAAAGCCGCCGGTTCTTTATCCGGCGGCCTGATCTCGATCTGGTGCCCCTGACATGACTTGAACATGTGACCTACGGTTTAGGAAACCGCCGCTCTATCCAACTGAGCTACAGGGGCACCGGAGAGGGCAATTATGGCGAAACGGCTCCAACTCGTCAAACACCGTTGGGGCCGGGAGGATATTAGTCCGC
>CAZSKU010000033.1:0-17355 GCA_964607515.1 uncultured bacterium | reverse complement strand
CCGGGCCCGGCGGGAAGTATATTGGGTATTCTTGCTCGGTCTTCTCACCGAAAGGATGTGCCTTGTCGCTGAATGTGGTCTTCATTACCCAGGAGGATCCGATCTACCTTTCGGTCTTCTGGGACGAGTTCTCCAGGCACATCGGGGAGTTGCGCGAGGGCGGCGTGTCGGTGAACGCCCTGGTCTCGCTGGTTCCCCTGGGCAAGGACTCCATGGGAGCCCTCTTTAAAAGGGTCTACGGGTTCTACGGCCTCTGCGGCACCGCAAAAATCGCCCTGAAGTTCGCCGCCGCCCGGCTAAGGAGAAGAACCACCTCCAGATACGCCCGAAGGATGGACACCCGGTTCATGTACGTGGAGAACATCCACTCCCGGGAGTTCATCCGTTTCGCCTCGGAGCAGGACGTGGTGGTGAGCGTGGCGGCTTCCAGGATATTCAAGGAGAAACTACTTTCGGCGCCGCTCCACGGCTGTGTGAACATCCACAGCAGCCTTCTTCCCAAATACCAGGGAATGATGCCGGTGTACTGGCAGATGCGCGACGGTTATCAGGAAATCGGCATCACCATCCACAAGATGATAGAGAAGCTCGATTCCGGGGACATCCTCATGCAGAGGGTCATCTCCATCGAGGACTGCGACTCCCTGGACCGAGCCATCTCCAAGACCAAGAGGGAGGGCGCGAGAATGATGACCGAGTTCCTCCTGAACTTCCGGGGATTCTTCGAGAACCCTTCCGAATGCGACGTCAGCGAAGCAACCTACTACTCTTTCCCCGACCGGGGTTCCACCGCCCAGTTCCTGGCCACGGGAAAGAGGCTCCTCTGAGATGAGCACCTTCTGTCTGACCGTGGATGTGGAGGACTGGTTCCAGGCTGAGAACCTCAGGAGCCATCACCCGCCTTCCTCCTGGGACAGCCGGGAGCCCCGGGTGGAGTCAAGCACCCGGCGCATCCTCGAGGCCGCCGCCGATGCTGGAGCCAAGGGAACTTTCTTCGTCCTGGGCTGGGTGGCCAGAAGACACCCTGACCTCGTCTCGGAGATCTCCTCATCGGGACACGAGGTGGCCTCCCACGGCTGGGGGCACATCATCAGTTCCGAACTCCCTGAGGCAAGACTCCGGGAGGACCTGGCCTCCTCCAAAAAGATCCTCGAGGACATAACCGGTACATCGGTCTGCGGTTATCGGGCCCCATGCTTCTCGGTGTCCGACAGGCTGCTGGGTATCCTCCGGGAGGAGGGCTACAGCTACGATTCCAGTCTGAACCCCTTCTCCATCCACGACCGCTACGGACACCTGTCGGTCCCGGGCCCCTATGAACGCCCCTTCACCCACCCCTCCGGCATTGTGGAGTTTCCCATGCCCGTGGAGGGAATTCCGGGATGCAGGCTGCCGGTATCCGGGGGGGGGTACTTCCGACTATACCCGGGTTGGTTGTTCCTCCGGCTGGTCAGAAAATACATGGAGAACCACGGCCTTTACATTTTCTACATGCACCCGTGGGAGGTTGACCCGGGCCAGCCCAGAACCCCAGTGACCAACCCGGGTTACCGGTTCAGGCACTACCACGGTCTGAACGGCACCATGGGCAAACTCCGGAAGCTCCTTGCCATTCCCGTGGAGAAGAAACGGCTGGTGGACCTTCTGCCCCTTTCAGTCCCTTGAGGTTCTTCCGGAACGGAAGGACACCCTGGGCATCGGAAACCGCACCTTGTTCCAGAACAGGAGCCTTCTGAGCACCACCACCATGCCCACAGAATCCGGCTCGTCCACCCAGCAAAGGGGTATTTCGGCGGAGAGCCTGGCGAAGGCGGTGGTCAGGAAGAGCACCTGCATCGGGTGGAGACTCAGCCCCGCCAGGTTCAGGGGGGCCGGCATGAACAAGCCGGACGCCAGCATCGAAGCCATCATCGCCAGGCCGCAGACGGCGCTGTAGAGCCCCGAATACGCCTGCTCCCTGCCCCCGGGGGAGACCGCGAGAACGAGGTTCGCCGTCACCACCCCCACGCACCCCCACATGCTTCCGGATGCCGCGGCCTCGAATACCAGAAGCCACCGGGTTTCCCTGGTGACGAAAAGCCACGCCAGCGGAATGAAGGTCCCCATGACGATGGCCATCTTCATGGCTGTCTTGTTTCCGAACCGGTCGATGAGCCTGCCCCAGTACTTCAGGGTTAGCACCGCCCCTGTGGTGCTCACCGCCCCGTAGATTAGCATTTCCACCAGCCCCATGCCCAGAACCTGAATCATGAAGGGCTGCCAGAAAGGGGCGCCCACGCCCACCGCCGCCATCCACCAGGCCCCGAAGAAACACAGCCTGCGGAAGTTCCCGTCTTTCAGGGGTTCCAGGACCGTGCTTCTGAGGGTTTCCCCCGAGTCGGGCTCGATCCTCTCCGGCTGCTTCCTTAGGATGAAAAGGCCGGTCAATCCCAGGGCCCCCGCTACGGCGAAGGTGATGAAAAGCGCCCGGGGCATCCCGTCCGGCGAGAGGCTCAGGGCGGAGGCCACCAGGGCCCCGACCCCGGCGGGAGGTTCGGCGTAGGCGTCCAGCCACATGCCGAAGGCGAAGCTCACCAGAAGGCCGAAGACCATCAGCACGGCGTTTCTCTTGGCGAAGAAACGGCCCCTGATCCTCCTGGGGACCATCCGGGCGATCCAGCCCATCCACATGTTGGTGGAGACAGCCAGAATGGACGTTATCAAGAAGAACACCAGAAGCACCGCCGGCAGAGCCAGCTCTTCCGGAAGCACCAGCGGAGCCAGCCCGAGGATGGGGGTGAGGGACCTTCCGGCGGCCGCCCATCCTACGACCCTTCTGCGGCGGGACACGCTTCCCCGGCCCGCCACGATTCCCAGGGGCTGGAACAGCATGGAAACCTGGCCTATGGCCGAGAGAAGGCTGAAGTGCACCGGACCGGCCCCCAGAAAGACCAGCAGCCGGGTGAGGAAGGCGGACCCCGGCCCCGCCAGGCTTCCGTACACCTGGGAGAAAACCCCCTCGGTGATGGAGAGCCTGAAGGTTTTTCTGAGTTCGCTCGGGTCTCTTTCCATCCGGGAAACATAGCCTGTGCCGGAACGAACGTGGAGAATCGAATATATTACGGCAATTCTCATGCCGGGTATCCGGTGTTCACAATGACAGCGAAGGTATGGAAATGGGAAAAACCAACGGCGCGGAAGTTCCTGAGGAAGCCGGGGCAGTCGCCCCCGGGGTCGGTTCTGTGGCCCGGAAGATTCTTGTTCTGTCGGGCAAGGGCGGTGTGGGCAAGAGCACCGTGGCGGTGAACCTGGCGGTCACCCTGGCCATGCACGGCAGGAGCGTCGGTCTTCTGGACGTTGACCTGCACGGCCCCAGCGTTCCGATGATGCTGGGCATGGGGCTCGAAGGGGTCATGACCCGGGGGGAGAATCTCGTTCCCCTGGAACGGGCGGGCATAAGGGTGATGAGCGTGGGCTTCCTTCTCAGGAATTCCGACGACGCGCTGATCTGGCGGGGACCCATGAAGATGAACCTCATAACCCAGTTCGTGCAGAAAGTAGAATGGGGCGCCCTGGACTTCCTGGTGGTGGACTGCCCTCCGGGAACCGGCGACGAGCCCCTCTCGGTTGTGCAGCTTCTGGACAAACCCGACGGGGCGATCATCGTCACCACCCCGCAGAAGGTGGCTGCGGCGGACGTCAGGAAGTCGGTGGACTTCTGTCTGAAGACCGGGGTTCCGGTGCTGGGGGTGGTGGAGAACATGAGCGGTTTCGCCTGCCCCCATTGCGGCCGGATTACGGAGGTTTTCCGGGGCACCGGCGGCGAGGACACCGCCCGGGCCTACTCCGTTCGCTTCCTGGGCGGGATCCCCCTGGACCCGGCTGTGGCCGAGTCCGGCGACCGGGGCACTCCGTTCGTGTATCACTACGGCAAGTCCGCCACCGCCAGGGCCATGGAAGCTGTGGCGGAACCGGTGCTGAACCTGGGCGGTTGATGGAGCTGGTTCTGGCCTTCGACGTTTTTCTGGGTTCCCTGGCCAGCCCCGACGGCATGGCCCTGGGACCGGACGGAACGGTATACGTGGCCCAGGAATCCTCCGGCCAGGTGGCCGCGGTAACCCCTGAAGGAATCGTGTTCACAGCCATGACCGGGCTGGAGTGCCCGGAGGGTCTGGCCTGGCATCCCGAACTGGGCATCCTGGCGGTGGAGGACAGTCCGGGGGGCAGCCTGGTGTCCTCCGTGCGCGGGGTTCTGCAGAGCGGGCTCGCCAACCCGGAAGGCGTCGCTGTGGATTCAGGGGGCTTCGTGTACTACACCTGGGCTCAGATCGGGGGTCCCACGGGCATCTGCCGGTGGACCGAGGAGGGGCCGGTTCCAATCCTCACGCTTCCCAGGGGGTTCATGCTCTCGGGCATCACCACGGGTCCGGACGGACTGATTTACGCCTGCAACGAGATGCCTCTGACAGGCCTTCTTGCCAGCGTGATAGCGGTGAGTCCCGGAACCGGAGTCTGGATGCCCTGCGCCGGAGGAATCCCCGGGGCCGAAGGGCTCCGTTTCACCCCCGGCGGCGATACCCTCATGGTGGCCAGCGAACAGACAGGTTCGGTGTTCCGGGTCGTTCCCGGGGCCGCGGCCGAGGTCTGCGTCTCCGGTCTTGGCTCGGTGGAAGACGTCATGTTCCTTCCTTCCGGAGCCATGCTGGTCAGCGACGACGCAGCCGGAGCGGTTTTTCGGGTAGACCCGCAGTGAGAAAGCCGCAATTCCCCGGAAGCTTCCGGGAAATCCTCGGTGTGGCCCTTCCTGTGATAGCAGGCATGGCCGCCCAGACCGTGATGATGTTCTGCGACAGGATGTTTCTGGCCAGGCACAGCGTCTGGGAGCTTCAGGCGGCGCTGCCGGCGGGGATACTGGCCTTCACCCTGATTTGTCTGTTCCAGGGCGCCGCCGGATACGCCTCCACCTTCGTGAGCCAGAACCACGGCGCCGGGAACCCCCGGGGCGTGGCCATATCCTACGCACAGGGGGTGTTCATAGCCCTTTTCTCGGCGCCTCTGCTGCTGGCGCTCACTCCGGCGGGGGAGGCCCTGCTGGCCCTTGGAGGCCACTCCGAGAGGGTTCTGGCCCTGGAGAAAGCCTACTTCCGGTGGATGATGGTGGCCGGGGCGGGATCCACCCTGACCGCCGGGGCGGCGTCCCTCTGGAGCGGCCTGGGACGGACCTCGGTCACCATGATGGCCGGCATGGCCGGAGCGTCCCTGAACATTCTTCTGGACTGGGTGCTGATCTTCGGAAGGTTCGGTCTGCCCGAGATGGGTATAAGGGGCGCCGGGCTGGCCACCGCCGTGAGTTCCCTCCTTCCCGGGACTATTCTGATCCTTCTCTCCATGACCGGACCGGTATCCCGGGAGTTTCCCCTCAGGGCGAACTTCCGCCTCGACGAAACCCAGTTCCTGAAGACCCTGAAGTACGGCGTTCCCTCGGCGGTGAGCGTGTTCATGGACGTGGCAAGCTTCTCCGTCTTCGTCTTCCTCACCGGCCGGTTCTCGCCGGTGGAGTTCACCGCCAGCAACATCGCCTTCGGGGTTAACAACCTGGCCTTTCACCCGATGCTGGGGTTCGGCATCACCACCACCATTCTCGTGGGCAGGTATCAGGGGGCGGGCGATTCCCGGATGGCCGCCAGAGTCACCCGCAGAACCCTGATGGTGGCGTTGCTGTACTTCGCCTTCATCGCCTCCACCTTCCTGATCATTCCGGGTACCTACATGGCCATGTTCCGAAGCCCGGAGGCGGATGTGCCCTTCGACCAGCTCTCCGCCACCGGTTCGGTGCTCCTCGGAATACTCTGCCTGTGGGGAGGTTTCGACGCGGTCTCCCTGATGATGGGCGGAGCCCTGAGGGGGGCCGGAGACACGAGGTTCGTGATGCTCCTGTCATCCTGCATGGGCTGGCTCTTCTGGATACCGGGCCTGTACCTTCTCTACCGCCGGCCCGGCACCGGAGTGGTAACGATGTGGCTTTTCACCACCCTGTACGTGGCCCTGCTGGCGGCCGGATACTTCATCAGGTACCGGCGGGGCAACTGGCGGAGCATGGTCCTGGTGCACCGGGGCGAGGAGGAACCCCCCGGAGTTCCCATCCCCGTGGCGGAACCCGCTGGAAGGGGATGACGGAATGCCAGGGGATTCCCGGGCGTATTCATCCCGTAGTCCACGGCAGCAACCGACTGGAGAGACATGCACGAACTGATAGCCCTGGCTCTGGTATCGGGGGCCGTCACGGTGGGAGGGTTCGATTTCCCCATGGGTGAGCCCCTCTGCGGGGGTTGAGGCTTGTCCACCGTACACTGCCAGTTGGCGGTGCCCGAGGGTGAGCTTTTCGAAGAGGCCGTGATAACGGGTTTCGCATTTCACAGGGCTCCCACCGGGGAGAACTCCGCGGTGCTGGAGGATGTGACGGTCCGGATCGGAGTGGCCGGTGGACAGGAACTGGGACGGGATTTCGGCAGGAACTCCGCGTCCCTGGCAACGGTTCTGGAGGCCGGAAACCTGAGTGTGGCCGCGGACGACGACGGCATGGTGGTGTTCACGCTGGACACCCCCTGGGAGTACCCGGGTGGCGACCTCCTGCTGGACATCCGTTTCGGAGGGGTGTCGGGATACCTCTACGTCTGGGGATGGAGCGCTCCAGGCCGCCGGTACGTCTCTTCCAGGGATCTGTTGGCCCGGCAGGGCACGGTTTCCGAATTGATGCCCGCCGTTACACTGATAACCAGGTGATGTCCCTGGGAAAAGGGAGCCTCAGAACTCGATTCCCTTCCGGGCCGGAAGCCTCTCGGTGCCGTAGTAGTGGCGAACCTCGTTCATTTCGGTGATGAGGTCTGCTGAGTCCAGTATCTCCCTGGGCGCATGCCTGCCTGTGATGACCAGCTCCACCCCGGGAGCCCGGGCGTAGACGATTCTCATGGCGTCCGCCGGGGTCAGGAGCCCCAGGTGCACCGTAACGTTGAGTTCGTCGGCGATCACGAGACGGTAGTCGTCGCCGGATACGGCGCTGATCATCCGGGTCACCCCCCGGGCCGCCCCTTCCAGGTCTTCACTCCCGGGGGTTTCGCCCTGGCAGATGAACCTCGGGGTGCCGAACTGCACCAGGGTTATCAGCCCCGGGAAGTACTCGGGAAGCCTTAGCTCCCCGTAGTCTCTTCCCTTCATGAACTGCCCGATGAACACCCTGTAGCCTGCGCAGGCCGCCCTTACCGCAAGTCCCAGGGCTGCGGTGGTCTTTCCCTTTCCGTTGCCGGTGTAGACCTGAACCCTGCCTCCCAGCAGCGGGTCGAAAAACTCGGTGTTATCCATGTCGTTCCCTTTCCGGGGGGTAACATAACCGGGGCTGCGGTATGAAGGGATGCTTTTCTTTCTCCTCCGATGGGCTATATTGAAAATCTGCGGAGGATCCTGCCTCTTGCGTTCATCCATGACACTATGACAACCAACAGACAGGAAAGGTGGAGCAATGAAGGGTATCATCGTTCTGCTTGCGGTTCTGACGGCACTGTTCGTCATCGGTTGCGGCGAGCAGCCCGCGGACGAGACCGCTGCAGAGACCACTTCCGAGCCCGTTGCTGAGGAACCGGTCACCGACGTGGCTCCGGAGGTCTCCGAAGAGATAGTTCTGCCCGACGGATGGGCAATGACGGACGCCGTAACCGCCGCCGAGGTGGAGGCGATCATGGGCGTTCCGGGGTTCGGCAGCTTCCCCGAGGCCGCCAGCAACGCCTCCGGCGGCAAGCCCGTGGGCAGTTTCAACATCGGCAGCATTCCCTACAGCAAGGTCAGGTTCGAGGTGGACGTGGCCGGCGGCCGCCCGGGTTACGACCTGGCCGCAGGCTACCTGACCGATCCAGTGGAAGTTCCCGGCGACATGTGGGACGCGGCGGTCCTGGGCGACGTTCCTGCGGGGGACAGGGTGCAGGCCAGGATCGTGGTGCTCAAGGGCGACGTCTGCTTCCACATCTCCTGGGAACCGGCGGTCTTCCCGAACCTGGACAAGACCGAGACCTGCGTGAAGCTGGCGGAACTGCTGATCACCAACCTCTACACTCAGTAACCCTCGACATCAGGTTGAATGTGGGCCGCGGGGGGAACCGCGGCCCGCTCTTCATCCCAGAACCCGGTGCACCCGGGCAAGGAGTTCCGGTATCGGAAGGCCCCGGGGGCACTTCTCCAGGCACGCTCCGCAGCCGGTGCAGAGGTTGGCGCCGTGGTTCTCCCCGATGAAGCCGTACAGGGTTCTGGACTGCTCGAGGTCTCCGTGCATGGTGTAGTAGTTGTAGTACTGAAAACACCAGGGTATCGCCACTCCCTGGGGACAAGGCATGCAGTACTCGCACTGGGTGCAGGGGATCTCGGCCCTTTCCAGGAACGCTTTTCTGGCGCATTCGTAGGCTGCCAGCTCCATGTCGTTCAAACATCCCGGCAACGTTGTCGAGGCCAGGGCGGCGTTCTCCTCCAGTTGCGCCATGGAACCCATGCCGCTGAGCACCGTGGCCGCCTCGGGGAGGTTCCATAGCCAGCGGAAGCCCAGAGCCGCGGGTGAGTGGGGAGTGTCGCCGAAGCAGGCCGACACTTCCCTGGGAAGATCCCCCGCCAGGAAACCTCCCCTTAGGGGCTCCATGACCATCACCCCCAGGCCCCGCCCGGCAGCTTCCCTGACGCCCCTGAGCCCCGCCTGGTACTCGGTGTCCACGTAGTTCAGCATCAGGAGGCACTGATCCCAGGAGAAGTGGTCGAGGATCTCCCGGAAGACCTCGTACCGATCATGGAAGCTGAACCCGAAAAAGCGGATCCTGCCCTCCTTCTTCATCCTTTCGCCCCACTCAGGTATGCCGGCCTGTTTCATCCGGTCCCATGACTTCCTGTTGAGGCCGTGAAGGAGGTAGATGTCCAGCCAGTCCGTCCTCAGTTTTTTCAGTTGTCTGTCCAGGTATTCCCCGGCGTCCTCCGGGCCCGAAACCAGCCAGCACGGGAGCTTCGTGGACAGCAGGACGCGTTTCCTCTCCCCCGGGGAGAGCACGTCGCCCAGGAACCCCTCGCTCATCTCCCTGTGGTAGTTCCAGGCGGTGTCGAACAGGTTGATTCCCAGGTCCTGGGCCCTGTAGACCAGGTCCTCCGCCTCCTCCCTCAGGATAATGTCGGGGTTGCCCGGTTCGTGGGGCAGCCGCATGGCCCCGAAACCCAGCGAGGATACCTCGAGTCCGGTGCGCCCGAACGGTCTGTAGAGCATGTCTACCCCTTTCCCGTGGTTCCTGCGGAAGATAACGCCTGACCCGCTTGCCTGCATCCTTGCACGCACGGTCTTCAGGGAAGCCTCGAAGGTATATTCCATATGACGCCCCGGAACGACGGGGGCGTTCTGAAGGAGGGGGTGCCCATGAAGTCTACCCTGTTCGCTGTCTGTATGCTGACCTGTCTGGCCTACGGGGATTTCCTGGACGACTTCGAATCCTACCAGCCGGGGGAGAGCCTCGAGTCCTCCGGCAACTGGGAACGCGAGCCCACCGGGGGCTACGCACTGGTGGCGGTCCAGGAGGGCAACCAGGTGGCCGAGGCGGTGTTCACCGATTCGACCCACATCGGATACCTCTGCACGGCCGCCGGTTTCTGGAACGACGGTTCCGTGGCGATGGACTTCAGCCCCGACGGCACCGGAAGCCTGGCCAACGTCCTGGCCCGGATGCAGATCACCACCGGGGAAGCCTACGTGGCCGGGGTGGTGGTTTTCCTGCAGCCCTTCACCTACACCTACATAGGCTACATCAACATCACCGGGGACTACGAGCTGCTCTATTCGGGATTCGGGCCGTCGCTGCCACCCGGGGCATGGGTGAACCTGAAGCTGGCGCTTGAGGGGGATGGCCCGGTGACTCTGACTCTCTACACCGACGGACAGCAGACCGCCCAGGTGGTGGATTCCCAGTACTCTCTGGAGTCCGGCCTCAGCGGATTCGCCCTGCTCTACGAAGGCTCAGTTCCGTCGGTCTGCTGCGACGACTTTCAGGTCCTTCTCGGGCCCCAGAGCATGGAAGCGGCCACCTTCGGCGCCGTGAAGGCCCATTTCCTCAGGCAGGCAACCAGGTGAGGACGGCGGCGGCGGCACTGGCTATGCTCCTGCTGGCATGCGGCTCGGGGAGCGAGGAGGGTGGCGCCTCCGGCGCCACCCCCGGAAGCCAGGCGGTGGAAGCGCTGGAAGCCCAGGAAGCGATCAACAGCATCGCCCAGCCACCGGTTCCCACCGGGGCGATCCGGGACGCCCGGGAAGCCGCCGGGGCGCTGGACTCCCGGACCCGTTCGGTGGACTCCATCGTGGGATCCATTTGAGAGACCCCGGGGAAACGCTGCTTCTCGGGATTTTCGGGTTCTCGGTCCTGGCGGTCTGCATCTCCCTGAGCCTGCTGCTGCTGAACTGGAGGGTGGAGAACGAACCGGGAGCGGCAGGGGCTCCGGGGCTGCGCCTGGCCGGTATCCTCCTGCTGGCCGTCGGATTGTCGGGAACCGTGGTCTGCTTGAGGGTTCTTCGAACCCGGCACGGGATCGCCCGGCGGGGTATTCTTGTTACGGCCGGCGTAGCCCTGGTTATCTACCTTCCCCTGCTGGCACTCACCCTGGCGATGCTGGTATAGTTTCCGCCGGCCCGCACGGGTAGCATTCATCTTTTCACCCTCCGGAGAACCGGAGATGTCTTACCTCATGGACTTGAGGAGGAGTATGAGCGATCCTTTGGACAAGAAGGCCCTGATGGCCGCCGCCGAGGAGAGCGGCAGGTTCTACCCCCTGAAGGGTGGATGGCGCAAGATGCAGATCTTCGCCGGAGTGCTGTGCTGCCTTCTGGTTCTGGGAATTCCCCTGGGCGTATGGATAATCATCCGGGCGAAGAAGGCCGGAGCGGGCATTACAGAGGAGGGTTTCGGCCATCGTTACCTTGCTACGGTGGCGGGTCGCTGGACCGACGTGGAATCCATAACCCTGTCCTCCATGAGCGGCGCCGAGTTTGGCGGCGGCCTGGTGGGACTGGCGACGGCCTCCGCCGTGAAAGCCCGCACCACGGGGCTCAAAGGTCCCATCCTGTTGAAGATCCGCGGCAAGAGGTTCCCCGTGACCATTCCCGCCCACACCCTGGAGAACTCCGTGGAGATGGCCCTGGAGATGGAACGCCTCTCGGGCATCAGCTTCCTTCCCCAGGAACAGCAGGGAGCCTGATCCATTCCCGTGGAGCCGGCGGTCACCCTTGCGGGAGCCGTTTCGGGGCGGCCCGTCCTGGAGAAGCAGAGCAGGTTCCTGGCCTGCGGCGCGCCGGCGACCCCCGACGACCCGCCGGATAAACTGGTTCAGGAACTGGCCGGGCGTTTCCGCATGGCGAAGGCCGACCACCTCAGCTGGGCTCTCAGGCTTCGGGACGGCACCGAGAGGAAGGGGGACGGCGGTGAATCCGGCGCCGGCAACTGCATCCTGGACACCATGCGCTGCAGGAACGCCCTGGGCTGCCTGATCCTGGTGGCCCGGTGGTACGGCGGCAGACACCTCGGGGGCCTCCGGTTCAGGATTTACCGGGAGGCCGCCGGGGAAATCCTGGCGTCCTTCGGCGTCGAGACCCGGGGGGAGGATTGATGGTGTTTCTTTGCGGCGACCAGACCCTGACCGTCCTTCTGGTGGTTGCCGGAGCCCTGTCGGTGACCCTGGCGGTGGTGATGGCGGCGGTTCCCCGCAGAAGGCTGGCTTCCACGGAGGCAGTGGAAGGGTCCGAGTGGAGGCTGGGGGCGGTTGTGGCACCCCGGCGGAAGGTTCGTCTCTGCGTGAGGTTCCGGGTGGGATTCCGGGGTGAGGAGGACAACTTCGGTCTGGTGGCGGATTACCATTGCGACGCCGCAGGAGTCAGGAAGGCGGACGAGAGGGCCGGCGTCGGTGACAGGATCCCGCCGGAGAGGGACAGGCGCATCACAACCAGCTATGACTGCGGTTTCACTTCCACGCCAGCCGGCTCCAGTCAGCGGGCGACCATCGTACTGGCCGTCCTGGGCCCCTTCGACGAGATCACGGAACTGGTGGCGGGGGGGGTACTGACCACCGACGGGGAAACCGTTCTTGAGCAGGCCGAAGTGTTCTTCTCCTGAAGACTCAGCGAATCGGGGCCATACCCAGGAAGAACCTCAGAACCGGTACGGTTTCGCCGGAGTCGCTCCGGACGATCACGGTGCTCACCCGTTCCACCGCCTCCGCCGGCAGTGGGAAAACCGCCAGGCTCGACCCTTCCCAGTCCCCTTCCAGTATGTAGGGCTCCCAGGTCTGCCAGAGGGCCTCGGTCTCCCCGGGGGTGAGCAGCCCCCTGGTCCACCCGTCGATAATGCCCCTGACCTCCCCGGATGAGTAGATGAAGGGCGCTGTTCCGCCGGCCAGGGCGGGGTCCCCGCCGGGAAGAATCTCGAACCCCGTCACCCTGCCCCCCGTCCTGTGAAAGAGGATGACCTCGTCCGCGGTTTCCCCGGGATCCCGCATCCCCTCGAGGGGAAGCGGAAAACCAGTTCCGGAAAGGTCCACCTCGTAGTACAGGAACCGGTCTCTGAAACCGTCCTCCCGGGAGAGGGTGAGAGCTTCGGTATCCCTCCAGAAGGGCGCCGCCCAGGCGAACCCGTCCACCTGCGCCGGAAGCGACTCCTCCGCCTCCGAAACCGGACCGTCCGGCACTCCACGGATTCCTTCCCACCGGATAAACGACCCGAGGCCGCCCAGGAGGGAACCGGGCCCGGCGGTCACGTCCGGCTCGGGGAAAGTGTTCATGATCCCACCCAGGGCCACCACCGTGATGTCTCCGGAAAACCCGGTTCCATGAAGGTGGAGCACCGGAGCCTCCGCCTCCGTCTCCATCTCGTACGGGTATCTCCCGGGGAGCCCCGGACCGCCCACGGCAGTTGCATCCGGCCCCCGGTAGACCACAACCCCCCATTCGTGCAGGACTGCTCCTTCCAGGGCCGTCCCGGGAGACGGAGAGGCCAGAAGGACCAAAACGGGAAGGATCATCGCAACCTCCCTGACAGTGCCGAAGGCTCTTCCCGCGGCGTTCGGACGAACATGGAACGGCCGGGAAGGCCGGACAACACATCCTGCCGTCAAGGAGCGATTACCACGCATCTCTGCAGGAGCCGGCCGGAGACCGGGTCCAGCACGTGGTAGATCCCCGGCGGAAGGCGGAAGACCGCCTTTTCGCCCGGGCTGAACACCCCGGTCGCCACGGTTCTGCCGGAGAGATCCACCAGGATGGCTTCGCCCCCGTCCACCCCCGTCAGGGTGACCGTTCCTTCTCCGGGATTCTCCACGAGTCTGGCGGGTATTCCCCCGGGAAGGAAAGACTGGGCGCCACCCTGAATCCCCACTGGCCAGGAGGTTCTGAGGACGCACACCCCGGGGCCGGATGAACCCTCCATGGCCACGGCCACAAGGGGAGTGGGGTACTGATCCGACTCGAGAAGGCACATGGATGAACCGATGTCGTTGGGCAGCTGGGTCGCCGGGGCGGTGACGGGGGAGGAGAAGACCAGAGGAGGGGCGTTGAAGGTTCCGGGGGTCAGGGCGGCTAGCCGCCACTGGCCGCCGTCGTGGAAGCAGTCCACCGCCACCGGGGAAAGCGGGTAGCCGTCGTCGTAGTAACCGTCGTCGCCACTGATCAGGGTGATGCCCGAACCGGTGCATCCCAGCAGTTCCGCCCGGGGGGTATACGGTCCGGTGACGTTCCCGATGAAGTAGAGCATATCGCAGCAGAGGAATTCGTCCTCAATGCTCCACACCGGATCCTCCCAGGGCATGTCCACCAACCATGTGGACGGCATGTCGCCAAAATGGGAAACCGCGAGACTCGGAACCGGAGAGTCGCATATGTCCATCGTTCCGAAGTAAATCGTACTCTGGCCGCAGATCTGGTCACCGCTGAATCCGTCCCTCACCGTTACGAAACCGTCCCACGCGCTTCCCCGGTCCACAGAAAAACCCATCTCGGACCATCCGTTGCCGTTGATGTCGGTCTCAGTAACCTTTATCCAATGATCATCGGTTGAGAAGGATGTGACGGACCACAGCTCCGATCCCGACTGGCCGTTCAGGGCGAAGAAGCTGCCGAAGCTCGATACGGTTTCCCTGGAGGCGAGAACCGCTACGTCACCTGGATTCGGTCCCTGAGTACCCTGGACGTACTCCACGGGCCTGTCCTGGGGGGTGCTCCAGATTTGCTCTCCGGTGGCCCCGCAGAGCAGGAAAACCCTGGATGGTGACTGGGCGCCCCCGGCCAATTCGGGTGTGCCGTCCAGGTCTACGTCGCCCACGGTCCGCAGGCAGCCCCGGTCCGCTACTCCAGCCATGGAGGTGTTGCTCCAGATTGCCTCGCCGGTAAGCCCGTCCAGGCAGTGAATACCGTGTCCGGCTGACTCCTTGGATGCGGCGAATATGTCCTCCGTGCCGTCGCCGTTCACGTCTCCCGCGCATTGCACCTCCGCGAAGCCGCCCTCCGGAAACGCTGTCCAGAGGATTTCCTGGGGACCCGCAAGCAGCATGGCCGCAAGGAATACCATGGATAGCTCTCCGATTCCGGTTGATCTACCACGAAGTACTACACGACTGAATTACTCATAACCCATTGCATTCTCTGCGGCAAGGTTACATCCGGGGCTTTTCCGGTGAAGCGCCGGACCACATTGTACCGGTGGGAAGGATAACCGGTTGCCTGACTCTGGAAGAGCGGAGGATAGAATGAAAGCGCCGGAGGATATCCGGGCCGAGGCTCTGGGCTGGCTGAAACAAGTCCAGACCGTTCATCTTGCCACCTGGGACGGTGAAAGGCCCCGGGTGAGGCCCGTGAGCCTGGTGCACCACCAGGGGAGGTTCTGGGTGTGCACCGGATCCCGGGACGCCAAAGCCGCCCAGGTGATCACTCACCCGGTGTTCGAGTTCTCCCTGCTTCTACAGGGCGAGAAAGGCAACGGAACGCTCAGGGTATCCGGGGGAGTGAGGGTGGTGAGGGACCTGGAGGAGAAGAGCCGGATCTCCCGGGCGGTTCCCTTCTTCGGCGACTACTGGAAGTCTCCCGAGGAGGAGAGCTTCTTCCTGATGGAACTGGTTCCTGATTCCATGGAGTACATGCGGCCTGGGGACATGACCGCCGCCTGGTTCGAACCGTGACCCGTCGTGCGGATGGAAGCCCTGCACAAAGTCAACCCTCCGAAGAACGGAGATAAGAGGGTATGAAGGATGTGCTGCTCCGCAGGCCGTTTCCGGACAGGATCCTCGAACACGGACGGGCGCTGGCGGCGTTGATCCTGCTGTTCGCAGGGCCGCTGGCAGCCAGCCAGATTTTTCACCTTGATCTGGAGCAGGCGGCGGGCATGGCGGGGACGGTGCTTGTGGTGAGGGTGGAAGCGGCGGGCGGGTACTCCACCGAGTACATCCACCGGGTGGAGTACACCCTGAGGGTGTTGAAGACCTTGATCGGGACGGAGATGCCTGACAGCGTGATACCAGCCCAGTACACCATGGACCTTCCCAGGGTGGTCACGGATGCCGGGAGCGGGGAGGTATGGGAATCCCCCATGGTCACCGGGTCCGGCATGGAGCTGTCGGTGGAACCGGGAGACTGCGTGGTGGTTCTGGCGTGCGCCGGTTATTCTTGCCAGAGGCCGCTGAACGTTATACGGATGGAGCCCGCGGGAAACCTGGAAAGGGTGCTGGAGATCATGGGTTCCCGGGTATTGACTGAATTATGAAGGCTCCGGATATTGTTGCGGACAGCTTAGGCGGGGGGGGCCATGGCCGAAGAGCGTTTTCCGTGCGACATATCGAGGCTTCTCCTGTCCGCCCTGGGACAGACCGGCGAAGGTATCTCGATAGTAGACCTCTCAGGAACAGTCCTTTACGTCAACAGCTCTTTCGCCCGGAGCCACGGCTACACCGAGGAAGAGCTGCAGGGAGCACACATTTCGGTGTTCCACACCCCGGAACAGATGCCCCTGGTGGACTCCATTCTGAAACAGGTCATGGAATCGGGGGCATACAGCGGCGAGGTTCCCCACGTCCACCGGGACGGCAAGGTGTTCCACACCCTGATGCACGCCACGCTGGTGCGGGACGAAAATGATCAACCCATCGGCATGTCCGGCACACTGAGGGACATAACCGAAATCAAGCGCCACATCGAGGAGATCAGGGATGCACGTCAGATGCTGGAGAGCGTTCTCGACGCTATTCCCGACGTGATAGGCATTCAGGACCTTCATCACGGAATAGTCCGGTACAACCTGGCGGGGTACAAATTCCTGGGGATCCCCCCCGGGGAAGTCAACGGGAGGAGGTGCTTCGAACTCATCGGCCACTCCATGCCGTGCGGCCGGTGCGCCACCACCCTGACCTACAGGTCCCGCAAGCCCGAGCGCCTCACAAAGTTCGTTCCCGAGATGGGGAAGTGGCTCGATGTCAGGGCGTATCCGGTACTGGACGATGAGGGTAATCTCACCCATGTGATTGAACACCTTCGGGACGTGACCCAGGTGAAGGAAGCGGAAGCGAAAAACCGCCGGCTGGAGGAGCGGATCCGGGTGACCCAGAAGCTGGAGAGCCTGGGGGTGATGGCCGGGGGAATAGCCCACGATTTCAACAACATCCTGATGGCTGTGCTGGGCAACACCGAGCTGGCCGGAAGCCTGGTGCCCGAAGGCTCCCCGGTCCACGGCCATCTGGAAGCCATCAGGGAAGCGGCCCTTCGGGCATCCGACCTGGCCGGGCAGATGCTTGACTACTCCGGTCGAAGCAAACCTCAAAGGACCCTGGTGAATATCAACAGGATCATCCGGGAAACCGGCAGCATGCTCAGCGCATCCCTGTCCAGGAAGACCCGGCTGGTCTACAAGCTCTCCGAAAACCTTCCGCCGGTTTTCGGCGATTCCACCCAGTTGCTTCAGGTGATCATGAACCTGGTGACCAACGGCTCGGAATCTTATGACAACAGCCCGGGAACGGTTACCATCTCGACGAACCTGAGGGACGTTACCCGGGAGGAGCTTTCGGAGGCGGTCACCGACGACAGTCTTCCCCGGGGCGAGTACGTGGAGCTGGCGGTGGAGGACAGGGGTTCGGGCATGGATCCCGAAACCCTCTCCAGGGCCTTCGATCCGTTCTTCACGACGAAGTTTGCAGGCCGGGGGCTGGGCCTTCCTGCGGTTCTTGGGATAGTGAAGTCCCACCGGGGAGCTGTAACGGTGAAGAGCAGCCATGGGGAGGGTTCCAGACTAACGGTTCTGCTTCCGGTGAGCCGTGGGGAGACCTGGGCGGAACCGGTCCCCG
>CAZSKU010000032.1:0-21642 GCA_964607515.1 uncultured bacterium | reverse complement strand
GGGACAGGAAAGCCATTGCCCCGGCAGGGTCCGGTAACAAAGAGAGGAGCCGGGTATTCATACCGTCTGCAGGACATGCGGAATGCTCTCTGACAGGGAGCATGCGGCACAGAAGCACGGGTGCGACGATGGAACCAGCCTTCCCCGGGAGGCGGGCGGACTTGTTGAACTTCTGGACCTCTCGCCCGAAGGCTCCAGGAGGAAGATTCTTCTGGCCTGCCCGGAATGCGGAACCCGCTATCTCTACGAGTCCGACTACACGTATCTGGTGAACGGCTCGGAAGACGAGCAGACGCTCATCAGACTGACAGCCGAAGAAGCGGAGGATCTGCTCGGCGAATAACCGTCCCTTACTCCGGCTGCAGCACCACCATTCTAAGGTCGTTCACCCCGTAGGTGCAGAGCACCAGCAGTCTGCCCTGGGAGTCTATCTCCAAGAGGTCCGGCGAGTAGGACCATTCACCAGGGACCATGCCGTCGAAGGTTATGGATCCGGTCTGGTTCCACTGGGAGTCGAAGATCCTTATCTTCGGTTCCTCCTCGAAGCCGACGAAGAAACGCCCCTGGGGATCGGAAGCAATTCCAGCCACCATCCAGGGCTCCTCGAAGGGGAAGGTTCGGCTTCCCACCAGGGATCCGCCGGAGGTGAACTCCCAGGAGGTATTCAACTCGGGGGACAGCAGCAGGAGGTTCCCGGAGGGGGTGACATCCATGGCGTCGATGTACGGGCCGTCCCCGTAGGCCATATCCGGAACGGTCCATTCATCAGATAGCCCGCCGCCGCTCCCGTAGATCTGCACCTGGTCGGCCCACAGATCCAGCACCGCCACCCGGCCGTCGGGAAGAACCCTTATCCAGGCCAGCTCCTCGAACTGTCCGGGAGCCGTGCCCCATTCCCCCCATTCACCGATATAGCCTCCGCCAAGCCCATACCTTACCACACGGGAGTCGGTATGATTCCCCAGAAAGACCTCCCCCGAGGAGCTGACATCGATGCTCCAGCCCTCGAACTGGACCTCCCACTCCCCCAGGAAGTTCCCTTCCCGGTCAAGGTACTGGACCCTGCCGTTTCCCCAGTCAGGCAAGTAGACGTTTCCCGACCCGGGATCGACCGTGAACTGGTAGATATCCCAGAACTGGCCCGGACCGGACCCCCTCGAACCCCACACCGAAACGAGACTCCAGCCCTGATTCTCCGAGGGACCCGTGACATCGTCGCCGCAGGAGCAGAGAAGAAGGGCGGCAAGACAGAACGCAACCGGTCTCATACCTTCCCTCCTTTTAGAATAACGAATAATTGATTCAAAAACGGCGCATGAATGTAAAGTCCTGCCAGGCCGGAAGTGGAGAAAATCCCGAACTTCCCGCGGTGATTCTCCGGGGGCTCAACAACCATCGAAAGGGCCGGACAAAAAAAAGGGAGATCTCAGTCAAGGCCATCTCGGCGACGCTGAAGGATGCATGCGGAATCGCCGGCTTCGGCATGGTCTGGCCGCAATCAGCGCCGGGGAAACGATAATGTTCCCCGGATACCGAACATTGACTTCCTGAACCCGTGCGGGGTATATCCATCACACGAGACGATTACGGTAGGCGTAGGGTAAACTCAGGTTCCTCTTCCCCCCGAAGACGGCCGGGGATGGATGAAATCCAACGGACGGAGCAGAAATGGAAACTCAGGACAGGGGCAGGCACGGTTGTCTGACGATCTGGCTACTTCTCCTTCTCCTGTGGAATCTGGCGCTTATCCTGGGCTACACCGGATGCAACATGATCCAATGGTTCGGAGACACCGGCGAACCCTTCGGTTGGTACTATCCCATCATGATAGGCCTTTCCGTCCTCAGTCTGGTCTTCGTCCTAGCACTGTTCGGCTGGAAGAAGTGGGGCTTCTGGGGGCTTCTCATGGTGAGCGGGGTCAAGATAGTCCTCGAACTGGTGTCCGGCGGAGCTGACTTCATGGTTCTGTCGGGTATCGTGGTTTCGATCCTGATCCTGTTCGGAGTGCTCCAGATCGGACGCGGCAACAAGGGATGGCCTCAACTCCGGTAAGGATTCCCTCAATGGAGGTGTTCTGAAACACGCCCGGCCAAGCCCTGCCGGCCCGCGGGGTTCGGGCCGGCTTTCAGGAAGGAAGCTGACGTGAACTCAATAGTCAAGCAGGTATTGTCGAGCCTTGCCGGCCAGGGCGTATCCAGACTGGCAGGCAGAATCGGTGCCGATGAGAGCGCCACAGAATCGGCTCTTTCAGCGGTGGTTCCCCTGCTGGTCTCGGCCCTGGCGGGAAACGCCTCCCGGCCGGAGGGCGCCCACTCCCTTCAACAGGCCCTGGACAGGGATCATGACGGCTCGATACTTCAAAACCTCGGGGGGTTCCTGGAGAATCCCGAAGCGGCGAACGGCGCCGGGATCCTCCGCCACGTCCTGGGAACCCGGCAGGATTCGGTCACCCGGGGGCTGGCCCGAAGCACCAACCTTCAGCAGGACCAGATTGGACAACTCCTTCAAATAGCCGCTCCGCTGGTGATGGGCCTTCTGGGGAAACAGACCCGTTCGGACGGAGTGGATGAGAACTCGCTCCCGAATTTTCTCGGAAGGCAGTCCAGATCGGCCCGAAAGGCGGACCCGGGGCTGGCGGGCATGCTGACATCGCTGTTGGACGCCGACCGAGACGGTTCGGCCCTGGACGACGTTATAGGAGCCCTGGGAAGAAAGATCAGGGGAAGGTAGGAGCCTACCCTGCACCGGCTCGCCATGAGGGTCAGCGGTGGAACACCACCGAGTAGTCTTTCAGACCGCCGGCCCCGTAGACGAACTTCGCGCTCCAGAAAGCCTCCGAGTCCAGCCACTTCATGAAAACCCGGTCGCCCTCCCATAGGTTCAGCCCCGGAATCCGGTCGTTCCCTACCCAGTGAAGTGTTCCTTCGGGGCAGCTTTTCCGCAGGCGGCCGGAGAACTCGGTGCAGGTGAAGACGAAGACCAGCCAGTCCTGTTCGCCGTCGAACTCGGGGAAGGTTAACACCCCCCTCATCCGGAGACTGGACGCCAGAAGACCGCTTTCCTCCCGCACCTCCCGGACGGCGCACTCCTCGGGGGTCTCGCCGGGCTCCATCTTGCCCCCCAGGGTGTTCCACCGCCCCAGGTGGAGATCGTCTGGTTTCCTGTTCCGGTGAATCATGAGGGTTTCGCCGGGCCGTTTCAGGTAGCAGAGCACCCCGAGCAAGGCTACATTTCCCTCATTATCCGGAGGAGGAGGGGATCCAGGGGTTTTCTGCTGCTCCATGTGTCCGGCAGGGGGTGGTGAACTACAGCTCCGTTTTCGATACCCACCATGCATGGAGCCCGTCCCTCGGCCAGCGCGTCCACGGCCGCCCAGCCCAGTTTGGTGGCCAGAACCCTGTCGCTGGTGGTGGGGCTTCCGCCCCTCTGGACATGGCCGAGCACCGCAACCCGGCTCTTCAGGCCGGAGTGCTCCTCGATCTCCCGGGCGATGTCGTAGGCGCTGCCGTCCTCATCCCCCTCTGCAACCACGAGGATGTTGGAGGTCCTGCCCTGGGCCACCCGGTTTCTTACCAGTTCGCATACTGCGGGAATGTCGTTCTTCGTCTCCGGAAGGAAAACCGCCTCGGCGCCGCAACCGATGGCCACCTCAAGGGCTATGAAACCGGCGCGCCTTCCCATCACCTCCACGATGAACAGCCTGTCGTGGGCCGCTGCGGTGTCGCGGACCTTGTCCAGGGCCGACAGCGCGGTGTTCACCGCAGTGTCGTACCCGATGGTGAAATCGGTTCCCCAGACGTCATTGTCTATGGTGGCTGGAACTCCCACAACCTGAACGCCGTGAGCGCTATGCAGGTCGTGGGCGCCCCGAAAGCTGCCGTCCCCCCCGAGAACCACCAGCCCGTCAATCCCGCGGCTGAGGAGGTTGGCCGCGGCGGCCGCCTTTCCCCCGGGGGTCATGAACCTGTCGCTCCGGGCGGAATGAAGGATGGTGCCGCCGTGCTGAAGGACGTTGGAAACATCCCTGGACTCCAGGGGTCTGAAAACATCGTCTATGAGCCCCTCGTATCCCCGCTGAACACCCAATACGGAAAGGCCACGGTAGAGGGCTGCCCTGACCGTGGCCCGGATTCCGGCGTTCATCCCCGGGGCGTCGCCCCCCGAGGAGAGAACGGCGATTTTTCTCACTTCTTTTCCACTGCGGGAGCGTCCACCAGTTCCAGGATAACCGCTTCCGCCGCGTCGCCGGAGCGATGACCGAGCCTGAGGATGCGGGTATAGCCGCCGGGACGCTGGTTGAACCGGGGCCCCAGGTCGTTGAACACCTTCTTCACCGCATCACTGCCGTAGACCATGCCGGCCACCTGCCTGCGGGAGTGAACCGTGTCGTTCTTCCCCTTGGTGATGATCCTCTCGGCCAGGGACCTGGCGGCTTTGGCCCTGACAAGGCTCGTGGTAACCCTCTCCTCGACGATGAGGGAGGTCACCAGATTCCGGAGCATCCTGGTTCTCGCATCCTTGGTCCGGCTGAGCTTGGGTGTTGTTTTTCTGTGGCGCATGGGTTTCCTATTCCGTTCTCAGCTTCAGGCCCTTCGAAGCAAGCTTCTCCATGATCACCTGAAAGGTTTTGTCGCCCACGCCGTTGCATGCCTTCAACTGCTCGGCGGTCATGGCGGTGAGCCCGCCGACGCTATCGATCCCAGCGGACTTGAGAATGTTCACATACTTCCTGTCCAGCCCGAATTCCTCGTCATCGATCGCAAGGGAGTCCGATCCTCCGGTCTCGGGTCTGGCCGCCGGCTTTCTGGTCTGGGCGGGTTTCGGTTCAGGGGACGGTTCCTCTTCCGGAACCTCCACCGAATTGCCTTCCATGATCATCCTGAAGTGCTGAACCAGGATGGCGCAGGTCTTCTCCATCGCTTCCACGGGAGTGAGGCTGCCGTCGGTCCTTATCTCGAGGTGAAGGCTGTCGTAGTCGGTCCTGTCGCCCACACGGGCGCTCTCCACGGTGTAGTTCACCTTCTTCACCGGGCAGAACCAGGAGTCCACCAGGATGGTTCCGATGTCCTGGCCCCTGCCGCTGTTGAACCATTCGTCCACCGTGACGAAACCCTTGCCCTTCTCCACCATGATGGTCAGATCCAGACCGCCCTTGCCTGTGATCTCGGCGATCTCCTGATCCGGGTTGGTCACCCGGATTCCGGGATCCCCCACCAGGGATGCCGCGGTATAGACGCCGGCCTTGTCAGCCTTGAGGATGAGTCTGCCGGGTTCGTCTCCGTCGTGGCGGATGCTCAGGGATTTCACGTTGAGCACTATGTCCGAAGCGTCCTGCCTGACCCCCGGAAGAGCGCTGAACTCGTGGCTGGCTCCCTTGATGGTCACCGATACCGGGGCGGCGCCCTCCAGGGACGAGAGCATGACCCTTCTGATGGCGGTGCCCAGGGTGCGTCCGAAGCCTCTCTCAAGAGGCGTAACTACAAGCCTGCCGCTGGTCTCCGTAAGAGATTCCTGGTCCCACTGAATCCTGTCCGGCAGGTAAAGCTTCATGAATTCCATTCATCATCCCCCTGAAGGCTTGAGAATCCCTCCTACGACTTGCCCCTGCGTCTCTTTGTGGGTCTGCAGCCGTTGTGAGGCAGCCGGGTGATGTCCTTGATGGCCAGCACCTCCAGGTCCGTGGACTGGAGGGCCCTGACTGCGGCCTCCCGGCCGGACCCGGGGCCCATTACCCAGATCTCGACCTTTTTCAGGCCCGCCTCGATGGCCCTTTCGGCGGCCTGGACGGCAGCCTGGCTGGCGGCGTAGGCTGTGCTCTTCCTGGTGCCCTTCACTCCGGTGGTTCCGCCGCTGGCCCAGGTGATGACGTTGCCCTGCCGGTCCGAGATGGAGACCAGGGTGTTGTTGAAGGATGACTTGATGTGGGCAACACCGTTTATGTCCGAGACCCTGGTGATCTTCTTGACTGTCCGTTTTCCCTTTGCTTTGGGCAAGGTCTCTACCTCCTACCGCTTCCTGGTATGGCCCTGCTTGGGACCCTTGCGGGTGCGGGCGTTGGTGTGGGTTCTCTGTCCCCGGACGGGAAGGCCCCGGCGATGCCTGAGCCCCCGGTAACAGCCGATGTCCATCAACCTTTTCCGGTTCATGCTGACCTCGGCCCTGAGGGCTCCCTCGACCTTGAACTCCTCTTCGATCACCTTTCGAAGAGCTGCCACATCGCTTTCTGAGAGAGCGTCCGTATTCCTGTCCAAGGGGATGCCGACCTTGTCCAGTATTATCCTGGAACTGGTGAGCCCGATGCCGTGGATGTATGGAAGAGCGTAGAGCACGTGCTTGTTCCTGGGCAGGTCAACTCCTGCGATTCTCGCCAATCTTGCACCTCCGTCGCCGTGTTAGCGGCTATCCCTGCCGTTGTTTGTGCCGGGGGTTCCTGGGACAGATCACCAGTACTTTTCCGTTGCGACGAACAATCCGGCAGTATTCGCAGATTTTCTTCACTGAGCTGCGTACCTTCATTTTTCAACCTCACTTGTACCTGTAGGTGATTCTGCCCCGGGAGAGATCGTAGGGGGAAATCTCGACCGTGACCCTGTCACCCACCAGTATTCTTATGTAATGCATTCTCATCTTGCCGGAAACATGGCAAAGGACCACATGACCCTCGGGCTTGTCCAGCTGAACGCGACACATGTTGTTCGGAAGAGTCTCGAGAACGGTCCCGTCAACCACTACGCCCTGTTCTTTCGCCAAGTGCCTTCACTCCCTTCCGGTAGCAAGAGAACCCCAATTATTCGCATAAATGTCTACGCCGTCAATATTTCCGGTTCGTTTCCCCGGATCATGACGGTATGCTCCGCATGAGCGGAAAGGGAACCGTCCGCGGTAGTTACGGTCCAGCCGTCGGACATGGTTCTGACGAACGCGTCCCCTGAATTCACCATGGGCTCTATGGCCAGCAGCATTCCGTCGGGAAGCCGCAATCCCCTTCCCCGGGTGCCGTAGTTGGGCACCTGAGGTTTCTCGTGCAGTTTCCTTCCGATGCCGTGCCCCACCAGCTGACGCACCACGCTGAACCCATTCCGCTCCACCTCTTCCTGAACAGCGGCCCCGATATCCCCGAGATGTCCTCCGGACACCGCCGCCGCGATCCCCAGATCCCGGGCCCTGCGGGTGACCTCCATGAGCTTCCCGGCCAGGGGGATCACGGAACCCACGGGAAAGGTTTCCGCAGCGTCTCCGTGGAAGCCGTTCTTGAACGCCCCCACGTCAACGCTCACCAGGTCGCCTTCCTTCAGGATCCTGTCCTGCCTGGGGATCCCGTGGACCACCTCGCTGTTGATCGACACGCACAGGGCGGCGGGGTAGCCGTTGAACCCGAGGAATGACGGAACCGCCCCCTCGGCGGCTATGATCTCGCGGCCCAGACTATCGATCTCCCAGGTGCTGACTCCGGGAGCGACCAGACCCGAAACCTCGTTCAGGACCTTTCTCACGATCCTTCCCGCCTCCCTGGCCGCGGCTATCTCGATGCCCGAACTCACTACCGCCATGGTTCCATCGCCTTCAACACCCTCCGGTGCACCTGCTCGACGGTCCCCAGGCCGTTCACCATCACCAGCCTGTCATGGTAATACCTTTCCAGAGGTCTGGTCTGTCTGTGGTACTCCACGAAACGCCGGTGGATGACCGCCGGATCGTCGTCGTTTCTTCGCACCAGCCCCGAACCGCAGGCTCCGCAGGTTTCGTCCGTCGAAGACGCCGGGGCTCCGCACGAGGCGCAGTGTTTTCTGCCCTCCAGACGCCCCACGGCTTCGGCTTCCGGAACGTCCAGGAACACCGCCAGGTCGAGACGTCGTCCCTGCTTCTCCAGAAAGGCGTCCAGGCTGCGGGCCTGGAATACGTTCCTGGGATAACCGTCCAGCAGGACTCCCGGAAGGCCGTCCAGCAGATCGAAGACGATGCGGTTCACCAGCCGGTCCGGAACCAGGTTTCCCCCTTCGATTACCTCCCGGATCTCACGGCCAAGGGCGGTATCCTCACGGATCTCCCGGCGGAAGTGCCCGCCGGTGGAGACGTGGGCAAGCCCCACGGCCTCCGCTGCCAGCTCCGCCTGGGTGCCCTTGCCGGATCCGGGTGAACCGAAGAAGGTGACTATCATCTCCTGCCCCGGATCCTTCCCTTGGCCAGGAAGCCGTCGTAGTGCCTCATGAGCAGGTGCGTCTCGATCTGCCTGAGAGTTTCCAGGGCCACGCCCACCACGATCAGCAGGCTGGTGCCCCCGAACTGGAAGTTCACCCCGACATGCCTGATCAGGACCATGGGAAGCACCGCTATGAGGGCCAGGAAGATGGCCCCGGGAAGGGTCACCCTTACCAGCACCCGCTCGATGTACTTGGCCGTGGACTTGCCCGGTTTTCTTCCGGGAATGAACCCGCCGTACTTCCTCATGTTGTCAGCCAGGTCCTGCGGATTGAAGGTGATGGCCGTGTAGACGTAGGCGAACACGATGATCAGCACGGCGTAAACGATGTTGTAAAGCATCCCTCCGGGGGAGAGCCAGCTGTTGACCCAGTTGTCTATGCCGGAGTTGGGGAAGAACATGGCGATGGACGACGGGAACATCATGAAGGACTGGGCGAAGATCACCGGGATCACCCCGGCGGTGTTGAGCCGGATGGGGATGAAGGTGCTCTGGCCTCCGTAGACTTTCCTGCCCCGGACCTGTTTGGCGTAGGTCACCGGAATCTTCCTCTGGGCCTCGGTCATGAGCACCACGAAGGCCACCACGGCAAACATGAACACCAGCAGGAACACCATGCTTATGAAGCTGGTCTGCTGCAGAACGAACACGTCGTTGATCATGGACCTGATGGCCCCGGGCAGGTCGCCCACGATGCCGGCGAAAATGATCAGGCTTATCCCGTTGCCCACGCCACGTTCGCTGATCCTCTCGCCCAGCCACATCACGAAGATGGTGCCTGTGATCAGAGTCAGGACGGTCTGCAGGGTAAACCCCACCCCCGGATGCGGAACCACCCCGGGGACCTGCTGGTTCATGCCCACGATGAACTGGGAGATTCCCAGCCCCTGGATGAGCCCCAGCAGCACCGTGCCGTACCGGGTAAGCTCGGTCATCTTCTGCCGCCCCGCCTCGCCCTCCTTCTTCAGCTTCTCGAAGTAGGGAACAACCGAGGTCAGCAGCTGGATGATGATCGAGGCGGAGATGTAGGGCATGATGCCCAGGGCGAAGATACTGGCCCGGCTCAGGGCGCCGCCCACGAACAGGTCGTACATCCCCATCATCCCGCCCGCCGAGGCGAATGCCTCCTGAAGGGCGGAACCGTCTATCCCGGGCACCGGAATGTGGCCGCCTATGCGGTAAACCGCCAGGAGGAGGAAGGTGTAGAAGATCTTTTTCCTCAGCTCCTGGATCTTCAGGATGTTTTCGAAACCGCGCATCAGGCGATCACCTCGGCGGTCCCCCCGGCGGACTGGATGGTGGCCAGCGCGGTCTGGGTGAACGCGTGGGCGCACACCGTGAGCTTCTTCTCGAGGGTTCCGTCACCGAGAATCTTCACCGGCCTGTTCCGGGAGGAGATGAGACCGGCGCACTTCAGTATGTCCGGGGTCACCACGGTTGCGTTCTCGAACCTGTTCAGCATGCCGACGTTCACCACCTGGAACTCCACGGCGAATTTGGCGTTGCTGAAACCCTTGTGGGTCATCCGCCGGTGGATGGGCAGCTGGCCTCCCTCGAACCAGGGATGCACCTTGCCCCTGGCCTTCTGGCCCTTGTGACCCTTTCCTGCGGTTCCGCCGTTGCCGGTTCCCCGGCCGCAACCCCTGCGGCGGCGGTCGGTCTTGGCGCCGTCGGCGGGACGGAGGTGTTGCAGCCTTCTCATGCCTGCACCTCTTCCACTTTCACGAGATGGCGGACTCTGAAGATCATCCCCCTGGTCTGGGGGTTGTCAGGCTGTTCCACCACCTGGTTGATCCTTCGAAGCCCGAGGGCCTCGAGGGTCCTCTTCTGCACCTCCTGCCGGCCGATGCAGCTCTTCACCTTGGTGATCCTAAGCTTCGATTCAGCCATTGCTCTCCGTCCTTCCGGCGACGACCTTGGACCGGATGGAGCTCACCCTGGTGATGGTTATCAGGTCGGTCAGCCCGCTCATGGTGGCCTTGACCACGTTGTGCGGGTTGCTGGTGCCCTGGGCCTTGGTCAGTACGTCCTTGACCCCCGCGCACTCCATGATGGCGCGGACGGCGCTCCCGGCGATGACCCCGGTACCGGGGCTCGCAGGCCGGAGAAGGACCTGGCCGGCTCCGTACTTCCCTACGATATCGTGAGGGAGGGTTCTGTTGTCCACGATGGGAATCTCGATCATGCTCTTCTTGGCCGCCTCGGTGGCCTTCCGGATGGACTCGGGAAGCTCCGTCGCCTTGCCCAGACCGACGCCGACCTTGCCGTTCTGATCCCCGACGGCCACGATGGCGTTGAACCCGAAGGTCCTCCCGCCCTTGGTCACCTTGGCGCAGCGGTTGACCGCTATGAGCCTGTCCACCAGGCCGTCGTCTTCCACCACTTCGGTCTTGCGCTGTCTTACCCTGGACTCTTTCCGATCCTTAGGAGCCCTGCCGCCCCTGGCGCCCGGACCGCCCCCGGCGGCGCCTTCGCCCCGGGGAGACCTGCCGCCCTGTCTTGTTTCAGCCATTGAAAGCCCCCTAGAAAACCAGTCCGCCTTCGCGGGCCTTTTCAGCCAGAGCCTTCACCCTACCGTGGAAGGGATGACCGCCCCGGTCAAACACCACCTTCGAAACACCGATCTCCCTGGCTCTCTCCGCCAGCCTGGCCCCAAGGAACGCCGCCCTTTCGCTCTTGCTGCCGGAAGCCGCCTCCGCCATCTCCCTGGAGTCCGTTGTCATGGAGAGGAGAGTCCTTCCAGCCTCATCGTCGATCAGGCAGGCGAACACGTGTCTGTTGGTCCTGCGGACGAACAGCCTGGGCCTTTCCGCGGTGCCCGAAATCCTTCTCCGTATTCTCCTGTGCCGGCGCAGGAGGCGCTGTATTCTGTCGAGCCTAGCCATTACTGCCTCCCTGCTTCTAGCTCGTGGCGGATTTGGCGGCCTTGCGCTTGACCTGCTGGTCGCTGTAGCGGAAGCCGATGAGGTTGTATGGCTCCACCGGCCTGAGCTTGTACAGCGCCGCCGCGAACCCGCCCACGAGATGCTTGTCGTTCCCGGTGATGGTGAGGGTGAAGGTGTTCTGACCAAGCTTGAGGTCCACCTCCAGCCCCTCCGGCACCGAGGCCACCACTTTGTGGGAAAAGCCTATCTGCATTTCCACGGCTTTCCCGACCATCTCCGCCTGGTAACCCTTGCCCTGGACCACCAGTTCCCGGGTATGCCCCCGGGTCACTCCCAGAATCCTGTTGTTCAGTTCCGCCCTGGTGACTCCGTGAAGGCGGCGCTGGTCGGGGGAGTCGTCCCTGCGGTGGACCAGCACGTTCTCGCCGGTGATCTCCACCGTAATGCCCTCGGGAAGCTCCAGGGAAGCCTTTCCCCTTTTCCCCTCGGCGGTTACGGTTCCGCCTGAGACCGATACCCTGGCTCCCTGAAGGGGAATGGGAAGTTTTCCGATCCGTGACATTCCCTACCCCCGCTACCAGACGTGGAGCAGCACTTCGCCGCCCACTTTGTGTTTTCTGGCCTCGAAGTCGGTGATGATGCCACGGGGGGTGGTGAGCACCGCCACCCCTCGTCCGCCCATCACCTTGGGAAGGGCGTCCACACCGGCGTACACCCTGCAGCCAGGCTTTGATATCCTCTTCAGCCCCACGATCAGGGGAGTTCCGTTCCTGTAGGCCAGGTATACCCTCAGAACGCCCTGCTTTCCGTCTTCCATCCGTCTGAATCCCAGGATGAAGCCGTGGTTGTAGAGCACCCTGGCAATGCTGGTCTTCAGTTTCGAAGCAGGGATATCCACCATCTTGTGGCCCGCAGAGGAAGCATTCCTTATCCGGGTCAGCATGTCGGCTATCGGGTCGGTCATTGACATGTTGCTCCCCTTCCTACCAGCTTGCCTTGCGGATTCCGGGGATAAGGCCCCTGTTGGCCATGTCCCTGAAACAGATCCGGCAGATTCCGAACATGCGCAGAAAACCCCGGGGTCTTCCGCACAGCGAACACCTGTTGTAGTTCCTCACCTGGAACTTTGCGGGTCTCTTCTGCTTGGCGATCAGGCTCTTCTTCGCCATTCTACGCCCCCCTTCTGCCACTGCGACGGAATGGCATTCCCAGGAGGCTGAGAAGCTCGAGGCCTTCCTCATCGTTCCTGGCCGTGGTGACGATTGTGATGTTCATCCCCCTGAACTTGTCGATCTTGTCCACGTCTATCTCGGGAAAGATCGCCTGTTCCTCGACGCCGAAGTTGTAGTTCCCGCGACCGTCGAATCCCTTGACAGGGAGTCCGCGGAAATCCCGCACCTGGGGGAGGGCGAAATTTATCAGCCTGTCCAGGTACTCCCACATCCTGTCGCCCCGGAGGGTGGTGAAAACCCCGATGGGCATCCCCTCCCGAAGCCTGAACCCCGCCACGGATTTTCTGGCCTTGGCCACCACGCTCTTCTGGCCGGTGATGGCCTCGAGCTGTGACTGGGCGCTGGTTATGTTGTTGGCGTTGTCCATGGCTTCCTTGCCGAGACCCATGTTGATCACGACCTTGGACATGCCGGGAATCTGCATGGGGTTGGAATAACTGAACTTCTCAAGCATCTTGCCGCGGACTTCCTGCCGGTAGATCTGCTTGAGCCTGGGCATGGTTTTCTCGCTCATTCAGACTCCTATCCCGCGGAGATGATCTCGCCGCAGGCCTTGCACCTGCGCCTGAGCTTGCCGTCTTCGTCCCGGACCCGGCTCATCCCCGAGGCCTTGCCGCAGTCGGGACACACAACCTGAAGATTCGAGGCGTCGATCGGGGCTTCCTTCTCGACAATGCCGCCCTGCTGGTTCTTCTGGGACGGACGGGTGTGGCGCTTGATGAGCCGGATGCCCTCCACCACGACCTTGTTCTTGTCCCGGAAAACCTTCAGGACCTTCCCGGTCTTGCCCTTGTCGTTGCCGGTGATGACAAGAACCTTGTCGCCTTTCCGCACGTGCATCCTAGATCACCTCCGGCGCCAGCGAGACTATCTTCATGAAGCGCTGGCGGAGTTCGCGCCCCACCGGTCCGAAGATCCTGGTGGCCACCGGCTGGCCGGCATCGTCCAGGATCACGGCGGCGTTGTCGTCGAACCTGACACTGGAGCCGTCGGCGCGGTTGAGTTCCTTGCGGGTCCTCACCACCACCGCCCGTCTCACATCGCTCTTCTTCACCGTCCCTCCCGGGGACGCCTCCTTCACGGTGACCACGATAAGGTCGCCTATGCCGGCATACCGGCGCCCGGTGCCACCGAGCACCTTGATGCAGAGAACCTCCCGGGCGCCGGAGTTGTCGGCTACCTTCAGCCTCGATTCCACCTGGATCATTCCGGCCTCCCTACTTGGCCTTCTCCACGATCTCGATCAGGCGCCATCTCTTCAGTTTGGACAGGGGGCGGGTCTCCGCTATGGTGACCACGTCTCCAACGGCACACTGATTCTCCTCATCGTGGGCGTAATACCTGCTGCTGCTGCGAACCCGCTTCTTGTAGGCCGGGTGCGCCTTGACCGAGGTGACTTCCACCACCGCGGTCTTCTCCATCGAAACCGAGACCACGGTTCCCCGGAGCACTCTCCTGTTGCCTATCCTTGTCTCGGCCATGGTCAGTTCCCTTCCCCGGCTTTGGGTTCAATGCCCATGTCAATCTCGTGAAGGATGGACAGGGCCCGGGCCAGGTCCTTCCGGACCATGCGGACCTTCACCGGGTTATCCAGTTGCTGGGCGGCCTTGCGGAACCTGAGGTTGAATATCTCCCTGCGGAGTTCCCTCACCTGCTCCTCCAGCTCATCCCTGCTCATGGCCCGGAATTCCTGAGGTTTCACTGGTGAGCCTCCTTATCCCTGATCACGAACCGGGTGGGCAACGGAAGCTTGTGACCCGCCAGGCGCATGGCCTCCCGGGCGGTCTCCACGGCCACTCCCTCGATCTCGAACATCACCCTGCCCGGCCTTATCACAGCGACCCAGCCTTCCACGGGACCCTTGCCCTTGCCCATTCTGGTCTCCGCCGCCGTGGCGGTGATGGGTTTGTCGGGAAAGATCCTGATCCAGACCTTGCCGCCCCTCTTAATGTGCCTGGTCATGGCGATACGGGCGGCTTCGATCTGAGCGCTGGTGATCCATCCCGGAGCAAGGGCCTGAAGACCGAACTCCCCGAAGGAGACCTCTGCTCCGCCCTTTGTGTTGCCCCGAAGCCGGCCCCGCTGCTGCTTGCGGTACTTTGTTCTCTTTGGCATCAACATGCTGAATCACCGCTCTTTCAGGATCCGGCCACGGGGGCCTCATGAACGTCGCCCACGTAGATCCAGACCTTAACGCCTATTACACCGTAGGTTGTCCGGGCCACGGCTCTGGCAAAGTCGATGTCCGCCCTGAGGGTGTGCAGGGGAACCCTGCCCTCGTGGTAGGTGTTGACCCGGGACATCTCCGCGCCGCCGAGCCTTCCGGAGCAGGATACTTTGATACCCA
Organism: uncultured bacterium; assembly: GCA_964607515.1. Classification (GTDB taxonomy): domain Bacteria; phylum Fermentibacterota; class Fermentibacteria; order Fermentibacterales; family JCC-6; genus UBA6080. The sequence continues at coordinate 6,978 of CAZSKU010000032.1, read as the reverse complement.
GGGCTCCGGCCCTCATGGTGTCGGAGATGGTTCTCTTTATCGCCCTTCTCACGGAAACCCTGTTCTCCAGCTGCCTGGCGACGTTCTCGGCCACCAGGGTGGCGCTGACCTCGGGGTTGTCGATCTGATCAACCTTGACCTTCACGGCCTTGTCGGTGAGAGCCGTGAGTTCGCTGGTGAGTTTGTCGATGGTCTTGCCCCTGGTGCCGATGACCATTCCGGGACGGGCGGTGCTGATGGCGATGTGCACTTCCTGGGGCTTCCGGAGAATTGAGACCTTGCTGATCTGGGCCTTGTCCAGGAGCGGGTTCATGAGGATGTACTTCCTGATCCTGGCGTCTTCCTCCACCAGTCTGGCGAAACTCTTGCCCCTGGCGAACCAGACCGAGTCCCAGCTCCTGGTGATGCCCAGCCTGAGGCCGATAGGATTGGTTTTCTGTCCCATATTTACCTCTTCTCCCGTCCGGCCACGTCCTCCTGGGTGACCCTGACGGTGATGTGGCTGGTGCGGTGCACGATGCGGGTGGCTCGACCCCTGGCCCTGGGGCGCCAACGGGCGATCATGGGACCCTCGTCCACGGTGATCAGGGAGATCTGCATCTTATCAGCCTCGAGCTTGGCCCCCTCGGCGAGGAAGACCGCGTTGGCAACCGCCGAGTCGAGGGTCTTGGCGATGATCTTCGACGCGTTCTTGGGAACGGTCATGAGTATGGACAGGGCCTGCCCCACGGACTTGCCGCGGATCAGGTCGGCCACGGCCCTGGCCTTCCGGGGCGGAACCCTCACGAACCTGGTCTTTGCTACGGCTTCCATGTTCCTCCCCCTACTTCTTCTTCTCGCGGTGGCCGCGGAAGGTCCGGGTGGGGGCGAACTCGCCGAGCTTGTGTCCCACCATGTTCTCCACCACGAAGACGGGCACGAACTTCCGACCGTTGTGCACCGCGAAGGTATGCCCCACGAAATCCGGCGGAATGGTGGACCTTCTGGCCCAGGTCTTGACGACCTTGCTCTCGCCGGTCTGCGCCATGAGCTCCACCTTCCGGAGAAGCCCGGCATCGATGAACGGGCCTTTCTTAAGGGAACGCGCCATCGCTACTTCCTCCTCTTTCCGGTGGGTCTGCGTCTGGTGATGAGTTTGCTGGATTCCAGCTTGGGCTTCCTGGTCCGAAGACCCTTGGCCAGCTGACCCCAGGGGGAGCACGGATGCCGGCCTCCGCTGGTCTTGCCCTCGCCTCCGCCCATGGGATGATCCACCGGGTTCATGGCGACACCCCGGACGTGGGGTCTCCTGCCTATCCAGCGGCTGGCTCCCGCCTTGCCGGGCACCACCAGGTTGTGTTCGTTATTCCCCACCTGGCCGATGGTGGCCATGCAGGCGGAAGGAACCCGCCTCATCTCCCTGGAGGGCATGCGCAGCGTGGCATAACCGCCCTCCCGGGCCATGAGCTGCACCGCCGAGCCGGCGCTCCTGGCGATCTGCCCGCCCTTGCCCGGCTTCATCTCAACGTTGTGGACCATGGTTCCCAGGGGAACCCTGCTGAGGGGCAGGTGGTTGCCGATCTCCGGGGGCGCCTCCGACCCGCTGAGGACGGTCTGTCCCACGGCGAGCCCCTCGGGGGCTATGATGTAGCGCTTCTCCCCGTCGGAGTACACCACAAGGGCGATCCTGGCGCTCCTGTTCGGATCGTACTCGATGGAGTCGATCCTTCCCGGAACGCCCGGCTTGTTCCTGCGGAAGTCTACGATCCGGTACATCCTCTTGTGGCCGCCGCCCCGGTGCCTTGCGGTGACGCGCCCCTTGTTGTTGCGCCCCGCCTTGCTGGGGAGCGGAACCAGCAGGGATTTCTCGCCGCCTGTCCTGGTGATCTCCGAGAAGTCCGGCGACACCTTGAACCTGCTACCGGGGGTGGTGGGCTTCCATCTCTTCATACCCATGGTTACACCCCCTCGAAGAAGTCGACCGTGTCTCCCTTTTTCAGGGTGACCACGGCCTTTTTCCAGGAGGAGCGGCGACCGGCGAAGCGGCCCATGCGCTTCAGCTTGCCTTCCATCCTGATCGTATGTACGGTGAGAACGGTTACGTTGAAGATCTCCTCCACCGCCCTCGCTATCTGAAGCTTGGTGGCGGTGGGCCTGACCTTGAAGGAATATGCGTTGCGGTTCTCCCGGGCCTGAGTGGACTTCTCGGTGACGATCGGCTCGATGATAATCTGCCGGGCATCCATCACATCAGCCTCGCTTTCAGCTCGTCCACGGCCCGCTCGTCCATGAGGACCACTTCGGAGTTGACCAGGGTGGTGACGGGCACGCTCCGGGCGCTGGCTGCCCAGACCCCCGGAATGTTCCGGGAAGCCCTGGATGCCAATTCATCGCCCTCGAGGGTCAGAATGAGGGTTCTCCTGCCGGAGCAGCCGTTGCCGGCCAGCATTCCGGCCACCTGCCGGGTCTTGCCCTCCAGAAGAAAGTCGCGGATCAGCCGGAGGTTGCCTTCGTCGAGCCTCTCGCTCAGTATCCCCGCCAGGGCCTTGCGGCGGACCCGGCGATTGAGTTTGATGCTCCAGGGCCTGGGGTGCGGCCCGAAGGCCACCCCGCCTCCGCGCCAGATGGGGGACTTTTTGGTTCCGCTTCTGGCATGGCCGGTGTGCTTCTGTCTCCAGGGCTTCCTGCCGCTGCCGGTCACTTCGGCCCGGGTCTTGGAGCTGGCGGTGCCCCGGCGGCGGTTGGTCTGTTCGACCCTGACCACTTCCCAGAGCACATGGGTGGACACCCCCGTGGAGAACACCTCGTCCGGGAGCTGAACGGTGTCGACCTCTTCCCCGTTCATAGTGTAGACTCTCGCGAGTGCCATCAGCTGTTACCTCCGCTCCTGCGGTGCTTCCTGATCAGGAGGTATCCGTTCCTGGAACCGGGCACGGCGCCTTTGAGAACCACCAGGTTCTTCTCGCCGTCGACCTCCACCACTTCCAGGTTCTTCACGGTGACCTTGGAGTTTCCGGTCTGGCCGGGCATCTTCTTGTTCTTCCAGACTCGTCCGGGCGTAGCACACTGACCGATGGAGCCCGGAACCCGGTGGGACTTGCACCCGTGGGTCTCGTCGCCGCCGCTGAAGCCGTGCCTCTTGACCACGCCCTGGAAGCCCTTGCCCTTGCAGAGTCCGGTGACATCCACCTTCTCGCCGGGGCTGAAGATGCTCACGGTGATTAAGTCGCCGGGCTTCACTTCGCCGGAAGGCGAGCCGACTTCCTTCAACCGGGATACCGGGGGAGCCCCGGCTTTGGCCAGATGCCCCTTCTGGGGCTTGTTGAGACGGCTCTCCTTCTGGGGCCTGTAACCAACCTGAACCGCGGAGTATCCGTCGTGCTCGGTGGTCTTCACCTGAACCACGTGGTTCGGCGCCGCCTCGAGAACAGTCACCGGGATCACCCGTCCGTCTTCGTTGAAGACGCGGGTCATGCCCAGTTTACGAGCCATGAGTCCGCTCATACACCACTTCCCGTCGCTGAAGTCCCCTGTAGGCGGGGGGACGAGCGTTTCTGTTTCTTCTTCCGCCGTCCGCCGGTGCTTCCGCCCAGGCCCCGCGGTACGGCTTTTCCTCTTAACCCGGCGGCGCCGGGTCAGTCAGGAGGGTACACCGGTTACTTGATCTCTACATCCACGCCCGCCGGCACATCCAGCTGTCGAAGGGCTTCCGTGGTCTGCTCGTTGGGATCCCGGATCTCAATGAGCCTGGAATGCACCCTCAACTCGAACTGCTCCCGGGACTTCTTGTCGATGTGGGGGCTTCGGAGAACCGTGAGCATTGTCCGCCTGGTGGGCAGCGGTATCGGGCCGGCGACCTTGGCTCCGGTGTTCAGCACGCCACGTACAATGGAAGCGGCGGACTTGTCCAGAAGCCTGTGGTCGTAGGCACGAAGCCTTATTCTGAGCCTTATCTCGTTCAACCCGTCTCCTCGCGAAAACAACCATGTATAAACGCGCAATACCCCCCTTCGGGGAGAATCCCGCGCCGCTTCGAAACCAACTCGCCCATCGGCTCGCCGGAGCCTCCGGGGCCCCGAATATGCCGGATGCGCCCGCAGGAAGCAACCGCTTCCGGCTCTCAGGGGAACCGCAAGACTACCAAAACGAAGGGGCTTTGTCAAGCCGGTATTGACAATGGACACCCCCGGGGGTTAGTTCAAACAGGAACACCAGCAAGGAGCGCCTTCGATGGAATGCAGAAAGAACACCAATATGTCCCGGTGCAACTGCACCTACGATCCCTGCTCCCGCAAGGGAGTATGCTGCGAATGCATCGCGAGTCATCTCCGCCGGCGGGAACTCCCGGGATGCTGCTTCTCCGGGGAAGCCGAGAGAACCTGGGACCGCTCCTTCCGAAACTTCGCCCGGCTGGTGGGGGAAGGAAAGGTTTGACCCCCCGGGAACTCCGCCGGGCCCTGCACTCCAAGGCGGAGGTCTCCGGGGCGGAGATCCGGACCTCGGCCCTGATAAGGGAATTCCTGGAGACCACCGGGCCGGCCCTGATAGTCCCCGGCATCGCGGGCCACGGTATCGCGGCCCTGTACGGGGAAGGGAAGCCCGGGGTCATGGTCAGGTGCGAGCTGGACGCAGTGGCCATGCAGAACGGGGCCGGGGCTTTCCACGGCTGCGGTCACGACGGACATATGGCCGTTGCTGCGGCCCTGGGAGCGGACCTGGGCGGGAAACCCCCGAAGAAAGGCTCGGCGCTGCTGCTCTTTCAACCCGCGGAGGAGACCGGCGCCGGGGCGGCGGCGGTCCTGGAGGATCCGAAGTTCACGGCTATGCTTCCGGACATGGCCGTAGGCTTTCACAATCTGCCGGGATACCCCCTGGGCTCCGTGGCTGTCCGGGACGGGGTGTTCGCCTCCGGTTCCGCCGGCATTATCGTGCGGCTCATGGGAACGAGTTCCCACGCCGGCGAACCGCACCGGGGAAGAAGTCCGGCGGGAGCCATGATCAGAATCATGGAGGCTCTCCCGGCAATTCCGCATAGCCTTTGCTCACCCGCGGAGAAGGCTGTGGTCACCGTGATCCACGCCCGACTGGGCGCCAGGGCCTTCGGGGTGTCCCCGGGAGACGCGGTGGTAATGGCCACGGTCCGCTCGCCGGACGGGGAGGTTCTGGACAGGCTCCTCCGGGAGTGCGCCTGGAAAGCTGCTGACATCGCCCGGGAGGAGGGGATCCCGGCGGAACACTCCCTCGAGGAGGTTTTCCCGCCGGTGGTGAATCACCGGGGGCTTTCAGACATGGTGAAGCGGTCCGCCGAAGGCCTGGGAACCGAACTGATCGAGATGAGCGAGCCCTTCCCGTGGTCGGAGGATTTCGGGCGGTTCACCGGAGCGATGCCTGGAGTAATGTTCGGTCTGGGCGCGGGTGAGGACACGGCCCCCCTTCACCACCCGGACTACCGGTTCCCGGACGCCCTTATCGAGCCCGGAGCAAGGCTGCTCAGAGCGGTTCTGGACTCGGCCGGGAGCATGCTTCCATGAACAGGAAAAGGCGTCCAAGGTCTTCCTCCGTCATCGAACTGAGCAGAAGCGCCCTGGAGGCGAATCTCAGGTTCCTGCAAAGGGAAATCGGCGGATCCCGTCTCATTTCCGTGGTGAAGAGCAACGCATACGGTCACGGCACGAGGGTGTACGCCCCGCTGGCCCGGGAACTGGGTGTGAACCTGTTCGGAGTGTTCGCCGCGGACGAAGCCCGGTTGCTGCTGGATTCGGGCATCCCGGGCCGGGAGATAATCATCATGGGGTTCATCGGCGACGAGGACGTACCCTGGGCAGCGGGGCAGGAGATCGCCTTCTACGTCAGCGATACGGGAAGGCTGGACGCGGCGGTCGCCGCCGGCACTCCCGACAGACCCTCCAGAATCCATCTCGAGCTGGAAACAGGACTGAACCGCACCGGAGTTCCGGCCGACTCCCTTGATCACATCGGCGGGTTTCTCGCGAAACACCGCGACAGGATCAGGCTCGCCGGCATATGCACCCATCTCGCCGGAGCGGAGAGCACCGCGAACCATATGCGCATTCAGAGACAGACAGCCCGTTTTCACGAAATGGAGAACTACCTGAGGATGACCGGGATCGATCCCGGCCTGAGGCACGCAGCCAGCTCCGCCGCGGCCCTGATGCTTCCGGAGACCCGGCTCGACGCCGCAAGGATCGGCATCGCCCAGTACGGCTTCTGGCCGAGCATGGAAACCAGGATGCACTACATGCTCGCCGGGGGAAGCCGTCCGGACTGCTTCAAGGATCCTCTGAAGAGGGTGATCACCTGGCGCAGCTCCATCATGGGAATAACACCGGTGGATCCCGGTGAGTTCGTGGGGTACGGCAACTACTTCCTCACCTCCCGGCGCCAGAGGGTTGCCGCGGTTCCGGTGGGATACGCCCAGGGCTTCTCCCGGAGTCTCAGCAACGTCGGGCACGTGCTGGTGGCCGGAAGAAGGGCTCCGGTATGCGGCCTGGTGAACATGAACGAGATGATGGTGGACATCACGGACTGTCCCGAAGCCGTCCGGGGAGACGAGGTCGTGATCATCGGCAGGCAGGGCCGGAGGGAGATATCCGTCAGGTCCTTCGGCGATCTTGCGGGACACCTGAACTACGAGGTGCTGGCCCAGCTTCCCGAATCCATCCCCCGGCGGGTCACCGCCTGAGAATCACTGCGCCAGGATGCCCATCCCGGCAAGTAGGTCCCTCTGAACGTTGGAGGGAGTGTCGGTGTAGCAGAGGAACTGCATCGAGAACCCGGCCCTCCCCTGGATAAGGCTGTACCTGCTGTCGGTCCATGTCTCCGCCGGGGAGCATTTGGTGGAGCTTTTCTCCCTGCCCTCCGGGGCCTGCTTCGTCCGGATGACCGCCGGGGATCTAGTGCTCCGGGAGAGCTTCGTTCTGGTGGGAAACTGAGTTTTCTGGCCGCTGTCGAACCGCATGAAAAGGCCGCCGGAGAACC
>CAZSKU010000031.1:0-22943 GCA_964607515.1 uncultured bacterium | reverse complement strand
AACAATAATAACCCCAACCAGTTGTCTCTCTTCGACTTATGATGGGACACTAGTGGAGGCTATTAATGAAGTTGACTGAGACGATAGGAGAGTACGGCGTTCATGCTGTTGTTTGAGTCTTCTATGCTCTGGCTTTCTCTATATGCCTGGCGATCAGCATTTTGATCAATGATTGTCTGGGAATACCAAGCCGCTGCGCTTCCTTGTCCAAGGAGTGAATCATCCACACAGGGAAATCCACATTAACTCGCTTCTGCTCCTGTTCGACACGATGGGCCTTGTTAAGCTCAAGGTATTTCAGAACATCCTCACCATCGTCGAACTTCTTGTCCAATTCCTTAGCCTTCATACAATACCACCTCCTCATCACGGGCTCGACGGATGGAGATGATCCGAATCGCATCTCCACGATATGTTATGATCCCAGACCAATGTGTGTTGGCAATCCGGCCAATCACCATGAACCGAGGTTCGTCCTCAATCCTTGCCGGAATCTCCAGCAGGTCCGGATCATCCCAGAGAAGCTTAGCTTCCTCGAAGTCGATCCCGTGTTTCTCTAGATTCATCTGGCTCTTGCGAGCATCGAATTCGAAAATCATGGTATAGTATCTATACCTCACTGGTGGTGTTTGTCAAGTCGTTCATAACTCGAACAAGGATTGGTACAAATAAAGCCGCCGGGTAACTACCCGGCGGCCTCTATCCCATCTGGCGGTCCGTATTGGACGCTTTTCGTTTGGGTTTTTGGTTGGCGCTGAAATTCTAACCACTCAGGCAAAAAAGGGCTCTTCCTTTTCTCCCCTTAAAAAAATCTATCTTGGACAGGCTTGACACAGGTCCGTAGCATCGTCCTCTGGTACACCGAAACCCTCAGTGAAATGGAGACCGCTGAATACCAGGACTATGTCACCGTGGAGTACGAAATCATCAACGAGCGCTGGACGTTCTTCAGGGATGTCCGCACCACCGCGGAGATGTCCATGTCGGGCAGGACCGCCGCTGGAGCGGAAGTCACTGGGGTGCGTATCACCGGTGACTCCAGCGCCGCCCTGGTTCACGTGTATCTGGAAGAACCCAAGATAACCGGTTTCTACATGAACAGGGTTCACGGATTCGATTATCCCGGCTCCGACTGGCAAAACCATGGTGAGAGAATCTACGCGACCACCCAATCCTACTTCCAGTGCATCATGCTGGCTCAGGAAGAGATACAGCAGAGAGCGTTGGACATCGGACTGCTGGATACCGCCAGAAATAACCTGGAAAAGTGCTTCCGTGAACTCGAGGAGATTCCATACGGAACCGAAGGGATCACCGTAGTTTTCCACTGGGGCGAGGAACCGCCGATGAACAACCCCGAGAACACCACTGCTTCTGCGAGATGACAAGATTCTGCCCAAGGCGCCGACGCATTGAAAAGATCGGACCGAAAGCCTGGCCTTGTCAGATATGACCGGCATCCGGAGTTGTTTGAGTAGGACAACGTAATGGAGGGAGGTGGAACATGCATCCTGTGGAAGAAGATATGAGAGGGTCTGGCGACGACCCGGACAAGCGACGACTGACTTCCATCGGGCTTGCACCGTAACCGGGGGCAGGCCCGATCCTCGTTTTAATCATGATACAATTATCATTACTAATTAATAGCAATATGTAGTACACTCAGCTCAGTTGATGGTTTTCCCGCCCCCTTTACAAACCAGGTTAGGCCGATTATCGTCATATTTTCTTTGCTGAAACCGGAGGTATCCGTTTCCCGTGAGCGACATCTGGAGCCGTAACGAAGCGGAAGACGCACTGGCGGCCCTTCAGGGGCAAAAACTCCCGAAAGGGCTTCTGGCGGCTCTGATAAACGGCGAATACGATGCTTCGGTCCAGACCGGAGTGGCCTCGATTATCGAACGTTTCGTGGAAACTCCGGAATCCGATGATGTAGAGGATGATGCTGAAGCTCTCTGGGCTGTTCTCACGTCCCGGGGCGGGGTTGAACTGACACTTTCCTCAATCGAGTTGCAGAACTTCCTGATCTTCAGGCAAGCCGTGATCGACACCCGTGCCGACCCAGTCAGGCCGGTCGTGGTGGTCGAAGGGAAGAACGGATACGGAAAATCCTCACTCATAAAAGCAGTGCGCTTCGTTCTGGCGCATGAGGACGAGAGTTCCGAGATCGCTCATTTAATCCACAAAAACAGCCCGGGCAACCAGGCCGAAGCGAAGGTGGTGCTCACCTTCACCGGCGACATGGGGGATTTCGATATCCGGCGCGTCAAGACTTACCGTCGGAGTTCGGGAACATGGCTTGCGACCGGTGAAGACCATCTCGTTGTGAACAGGAAGCAAAAGGCTCTCCACGGAGAAGAAGCGCTGAAATGGATCAGGGAGCACTTCCCCGAAAGGTTGCTGAATTACTACGTCTTCGACGCGGAGAGCAAGATTGTCAGCGAGCTGGCCGGTCAGAGGGGCACCGAATTGCCTCCCGTGAAGGAAGCGCTGGAAACCGCTCTGAATATTACTCCCCTTAGAAGAACTGCCGAAGCCTGCTTGAGCCTTTCCAGAGAAAAAGCCAGCACCATCGCTAAAACCTACCGGGAAAGCCAGAAGCAGAAGAAGCTCAAGACTGAGAACGAGGAAAGGTTGAGCGATCTTGAGGCCGAGATAGAAGAGGTCTCCATCGAGGTGAAAAGCCTGCAAAAGCAACTTGCCCAGGCGGAAGTCGAAGTGGAGAGGTATGGGGGCAAGGCCCAGCCTGAACTCCAGGAGCGGCGGGAGAGCCTTCTCAGGGAGAAGGAGAAGTTCTCGGCGAAGATCGCCGATGCCGAACGAAGAAGAAAGAAGGCACTGGCTGAATGCCTTCCCATGGCGCTTCTCGGGTTGCTTGCTCCACAGAACTCTGCACCTTCGTCTCCGAATAAATCCGTGGAATGGAGAAGGGGAGCCGAAGAGGCATCCGAGTCCATAGCGGGTCTGATCTCCTCGGGACGTTTTTCCTGGGCCAGCAACACCCCTCCTGCCGGTGACCTCGCCTGTTGTTTCCGGGAAGCCATGGGTCTGGTTCGGGAGGCCGATACCAGCAGAGATGAAAAGAAGCAGGCCCTCGCCAGGGTTCGTTCCATGACTCGGCATTCAGGCGGCGAGTTGAGGGAGTGGCTTGACTCAGATCGCCTGAGCCTGCTTTATGAACGCCTCGGTGACATTGAACGGGAACTCCGTGAGACACCCACACCCCACGATACCCGGAAATGGCATGAAGAACATGTCAAGGCGACCACGGAACGAAACAGCATTCTTCAGAGGCTTGACGCAAGGAGAAGGTATCTCGAGGGGCTTCATGAGGATAAGAGACAGTTGGAAGCGTCCTCGATGGAGTCACAGGAGCTTCCTTCCAGAAGCCCCGAGTTAAGAAGGCTGAGACGTTTTCAGACACTCTCGGAAACGGCCTCCGAAGCCTTGAATGCTCTTGCTGACGAACTTCTTGGAAGAAGAGTGAAGCAGTTGGAAAAGGATGCTTCGACCATGCTGGTTCGCACAGCCCATAAACACAGTGTTCTTTCCGAGATCCGAGTGGACCCGAAAACCTACAGGTACGCCGTGTACAATAGAAACGGCAACCCGGCTCCGGTGGGCAGATCCACGGGAGAGAAGAACCTTCTGGCCCTCTGTCTCGTCCATGCCATCAGGAAGGCCGCGGGATCAGGACTTCCCCTGATGGTCGAGGCGCCCCTCCGGGTGCTCGATCCTGTTCACAGGAGTTCTGTTCTGAAGGAGATTCTCTGTCAATACCCGGGTCAGATGATTCTTCTACTCACCCCGGAGGAGATACCCGATGAATTGGCTCCGGTGATACGGGACAGGGTTGGCAGGAAACTGTTCCTTATACGGGACGGGAGCGAGGAAGAAGAGGTCAGCAAAGTTTTGGAGACAAAATTCTGATGTCTTTTGAGACGCTGTTAAAAGGCAAGGCTCTTCTCGGCAGCGCAGGAGCTTCCATCCGTTACGACATTTCTCATGACCTTGGCCTCAGTCCGGAAGAAGTGGACAGGCTTGCACTGAGTATCGGTATTGTGCTGATGAATCGCCAGCGCAGGGATCATCCTATAAGAAGGCTCGCCGAGACCCGGGGCATCAGAATCATTGCCTACTCAGAGAGGGTTGACTCGCGAGGCGAAGAAATCTCGGTGGAGCGACTGATGAATTCGGAGATATCGGGCCAAATCACCGACCTGGGCATGCTGAAAACGATTGATTTCCCGACGGACATCGGGATTCTGCTGAACACCGGATACGGATTCCTGTCCGAACTACAAGAGTCCATGGAGAAGGATTCCGTGAGGATGTACCGGACACTGGCGGAGTACGTTTCCCAGGCTCTTCCCCGTGGGGAGGAATCCATCGCGGATAATGAATGCTCAGGCCTCATCAGTCTGGTCATCGGAACGAATACTCAGACCCGGGAGGAAGTAAGCTGGGTTCTCAACCGAGAGGAGGGGCAGGACACTGCGGCCAACCTGAGAATCTCCGGTACTCAGGGAAAAGGAAAAAGCCAAGCGCTTCTCGGACTCCTGTACTCCATGACGGTCTCCTCCAGGAACGTCGGTTTCATCCTGCTGGATTACAAGGGAGACCTTTCCGATGGAGAGACAGGCGACTCTTTCCTGAGCGCCACTGGCGCCAAACTGATAAGACCTCCGGAATCCCCCGTGCCCGTGAATCCGTTCGACCTTCCCCGGGGCTCCAACACCGAGCTGGCCGCCGAAATGTTCTCCAGCGCTTTGGCCTCCATTATCAGTCAGATGGGAGGCTGTCAGCAGGGTATTGTGGACAGGGCTCTCACTCAGGCGTACCGTGACGCCGAAATGGCGGGACTCCCCGGACCGAGCCTGAAAGAAGCCCGGGACGCAGTTAGAGCTATCTATGACAGTGAACGCCGCAAGGACGACACAGTTGTGGTGGCGCTGGATCGGCTGGCCGGAAAACCGATCTTCACCAGCAGGTCGGAGATTGACGTAGTCAACGTCTTCAGACAACGCTGGGTGGTGGACCTGTCTAAACTGGGTGATCTGAGAACATACGTCGCATTCATTCTGATGCACTTTTTGAAGCAGGTTGCAGAAAGCGTTCCCGATTCGCTCTTTGATCGTAAAACCGGCACCCGCACCATCAGAGGGGTGGTGGCGGTGGATGAAGCTCATCACTATCTTCAGACCGGCAGGAAGAGCCAGCCCCTCGCTCAACTGGTCAGAATCGGAAGGAGCAAGGGAATTCCGGTTTTTCTCAGCAGTCAGAGTCTGGACGACTTCAAGGGTGACACTGCATGGCGGGAACTGGTTCCGAACAGCCTCCTGTTCGGACATGGCGCTCCGCCGGACGTTGACGCCATGCAGGGCGCTTTGCGGGTGGACGCCAGAACAGCCAAGAACCTTGCCTCGAGCTGTCTGAAATTAGACCAATTCGTGGCGTACAGCCACCATTCAACCGACGGGAACGGGAATCCTGTGCCCGTGAGAGTAACACCCTTCTTCGAACGGATCTCCGGGTAAAGGAGTGAAAGGTTGAACATGGACAACCAGCAGGCCGCCATGGAAACATTCCAGTCCCTTCAGAGTCAGGTAAAAGCCCTTGCTTTGGAAGCCGGAATCTTGAGGAGGACGGTAACGTTCCTTTCGAGAATCGAAGGATACCAGAATCTGCGAAAGCTCGAGCACGATCTTGTCAACCTTGAAACTCTGAACATGCTGCCGGAATCATCATTGGAGCAGGCGAGAATCGCCGCGGCCTCCGCAAGACAATGGCTTGATCAGGAATGGGGGCGAAGGGCCGCGGTTTTCTCTATGGAATTGACCAGCTACCTCAGTGACCGGGCTGTCAATTCAGAGGTTTCGGGACATGAGATTCGCATGAGTCCCTTTGTACTCTTGCTGAACCCCTCGAAGGATTCGGCGGTGATAACTTTTTCCGGCGAAGCCATTGGCAGGCCTCTGGCAATGAGTTGCCCACCGGTGTTCAAAGCCTACACCGATTCACTTGCGCTGCTGGAAAGAAACCAAACCCCGCCGGAGTTCTTCTCCGAGGAATTGGCTGAAGCGTACAGGGAAACATGCCGTTGGAGGGGGGTCAAACCCGGTGGCAGGGCTCGTCTGTCGGATGTTCACTTCACACTGTTCACCAGAAGGCAAAGCTCCATCGTAAGATGCGATCCCAGGAAAGGAAGGATCAAAGAATATCCGCGGTATCAGTTCGCCTGGGATCTGGGCCTTCTCCTGAAGAATCCCGAATGGATGACCCGTCCCGGCTCCAGCATCTCTCTGCATCCTGCGGCCGCCAGCGCTGCGAAGAGCAGAACCGACTCCATTCGTGTCTTTTCCGAAGAAGGAGAGGACCGGATACTGGGAACCATGCAGGCTTGAGCGCTGCGGAAGCTTCAGGATTTCCCCGCGATTTCTCTGATCATGTGTACCGCGTACAGGGGAATGTTCCTAAGCCAGCTTTCCTCCCGGTATGGGGAAAGGGATGTCCTCAGGGATATGCGGGGTTTATACCTGTCGCGATACGAGACGAGACTCTTCGCCTGAAGGTTCTCCGATGCCTTGACTTCCAGCGGAAGCACATCACCTCCGAGTTCAACCAGGAAGTCCACCTCCGCGCTTCCCTTCGTTCTGCTCCAGTAACAGGGCTTCAATCCGGCGTGCGATACGAGTTGCTGGTGAACGAACTGCTCCGCAAGGGCTCCCTTGAATTCAGTGAAGAGGGCATTCCCGTCCAGAAGCGTTTCCGGCTCGAGCCTGCTGGATGCGCCGAGAAGGCCGATGTCGAGGGCGTACAGCTTGAATGCTCCAGAATCGAGATAAGCGAACAACGGCACGCCAGGCTTCGTGACCCTGCAGACCTTGTGGACCAGACCGCACCCTGTGAGCCATTCGATGGCGGTTTCGTACTCCCTGGCCCTGGCTCCTTCCCGAATCAGGCCGAAGACGAATTTTCTGTTCTCCCTGGCAAGCTGGCCGGGCAGGCTCTCCCACACCGAGCGGATCCTGGGAACCGCAGCGGACGGCGCGTGTTTCGAGAAGTCGTGTTCGTAAGCGATCAGAAGATCCCGCTGGATCTTTCTGACACGTTTCATGTCACCGGACCGAGCGAAGGAACTCACCGCTTCGGGCATTCCCCCCACGAAGAAGTATTGCTTGAGCAGCTCAATCAGTTGTCCCGTAAATGCTCCGACCGTATCGAACCGGAGATCCGCCAGGGCCTCGCAGAGCCGTTGTTTCCCCATGGCCGTGAGAAATTCCGGGAACGAAAGTGGATGAAGGTCCAGGAATTCGACCTTGCCCACGGGGAAAGACGTGTCGCGATTCACGGCCACTCCGAGAATCGAACCGGCGGCTATTACGGGAATCTGTGGAGCATTCTCGTTGAAGTACTTGAGGCTTGTGAGAGCCGACGGGACTTCCTGGATCTCGTCGAAAACCAGAAGGGTTCGCCCAGGAACGAATGAGGTTCCGGATTCTATCTGAAGCCCCAGTAGGATCGAATCAAGATCCTTCGAACCGGCGAAGAGCGATGCCATGCGGGGATTTCTCTCCATGTTGACGTAGATCGTCCGTTCGAAGCACCTCGCGCCGAACTCCTTCATCAGCCATGTTTTCCCGACCTGTCTGGCCCCCCTGATGATCAGGGGTTTTCTGTCTGAACCGGCAAGCCAGTTCTTCATCGGTTCGAAAGCACTCCTGTACATCACCGACCTCCCGGCCGGAATATGGATTGGCACCTCACAAAAGTCAAACGACTTTTGTGTGATATACCACAAAAGTCAAATGACTTATGTGGGTGGCATCACACTATTCCAACGACATTCGTGAGCCCCTGCGTCAGGGTTGACGGCATCTCTCCGTGTTGACCTTTCGTGCCGCGTTTCCTTATGCTCCACGGGGATAGAGGGACGGGTCACGGGCCGTCCGGGAAGGGAGTCTCCCATGGATATTCAGACGCTGGAGCGGTTCTTCATGTGGTGCACGATCACCAATGGAGGGATCCTTGCCCTGGGGTTCCTCTTCAAGGTGTTCGGAGGGGATCTGATCTACAGACTGCACGGCAGGTACTACCCCATGCCGAAGGAGTCCTTCAACCAGGCCCTCTACCTGGTCATGGGGGTGTACAAGGTGCTGGTCATAGTGCTCTTCCTTGTGCCCTGGATAACGCTGTCGGTCATAGGGGGTTAGGTTTTTCGAGTTCAAACCCGACCGTCGGAGCGTACCTGCCGAGGGGGTGACACACCGTGAAAAAGGAATTCTCCGAGTCGCTCTTTCCCTTTGGAATCGGGGGGAGTTTCCTGGCCCTTCTTTTCATCCTTGTCGCCGGGGGCGCCGCTGTTCAGGTGCTGGTGCTGGAGTTGTTCGGAGCCAGGCTTCCGGGAGCCGCTGTTCTCCTGGTGATCGTGATGGTCATGCTTGTCGGGCCATGGTTGTACAACCGCAGGCCGTCGCGATTCCAGGAGGGGCGGGAAGTCCTGAGGATTCTCGACGGCTTCGGCACGGTGCCCGGGTTGAGGGGAGCCTTCATCAGGCTGCTGCTATACTCCGACGGCCTGGAAGCGAGGGTCT
Organism: uncultured bacterium; assembly: GCA_964607515.1. Taxonomy (GTDB): domain Bacteria; phylum Fermentibacterota; class Fermentibacteria; order Fermentibacterales; family JCC-6; genus UBA6080. Next base: position 14,349 of record CAZSKU010000031.1, on the reverse strand, counting down.
TCTACCACAGGCACTTCGTTCCCTTTTCCGGCAACCCCGGGTTCAGCCTGTCCGGCGGCGGTCTGCGGACAGCCACGGAAGTCCGGGGTTTCCCCGAAGTAATCACCATGTCCGATACGCCTTTGAAAGAGTTCCACCGGGAGCTGGCCGCCGCTGCGCCCCGGGTGAAGGAGGGATTAGATGAACGATCCTGAGACTGTATCCCGGGAACTGAGGCGGTTCCTTGCGGGTCTAGATCCCGTGGTGGCGGCCTGGGAGGGGGGCTCCGCGGCCACGGGGTTCAAGGACCGGCACTCCGACCTGGACCTGGCGGTGGTCTGCCGGGAGGAGACCGTCGAGCAGGTCATCACTGCGGTGGACGGCTTTCTGGGGGAGCGTTTCGGAATCGGAAGGCGATTCAGGATTCCAGAACCCGCCTGGCACGGGTTCTCCCAGGTCTTCTACAGGCTCCTGGACACCCCGGAGTTCTACTACGTTGATGCCGCGTTCATCAGGGAATCGCTTCCGGACAAGTTCACCGCAAGCGATCGCCATGGAGACGCGGTGGTCTGGTTTCAGAAGGAAAGGGTGCTCGACACTTCCCCGACACCGGACGAGCAAGTGCTGGCCAGATCCCGGAAATTTTACCGAATGGTTCTGGATCAGGACTTCCTGATGATCACCGAGATCGAGAAGGCCCTGGCCCGGAAACGGTTCCCGGAGGCTTTCCCCTTCTACTTCCAGTTCCTGGCCAGGAACCTGGCCGTGCTTCTGAACCTGAAACACCGGCCCCGCAAGGCGGATTTCGGGTTGAGGTACGCTTTCAGGGACTATCCGTCGGAAGACGCCGCCCTGGTGGAGGACCTGATGAAGGCTTCCTCCCTGGAGGATCTGGAGTCGAAGTACCGCAGGGCTTTGAAACGATATCGGGAACTGGCCGGTGAGCTTGGGCATCTGGCCGACGGGGGGGATGACTGATCCACCGGCCGGAATGAGCCGACCAACAGGCCGGATACCGGTTCCGGATACGCTCTTCAATCAGGAAAATCCCTTATTGCCAACCGCATGTCCAAGGTGTTATCTCAGGGCTGTCCCGGAGATGTCCGGAGGGACGAATCCTCGCTTTCATGGGCGGGTGAATAATGGAGGGGGCGTGCCGTGATGAACCTTTGGTGTATTCTTTTCGGCGCCGTTCTTGTTCCTTCCGTTCTGATGGCCCAGTGGAGCCCTGATTCCACGGTCAACCTCACAATCTGCGACCTTGCGGGGGAACAGGTGCTTCCCAAGATCTGCGCCACTTCCGACGGCGGGTGTTTCATCTCCTGGTTCGACTCTAGGTCCGGGAGCTACTGCGTCTACCTTCAGAGGCTGGACTACCAGGGCAACCCCCAGCTGGGCGACAACGGCCTTCTGGTGAGCGACCAGCCGCAGATGAGCTGGCTGGTGGACTACTCCATGGCGGTGGACGGGTCGGACAACGCCATCCTGGCCTTCTCCGACGAGAGGATCCTCTCGGGGGAGCTGGACGTCTCGGTCTACAAGGTCAGCAGCACGGGCGAGTTCCTGTGGGGCGACGACGGCATCTGTCTGTCTGATCCGGCGGTGCCCGGATTCGAGCCCAACCCCTCGGTGACGGTCACCGGGCTGGGCAACTGCGTCTTCGCCTGGGGCAAATCGGAGGAGACCGACTACCTGGTCTTCCAGAAGCTGTCCCCCGACGGGAGCAAGCTCTGGGGCGACTGGGGAGTGACCCTGGAGAGTTCCGCCGACCTTTCCAGCCCGGTTCTTGTGCCCGCCGGGCAGGACAGCGTGATAGCCATGTGGAAGAGTTCCACCGGTTCGTACCCCATGACCGTCACCCACCTCTACGCCGACATGCTGGGGACCGACGGCTCAGGGCTTTGGGGCGATACGCCGGTGCTGATCTACAACACAGGGTCGATTTCCCCGTGGACATTTCCCGGAATGATTCCCGACGGCATGGGAGGCGCATACTGCTTCTGGTACGACGCTCCGTCGTCCAGCGAGTTCAACGTCTGGGCCCAGCACCTGGACGGCCAGGGGGAGATGCAGTACCCCATGAACGGCGCCCAGGGCTCCACCTTCGCCGACGACAGGCTCCACATGAGCCCTTCCGGGGAGTTCGATCCCGTCACCGGGCAGGGATACCTGTTCTGGGTGGAGACCGACGGCAACCAGAACTACTACGGGGTATACGGCCAGGCCTTCTCCGCCGGGGGAGAGCGGCTCTGGACCGACTCGGGGCTGGAGCTGCTTCCCCTGGGATCCCAGCAGACCGGGTTCGTGGAGGCCCTGGCGGTCGCCGACGGCATCTTCGTCTCTTTCTTCATCGATGATGCCGCCACCTCGCTCCGGGTGTGGAAACTCGGCTACGACGGCGGGGTTCTATGGGGGCCGGTCACTCTGTCCGCCGGAAGCCTGGGTGGCAAGGACGACCCGGTGGTGTGCCCCGGCTGGGACGACGGCGCGTACTACGCCTGGACGGATTTCAGGAGCGACGGCGGGGTCTACGCCCAGAACATCCAGTCAGACGGAACCCTGGGGCAGTACCTGGGCATAGAATCAGAAGGGGCGGGATTCGCCGTGAGGATTTCCCCCAACCCCTCCAGCGGAGTCGTGAGGATCAACCTGTCGGGTCCCGTCGGGGGAACAGCGGTGGTAGGCATCTACGATCTCGCGGGAAGGCTGGTGGACAGCCTGGGCGCCGTGCTGGGGGAGGATGGAGCGACCCTGCTCTGGAACCGGAGGGACTCGGTACCCCCCGGAGTCTACCTTGTCAGGTCCTCATGCGGGGCGTCGGTGACCTCCCGAAGGGTGGTGCTGCTGTAGGAACCCGGTACTGCGGCCCTCCACGGAGGGTTTTTGTACTCAGGCCCTGCGCTTTTCGAAGGAGACAGGCCATTTTCTGCCGGAAAGGGGTGTGGAATGGGCGCTCTTGATCCGATCGCCGGTATCTCCCTGGAAAGGTACGCCGATCTGGCCGCGAAGATGAAAGACTGCGGCGGAGACCTGGAGGTCTGCGCCAGGATAGCCATGGAGAACGGAGTGGACCGGGCGAGCTGGCAGGCGGCCATGGACGGGTGGAACAGGAGGATGTCCGACCCCGCCACCGCCGGGGAGGTGGCACTGGCCTACATGCCCCTGTACCAGGCGGCCCTGGCCAAGACCGGAAAAGTTGCCTCCGCGAGTTTCGAGGACTACGCCGGCATGCTCACCATGGTTAATCACCCATCCTTCGGGCTGGACAGGATGTACGCCCACTACGGGGTGGACGTGCACAAGTGGAGCCAGATCTCCACCTACTGGGTGGGTCAGCTTACCAAGGACCCTTCCGTGGGGGGGAAGCTGGGCAACCTCTCCGCCGAACTCAGGGCGAAGCTGGACCGGGGTGAGCTTCCGCCGGTGGGGGTCGGTCAGAAGCCCTGACCTCGGGGCGGAAAGGCTGTGCCCGGCCGGTCCGTCGGCCGGGGAACACCTGTTCCTCCACCGGGTAATCCTTATGATAAGCGCCACCCTCCGCGGACCGCGGGGGGAGGGATCCCTCACCCTTCGATGGAGGTAGAATGATCACCGCCCTGGTTTACATGGCATTGCTGCAGCTTCCGGAGTTCTTCGATCTCCGTGACGTGGGCGGCGTGAATTACGTGACCTCCGTGAAGAGCCAGCAGGGGGGTACCTGCTGGACCCACGGGACCATGGCTTCCATGGAGAGCAACCTGCTCGTGACGGGTTCCTGGGAGGGCGCCGGGGAGTCCGGCGAACCGGCCCTGGCGGAGTACCACCTGGACTGGTGGAACGGGTTCAACAACTGGTACAACCAGGACATGGACCCGCCCATGGGAAGCGGCGGCCTGACGGTACACGAGGGGGGCGACTACCTGGTGGCCACCGCATACCTTTCCAGGGTCCAGGGAGCGGTGCGGGACATGGACGGACAGTCCTTCTCCCAGGCGCCTCCGGTGGGGGATCCGTCTTTCCACTGCTACTACCCCGCCGACGTGGAATGGCACACCGCCGGGGACGACCTGGCCTCCCTGGACCGGATCAAGCAGGCGGTGATGGAGCATGGCGCCCTGGCCACCTGCTACTGCGTGAGTTCATCCTACATGCAGAACTTCATCCAGTACCAGCCCCCCTACACCACCGACCCGCCCAACCATTCGGTGGCCATCATAGGCTGGGACGACAACATGATCACCCAGGCTCCCGAGCCGGGGGCCTGGATATGCAAGAACAGCTGGGGCGAGGGGTGGGGGCTGGACGGTTTCTTCTACATCAGCTACTGGGACAAGTGGTGCGGCCGGGAGTTCTTCATGGGGGCGGTCTCCTTCACCAATGTTGAGTACATGGACTGTGAGAGGGTGTACCGCCACGACTACCACGGCTGGCGGGACACCTTCACCCTCCCGGTGAGGGTCATGAACGCCTTCGAGGCCCCTGGAGACCACTACATAACCGCCTATTCGTTCTTCACCGCGGACGACTCGGTGGAGTGCAGCGCGGACTTCTTCGTGAGCTTCGACGGGACCGACCTGCAGGGTTCCCTGGGGGGCCAGGAGTCATTCCACCAGTTCAGGGGCTTTCATACGGTGGAACTGGAGCAGCCTTTTCAGGTCAGCGCCGGCGACAGCGTCTACTTCGTGATGGAGTTCTCCCGGGGGGGATACCCCTACGATCGTACCGCCGACGTCCCGGTGCTTCTGGGAGCGTCATACCGGGTGATCGTGGAGTCTTCGGCGGCCCCCGGGGAGAGCTACTTCTACGACGGCGCCTGGCAGGACTTCTACGGCTGCGAAGAGAACCCGTACCCGGAGACAGGCAACTTCTGCCTGAAACTGCTGGGCCGTGACCGGGGGATCAAAGTATCGCCTGCGGGGGACCCGGTGTTCCAGGGGGAGCCCGGCGGGCCCTTCTCCCCCGGGACCCACACCTGGACCATGGAGTACGTGGGCGGTTCCCCGGGAGAATACCAGGTCAGCGTGCAGCAGGCCGACTGGCTGGAAGTCTCCGGAGAACTGCAGGGCACCATCAGCCCGGGGCAGACTCTCCAGTTCACAGCCTCGCTCACAGATGCCGCTGGCTCCCTCTCACCGGGGGTCTACACCGCCGAGGTCGAGTTCCAGGGTTCCCCCGGCAGGGAGTTCGAGAGTTTTGTCACACTGGTGGTGGGCGAGACCGGCATGGTCTACGGCTGGAACATGGACGGGAACCCGGGCTGGGACGCCTCGGGAGACTGGGACTGGGGCATCCCCCAGGGCCACGGAGGCGCCCATGGGAACACCGACCCCACATCGGGCTTCACCGGTCAGTGCGTCTACGGATACAACCACTGGGGCGACTACGACCCCGGAATGGACGAGGAGTTCCTGACCACCGAAGCCCTGGACTGCACGGGCCTCACCGGGGTTCAGCTACGCTATCGGAGGTGGCTGGGGGTTCAGGGGGCAGGCTCCGACCACGCGGCGGTACAGGTCTCCACCGACCAGATCCAGTGGCACACCGTCTGGGAGAACGGCGCCGGGGAGACAGCGGACGGCGACTGGTCCCTCCGGGTGTCGGACATCTCAGGCTACGCCGACGGCAGTCCCCAGGTATGGGTCCGGTGGGCAATGGGGCCCTCGGACGGCCAGTGGGAATACTGCGGCTGGAACCTGGACGACGTGGAGATATGGGCCCTGGGTTCCTTCTCCGTGGATCCCGGTCGGATCCCCGGCTCCCTGGAGGTCTCCATCAACGGGCCCAATCCGGCTTCTTCTTCGTCCTCCGTTCTCTGTTCGACGCCGGTGTCCGGGCTGCTCACGGTTTCCGTGTTCGACATGGCGGGCCGGGAGGTGCGGACGGTTTTCCACGGGAACGCTCCCGCGGGGGGGTTGACAATTCCCTTCGTCCTTACCGACCGAGCCGGAAACTTGCTTCCGGCGGGGATCTACCCGGTACTGGCCAGGATGGACGGGCTAACCGCGGTTTCCCGGCTGGTGGTGCTGGGGAGGTAGAACCCGTGGGCATCACAGAATCAGGGGGATGGATGATCCCCCTGTCCATCGCTCTCCTTTCTTCGTCGGTAATGGCCAATCCGACTCCGGGTCCCTCGGGTGAAGCGGACAACAGCGTTCTGGGAACCCTGGAAGCGGTGGTCCAGGCGGAGGGTACCCTGAGTTCCGACTCCCTTGGCACTTGGATCGTCTACGGGGGGCCCACCCTGGTCAGGATCTGGAGTCCCGGGGACCTGGAGGGGTTCGGGATGGGCGCCGAGATGGGCGTCGAAGTGCGCAGATCCATCGTCAGGCCCTTTTCTGGGCCTTTTATGGGAGTTTACGCCGGCCTGGGAATACTCTGGACCGGGGGGGAGAAGGACAACGAAGCAGCTTCCGCCGGGGCGAAGGCGGGCTGGAGGATTCCCCTGACCGGAAATGCTCTCCTGGAGCCGTACCTCGGGGTTGGCCTGGAAGCCTACTCCTTCGGCGAGGAGATCCAGACCTTCGACAGCATGTTCTACCTGGGGATGAAACTGGGTTTCGGGATGTAGCGGTTTCCCGAGGCTGCCGGAGCCGTTTTCAGGAATCCCGGTTCAGCGAGGCCCCCCCGGTTCCCCCATGGCCTTTCCGATCTTCGTCAGAAGGTCGTTAAGATGGGATATCTCCGCCTCCACCACGGCCCGGCCGAAGTCGTCGTTTCTTTTAACCGCCGCTGTCATGTCTTCCCTGGTCATGGGAATACCGCTGATTGACTGAACGGTGTATTCCGGGCCGGTTTCCTGGCGCCGAATCACCAGAAGGCGCTGGTGCTCCGGGCTGAGGGTGCCCGGGAGAATGATCGGCTCCCTTCCCGAGACTATGTCGTCAAAGGTAATGAAGATCCTTCTTGAAGGGTCGTAGCAGAGGGGTTTCTTCCGGTCCGGCCCCTGGATATCAGGCATCGTCATGGTTCCCTTTCGGGGGGGCTCCCCGGGGAGGCCCCCTTTGGAAGGGTTTCAGTCCTCCAGATCCCCGCTCCTGGCCAGGAAATCTTCCCTGAACCAGTGGTGGATGGGGAAGCAGATCTTTACCCAGCGGTAAGGCTTTATCACGGTGTTGCCGTCGCCGTGCAATCTAAGGTGGTCCCTGTCGTATGTCAGCCAGGCGGCCGCCGCGGTGTTGGGCACCTGGGCAATGGCCGCGTTGAAGGCCTGGATGGTCGCGTTGTACGCGTCGGTGGCCTTGGCCCCGGCGGCGATGAACTGGTCGAAGGTGCCGTCGGACTGCACGAAGAGCAGGAACTCGTTCACGGGAGTGGAGGCGTCGTCCCAGACGAAGTAGAAGCTTTCGTCGTATCCGCAGTAGAACTTCGCGCCCCGGCTCACGGTGTCGGGCCCCAGATCCCTGGCGGTGCGGCAGCTGAGAAGGTGGAAGGACTTGTCCTTGACCTCCGAGGTGTCGTAGTTCCCCGCCTGGAGGATCACCTCCGACCAGTGGCCGGTGTAGCGGTCGTAGTTGCCGTGACCCACGCCGCCGACGTAGGTGGTGAGGACGCTCTTCACCTGCTCCGTGAACTTGGCTCTGGTGTCGTCGCTTCCGGAGTTGCAGACCACCGTGAAACCCTGGCCGGAGAAGAGAGGATGAAGGTTGGCGATCCTCCAGTTGGCGATGGGCCCGGCTACGCCGTCGGTGGTGTTCTCGCAGAAAACAACCCTGTTGCGCAGCCTGAACCTCAGGCACTTCTGGATGGGCTTCCACCATTCCACTTCCTTGACCGGCTGCTTGAAAGGAGCCCTGGGCCATGCCGGAACGGTTCGTCCGGCAATGACCGCCGCGAGTTCGCCGCAGTAGCCCATCTCCACCCGGGTGGCCAGAAGGCCGAAATCGGTGCGCTTTTTGATGTGGTCGATGATCTCGGCCCTGGTCAACAGCCCCGCCCCGACGATACCCAGGGAGAAGTCGGGCTCCAGACTGTACCGTTCCAGGGCCAGCTTCACCTGAAGGTCCTCGCTCAGGGCGAACAGGGACCCCCTTCCAAGGGCCGGGGTTTCGGCCAGCTGCTTCGCCGTGATGAACCTGCCGTCGGGGCTTATGGTCAGGGGTTTCTTCAGCGCCTGGGGGCTGAACTCGAGTTTTCCGATCTTCATGATTGCAACCTCCCTGAAATGCCCGGCAGCCCCCGCCGCAACCGCGGCTGCAGTCTTCCGGCGGTCACGGGTTCTCCGGTCCGGGAGTTCGCCGGGTCGGTTTTAAAAGACCGCAGGAAAAAATGACCGTCTTGGTATTACGTCCAGTTCCCGGATTTTTCAAGAGGGCCCGGGAGCGGCCGGAGCGGAAGTTTGCTCGCCGTCGTTTTCCACCTATCTTTCCGGCAGAAGACAGAAGAGAGGAGGAGCTTTGAACAGGACGGAAGTGCTGGAGTTCGTGCGGAGAAACCCCACCTCCTTCATGGCCACCCTGGAGAAGGGCGAACCCAGGGTGAGAGCCATGGACACCCCGGTGGCGGACGAGAACGGACTGACCTTCTGTACCGGAAGCGTCAAGGACGTATGCCTGGAGCTGCGGGAGAACCCCGAGGCGGAACTCTGCTACTGGAGCCTCGAGGAGGGGCTGCAGATAAGGATACGGGGAAGGATGGAGGAGCTTCACGACCAGGCGATGAAAGAGCACATCGTGGAAACCCGCTTCACCTTTCTCAAACCCGTGGTGGCGGCCCACGGATGGGAATCGCTGGCCCTCTTCAGACTCTCCCGGGGAGAGGTCAGGACCTGGTCTCCGTCGAGCGCCGCCCAGGCGAACGGCCGGGTGTACGACTTCTGATTCCTGCGCCGGTTCTCCCGTCGGAATTGTGGGCTGAGGCCGGCTCCTTTATGGTTGAAGAGGAGTCGTTTCGGGATCCTGCAGGGGGGAGGGTTTCCCGGTGAACCAGCCCGGTGTTCTGCTTATCTCTTCGGCTTTTGTTGCGATTGTTCTCGCCGGTTGCGCCTGGAGAAAGAGGCGCAAGGGAGAAACCGCGTCGCTGTTTCTTCTGTTGTGCTCCATCGCCGCATGGTGCCTTTTCTACGGGTTGAAGTTCTTCACTTCCGACCTGACGGTTCTGAAGGCCCTCACCCTGGCCACATATGCTGGAATCACCACTGTTCCTGTTCTCTGGCTGATTTTTTCGGCCCGTTTTTCCGGCGACGACCGGTGGCTGACCGGGAAAACCGTCATTCTGCTTCTGGCGATGCCGGTCATATCCCTTCTTCTTCTGGCCACCAACGATCTGCACCACCTGTTCTTCCGTTCGTCTGAGCTGAACACGCTGAATGGCCGGATCTACCATGACCTCCAGTCAGCCGATTTCTGGTGGATTCACGTGGCCTATTCCTACCTGGTGATCGCCTGGGGCGCGGCGCTTCTGGTAAGGGCCGCCCTGAGAACGCTTCCAGCCCAGAGGAAGAGGATCGTCTATTACCTGGCGGCAATGATACCTCCCTTCGCCGCAAACCTGGCGTACCTGCTGGGTGTGATGCCGTATGGATTCCTGGACCTGACCCCCATCGCCTTCATGGCCAGCGGGGTGATACTCTCCCTGGGGGCCTTTTCCCTGAACATTTTCGAGGTCAATCCCTTCGCCCTGGACATACTTTTCAACAGCATACCCGACGCCATACTCGTGCTTGACACCCGGTCCCGGCTCATAAGCGCCAATCCAGCTGCCAGGGGATTGATCCAAACCCAACCCTTCGAGGAGAGGTCCGGAGGAGTCCTGCTTGTATCCGGCAGTCCCGCAGCGGAGTATTTTGTGCGGAACTGCGCCCTGGAGTTCAACCATACCGGCAGGATCTACTCCACGGCGGTCACCGGCATGATCACGCCGTCGGGCAGACAAATGGGAACCCTGGTGGTCCTCCACGACGTCACGGAGCGGCGAAGGGCCCGGGATGAACTCGCCCGGCTGGCGATGATTCAGGGGAGCATAGCCTCAATTTCCGCCGAGTTCATAGCGATTGCACCGGAACGCACCGACGGGGTCGTCCACCGGGCCCTGGAAACCGTGGGGCCCGCGCTGGGAGTGGCACGGGCCTACGTATCCATGCTCCGGAAGGACGGGACCCAGGTGGAGTTGACCCACGAGTGGTGCTCCCCCGACGTCCCCCGAAGGCTTAGAAGGCTTCACGAAATCCCCGCTCCGGAAAGGGATATCTGGCTGGAAAGGCTCTCATCGGGTGAGTGTCTGGCCTTCACCTCCCCTGACGAGCTACCGCCGGGAACCCCTGACACCCTTGCCGCCCTGAGGGCCGAGGGAGTCGTGTCGCTCCTGGTGGTGCCCATGGTGTCCGATGACAAGCTGATGGGTATCATGGGTTTCGAGACTGTCGGGGAGACCAGGGACTGGCCGGAGACTGAGAGGGACGCGATTCGACTTCTGGGTTCGGTGATAATCCACGCCATTCTTTGGAGCAAAGCCGAACTGGCCCTGCGCAGCAGCGAGAGTCTGGCCAGGACCGTGATAGACAATTCGAGGACGGGCATATCAGTACGGGCTCCCACGGGGCAGCTCCTGATGTACAACAGAGCCTGGCGGGAGATCTGGGGAATGTCGGACCAGAAGATTCAGGAGGATCTGAAACCCAGGGAGAAACTTGTCTTCGACTACAGGGACGACTACTTCAAGGAACACCAGGAGAACGTCCACAGGGTCTTCACCGTGGGAGGCGACTTCTTCATTCCCGAGATGCAGACCTCGAGGGTGGACCCTGTGTCCGGCTGTAGAAGGGTGATCAGCCAGCACTTCAGCGGCATCACCGGGGCGGACGGGAGGGTGGAGAGGATAGTGGTCCTGACCACCGACATTACCCGGCAGAAGCGGGCCGAGGAGGAGAGGGAGAACCTGTGGGGGCAGCTCACCCAGGCCCAGAAGATGGAATCGGTGGGAAGACTGGCGGGCGGGGTGGCCCACGATTTCAACAACATGCTGGGGGCCATCCTTGGCCACGCTGAACTGGCACTTTCCCAGGTGGAGCCGGGCAACCCCCTGGCTTCCGACCTGGAGGAGATCCGGCAGGCCGCCCGCAGGTCCGCCGACCTTACCCGGCAGCTCCTGGCCTTCGCCAGAAAACAGACCATCGCTCCCCGGGTGCTGAACTTGAACGAGACCGTCTCCGGGGTGACACGCATGCTCAGGAGGATCATCGGCGAGGGGATTGATCTGCTGTGGCGCCCGGGGGAAGACATACGCCCCATCAGAATGGACCCTTCCCAGATAGACCAGATCCTCACCAACCTGTGTATCAATGCCCGGGATGCGGTTGGGGACTCTGGAACAATCACCATAGAGACCGGGGCCGCATCCTTCGACGACCACCACTGCCTTGCTCACCCCGGCTTCCTCCCCGGAGACTTCGCCATGATTTCCGTGAGCGACGACGGTTGCGGGATGGACCGGGAGATGATGTCCCACCTCTTCGAACCCTTCTTCACCACCAAGGAGACCGGCAAAGGCACCGGACTCGGGCTGGCCACGGTCTTCGGAATCGTGCAGCAGAACAACGGCTTCATTGACGTCTGGAGCGAGCCGGGAAGGGGCGCCGCCTTCCGGGTGTACCTGCCCTGTAACGAGTCTCCGGTGGAGCCCGAATCGGCGTCGCTCCAGGAGCGCGTTCCCGCAACCGGTCACGAGACCATTCTTCTGGTGGAGGATGAACCGGCGATTCTGAACGTCACCCGGGTCATTCTCGAAAGGAGGGGGTACCGGGTGATCACCGCCCCCGGTCCCGACGAGGCCGTCGGTCTTGCCAGGGCCAATCCCGGGGAGATTAGTCTTCTGATCACCGACGTGGTGATGCCGGGAATGAACGGGTGGGATCTGGCCGGGTACCTGAAGACGGTCCAGCCGGGGATGAAGTGCCTGTTCATGTCGGGCTACACCGCCAACGTGATCGCCCACCAGGGTGTGCTGGACGAGGGCGTGAACTTCATCTGCAAGCCCTTTGTCGGCAACGAGCTGGCAAGAATGGTCCGGGAGACCCTGGACTCCCGGAAACCTTCGGGCCCGGTCTCCGGCTGATTCCATCAAGGGAAGGAGCGCACTCGTGAAGAATCCGTCAGCAGTGATGACCTTGGCAGTTCTGACCGCAGGATGCGGCGCCCCCCGGGAGGCCCCGGTTGACCGTGCGCCCGTGGCCTGGACCGAAATGCGGCCCGTGGACAGCATCGGGGTGCTGGAGGGCGACAGCCTGAGAATGTTCGGACAGATCGTGGACATCGCCCCGGTTCCCGGCGGCGGGGTTGCTGTGCTGGACTTCGTCACCGCGAAGGTCTCGCTCTTCGACGGCGAGGGCTGTTTCACGGGAGCTTTCGGGGGAAGGGGGGAAGCCCCGGGAGAGTTCCAGCACCCGAAGAACATCACGGTTCTTCCCGACGGAGACGTGGTGGTGACGGAAATGCTCACGGGGGCCGTGACCCTCACGGACCGGGAGGGGAGGTTCCTTTCCCGCTGGTGTCACGAGGGGCTGGGCAGCATGCCTCTGTTGATGATTCCCTTCGACGACAGTTCCTTCGTGGATTACAGGTTTTCCATGGGCATGGGGTACGACGGATTCACCGTGGGTTTCGGCCTTTCCCGGTACCACGCAGCCACCGGCGAGAAACTGGCCGCTCTGGTTTCGTGGTCGGGTCCGGCCCGGCCGGACACCGACTTCGAGCCGGGATACCTGTGCGCCGCCGGGGATGCGGGCAGGGGAGTGATCTACCTGTCCCGCTGCAACGCAGAGACCTGGATGATAGAGGTGATGGACGGCGCCGGGAACCCGGTGGACACCATGGCGCCGTTTCCCGGCAGAACCAGGGTGCCTGCATCTGAGGGGGAGCCCGTACCCGGGGCGTACATGGTGAGTTTCATGTATGCGGACGAGTCGGGAAGCAGCGGGAACATGTTCACCAATGCCCCCGGATTGCACCCTTTCATAGGCGCCCTGGGAGTGGACAGGGAAGGGAACGTCTGGGCCAGGAGGGGCGGTACGGGCGACCCTGTCTGGGACGTCGTCTCCCCGGTGGGCGAACCTCTCCGGGAGGTCACGGTGCATATGGGCGATCCCTACTCGGTTCCCGACCTCGTGATGGGCGACGGAGGATTCTTCATGTTCCAGCGGAATCCCCAGGACTACTGCAGGGTTTACATCATGGAGGAGAGCGCGCCCCTGTGAAGAAAAACCCCGGCGGGATTCCCGCCGGGGTCCTGGAATGTTCCTGCTACTCCACCCGGATGGGAATGCTGGCGAAGGTTCCCTCCACCCGGTCTGAGGCGTAGCGGATTTCGTAGTCTCCGGGTTCCCCCGGAGCCTCGAGGAACAGCGGATTGCCCTCGCCGGTGTAGGCGTAGCTGGTGTAGGCCCCCTCCTCGGCACCGGCCGGGACGATGGTGATGTAGTCCATTTCTCCGTCGGGCCCGGTCCAGTTCACCTCGAAGTTCTCACCCGGGGCGACGGTTTCCGGGGCCGAGAGGGTGATGTCCGCCTCCACGACGTTGATGAAGGTGGCGGCCAGGGTAGGGTTCGGGGTGACCTGCTCGGTGGAGTATCTCACCTCGTACGCGCCGGTGACCGAGGGAGCGTCGAGGGTGGCCGGGTTGCCGTTGACCGTGTAGGCGTAGTCTTCCCAGGCGCCCTCCGGAGAGCCGGCGGGAACGATGGTCACGTAGTCGCCGGGATTGTCGGGTCCGTACCACCGCACTTCAAATGCGGCTCCGGCCATGACCTCCTCCGGGGCCATAACCGCGTACTCCGAGAAGATGACGGTGACCGGGGCGCTGTAGAGGGTGGGGTTGGGGTAGACCTGCTCCGTGGAGTACCTGATCTCGTAAGCCCCCGCCTCCAGGGGCGCCTGAAGAACTGCCGGGCTGCCGTTGCAGGTGTAGGCGTAGCTGTCCCATTCACCCTCGGGAGCGCCTTCGGGGACTATCGTGATGTAATCGCCGACGTTGTCAGGACCGGTCCAGGCCACGTCGAACCACTGGCCCGCCTGAATCTCACCGGGAAACTGGAGGGCGTACTCGTTGGGATTCACCGTCAGTCTTCTGGTAGCCAGAACCTTGCCGTGGGAATCCAGGTACACGATCTCGTAATCCCCAGCCTCCAGGGGCAGGGTCAGGGTGGCCGGGGTGCCCCCCGCGGTCTCAGCCTCTGCAAGAACTCCTTCGACTCCGGGCTTTCTCAGGGCCACCCGGTCGCCCTCCGCCCCCGGGCCCGTCCATGCCACGGACATAGCGGAACCGGCGTTCGCCTGGTCCGGGGCTTCCAGGGTGGCGGAGGGCCCTCCGCAGGAGAGCGGCAGCACCATTGCCGCAAGCGCAGTTATAAGCAAAAATGTTCTCATAAAACCCCTCCATCCTCCTTCAGTCCCGGTGCGATGG
>CAZSKU010000030.1:0-28228 GCA_964607515.1 uncultured bacterium | reverse complement strand
ACACCTTCGACTCCCCCACCCCCCTGAAGTACCTTACCCCGGTTTTCCATAGCTTCATGGAGAGGTCGGGGTCCGAGTAAAAGCCCGGGAAGAACTCGATGCTCATCCCGCCCACCTGATCCCACAGGTCCCGGTGAAGCATGTTCGGAGGCCAGGTGCTTCCCTGCCAGTCCGCCTTCCCCAGCCGTGGAAGGTCCCTCAGCAGTTCCTCCTCCAGGAAACCGCCGGGATCCCTTCCGTAGTCCGCCACCACCACGCATGAGTTGGAGGTCTTTCTGGGCTCGATAAGGGTTCCGGACAGCATGAAGCGGTTGTGGCCCACCTCCCCCGCCGCCTTCAGCAAAGCCGTGTCCCACCCCGGGCAGGCGTACATATCGTCGTTCATGAAGACCAGGTAATCCCCCGCGGCAAGGGTTCTGGCGGCATTCAGTGCCCGGCAGACCCCGATGTTGTCCCGGCTGGCGGTGAAGCCGATGCCCCGTTCCCTGGCCCAGTCCAGGGTGCCGTCGCTTCCCTGGTTGATGTGAAGAACCACCTCGAAGGGCAGTCCGGAGTTCCTTTCGAGACTGTCCAGGCACAGCCGCAGCATGGGCAGGTTGTTCCACGTTGGAATCATCACTGTGAACACGGGGTTTCCGGGATGGGCGCCCGGTCGCTTCTCGCAGATCATGCACACCTCCGACGTGCCGGTCCGGGAGAATACCCGGGGGGAGTCGCCCGGTCAAGCGCGGAAGGTTGCGAATCAGCCCGGGGTTCACATAATCGGGCCATGGACGGACTGAAGGGAATCCTGGCCGGAAGACGGGTTCTGGGAAGGACCCTCGGGTATCTGCGCCCCTACCTGCGCTGGCAGTTCCTGGGGCTTCTCATCACCGTAATCAGCGCAGGAGCAGGACTGGTCCAGCCCTGGGTGAACCGTATCCTCATAGACCTGGTGCTCCTGGAGGGCAACATCCCACTGCTGAAAACGGTCGTGCTGTTCTTCGCCGGAGCGGTGGTTCTGCAGACCGTCGCGGGGATGGCGGGGACCTACCTGTTCACCTGGATGAGCAACAGGGCGGCAAACGACCTGCGGGCGGCGCTGCACCGTAAGATACAGGTACTCTCCGCGGCCTTCGCGGAACGGAGGAAGACCGGCGACATAATGTCCTGCTTCACCAGCGACGTGCCGGTGATGCAGGGGCTCTACTCCTCAATCTTCGTCAACCTTCTCACGGAAGCGGTCAGGTTTGCGGTGGTGCTGGCGGTGATGTTCGGAATCAACGCCCGGCTAACCCTCGTCGCCCTGCCCTCGATTCCCGTTTTCGCGGGGCTGCTGGCCCTGGCTGGAGGAGTAATCAAGAGAGCCTCCAGGGATGTTCAGGAAAGGAAGGCCGGCTTCAACGCCCTTCTGCAGGAGCAGCTGGCGGGGCTCAGGACCTCGGCGGCCTACGGCCTGGAGGCGTCCCAGGCGGAGGGATTCCGGGGGTCCATGACCACCCTGCTCTCCTCCCAGCTCCGACTTACCCTGAAGGGTTTCATCTTCAACGCCGGAAGCCTGGTGGCCATGGCAAGCATGATCCTTGTCCTCTATCTGGGAGGCCTGGAGGTGATCCACGGCCGGATGCAGCTCGGGGTGCTCATCGCCTTTTCAGGGTACTTCGGCATGCTTTTCGGCCCGGTGGGTTCCTTTGCGGGAGCCGCAGGCCAGGTGCTGCAGGCGGTCGGGGCCGGGGAGAGGGTGCTTGGCATCCTGGACACCCCGGAGACCGTCCGGGATACCCCCGGAGCGGTGGAACTGAAGAATCCCTCGGGGCTCGTCGAGTTCCGGGACGTGCACTTCGCCTATCCCGGGGGGAACCCGGTGCTCAGGGGGCTGAGTTTCCGGGTGGAGCCCGGGGAGACTGTGGCGGTGGCCGGGGAGAGCGGCGCCGGAAAGACCACCATGGTCTCTCTTCTTCTCCGATTCCACGACCCTGACCGGGGGAGGATTCTTCTTGACGGAAAACCCCTGCCGGACTACACACTGTCGTCACTCCGGGAAAGCATGGGCGTGGTGCTTCAGGAGCCGTTCCTCTTCGGGGGCACCGTTATGGACAATATTCTGCTGGGCAGACCCGGAGCTTCGGTGAAGGAAGTGGAGGCCGCCGCCCGGGCGGCCCACGCCCACGGATTCATCACGGAGCTTCCCGGCGGTTACCTGGCCCAGACCGGTGAGAGGGGGGTGCTCCTGTCCGGTGGACAGCGCCAGAGAATCGCCCTGGCCCGGGTATTCCTGCGGAACCCCAGAGTAGTGATTCTGGACGAGGCCACCAGCGCGCTGGACAGGGAAAGCGAGGAACACGTGAAGGCCGCCGTACGCGGTCTGCTCCGGGACAGGACCTGCATCATCATCGCCCACAGGGAGTCCACGGTGGAGGGAGTCGACAGGATCATCCGGCTCGACGGGAACTGAACGAGGGGGAGTTGAATTGGTCGGTCTCGTTCTTCTCATGGCGGCGACCGCGGCGGGGAGGGCCGGGAACACTTCCTGGACCGAGGGCGGCGAAGGCTACCGGATATCGGTGAGTCTTCCGGACCCGGCCTTCACCGATCCGGCGCTCTTCGATCTGCTGTCGGATTTCGTACTGGGTCAGGTCACGGGTTTCCGCGACTCCTTCAATGAGTTCGGCGGCGACGGGCTCGACGAGCCCATGGACTGGATCCTGGAGATAACCGCAACCCTGGAGCCCTCCCCGGAGGGGCTTGCCTGCGCCCTGGTCCAGGGGTGGGAGTATACCGGGGGCGCCCACGGAAACAGCTGGAGCAGGGCGTTCGTGGTGGAAGCCGGCACCGGTCTCGATTTGACTCCTTCTGAGCTTTTCGAGAGCTCCGACGCGTTCACGAGGTTCGCCGAGGCCGTGGAGGCGGAGCTGCTGACTGCCCTTGGCGAGGAGTTCTGGATCGGGGAGGGTACAGCGGCTTCGGACGAGAACTACAGGAGCCTTCTTCCGGTGCCGGACGAGGCCGGAAGGACCGCGGGCTACCGGGTGGTCTTCGACCCATACCAGGTGGCTCCCTACGCCTTCGGCCCCCAGGAGGTCTTCATCCCGGCGGACTTCTAGAATCCCGCGGCCACCCCCAGGGTGGTGATCCAGCGGTGTCCCCCGTCATCCCCGGCGATATGCCGGAAGACTCCTGCGTTGAAATGCACCAAGGTAACGCCCAGTGAGGTTTCCAGGCCTGCGTAGGTCTGCCCGGGCTGAACGTCCCCCAGAGGGTTGCCCCAGGTGCGCATGAGGGATGCGTACAGCCCTAGGTTCAGTATCGGAAGGAACCGGTGTTGCACGTAGCGGTAGCCCAGGTTGAGCTTCCCGCCGCCGAAACCGGGCTCCAGCTGGACCACGGGTCCGTGGGCCCCGCAGGCTCCAGCGGGCCGGTTCCAGGACAGGCCCAGGACCCAGCCGAGTTTCAGCGGAGCGGAGTACCTTGTCATGGCGCAGGGAAACAGGAAGGCGCTTCTCTCGTGGAACCCATCGGGGACCGCCGCCAAAGCTGACCCAAGAAACAGAACCAGAACCGTCAGTGTCCTCCTTGCCATACCGCCCTCCGGTGAACTTTGTGTTCGTGTCTTCCTGTTTAGGTGTTACGCCCGGCCGGATGGAATATTCCGCGATGGAACAGCCGCGCATCAGGCCGAGGGCTGTGGTATAATCCGGGATCGTCAGTCCGAACAGCCGAGGAGCCGTCATGATTCCAATCATTCTTTTTCTTGCCGCACAGCTGGTCCCCTCAGGATACTCCGGCGCACCCATGTCGGATTCGCCCCGCTCGCCCCTTGAGTCGGAGCAGGCTTCGTTCAGGTCCCGGGCGTCCCTGACGGGGGGCAGGGAGGGGAAGGTGCTGGTGGTGGCGGCGGGCTATCTGGAGGAACCTCTGGACTTCCGGCTTTCCCGGTTCGCCGCGGACCTGGCTTCCGAGGGGTGGTCGGTGGAGGTGTCCGTCATGGAAGGCGGCACGGCGGAAGACCTAAGAGCCCTTCTGCAGAACACTCCGGACCTGGATGGGGCGGTTTTGGTGGGCTTTCTGCCCTGCGCCTGGTTCGAGGACGACTACTGGGCCCCGGAGGAGTTCCCCTGCGAGCTGTTCTTCATGGACCTGAACGGGTCCTGGGGTGACTCGGACTCGGACGGCATGTACGACTCCCACACGGGCGATGTGGCGCCGGAGATCTGGCTCGGGCGGATAGACGCCTCGGCCATGGGGTACGGAAACGAGATTGCTCTGCTGAATGGCTACTTCGACAAAAACCACCTGTACCGCACCGGTTCCATGGCCCTGAACCCCGGAGCTCTTGCTTTTGCCGACGACGACTGGAGCGAATATTCCACCTGCGGGTTGGAGGCGGTCTACGGTTCCCAGGGCGTGACCGTGGTGAACTCCCCGGCCCAGACCACCGCATCGGAATACCTGACGAGGCTTGGCCAGGGATACGAGTTCGTTCATCTCATGAGCCACAGCTGCCCCTGGGGTCACACCTTCCTGATCCCAGGCGGGCACGGCGGCACGGTGATGGCGCCGGAAATCAGCGCCCTGGCCCCCCAGACGGCGTTCTACCAGCTCTTCAGCTGCTCCAACGCCAGGTGGGTGGAGAGTGGTTGTCTGGGCAACTGGTACATCTTCGGAACGACAACCGGTCTGGTGGTCTGCGGGGCCGCCAAGACCGGCTCCATGCTCTACTTCGAGGAGTTCTACACACCTCTGGGCACGGGCGCCGCTTTTGGAGAAGCCTTCCGCGACTGGTGGCAGTACGTTGCCCAGGGCGGTTTCTCGGGCTACGAACGGGCCTGGTTCTACGGCAACGCTCTTCTGGGGGATCCCACCCTGAAACCCCTCGGGGGAGGCCCCACCCGGGCGGCGATGCCGGGCGAACTGGGCTTTGAAAGCTACGACCCTGTCTCGCTGAGTCAGTATTCCGACTGCCACCCCCACGCCGCCGCGGGCCCCGGGGGGATGGCGGTGGCTGCCTGGCTCACCGGGGAGAACGGCAGACTGGACATCGCTGCCAGGGTACTGGAAGGTGACAGCTGGAGTCAGGTGTACTACGTGGACAGCGACGAGTACTGGGATGCCGGGGTCAGTGCCTGCTTCGACGGCGGCGGCACGCCGTGGCTGGCCTGGAGCGACTTCGAGTACGCCACCTACAGCTACAGGATAAAGACGGCCTGGGGTCAGGCCTTTGAAAACATTCAAGTCAGGGTGCCCCAGGAGGGTTACCAGGTGTTCCCCAGGCTGGCCTGGGACGGAAGCCGGATGTGGCTGGCCTGGCTCAACTGGAAGGCCGACGGCGGAGTGGTCATGGCGATGGCGCTTGACGGCTCCTTCCCCGCCCAGAGCCTCAGTTCGTCGGGGGTATTCTGCGCTCCTCCGGCCCTGGCTGCGGAGGGCGGAACGGTGCATGCCGCATGGGTAGAGACCTCCCCCGCGGGCAGCCGTGTGATGTACAGCGTAGGCAACGGTGAAGGGTTCTCTCCGCCGGTGCAGGTTTCCTCCGGAACTGTCTGCCATGATCCCGACCTTCTTGCCTCCGGTGGACAGGTGCTGCTGGTCTGGCAGGACGCCACCTCCGGGTCCTCCATCCGGGCGAGGTTCATGCCTGGCGATGAGTTTCAGGCGGCCTTCACCCAGGAACATGCCTTCAGACCAAAGGTGTCCTCGCTGAGCGGCGGGGGATTCGCGGTGTACTGGCAGGAAGGGTACGGCGCCGACGCCCGGATCATGGCCTGCGCGCTACCCGGGGGAGAGCCGTTCCAGCCGGTGTCTCCTGAGGGGCCGGCGTGGTTGCCTTGCCCGGCGGGCGACATGCTCTTCTGGGCCGGGAACCCCGGCGATGGTTGGGATATCTACACCGGTGTACCGGAATGGACGGGGGTCGAGGGCTCCGCCGGAATGCCCGCGATGCCTGTGATTTCCAGGAATCCCGTGGGAGATGCGGTCAGCCTGTCCCTTTCCCCCGAATCCGGGCCGTTCACCGGCGCCATACAGGTGTTCGATCTGGCGGGGAGAATGGTGTTGACCCGGAAACTGTCGCTTGAGCCCGGCACGACCGCATTCATTGACCTCCGAGGCCTGCCCTCCGGCGTGTATGCGGTGCGAACCGGAGATGGAGGAGTGGTGGGGAGGTTCACCCTCATCGGTAACTGATGTCCGCG
This sequence comes from uncultured bacterium, assembly GCA_964607515.1. Lineage (GTDB taxonomy): Bacteria > Fermentibacterota > Fermentibacteria > Fermentibacterales > JCC-6 > UBA6080. Next base: position 22,058 of record CAZSKU010000030.1, on the reverse strand, counting down.
ATTCGAAGCCGGGTTATAATGGGCGGGTAAAGAACCGGAGGGTCTCATGAACGCTTCGTTCTGGATAAACCTGGCCAGCGCCGTGAGCCTGGGCCTGGGCGTCGGTTTCCTGCTTTGGTTCACCCGGAAGAAAGCCCTGGAGGAGAACGTCTCACTGTGGCTGGCTCTCACCGGGGCCGCAGGCATCATCTACCTTCTGCTTCGAGTCTTCGGTGTGACCTTCGGCTCGATGACCGCCAGGATCTCCCTGTCCCTGACCATCATGCTGGGCTTCTACACCCTCCTGCGGTTTCTTTTCATGCTCTTCTCCGCAAACCTGGCCCGGAAACAGATGACCATGCCCATACCAAAACTGGTACTGGACGTGATAGCTTTCCTGCTCATGGCGGGTCTGGCCCTGGTGCTCCTGAACCTGCTCTTTCATGTGAAACTCACCGCCTTCCTGGTCACCTCTACCGTGGTCTCCGCGGTGATAGGTCTCTCCCTTCAGGACATCCTCGGAAACGTGTTCAGCGGCCTTGCACTGCAGTTTGAAAGGCCCTACGAAAAGGACGACTGGGTGACCATAGACGGCACCGAGGGCCAGGTGGTGGAGATGAGCTGGAGGTGCCTGTCCATCAGGGACAGGAACAACGACCTGCTTCTCTTCCCCAATTCCGTGGTATCCAAGACACTGGTGAAGAACCACATGAAACCGTCCAGGTTCCACCTGGCCAGAGTGAGCGTGGGGATTTCCTACACCAGCCCCCCGGAACAGGTCAAGAAGATCCTCCTCCAGGCCGCTCTGGACACCCGGGGGGTCTCCGTCAGACCTGCCCCGTCGGTGTTGCTCGAAGGATTCGGCGACAGCTCCATCAACTACCAGGTCCGGTTCTGGATAACCGATTTCACGGCGAAACCATTGATAATGGACTCGGTGAGAACAAGGATCTGGTACGGGCTGCATAGGGCCGGAATGAACATTCCTTTCCCAATCCGGGACGTCTACCTTCACCAGGTGGAGGCCGACCAGGAGGAGCTTCTGCTCGAGAAGAGAAGAAGCGAGATTCTCTCCGTCATCCGGAACACGCCCCTTTTCAATCCGCTGCCTCCGGACCAGCTCATGGATCTGGTGGACGGATGCTCACTTCTCCGGTTCACCGCGGGAGAAGTCCTGGTCAGGCAGGGAGACCAGGGTGACAGCCTTTATATCGTGAAAAGCGGCGGCGTGGAGATCTCGGTCACCGCCGGGGAAGGCCACAGGGCTATGAAGGTGGCGGAACTGGAAGCCGGCAGCTTCTTCGGAGAGATGAGCCTGCTCACCGGCGAACCCAGGTCCGCCACGGTTACAGCCCGGGAGGAAACCGAGGTGGTATGGGTTTCCAAGGACGGCATGAACCGGGTGTTCCAGTCAGACCCTTCCCTCGTCGCTCCCCTTTCAGAACTCCTGGAGACCCGGATCGGAGACCTGCGGAAGGCCTCCATCGAGAGCGAAAAGACCGTCGAGGGGCACGACGATGCGAAACGCCCCGGCGGACACGATCTTCTCGCGCGTATCAGGGTGTTTTTCGGGCTGTAGAAACCGGGTATTGACATCGCACCGGTTTGATGTTAGTCTGCTGTCGGGCGGAGGGGCCCTGAAAGCGGTAAAACAATGCGTGCGTTATTGGTTGTGCTGATTGCGTTCCTGATGGCCTGGGCGAGCCAGGACGCTCCCGGAACGAATTCCGCCGACCCTTCCTGGGGAAGTCCTTCCCTGGTGAAACCGTTAAGGCCTGGAAGGCCGAGCCCCGGCATCGCCGGGCCCGGCGTATCCATAAGGCTCTCGGTTTTCGACACCAGCATCAGCATCTCGTCCAGTCCCATACCCCAGAAACCCCTCAGATCCTGCGGAGCCTTCTGCGAGCAGGCTTTCACTTCCTACCCGATCGAACCCGTCCAAACCCCCACCGTCACCCTCTACACATTCTAGGGGACGGAGTAAACTAAGTAAACAAACTCTTGTAAGAGGATGTTTGCTTAGTATTTGTGTTTTTCACCGATTTCATGGGAGACACTGGTACTTCCAGGGCAGTCCGATAGTTCAGGGAAGTGCCAGGATGTATCTATATCTATACAGAGCAATTCTTTACAGGACTATGTTGATATAGTTTACTCCGTCCCCGGGAGTTCCACCGCGGCGTCGGGAATCGGGGTGAAGAGCTCGCACTCTATTCCCGGGCCGGGGACCGACAGGAAGAGGAACTCCTCCACGCGGCCGGCGAAATCGAGCCGGTTTTCCTCGTGGGCGGAACCGTGCCCCTCATTGGTATACACAACGTAGACCACCGGGATGTCCATGGCCCGAAGCGCCTCCACCATCTGGTCGCTCTCCGCCTGCACCACCCTGGGATCGTTGGCCCCCTGAGCTATGAAGATGGGCATGTCGATGTTGGCCACGTGGTTCAGGGGCGACCGCTCATCCAGCATGGCCCGGTCCTCCGGGTCCTCGGGGTCGCCGACCCTCATGTTCATCAGGGCCTGCATCGGCTTCCAGTAGGGCGGAACCGTCTCCATGAAGGTTATCAGGTTCGAGGGCCCGAAGAAGTCCACCACCGCGCAGTAGAGCTCCGGGGTGAAAACGGCTCCCGCCAGGGCGGCGTACCCGCCGTAGGAGCCGCCGAGGATCACCACCCGGTCAGGATCCGCCACCCCCTGTTCCACAGCCCAGAGGACGCCGTCGGTGATGTCGTTCTGCATGGCGCCTCCCCACTCCTCGAAGGAGGCGTTAAGGAACTCCTTTCCGAAACCGGTGCTGCCCCTGAAGTTCACCTGGAGGACGGCGAAACCTCTGTCTGCAAACAACTGCGTGAAGGGGTCGTAACCGTAGTAGTCACGATACCAGGGTCCTCCGTGAACCATGACGATTGCGGGCCATGGCCCTTCCCCGTAACGGGCAGGGTCCGGAGTGGTGACGTAGGAGGGCAGTATCAGCCCATCCCTGGATGGGATCTCCACCCCCTCCATGGGGCGGAGGCTGTAGTCCTCCAGGGAAGGAATCGCGGTGAAAAGCTCCCGGGTCTCCATGGAGCCACGGTCGTACACGTAGTACACCGCCGGGTTGTCTATAGTGCTGTAGGCCACTATCCACAGGGTATTCGAGGAATCCCTGGAGACCACCGAGAAATCCCCCTCCCGGAGCCCCTGCAACAGGTCCAGGTCGGCCTGAACGGAAGGATCGAGAACCTCCAGTGAGCGCCTCAGGTAGTAGTACGATGCCACCACGGGCTCGCCGGTAAAAGGATCGTAGACTACCCCCCCGATGTCCGATATGTCGCTTCCGGTGATCAGGTTTTCGGTTCCGGAACCGATGTCGTACCTGAACAGGGCGCTCTTGTCCCGGTCCAGATTGGATCTGACGAAAAGGCCGGCGCCGTCTTCGGTGAACCTCTCCGGGATCCACTCGTCCTGGCCGGGAAATGTCTTTAGAATTTCCCAGAGGGACTCCCCCGTCCACCTGTGAAGCACCGTGATGTCACCGGTCTCCGGATCGATGGTGAACTGCAGCCTGACGTTCATATCCTCGTCGGTGGCAAAGCCGAGAATCATGTCGCCGTCGGCGGTGAATCCGGTGTTGTCCATTACCATTTCCAGCTCGCCCGTCTCAAGGTCGCAGGAATAGACATCGAAGAACATCCTGTTGTCCTTGTTCATGTCCACCAGAATCCGGTCCGGCTGGTCCCGGTCGGAGGCGGAGACGTAGGCCTTCACGCCGGGAAACGGCGTAAGGTCCAGGACCTCGCCGGTCTCCACGGTGATCCTGTAGACATGGGTATTCTCCTCGCCGGCCTCGTCCTGAAGGTATAGGATGTGTCTTCCATTCTCCGCCCACTGGAACTGCGTTATCCCCCTGTCCTCATCGGAGGTGAGCTGTCTGGGATTATCACCGGAGGCGTCCATCAGCCAGAGGTTCAGAACTCCGTCCACCGGCGCCAGGTAGGCGATAGTTCCCCCGTCTGGAGAGAGTTCGGGCGCCACTCTTTCGGGATTGCCGAAGAGCACCGACCTCGGGATGAGGCCTGCGGCGCCGGGGCTGGCCACGTGGGAGGGTTCCGGAAGGCCGTTCGCAGACGGTTCCGCAGGTTCGTCGCCGCAACCTGAAAGGAGAACAAGAAAACAAAGTGCCGCCGCCACCCTGATCATTTCAAACCTCCGGGGGGAAACTACCTTGCCCTGGAAAAGGCGATCGTATAAACCGTGTATGCAACGCCGCCGGTAACGGCCAGAGCGGCGGCTGCCTTCTCGAACCCCACCGACGACAGCGCCGCCAGAAGACCCTCGAAGGGCCGTATGGAAGCCAGGTCGTTAAGCCATGAAAGTTTATCCAGATTGGTCGCCGCGAAGAGGGCCACCAGAGTCGCGACCGCGATCACCGCAGCAACTCTGGAGAGCGGGAAGGCAGGCTTTCGAAGCACCTGGGATCGCAGGGCGATGAGCCTGACGGTCTCCGGCGGCACCGCCTCCGGCGAGACGGAGGCCGCCAGAAGACGGTCCACCACCCTCTCCAGAGCTCCGCTTCCCTCAAGCGAGGAGTTCATCTTCCCTTCCCTTCAATAGCTCGCAGAGCCTTTCCCTGGCCCGGTGCAGCCCGACCCTCACCGACCCGGGCGACATTCCCAGCATTATACCCACTTCCTCCGACGAAAGATCCCGGTGGTAGGACAGGGTGAGCAGTTGCCGGTCCCTCAGGGCAAGCCGGGCCATGGCTTCCTCCAGAATCCGTCTTTTGTCGTCGAAATCCGCCGGCATTGATGGATTCACGTTCTCCAGCCGGATCTCCTCTTCTCCCGCCTCCATCCGCCGGTTCCTTCTCTCCAGTTCGTCCAGGCACACCCTCCGGGCAATGGAGACCAGCCAGCCCGGAAAAGCTTCCGGATCCCTCAGGCCGCCGATCTTCTGCCAGACCCTGGTGAAGGTCTCCTGGCAGATGTCCTCCGCCAGATGGAGATCTCCGGTCATCCGGAACGCCAGGGCGTGAACCAGACCGCAGTACTCCTTCACCAGGGCCTCGAAGGCGTCGGGATCCCCGTCCCTTGCGCTTATGGCATGACCGAGGATGCGCTCCGGAATCACCGCTTTTCCCCACCGTCATCCTTCTGTACGATAAAGGCCACAAGCAGCTTCGCGATTCCTATGAAGCCCAGCACCAGCGCGGCCACCGCGAACCCCTCTATGTGACCCACCACCAGGGCCGCCAGGACCAGAGCTACCGCGATGCTCAGCAGCGTGATGCCGCTGGAGATGTTCTTCCTCCTGGGGCGCTCGGGAACCGACTGATCACCTTCATTCTGGGAGAGGGACTGAATAATCCTCTCCATCTGGTCCGGAGGAAGGTTGCCGCTCAGAGCGCTCTTCAGAGCCTCGTACTTGACCACCTTGGTCCTGTGGGAGTAATAGGTGGCCAGGATTATGGCCAGCACAGGCCCGCCCACTCCGAGCACGATTCCGAAAATGGGTATCATCAGCGCCAGGTTATCATCCATGACAGCTCCTTTCAGGGTTGACAACCTCAGGACGCCTCAGGAAGAGCTGGTGTTACACACCGCCGACCTGCGCTGATCTGGACCGGCTGTCTGTCCCCCCAGATTTGCCGGAACAGCCGTCTTGCCTCGCCATTCCGGGGTTCATATAGTTGAGAAGGCATGGTAAAGTCAAAAATACGAGTTCCCTTCCCCACCGCAGTCCGCATGGTTCTCTCGTACACCGGATCCCGGGTGCGCGACCAGTTTCACGCATTGGCCTTCATCGTTCTGTACATGGTCGGCTATCAGTTGCTGGTGTTCCGGAGCACTCCCGGGGACGCGGCCATCCTGGGAGCGGGAATCGGAATAGCAGTCCTGGGACTGGCCTTCTTTCTGGAAGGTCTTCTCCTGGGTCTCATGCCGCTGAGCGAGAGGGTGGGGCTGCAGCTGCCCCTTCGGGGAGGCGGGATTCTGATAGTCCTGTTCGGAATGCTGCTGGGGGTGACCGCCACCCTGGCCGAACCCGCGGTGGCAGCGCTCCGAGCGGCCTCCGGGGGTATTCCGGCCTGGGAATCGCCGCTTCTGTACTACCTGCTGGAACTGAACTCCCGGGCGCTGGTGCTGTCCATAGCCTCCGGCGTGGGGCTTGCGGTGGCGGTGGGTCTGTTGCGTTTCTACCTCGGCTTCCGGATCAAACCGTTGATCCTGGCGATTATCCTTGTGCTGGTCGTATCCAGCCTGATTCTCAGCGCTTCGCCGGCGCTCTCTCCAATACTGGGTCTGGCCTGGGATTCAGGGGCGGTCACGACCGGCCCGGTCACAGTGCCCCTGGCGCTGGCTCTGGGAATCGGGCTGTCCAGGGCCCGCCGCAAGGGGGGAGGCCCCGGTGACTCCTTCGGGGTTGTCATGCTGGCCTCGGCGCTGCCCGTGCTGGCGGTGATGGCCCTGGGAGTCGCTTCCGCTCCGGGTCTGCCGGCTCCCACCGACGAGGCCAGATTCTTTTCCCGGGAGTACAGGGACCGGGCTCTGGATCTATTCGACAGCGAGGAAGCCCTGTTCGAGTACGCCATGACCCGCGGAAGCGATTCCACCCGCAGGGCTGTGACGGAGGAGACAGGAACAGCCCCGGACGCCTTCACCGAGCCAGCCGTTCCCTCCCGGGAAAGCCTCGGGGTGAAGGACATGATAATCGCCTCGATCTCCGGTGAGATCCGGCCGTCGATCCGGGCAGTCATGCCGGTGACGGTTCTTCTGACGGCGGCTCTGTTCCTCCTTCTCCGGGACCGACCAAGGTACGTTGATGAAATGCTCCTGGGGATAGCCTTCACCCTGGTGGGAATGACACTTCTGAGTTCGGGAATCAACACCGGTCTGGCCCCCCTGGGAGCCGATTCGGGTCGCAGGCTTTCCCATTCGATCAGCGGTGGAGGAGATGACACGGTGACAGTTGCGATCCCCGGCTTCGACGCCTCACTGCTGATCCCCGTCGCAGGCCCAGACGGAGAGGAGCGATTCTACTTCCTCCTGGCGGGTGACCGCTCCCCGACTCTGGAGCGGTTCGTACCGGAGCGGTTCAGCCCTGAAGACGGAACCTATCTTCACCGGACCGCAGTCTCCCGGAACGATCGGTCGGCGTCTGGCAGAACCGGAGTCTTCCTCGTAATCCTGTTCGCCTTCGGAATCGGGTTCGGCACCACCCTGGCGGAGCCGGCGCTGAGAGCTCTGGGGCAGACCGTGGAGGAGATCACGGTGGGCACTGTAAAGTCATCGGGGATGATCCGGGCGGTTTCCCTGGGGGTGGGAATGGGAGTGATAGCCGGTGTGCTCCGGATAGTGTTCGAGATTCCTATGATATGGATGCTTCTGCCGCCTTACCTGGCTCTGATTCCACTCACCCTGCTCAGTGACGACCTTTTCGTGGGTATGGCCTGGGACAGCGGGGGAGTCACTACCGGGCCTGTCACGGTTCCCCTGGTGCTGAACCTCGGCCTGGGGCTTGGAAGCGCTGCCGGGATATCCGACGGATTCGGGATACTGGCCATGGCTTCAGCGTACCCAGTTATCTGCACACTTGTTTTCGGGATTCTGGTGCATCGGCGTCAGAGGAGGATAATGATCTCCGCGGCTGAAACCGAGGACTGAGATGACCGACGGGTTCACCAGGCGTCACCGTGTGACATGCGTCCTGCACGAACACCTCCACTCCCGCATGGTGGGTCTTCTTTCGGAGGCGGGTGTCGGGCCGGTCTACATGGAGACGGGCCGGACGGTCCGGCAACAGAGGACGAACCGTAGGTTCGGGCTGCCGGGAAGCATCGTCCGGCTGGCGGGCGCCGCGGTGGGCATCTACCGGTTCAACGCTGATCCGCCCTTCTCCGGAGCACTGATGGGCAGGATCACCGACGAATTCGAACTCAACCATCCGGGCCGGGGTACGATCTACGCCCAGGAGATAAAGGAGTACATCACGCCCCCTCCGGGGCAGATTCTCCGGGGGGTAACTGAAGTGAGCTCGGCGTCTCCCCTCAGGAGCCTGGCCCTGTTGACCTTCATACTCTCCATGAAGGATGCCGGCGACGCCCTTGCCAGAACCGCCCTTTCCCTGGGCACCGGAGTGCCCACGATAACCCTCGGGCTGGGTACCGGCATCAGGGACCGGCTGGGGCTTCTGAGAATTACGGTATCCCCGGAAAAACAGCTGTTGCATCTTCTTGTGTCGTCCCTGGACGCGGAGGGAATAATGAGCCTCCTGGTGGATGAAGGACGCTTGAACCGACCCGGAAGGGGTTTCGCCTTCTGTTCGCCTGTGCTCTCCGGCCACCTCGACACCCGTCTGAGAATTGGCTACCAGGAGCATTCCGCCAGTATGGGCCAGATCATCGCGGCCATAGACGAGATCAAGGCTGGTACCGCCTGGCGCCGAAGGCTCCCCGGGACGCCGGTGAGGTCGTCCGTCGCCCTGCACCGCCATTACACTTTGATATACCTGACCGGCATGGAGGAAAGCACCTCCGTCTATGTGGAGGCTGCCATGGACAGCGGGGCTCTGGGAGCAACCAACGCCAGGATGCGCAGGATCGAGACGGACGGATCGCCCGGAGGAGCCAGGGAGACCTGTATTATGGCGGTACCGGAAGGGGCTGCCAGCGGCGTGATAACAGCCGTCCTCAAGGCCGGTGAACTGCACTCGGAAAAACCGGAATCCCTTTTCTGCCTGCCGGCGCCATTGATCTACTCCTACCGGCGATGAGCCGGGAATGCCGGACAGGGAATCCCGGAAGGTCGAAAGACATCAGGCCAGGGCCGAAGCGACAGCCTCCAGCAGGGATCTGGCGGTGATTGGTTTCTGAAGGACCCCCTGGATCCCGTGGCGCCGGAGTTCGTGGGCCGTGCTCTCAGCGCTGTGGCCGGACAGGATCAACACCCTTACGTCGGGCTTCAGCTTCCTCATCTCCCTGAAGGCGTCCAGGCCGTTCATCCGGGGCATTGTCATGTCCATGAGCACCAGGTCAACATCGTCCGGGTTCCTTCGGAACACCCTGAGGGCGATCTCTCCGTCGGTGGCGGTGAGCACCCGGTAGCCCCCTGACACCAGAAGATCCGCCAGGATGGTCCTCACCATCTCCTCGTCGTCAACCACCAGTATCCTGGCCGACCTGCCGGGCTTCGGCAGCGCCGGTTCCCCCTGGACCTCGTCTGCGGCCGCCACGGTGGCCAGGGGGAGCACAACGGTGACCCGGGTGCCCTTACCGGGCTGGGATGCCAGGTCTACCTGGCCTCCGTGGGCATTGACCGTGCCGTACACCGCCGGAAGGCCCATGCCGGTGCCGTGGCCCACGGGCTTGGTGGTGAAGAAGGGCTCGAAGGCCCTTTCCACCTCCTGGGGCTCCATTCCCCGGCCGTTGTCCTCCACCACCACTTCGATGAAGCCGGGTTTTCCATGTTCAGGAACACCCGGCAGGTTCCTTGTGGTGACCTTGATGTATCCCCCCTCGGGCAGGGCGTCCCTGGAGTTCAGCACCAGGTTCAGCAGAGCGTTGTTCAGCTGGGACTCGTCGCCGGTGACCAGGGAATCCGAGGCGTGGAGTCCGGGAATCAGCTCGATCCTTCTGTCAATGCTCCGTTCCACCATGGACAGCACGTCGTTGACCACCTTGTGCAGGTCCACCTGTGCCACCACGTTCATTCCCTTCCTGCTGAAGGCCAGAAGCTGTTTTATGAGTTCCGCGGACCTCTCCGACGCCTTGAGTATCCCCCGGATCATCTTCTGGAGCTCGGAATCCTCCACCCGGTTGAGCAGCCCCTCGGCGTAACCCACTATTCCCATCAGCTGGTTGTTGAAATCATGGGCCACACCGCCGGCCAGTTCGCCGACCGACCTGAGCTTCTCCGAGTGCTGGAGTTCCTGCTCTATCTGGCGTAGGCCGGTGACGTCCATGATCACCCCGGTGGTAAGGATCACCTCGCTGGTCTTCTTCTCGCTGGCGGCCCGGAACCGGAAAATTCTCCTTTTACGGTCGAGGACGGGAATCAGGGAAAAATCCACCTCCACCGCTTCCCCTCCCCGCACAGATTCCATCAGAACCGCCCTGATCTTGTTCCACTCCTCCCGGGTGACGATCTCCCTCAAATGAACTCCCCGGTCGGAACTGAGACCGATCCCGAGGATCCCGCACGCCTCAGGTGACAGGTTCACCCGGGAAAGGCCTGTGAGGGTATTCCACTCCATCCTCACACCCCCCAGGGCTGCGGCCTTCTGGATCCTCTTCAGGTATTCGTGGGCCTCCTCCAGGCTCCGGCGGGCTTCCATGACCCCGGAGACGTCCTGCACCGCCCCGGATATCCTCGCAGGCTCCCCCCTGCTGTCGTACTCGAGTTCTGCCACCAGCATCACGTAACGGCTGGAATCCCCGGAAACCAGGGTGGTGAGTTCCATCTTCGCCCGGGAGAAAACCAGGTTGTCGAAGGCCTCGCGAACATCGTCGGGGTTCCGGAAGAGCCGGCAGAAATCGTTGAAACTCATGGTGTCGCCGTCCCCGGGGCATTCGAGGATGGCCCTGGTTTCCGGGGTAACCCACATCTTTCCGCCGTCCGGGATGAAGTCCCAGCAACCGACCATAGCCATGGCGTGGGTCCGCCGCAGTCGTTTCTCCAGCCCCCTGAGCTGGTTCTCAGCCCTCTTCATCCCGGTGACGTCCACGAAACTCAGGATTGTTCCCGCCACCGCGCCGGACTCGTCCCGGTGAGGGGTGGCCTTGGCCAGGAACCAGCCCATCTCCCCGGCGTTCATCTCCCACTGGTCCGACCCTCCCCGGGAGACCACCCTCTCCACCCTGTCCATGATATCAGTGATGATCGCCCCGGGAAGGTCCGAGGCTATATCGGTGATCCTTCGGCCGGCATCCTTGTCGTCGAACCGGAAGAAGAGGCGCGCCGCCTCGTTGAACTTCCGAATCTCCATTCTCCTGCCCAGGAAGATGGCGGCTATATCCAGGCTGCGAAGCAGGTTGCTGATATCGCCGTGCACTTCCGAGAGCTGCATGTTGCGGCCCTTGAGCTCCTCGTTGGCCGAAAGCAGTTCCTCGTTGATGGCCTGCAGTTCCTCGTTGGTGCTTCGGATCTCCTCGCTCCCGGTGAGCAGTTCCTCGTGGGCGGACTGGAGTTCCACGGTGCGGACGGTCAGCTCTTCCCTCACCTGGCGGAGTTCGTGTTCCAGGGAGTCCAGCTGGCTCTCGAGGTCCTCGATCCGGCTACGGGCATCTGAACTGAAAACCAGCGAATCCACCACTATGACCTCGGACATTCTTCCCGGAGCGAAGGTCACCAGGCACACCCCTCCCATACCGTCCGGCGAGATCCGAGAGATGCCCAGGTCCACGGTGCCGTCTTTCCACTGAAGGTTCCTTACCTCCACGGGATTTCCGTCCCTGAGAACCTCCCTCACCCCCGCCCTGACCCTCCGCCGCAGTTCGGGGGGAAGCATGGTGAGAAGATCCACCTGGGGAAAACCCGAAGGAATGGTCAGATACTCGTTAAGATCTCCGTGCAGGTGCAGAATCCGGAAGGCCTCGTCCACGAAGACGCAGGAGGGTACGAAAGTCTGGGTGAGGAATGAGTCGAAGCCTGTCCGCGCAAGACCCCGGTTGGGATTCTCCCTGAAGGAGTCGCCCGGAACTGCGGCTCTGGGATGGCCGGGCCGGCGCACGGAATCCCCGAAGAACAGCTCCACGGAGTGGTCTATCTCGGCGGTCTTCCGGAAGATGCGCCATGCGCTGTCAACCACCTCCAGGTATCCCGTCATTCCCGAGGGGTTCTCCCCGCTGCCCATGAAGAGGAATCCTCCCTTCCTCAGACTGAAAAGCAGCCGCCCCATCACCTTCCTCTGGATCTCCTCCTTGAGGTACATCACAAGGTTTCTGCAGCTGACCAGGTCTATCCGGGAAAAGGGGGGATCCTCCAGAAGGTCGTGGCGGTTGAACACCAGCCGGTGTCTGATCTCGGGATTTGCGGAAAAACCCGCCGGGGTTTCGGTGACCATGCCCCGGAACCTCTCCGGAAGGGTATCCGCCGACTCCTTCTTGAAAAGCCCCCGGGAAGCGGCCTTGACGGACAGGTCAGAAATGTCGGTTGCGAATACCAGGAAGTCGCCGCCGTGACTTGTGCAGTAATCCTGAAGAAGCATGGCAAGGGAGTAGACCTCGTGCCCCCGGGAGCATCCCGCCACCCAGACCCGCACAGGCTCTCCGGCGGAGGCGCGGAATACCTCCGGAAGTATCTTCTGCTCGATGACCCTGAAGGCTTCGGGATCCCTGAAGAAGGATGTGACGCCGATCAGGAAATCGGAGGCCAGTTCGGCCACCTCCTCGGGCTCCCTCTCCAGGACCGCGACGTAGTCCGACAGGGATGTGAGCTTCCTGGCGGCCATCCTTCGAAGGTACCGGCGTCGGATGGTGTTGATCTTGTAGGAGAAAAAGTCTACTCCCGCCTTTTCCGAAGCGGCCTGGACCAGGAGGAACTCCCAGTCATCCCGGCGGAAAACGCCCTTTTCACCGTCCATCGGCCTACAATACCGTCTGCCCTTAATGAAGGGCAAATGGCGGGTGGTTTATTCGGCCTTTCAGTTCATTACCGCCACAGGCGCCTCGTGGGCGAGGGAATAGTGCCCTCCGGTGATCACCAGATCCCCCTCGGCAACACCTTCGGTGATCGAGGCCCGTCCCCGGCCCCGGGCGCCCACCGTCACGTACCTCCAGGAGGCCTTTCCGTCTTCCACCACGAAGACCATGGTCCTGTTGTCCCTGATCAGGATCGCCTCCTCGGGGATCACCAGGACCTCGGGGCTCACCGAGACAACTATCTCAGTCCGGGCGGTGGCCCCAGGTCTGAGGTTCACCACCTCCGGAATCTCGACCATCACCGTGCCCGCCCGGTAGGAGGGGTCCACCACGGGCGACACCGAGAACACGGTTCCCGCCACGGTGGTATCGTTCAGAGACGGCACCGTTACGAAGGCGGGTCCGCCCTGAGAACAACGCGCCAGCTGCCGTTCATCCAGCTCGATCCTCACCTGGAGCGAACCGGGGTCCACAAGCTCCCCCAGGGGAGTGCCCGGGTAAACCGTCATGCCCTCCCGGGCCGACACGGACGCCACGACCCCGTCGAAGCCCGCCCTTATGGCGCTGTTGGCGTACTGAGCCCCGGCCCTGGACAGGGAAGCCTGGGCCTGCTCCAGGCCGGTGGTCTGCCTAAGCATTCGGCGCACGTCCTCGGTTAGTTCCCCCTGGTAGTTCTCGCACTCGAATTCGTAGAGGACCTGGGCGCTTCGGTATGCGCTGGACGCCGAGGCAAGGTTCGCCGAGTATTCCCCGGACGCCACCCTGAAAACCACGTCCCCGGCGGAAAACGCCTGACCGTCCCGCAGGGGCGCCTGAACCACCTGCCCCTGGATCTGGGCGGTGAGAGCCTGGGTTCTGCGGCTTTCCACCCTTCCGGTGGCGTTTATGACCTCGAAGAGGGTGTCCACCCGGGCTTCGGACGCGGTTACAGGAAGGGGCGAGGGTTCCAGGGTCTCCCGTTCCTCCTCCTCCTCATCGGCGCCGCAACCGGGGAACACCGAACCCAGGAACAAGACGGAAGCTGCGGCTGCGGCCGCCAGCAGGAGGTTAGACCTGTTCATGCTTTCTCCTTCGGGAAGTGACCTGAATGAGGGCGGGCAGGGCCACCAGAACCAGCGGGGTGCTCACCAGCATGCCGCACACCACGGTAAAGGACAGGGTTCCCCAGAGGTCCTGGCCCGATATGGGCCACAGAACCAGAGGAAGAAGCCCCAGGATGGTGGTTGCGGTGGTCTGAAGCACAGGCCTGAGTCGCTCCTGGACGACCAGGTCCACCGCGGTCTTCACGGGCATGCCCGCCTTCTCCTTTTTCACGTAACTGTCCACAAGGAGGATCGAGTTGTTCACCGCGATCCCCACAAGAAAAACGCTTCCCACGTAGGCTTCGGGGCTGAAAACACGCCCGAAGGCCCAGAACCCGGCCACCACCCCCACCAGAGCCATGGGCACCACGGCCATTACCCACAACGGAGCCTTGAAGCTCTCGAAAATGATGGCGGTCACGGCGAATACCGCCAGGATGGCCAGAGCCACCAGCAGGTTCATGTTCGTGCCCTCGTCTTTCCGGAGCCACTCCGGAATCCAGTCCGTATCCTCGTACACCCTGTAACCCGAAGGAAGCTCGAGGTTGGAAAGCAGGGTGGTTCTGAACCTGGCGGCCATCCTCTCCGCCCCCATGAACGAGTAGGCCACTGTGCGAATGTACTCGCCGTTTTCCCGGATGATGGCGCCCTGGGTCGAAAGGGTGTCTATCCCCACCACGTCCCCGAGCCTCATGGTGCCGTCCAGGGTGCGGATACGGCTGTCCAGCACGTCGGCGAGCTGGGGATATTCCCGGCCCTCCAGAATGAATGACAGGTCCAGGGAGGCGTCCGCCACCCGGATCTGCCCGCCGTAGCCACCGGCGAAGTTATATGCGAACGCCTGAAGCAGCTGCACCGGGTTGAGCCCGAGATCCGCCAGTTCCTGGCGGTCGAATATCACCGCCAGTTGCTCCCTGTTCATCTCCCTGCGGGCGAAATTGATGTCGACTTCCTGTATCCTCGGGTGGGAAGAGAGCATCAGCGCCAGGTTCTCGGCGATGTTCTTGAGGCCCTGGTAATCGTAGCCCCTGAGTTCGATGGTCTGCATCATTCCGGCGCTGCTCGTGGTTTTCCAGTACCCCTCGGGGCTGATTCCGCCGGCCCAGATCCGGCTGGCGCCCCCGATGGTTGTGGCCAGGGCGATGACCTCCGCCTCCACCTGCAGGGCGAATCCGCTGCCAAGAGCGTCGTCGTCGAACTCGCAGTAGATGAACGCCGATTCCCCCCAGACGTAGGTGCGGGTGGAGGTTATTCCGTCGCGCCCCGTCATGAGGACCTCGAACTGGCGTGCCACTCCGTCCACGATGTCCTGGGGGGTTCCCGGGGGGAATCCCATGGAGACGTAGATGCTTGTGCGCTCCCAGTCCCCGAAGCTCCAGGTCTCGCCGTGCTCCACCCTGAACAGCAGCACGTACATGGACCCCAGCACCAGCATGATGGTGACGGACATCATGATCCACGGCTTGTGGTGCAACCGGGAGACCCATCGGGCCAGGGTCCTGTCCCACAACCTCTGCTGATACCACCGGCTTTTTCCCCGGTGCCCGGCTATGGAGGGCACCAGGGTGAGGCACACGGCGTAGGACGCCATGAGGGTCGCCGACACGGTGAAGGCGAAAGGTTTGTAGTAGAGCCTGAGCACCCCCTCGCTGGCCAGCAGCGGAACCAGGGCCACCAGGGTGGTGAGGATTCCTCCCAGTACCGGCACCGCCACCTCCCTGGCTCCCGTACCAGCCGCCTCCAGCGGCGGCAGTCCCTGTCTTCTCCGGTATGCGATGGCTTCCAGCACCACCACGGCTCCGTCCACAAGCAGGCCGAAGGCTATGGCCAGAGCGCTCAGCGTCAGCACGTTGATGGTGTAGCCCGCCAGAAACACCGCCGTCACCGAGAGCGCAGCGCTGAAAAGAATGGAGCTGAGGACCAGGGGAGTGGTGAGAGGGCTGGGGTTGAGGACGAGTAGGATGAACGTTATAAGGCCTATGGACACGAGAGCACGCCAGGAAAGGGCCTTGAGGTCCTCGACTATCCCCTCTGTGCCGTTTTCGGTGAGTACCAGCTCTATGCCTTCCGGAAGGTTCTCCCTGAGTCTCTCCACCGTGTCGAAAACCCTCTGCGCGGTGGCCACCGCGTTGCTTCCGGGGCTCCTGTCCACCTGCAGAGATACCTGGTCCAGACCGTTGTACCTGAAAACGGCCCCCGTCTGATCCTCGTAGCTCACGCTCACGCCCCGGGTGACGTCGCCGATGGTGATGAACCTTCCGTTCCTGTAGGCCAGGGTGATGTCCTGAAGGTCTCCGGGGACTCCGGGCACGCTGCTCACCCTGAGCACCGCCCGGCTGCCGGTGGAGTCGGACACAACCCCCACGTTCCTGTCCACTATTCCGGCACGAATTGCGTAGACCACCTGGGCCAGTGTGAGATCGCAGGCCTCCAGGGCCTGAAGGTCCATGTCCACCACGACCACTTCGGACCCCAGCCCCTCCACGATCACGGAGCTTACTCCGTCCACCCGCTCCAGGGCCGGCAGGACGATGTCGTCGGAAATCTGCTTCAGCACCGGGCGTTCGGCTCCGGTAAGGCTGTAGATGAGGAAACCCTCGCTCTCCATCTCCCGGGGAACCGACTGGGTGATCTGGCTGGGGCTCACCGACGAGGGGAGGTCCCGGCGGATCATGCTGATTCTCTCGGTGAGGGTCATGGCCGCCACGTCCATGTCTGTTCCCTTGGAGAAGGACACGGTGACCATGCTCCTGCCCAACTGGGAACTGGAGGACACTTCCTCCACCCCCCGAACCTGCCGGGCCGCCTCCTCAATGGGTCTGGTGACCTGTTCGCACACAGCTTCCGGGTCGGCCCCGGACCAGGTCGTGCTCACGGTCAAACTGGGCAGGGTGGTGTCGGGAGTGCCCTCGATGGGTATCCTGAAGAACGACACCACGGCCAGGCCAAGCAGGGCGATGTAAACCATGGCGGTTCCCCGGGGGCGGCGGAGGACCAGGTCTATCAACGGCGTCCTTCCCGGAGCAGGCTGTAGAGCACCGGCACCACCACCAGGGTGAGCAAGGTGGCCACCATGATGCCGCCGATTATTGCCACCGCCAGGGGTTTCCGCAGGGCGCCGCCGGTGCCGATCCCCAGGGCCATGGGCAGGAGACCGAGCACCGTGGTGGCGGTGGTCATGAGAACCGGTCTGAACCGGTCGCGCCCGGCTCCGAGGATGGCCTCCCTGGTGGCGATTCCCTGCTTCCTCAACTGGCTGATCCTCTCCACCAGAAGGATGCCGTCGTTGACCACTATCCCCGACAGCACCACCAGACCGATTCCCGACAGGGCGTTCCAGCTCTCGCCGGTGACCGCCAGGGCCAGCACCACGCCGATAACACCCAGGGGAACCGTGAACATTATGATGAAGGGTTCAAGGAAATTCTCGAACTGCACCGCCAGCAGCACGTACACCAGGGCCACCGCCAGCGCCGCCGCCAGGAGCAGGCTGGACACGGTGCGGTCCATCTCCTCTATCTCCGGACCCAGCCTCAGCCGGACCGGCGCTCCTTCGAGAGCAGTCCGGGAGAGACGTCTGACCCTCTCGGAGGTTCCCGCCAGGTTGGTTCCCCCTCCGGAGAACGACACCGCCACCGCCCGGTTGCCCTGGTAGTGCTCGATGAAGCCCGGCGTGTCCCTGACACGGGAATCCACCATCCTCGACAACTGCACCAGCCCTGCAGCGGTGGGCATCGCCCGAAGGAGAAGGGAGTCCAGCACGATTCCCTCTCCCCGGTCCCCGAGCACCACCACGTCCACCCTCTCGTCCTGCCGGTAGTAGGTTGTGGCGATGATGCCCCGGGAAAGACTTTCGATGAAGTCCGCCAGATCTCCTATGGACACTCCGAGAAGGCCCAGCAGCTCCTGGTCCGGGGTGAGGACTATCTCGGGGTTTCCTGGAAGGTACTGGACGTCCGCCCCGGTGATTTCCCCGATGCTCCGGACCGACTCGTCCGCCAGTTCCCTGGCGGCGTTCAGCGATGCTTCGGTGTTCTCCCCCTCCAGGAACACGGTAAACCCGGTTCCGCCTCCGAGAATCTGCCCCAGAAGCCCTTCCCTGACCACCACCTGAAGCGGGAAACCGAACATTCCGCTCCAGGAATCCCTCAGCGGATGCACCGCCTCGAGGGCTTCGTCGGCGGTACCGTAGAAGGCCGTCAGCAGGACGTCCACCCCTTCCTGCGCCCGGACCCCCGCCCGGCCGCTGGTCCATCGGGCGCCCGACCGCCGGGCAAGGTCCGAGGCCGTTTCGGACAAATCCACAAGCCTTTCCATGGAAGTGCCCTCACCGGCGCTGAAGGACAGTTCAAGCTGGTTCTCCGGAACCTCGGGCAGAAGCTGCATGGGAAGAAGGGCGGCCCCGGCCAGCGCGGCCGCGGTGACCGCGCCGGTAACGGTCAGGAGTGTTTTCCTCCGGCCGAGAAGCCTCTCGAGAAGCCTGCAGTAGGCGTCCTTCCACCGGGCCGTGACATCGGTGGACACCCCCGACCTTCCCAACCGCGCGGCCATTGCGGGAATCACCGTGACCGACACCAGAAGGCTGGCCATCAGGGCGGACCCCACCGCCAGGGCCTGATCCCGGAAAAGCTGGCTGGTGACCCCCTCCATGTACACCACCGGAAAGAACACCACGACGGTGGTCAGGGTGCTGGCCAGAATTGCCTGCCCGACCTCCCCGGTTCCGGTGACCGCGGCGGAAGCCCGGGCCTCCCCCTGTTCCCTGCGCCGGTAGATGGCTTCCAGCACCACCACCGCGTTGTCCACCAGGAGGCCCGACCCCAGGGCCAGCCCCCCGAGGCTCATGATGTTCACCGTGACCCCGGCCATGTACAGGAAGAAAAGCGAGATGGAGATGCTCAGGGGGATGGATATGCCCATCACCAGCGGGCTCTTCCAGTCCCTCAGAAAGAAGAAGAGAATCCCGAACGCCAGAAGACCGCCCATGATCAGGGCCTGCACCACGCCGTCTATGGAGTCCCGGATGAAACCCGCGTCGTTCTGGATCACCGTGAGCCCCAGGTTGGGGTAGGCCTGGGTCAACTCACCGATCAACCCCTCCACTTCGCCGGCCACGTCAACGGTGTTGGCCTCGGACATCTTCCTGACCCGAAGAATGATCGCCCGCTCGCCGTTGTAGCTGGCCCACTCCGTGGGTGGTTTCTCGTCCAGATACACTTCGGCCACCTCGCCCAGAAGCAGCGGGGAGGTGCCGAGGAAACCGACAACAGTGTTCTCCACGTCCTCCAGGGTCTCGAACTCGCCCTGCAGGGAGAGGAAGAATTCCTTCTGGCCGTCCAGAACCTCTCCGCCTCCGGCCATCACCGCATTGGCTCCGGCCAGGGCGGCGCTCACCGTGGAGGGGTCCAGCCCCAGCTCCTCCATGGCCCCGGGCCTGAGCCGGACGAATACCGCCGGATCCGCCCCGCCGGAGGCTTCCACCGAAGCCACGCCTTCGGCCTGTTCGAGCCTGGCGGTGACAACCCGCCGGGCGAAATCGGTGATGTCAGTCCAGGAGCCGTCCATGGTCATCAGGATTTCCATGAACGGCCTGGTGGAAGGATCGTAGTCCACCATTGTGGGCCTGCCGGCGTCGTCCGGCAGGGACCAGCTGGCGATGTCCAGCTTCTCTCGCACCTCCAGCCGGGTGTAGTCCATGTTGGTTCCCCAGTCGAACTCCAGGGTGATGCGGCTCATGTCGCCGTAGGAGCGGGAGGAGTAGGAGCGCAGCCCTCTGACCCCGGCCAGGGCGTCCTCCAGGGGGTCCGTAACCAGCCGTTCCACTTCGTAGGGGCTCGAGGACGGGTAGGAGGTCTCCACCGTAAGCCTCGGGTACTCCACCGATGGAAGCAGGTCCACCGGCATGCGGACCACCGCCACCGCCCCGAGAATCCCGGCCACGATGGAAAGCACGGTCACCGCCACAGGGCGGGAAACGGAAGAACCGGTGAGCTTCAAAACCCCTCCCTTCAGGGCGGAAACAACACATCACTGAAGGTAATAAAAAACAGCGCTGTTGCGCAAATCCCTCGAGGCGGTCCGATAGGTAAGCATCATTCTATCTTATTCAGGTGTAGATATATCCATCCCTTCGACATGGGCGTCCTGAAAGCCCTCCGGGGATCCGCTTCCGGCCAGACGGATCAGAAACGCGTACTGGGCCGCCAGGTCCTCGAGCCACGAGAACCTGCCGGAAGATCCGCCGTGCCCCGCCTCCATGTTGGTCACCAGGAGAAGAGGTTCGTGTCCCGTGCCGGTGCGGCGCAGGGCCGCTACCCATTTGGCCGGTTCCCAGTAGCAGACCTGGGAGTCGTACAGCCCCGCGGTGACCATCATGGCCGGGTACTCGACCGGCGACACGTTGTCGTACGGGGAGTAGGAAAGGATGTAATCGTAGTACTCCCTCGAAGCCGGATTGCCCCATTCGCTGTACTCGTTCGTGGTGAGCGGAATGGTCTCGTCCAGCATCGTGGTGGCCACGTCCACGAAGGGAACCCCCGCCACGAGCCCCCTCCACAGGTCGGGCCGGAGGTTCGCCACCGCCCCGATCAGAAGACCCCCGGCGGACTCCCCCATGGCGAAGAGCCGGTTGGGATCGCAGTAGCCGCCGGATATCAGGTGTTCGCCGCAGGCGATGAAGTCGGTGAAGGTGTTCCGCTTGTGGAGGAGGCGGCCCTCCAGGTACCAGCGGCGGCCCCGTTCCTGGCCGCCCCTCACGTGGGCCACGGCGTAGACGAACCCCCGGTCGAGAAGGCTCAGCACCTGGGAGCTGAAGGAGGGATCGCAGCTGTATCCGTAGGCCCCGTAGCCGTACAGCAACAGGGGATTTCCTCCGGGAACGAATGTGTCGGCCCGGTAGACCAGCGAAACGGGAACCATTTCCCCGTCCGGCGCCTGGGCCTCTATGAACTCGGTCCGGTAGAGGGAGGGGTCGTACCCCGCCACCGAATCGGTCTTCAGGAATTCCGGCTCACCGGTGGACAGGGTGCAGACCATGGTGGACCACGGGGTTACCATGGATGAGAACTCGAACCTGAAGGTTTCCGATTCGAAAACCCGGTTGAAAGACGGATAGACCGCTGCAGGTTCCTCGGGAAGCCTCACCCTGGTCCATCCGCCTCCGGGGACTCGGAGAATCCTCATGCCCTGTCCGCTCCCCGCCCTGTCCATGAGAACCAGGTAGTCCCTGAAGCCGTGAATGCTCTCCAGGAGCACCTCGGGGTGGTTGGGCAGAACCTCCGCCGGTTCCTCGTTTGAGAAGGGGGCCGTCCGCAGAAGCCTGAAGTTCTCGGCGTTGCGGTTGGTGAGAAGGTACAGGGAGTCCCCGGCGAAGGCGATGGAGCAGAGAACCCCCTCCTCCCTGGGAACCGCGTCCCTGGGGAGCGCCCCGGGATCGTCCGACGGAAGGAGCATCACATGGGAGGTCTCGGAACTCTCCGAGGCCAGCACTATCCACTTTCTTCCGGCGGTTTCGTACATCCAGGGCCAGAAAGTCGAGTCGGGCTCGATGAAGACCGTATCGGGGGATCCCGGAAGGCCCAGGACGTGCCTTGCGAATCCCGCGGTGCGCCTGGTCTCGTCCTGAAATCCGTAGAGGAAAGTCCGGCTGTCGCTTCCCCAGGCCATGTCGGAACTTGTGTCGTGAAGGGTGTCCGGAAGGAATCCACCCGTACCGGTGTCAAGAAAGACGATGAACCCCCGATGGTCCCCCAGGGTGTCCAGGCACAGAGCCGCCACGAGGCCGTCCGGGCTCACGCTCATACCCTCCAGGGACAGGTAGCCCCTACCCTCCGCCAGGTCGTTCAGGTCGAAGAGGACCTGCTCGGGGCCGTCCGGAGCGCCCATGCGCCGGAAATACACCGGGTAGTCGGCCCCGGCTTCGTAACGGGTCCCGTACCACCATCCGTCCATCTCCCAGGGAACGGAAACGTCCTCGGCGGGAAGCCTTGAGGCCATCTCCCGGTACAGCGCCGGCCTGAGATCCTCTCCTTCCGTAAAAAATGCCTCCGCGTAAGCGTTCTCCTCCCGGAGGTATTCAAGAACCTCCGGGTCCTCGACGTTCCTGAGCCAGTAGTAGTAGTCCGTTCTGCCGCCATAGGGGGATGAGACCGTGAAGGGAATCCTCGGAGCCTCCGGGGGCGAGGGGAGGACTGAGAGAACCGCCGCCGCGAACCACATGAACAGCCTCCGTATGATTCTGACGCCGCCGATATGCCGGACGTACGAATATAACCGGGGCGCAATCCCGGGGTTTGCCAAATGCCGGTTCCGGGTCTATACTTTACCATCTAGAAATAGTGCCAACCTGCCGCCCGGCCGGGAAGGAATCTTTCCCGCCGGGA
>CAZSKU010000029.1:0-33190 GCA_964607515.1 uncultured bacterium | reverse complement strand
ACAGCAGTTAGTTGATTTAGTTTACTCCGTCCCCAAGGATGACAAGGCGGGCAACCTGACGGAGGTTGCCGGGTGCCCGGGCCTCCAGAAAGTAGGTGCCCGAGGGCAGGGCCCCCATGACCACAGTGCGGTTACCCGGCTCAAGGGTCCAGCTGGAGACGGTCCTGCCGGAAATATCGTAAAGGCTTGCTTCCAGGTGACCGCCCTCGGTGCCGATCCAGCGGATCTGGGAAACTCCCGCGGTGGGGTTGGGGACCACCCACATGGTGGAGACGCCCCCGGCGGGCGGCGTAGGCTGCTCGTCAGCCCCCAGCACCATGTTGCACAGGATCTTAACCGAAGGGTCGAAGGTAGCGGAAGAGGGATTGAAGGAGGTCTGGAACAGCTCTACCTGGTCCTGGCTGTCGTTCCACATGGTCACCAGGGTGTCCTGTCCCTCCCCCTCCACGCGGAACTCCAGGGGCATGGTAAAGAAGGTGCCGAACTCCTGGGACTGGTGAACCGTGATCTGAACCTGTCCCGGGGCGAACTGGAAGTCCAGGTCGTACACCGGGTACCCGTAGCCGTGCACCCACTGGTCGAAGAACCAGTCAAGATCCCCGTACTGGGCCTCCAGATGCTCCTGTAGGTCTTCCGTGGTGGCCAGATCGAACTGGAACTCGTCGAAGTAGGTTTCCAGGGCCTGGAAATACTGCTGGTCCCCCATGAGGCATCTCAGCATGTGCAGCACGGAAGCGCCCTTCTGGTAAGTGGTGTAGCCCCAGTATTCACCGGGGGATGAGGGAGAGGAGAGCGGAAAGGTCTCTCCGCTGTTCAGGTAGGGCTTCATCACATGGTCCACCATGTAGTCGATATACTCCGCCCAGCCGTAGGTCTCCATCCACAAGGGTTCCCCGTAGGTTGCGAACCCTTCGCTCAGCCAGACGTCGGACCAGTCCGACTCGGTCACGCAGTCGCCCCACCACTGGTGGGTCATCTCATGGGCCAGAAGCCAGTCGTACCCCGTTCCCCCGTTGATGGCGCTTGCTATGTGGAACACCGCCGACTGATGCTCCATGTCGCCCTTGGGGGTCTCTACGTAGCTGAATTTGCAGTCCCAGGGGTACTCCCCGTACATGCTCTCCGCCCGGGCCATCATCAGGTCCACGTTCTGGAAGCTTCCCACCGCGTCCTCCACGTCCCACGAGTAGACGTAGTAGTAGAGCCTGGGATCGTCCTGGTCGTGAAGGACCGCGTAATCCGCCACACTGATGGCCGCCAGATAGGTGGCCATCGGGAGTGGCTGTTCCCAGTGGTATGTCAGAGTACCATCCCCGTTCTGGGTAACACCCGCCGAATCACCGTTCGCCACGGCATACAGCGTGTCGGGCACTGTGATGCTGAAGCTGAAACCCGCCTTGTCCATGGGATGATCCACGCAGGGGAACATGCATTTCCCCATGGAAGGATCCTCCTCGTACAGACCTACCCCCATCTGATAGGTGACGTAGGGGTGGAACCAGAACCCGCCCCATGCCTCGTGGTATGGGGTACCGTAGTAGGACACCACCAGTTCCACCTGCTCCGAAGGACCCGCCGGATAGTCCAGGGTCACCACCAGCGAATCGCCGGACTGATAGAAGTCCAGAGGGTAGCCGTCCCGGAAGACCGAAGAGACGTCCAGGGTCCGAAGGTCCAGCAGGACCGTTTCCAGCCCTTCTTCCAGGGGCGTCAGGGTGATCGTCGCCGATCCGGAAAGAACTTCGTTTTCCCGGTCGACTTCCAGATCCAGATCGTAGTGGAGCACATCGAAGGGTCTGGGCTCCCAGGAGTTCGCAAGGAACCGATCCGGGGGCGCCAGGGGCCTGGTCCAGGCGGCGTTGTCGGGCATGGGTGCCGCCGCCAGAAAGATGAGTGCAAGCATCCTACTGATCCTCCCAATCCAGAAGAAGGCCGTCTATGAACTCCCTGATTATGCTGAGTTTCGGAATCATGCTCTCCCTGATGGGCTCCACGCAGGACAGAAGCCGGAGCAGCCTGGAGGCCGTGTGGAACTCGGCCGAACCCTTCGGCACCTCCCCCAGAAGGGGTTCCGCGTAGGGCTTCAGAGCCGCCAGCTCGTAAGGCAGCGAGGAATTGAACATCAGATCCGCTTCCTCCTGGAAGGGGAAGATGTACTTCCTCTCGCCCCTCCTGACGCTGGACCATCCGGCGATGGTCTGGGCCGCGGTGTATCCCCGGGAGAAGCTGTCCCTGACGATCCTGCGGAGCAGTCTGCCGTCGGATGTGGACATCCGGGTGAGCCTGTCGATGTTCAGGGAAGTAAGGGCCGATATGTACACCATGTACTTGGAATCCCGTTCCAGGCCGGGGGTGAGGGCGGGATTCAGCCCGTGAATCCCCTCTACCAGCAGTATATCATTGTCGCCCAAAGCCATCGGATCGACATGATCCTCCCGGACCCCGGTCTGAAAGTCGAACCGGGGCATCCTGACCTCCCGTCCGGCCAGAAGCGCTTTCAGGTGCTCCCCGAAAAGGCCCGTCTCCAGGGCTTCCAGGCTTTCGAAGTCGTAAGAGCCGTCGGGATTCTTCGGGGTTTCGGCCCGGTTCTTGAAATAGTTGTCCACGCTGATCATCCTGACCCTGAATCCCTGTGCCCCCAGATAGGTGGACAGCATCCGGGTGAAGGTGGTCTTGCCGCTCGAGGAAGGGCCCGCCACCATCACAACCCGTTTCCCGGGGAACTGGTCGGACACCTGGTTCACGATCTCCACCATACGGCTGTTCTGGTAGAAGTGGCACATCATGACCAGCTCCCGTCCGCCGTCCTGCCTGATCCTGCGGTTGAGGGCGTCCACCGACTGGGTCTTCATCACCCGGAGATGCCTCTCCTCAAGGTCCAGTTCCCTGCCCAGCTTCCTTCTGTCGTGCCATGGGGCGATGGAAGGCCAGTTGCCCGACCCGGGAAACCGCAGGAGGAAGCTCCCGCCCAGGGGTCTCAGCTCCCATCGGGTGAGCCAGGATGTATCGGGAACGCAGGGACCCATGGCGAAGGCGAGGCAATTCCCAAGCCGGTTCAGGTGGTATTCGCCGGTTCCTTTATGCCATCTGGCGAGCCGGCCCGGTTCCCCGTCGAGTTCCAGGGCTTCCTCCGGGGTGAGGATCCGGTGTTCCAGCGGCAGCGCGGCGCTCACCACTTCCGAGAGGGCCGCCCTGATCCGGTCCACAGTATCCGGCTGCCCGGGAAGCCTGTTCCCCTCCAGCCGGCACCGGTAGCCGAGGGATAGCGCGTGCTCCACCCAGAGCCTGGCCCTGGGGAACACCTTCCTGCATGCCAGCTCCAGGGCCAGCACCAGCCCCCGCCGGTAAACCTCCCGGCCCTCGTCCGAGTCCGGGGGAACCATTTCCCCCCGGTACCCTGAGTCCAAAGGTCTGATCAGGCCGTCGGGATCCAGAACAGCGATACCCGAACAGGTCTCCAGTTTGGAACCGGTCTTCATAGGCACGTCCTTCCGGGGCTTGAACCTTTTACGGATGGAACATAGACAAGCTCCGGGAACGTGGAAAGCCGCAGGACGGGCCCGGAGACCCCCTTCGATGCAGGCTATTTCCTCATACAATGAACTCTTGATCCTGTATCGGCCAGTGAAATGAGACTGCCTCATCCCGCAGCCGCCCTTCGGGTACGTCCCCGGGAAGGAACACTTCCGCAGAATCGGAGTCAGTACCGACAATTGCCTAAATTCTGGTTTTATTTCTTTAATAAAATGCCATTCCTCCGGAGTGGGACGAAGCCCCTGATTTTTGGGACGCCTCATTCAAATAGTAATCTTTGGATGGCATATCATTTCATGCAAAGAATCCTTAAGGCTCCCTCCACCCCAGCAGGGCGACACCTCGCCGGTTGACCGGGCTTTGGAATCTCCCCATTATCAGGTTTCTGGAGGTGACTCATGGAACTGGCTCTCTCTTTCATTCTGTTCTTCTCCTCCTCCCCTCCCCTTCTGGACGTGGAGGACTCCCTGGACCGGGGAGCCACCGCCCTCTACACCCTCTCGCTCCAGCAGGGAACCGAGTACTGGCTGGTTCTGGAAACCGGAGGAGAGTCGGATTTCGACGTGATCGTGGCGGGCAGGGAGATGAACCTGGAGCAGTTCATGAACCTTCCCTACCGGGAGGACTTCGAGTACGCCCGGACCTTTGCCTGCTGCGAAGGCTCCGAGCCCGGGGACGAGAGTTTCACCCTCTCCGCGGGGTACACCGGGGTCTACTACGTGGTTGTGCACGACGTGGCGCAGCGGGGCGGCTCCTTCAGGCTCAGGGTCCAGTAGAACCGCCGCATGCCCGGTGACTTCACCGTCCTGGAGCTGAACAGGGCCGCCGGGGAAATCCTTTCCATGGCTTTCCCAGAACCCGTATGGGTGCGGGGAGTGGTGGCGCTTCCCAAGCGGGGCGCCGGACCCTCGGGCCACATCTACTTCCAGCTGGCCGACCCAAGCCCCGAGGGTGGGCAGACCCCCGCCGCCGCTGACTGTGCCCTTTTCGCCGGGGACAGGATCCGGATATCAAGGGAACTTGCCAGACAGGGCATCCTTTTCGAGATCAGGGACGCCATGGAGGCACGCTTCCAGGTGGTTCCCAGCATCTACGAAAAAAACGGGCGCTACTCCTACATAGTCCGGGGATTCGATCCGGAATTCACGGGCACCGCCTCAATGCTGCACCTGAAGCGGCTGGTGGAAAAACTGCAGGCGGAGGGCGTCCTTCAGAGGAACGGCGCGCTTCCCTTTCCGGTCCTTCCCCTGGAAATAGGCCTGGTGACCGCCAGGGGCTCCGCCGCCTGCGAGGACTTCCTTCAGACGCTTCGAGAAAGCGGGTACCCATTCGAGGTATTCGCCGCCTGGGCCCCCATGCAGGGGGCTGAAACGGGCAGGGGCGTCTGCCGTGCCCTGGAGACCCTGAAGGGCATAACCGGGATCGACGCGGCGGTGATCACCCGGGGGGGCGGAAGCGCCACGGACCTGGCATGGTTCAACGACGACTCCATAGCCAGAGCGATCTCCGGAATGCCCTTCCCCGTGATCTCCGGAATCGGCCACGAGACCGACATGACCCTGCCGGACTTCGCGGCCCACACCCGGGCCAAGACCCCGACCCACGCAGCCGGAATCCTGGTGGACAGGGTGGCCTCCTTCTGCGACTCTCTGTCGGAAGCCGCCGTGAGGCTCCACCGGGGCGCGTCCCCGAGGATTACCTTCGAGAGGATGGTTCTGTCCAGGCTAGGGGAGTCCCTCCGGGAGAGGACCGCCAGGGCCGGTCTCCGGGGTCTTTCCTCCCTCTCAAGGGCCGCGGGGCTGCTTCAGGGCAGGGCTCTGCCCATGGTCGCCGCGGGCCTCGGAAGCACAGGCCGGATGGCGGCCAGGCTGCCGGACCTCGCCTCAGCGGTCGTATCCCGGAATAAAGCCTTGCTGGACCGGCTGGAGGCCGGGGTGGCGGGCAGGGACCCTGGAAGGATGCTGGCCCTGGGATGGGCTCTGGCCCTGGATACCGCTGGAATACCCATAAAATCAGTAACTTCAGTGAAAAACGGCGACGGAATCCTGGTAAGGCTGTCCGACGGACGACTGGCCGCCAGGGTGGAAGGGGTGGAACCGGATTGAAGGCGAAGAGCCCGACTTACGCCGAGATGATGGAGGAACTCACCAGGATCGTGGACGAGGTGGGTCGGGAAGACTGTCCGGTGGACGGCCTGGAGACGAGGGTCGCCAGGGCCGCGGAGCTGATCAGGCTTCTCCGGGAGCGGCTCAAGTCTACGGAAACCGCCGTGAAGAGCGTACTGGCGGATCTGGAGTCATCGGAGTAGCGCCGCCGCCCGGCGGATGACCTCCTCAGGACCGGGCTCGGTGATGGAAACCGACCAGGGCGAAAGAGGGCCGAACCTGGCCGAGTCGTCCTTTCGGAAGAGGGCTGTCACAGGCACCCCCATGGCCGAGGCCACGTGCATGGGGCCGCTGTCGGGACAGACGAAGGCCGCAAGCCCCGAAACCCTCAGGGCGAACTCAGTGAGACCCATAGCAGGCATTTTTACCGCCCCGGCGGAAGCCAGGGCGTCAGCCACCGACTCCTCCCGGGAGTTTCCCCAGAACACCTCCACCGGCGCCAGAGGGGCGCACCCCCGCACCACCTCCTCCAGAAACTCCACTGGAAAGGTCTTGTCCGGCTTGGCGCCGGGATGGATCCCGAGTGCCCTTCTCCTTGGCTCCCCGGGCAGGGCCAGCCTCGGAGGCCTCCACCGGGGCCACCCCGGCCAGACGGCCCCTACGGCGTGCAAGGCCCGGCTCTCATGCTGCTCCTTTCCCGGCATGGACGAAGGCGAGCGGGTGTACCAGCCCGGGGAGGCGCCCACCGGGGACCCTATCCGGTGCGGGCAGCCGGGAAGGGCCGTGGCCACGGCGGAAGACAGGGAGAATCCGTGGGGATGCGAGGCGTCTATGGCCACGTCGAACTCCATGCCCCGAAGCCTCGACACAAGCCCGTGAAGCATCCATGGCCTGCGGGCCATGGTCTTCTTGGCCACGGGGATGAGTCTCCACCCCTGGCCCTCCAGTATGGAGTGGAAACCGCGGCTGACCAGCACACTCACCGACGCCCGGGGAAACCTTTCCCTGAGGGCGTTCAACAGGGATGTGAGCATCACCAGGTTTCCCAGACGGCTGTCCACCCTCACCACGAGTATCTTCCGGGGAGACTGGGGCAACGGGCCCGGATCGCCGGACAGCAGAAGCCTCTTCAGGGGAGGCTCCAGGATTCTCCTTCCCCATAGCTCGAAGCCCTTGAGGCTCATGCCTTCTCCCCGTAGTGGGTCCATCCGTCGGCCCTCTTTACGGCAACCTCCATGAAGGTCCCCGGAGGCGCGTACTCGCCGGTGATCACCACGGTCCTGTTCCCCGGGGTCCTGCCCAGGATCTGCCCCTCCCGGGAGCCCCGGCCGGTGACCAGCACCGGCAGAGTCTTTCCCTGAAGGAGGGATGACTTCTCCCGGGTTATCCGGTTCTGAAGGTCCTGCATGGCGTGAAGCCTGGAGAGCCTCTCCGGCACCGGCACCTTCCCCGGCATGTCCGCCGCGGCGGTGCCCTTCCTCTCGCTGTACCTGAAGAGGAACCCGTAGTCGAAACCCACCTCCGACAGCAGGGAAAGGCTGTCCCGGAAGTCGGAGTCGGTCTCCCCCGGGAAGCCGGCTATCATGTCGGT
Organism: uncultured bacterium; assembly: GCA_964607515.1. Classification (GTDB taxonomy): domain Bacteria; phylum Fermentibacterota; class Fermentibacteria; order Fermentibacterales; family JCC-6; genus UBA6080. The sequence goes on along the minus strand of CAZSKU010000029.1, from coordinate 25,960 downwards.
TGAAAGCACGATCCCCGGAATCCTCTCCCGGATCATGGACACCTTGTCCAGGTACTTCGCCCTGGTGTAGCCCCGGTTCATCCTCTCGAGGACCGAGTCGCTGCCCGACTGGGCGGGAAGGTGCAGGGCGGGACAAATGTTCGGGCTGCCGGCCATGGCCTCCGCCAGATCCGGACCGAAGTCCCTGGGATGGCTGGTAACGAACCTGATCCAGCATTGCGGGGCAGCCCGGGCCACCCGGGAAAGGAGTTCCGGAAATCCCGTGCCTCCTTCCCGGTAAGAGTTCACGTTCTGCCCGAGAAGCGTGATCTCCCTGAAGCCCGAGGAGACCAGCTCCTCCACCTCCGACAGGATGTCCCGGGGCGCCCGGCTCCTCTCCCTTCCCCTGACGTAGGGCACTATGCAGTAGCTGCAGAAATTGTCGCAGCCCCGGGTCACCGTGACGAAGGCCCTGGGGAACATGCTCCTGACGGAGGGGGTTCCCTCGGGACAACCCGGACCCTGATCCGTGGCGAAGGCCCTGGCGCCGGACTCCAGCAGCCCGGGAAGCTTGTGGTATTCGTCAGGGCCCACCACCAGGTCCACCTGCGGGAACCTCTCCAGAAGGCCGCCGCCGTGTTCCTGGGCCACGCACCCGCAGATCACCACTACGGGTTTCCCCTGCCGGCGCACTCCGGCCAGCTGGGTTGCCCGTCCCAGGGCCCGGACCTCGGCCTTCTCCCGAACCGCGCAGGTCACCACCAGCACCGCGTCGGCCGTTCCGGGATCGGGCGCCTTCCGGTAACCGGCGGAGATCATGATCCCCTCCAGAACCTCCGCGTCCCGGACGTTCATCTGGCAGCCGTACACCTCGATGTGGAAGAAGGGCATCGGCTCCTCACCCGGGAATGGCAAATTCCATCACCAGCCCGGCGATCACGGGAATCCTGAGGTTGTCGTCCAGGGGCATGTCCACCAGCTCCGCGATCACCGCCGCGATGCTTCCCGCCAAAAGACCCGCGGGGGTCAGAACCCAATCCAGTCTGCCGGACAGGGAGAGCAGAAGCCAGGAGGCCCCCAGACATGCCACCAAAGCGGCGAGGCTGCCCTCCAGGGTACGCCCCCCCAACAGAGGGGTGACCCCGAAGTGCCTGCCCACCAGGGCGGCGGAACTGTCGCCGAGACTCAGGAACACCAGGGCGGCCACGGCGATTTCGGTGCGGAAGACCATGATGGTCAAGGCAGCGCTGGCCAGAACCACCGTTGAGGCGGTCATACCCCCCTCCTGCTCCTTGGGGCGGAGCATCCGGCCGAACATGGCCAGGAAGAACCTGCGGAAGACCTCGTTCCTGGCCCTGAGCAGGTCCACCAGCAACAGAAACAGGGATGCGGCGCAGAGCAGCAGCACCATGTCGCTCCGGTTAACGAACACGGCCGCCGCCGGAATAATTACGGAAGCCGCGTGAACGGCCTTCCTGAGGAATTCCTCGACCAGGGGCATATCCCGGTTCTCAGAAACCGACGCCCACGCTGAAGCGGTGGGTGTTCTCCAGTTCGTCGTGGCCCAGCCATGCGTAGTCCAGCGCTACCGGCCTGCCGAAAAGGGCGATCTTCAAGCCGAGCCCGGCGGTCATGTTGCCCTCGCTGGAACCGATCCTGATGCCCACGGTGTCGTGGATAAGGAGTTCGAGGCCGGTCCGGGAGTCGAGGCTGACCTCGCCGAGACTGTACTGGGCGGAGTACTCCCTACCCTCGAAGCGGAAGTCGCCGTCGATGGCGACGGTGAGAACCGAGGAGAACTTGCGCAGGGGAACCCTGAAGGCGGCCCCCAGCTTGGCGGTCGGGGTAACCGATTCACTGTGGCCGTTGTTCCAGAAGAGGTGCGTCCCGGTGACGTCCTGCAGGTTGAGTCCCAGGGAGAAGGCCCCGGTGGGCCGCCATAGGAGACCGGCGTCGAGACCGAGCCCCCATGCGCTGTACTCCATGAGCTGCCGGTATACCATCTTCACGTTGGCGCCCAGGGAAAGGGCGCCGGTGAGGGGACGGGACCAGGACAGGTAGAGGGCGTTGTCGGAAGCGCTCTCCCAGGTTATCCGGCCCTCGTCGTAGATGATCTCCTCGCCGGGGTCCCACTGGCCGTTGCCCTCGGTGCCCCCGGGATTCGTCGAGGGATCGAAGTCGTCGTTGCCGGCGTCGCCGGGTTCGCCGGAGCCGTCCTCCCCGAACACGCCGTCCGAGCCGGTGTCGTACCACTGCAGGTCGTTGGTGTTGGCGATGCTTCCCAGATCGGTCCGGAACAGGGACGCTCCAAGGGCGTCATCCCCGACCTTCCGCGAATAGGCCAGGTAATCGTAGGATATCAGCCCGCCGAACCTTTCGGAATGCATGAAGGCGGCGTTCTGGCCGGCGGTGCCGGCCAGCCCCGCCGGATTCCAGTATCCCGCGGTGCAGTCATCGCTGACCGCCGCGAAGGCTCCGCCCATGCCCAGTGCCCGGGCGCCGGCTCCGACGTTCATGAATTCGCCGGCGTACTTGGCCCCCAGGGCGGGCGCAGCCGCGGCAAGCCCCAGGAATACCGCCAGAGGTGTTTTCACAGCTTGCTCCCGTCGACCAGGTCGTTTATCAGCTTCCTGTCTTCCAGGCCAATCCGGGTGTAGAAGAGCCCCACCCCCCAGGTGCCGTCCGGCTGTTCCTCCTCCCGGATGACCACCGCCCTGGCGGTTATCTCCGCCTCGGGAATCCTGACGAAGACGTCCACCCGGGTTAGGTCGCCCAGGGGCGCCGGGCAGATGCAGTAAAGCCCGGAAGAACTCACGTTCAGTGCCTTCACGGGAAGCGCGGGCATTCCCGGAGTTCCCAGGAGAACCTGGACCTCCCCGACACCGCGCTTGTCCGAACGCCTTTCGGACTTGGTGAGGACATGCTTGACCATACCTTTTCCTACCTCGGAGAAGGGTGTGGTGTTCCCCGCTCACCCGCTAATATACGCAACCCTCCGGAGGGGCAACGCCCCGGGTTTTCCTGAAACGGTGCCGCACAGCCGGCGGGGGAATCTTGACAGCGGGCGGATTTTGTCAAAGTATACTGCAGTATGCCGGGTTCCGGCTTCTCAACACCAACGAAAGAGGGGAAACATGAACGAGTTCAATATCAGCCCCAAGGAGATCGAAGAGGGTAAGACCATGGGCGGCGTCGCCTACATCACCTGGATAGGTCTTCTCATTGCCTTCATCTCGGGCAAAGATAACCGCTACGTCATGTACCACGTTCAGCAGGCCCTCATCATCCTGCTCTTCGCCCTCCTGACCCCCATTCCGGTCCTGGGCTGGATCATCGGTCTTTGCTGCCTCGTATTCGCCATCATCGGCCTTCTCAACGGCTTCGGCGGCAAGGTTCAGCCGGTTCCCGTGATCGGCACTATCGGCTACAAATTCAACATGGTGAAGCCTGCCGCCTCCACCGCCGCCCCCGAGGCTCCCGGCACGCCGGACGTGGAATAGCGTCAGAAGATCAGTTCCGGAAAGGGGCGGTCACGGCCGCCCCTTTTTCCATGCACCGGCGGAGTATCCGGGAATAGTCACGGGAAGGCAGGCCAGGTGGGAATCTCTTTTCAGCACGGCCGCCAGCTCCTCCCCCTCCTTCGGCCCCCGGCAGACCACCTGGGCGGTCCCGTCGCCCTGGGAGCCCACCCCTTTGGCCCCCCACGCCAGCTCCTTCAACGCCGGATGGGTCAGGAACCGGTGGAGCTTCGGAGCCGAAAGCTCCTCCGGGCACTCCGGGGCCACCATGTGGTCGAAAACCGACTGAGCCTCTGACATCAGGTCGCCCAGCAACCGGGCGTCACCGGCCTCCATGGCTGCCGCCGCTCCGGAGACGATCCTTCTGTTGATGGTTCCCAGGGCCCTCCGAAGACTTCGTCTCCCCCCGGCGAAGGAGCTGTTCAGGGCGCCGAGGATCCTGCGGGTATCCTTCTCGCCCTTCAGGTCCACGATCAGCAGATGGAAATCGCCGCCGGGATTCACCCGGGATACCCGGACCACATCGCCGTCGAAGTCCAGCAACACCGGATTCCCCCGGCCGAAGGCGCATGCCTGGTCCATCCTTCCGCAGCGGCTTCCGGCGAGCTGTTCCCCCCGGTAGGCCAGGTCCATCTCCTGCTCGGTGGACAGCCCCAGGCCCCAGGCCCGGCCGAAGGCCCTGGCGGTGAGCACGCACACCGCCGCGGAGGACGATAAACCCTTCTTCAGGGGAAGCGTCCTCCTGTGGATGTCCAGGCGGAGCCCTCCCGCCCGATGCTCCTCCAAGAGCAGCGCCGCGGTTCCGGCGGCGTAGGAGTCGAAGGATCCCGATGCAGCGACAGTCCTGAGGGCAGCGGGATGGGCGGGGTATTCCCGGAACCGCCCCGGGGCTCCCCGGGGAGAGAGCTGCCTCAGCACGAAGCTTCCGTCAACGGGCTCCGCCCGGGCGTAAAGCCCCTGATCGGTGCCGGTTATGAGGCACATGCCCGGTTCGACCCGGGGGTCGTCAAGCCGGAACCGTCCCGCCCAGTCGGAGTGCTCCCCGAAGAGGCACAGTCTTCCCGGGACGAACAGCTCAAACAACCCCTTCACCGCCATCCATCGGAACCCCCCGGGAGTCCCATCCGCGGAGGGCGTAGAGCCGGCTCAGCTCCTCCCGGAAGCGTTCGCCGTCCAGCCCCACCGGTTTCCCGATGAAGGGATTCATCAGGTTCTCGGGTCGGCTGAAGTAGGGAATCACCGATTCGTCGTCCTCCCTGCTTCTGAGAAAATTCCTGATGAGAAGACGGCGTTCCAGGCTGAGCACCCCCGACACCGCCCGGTCCATGTCTCCGGCGCTCCAGCTGTTGCCCGTGAGGGCGTTGAACATGTGCCGCTCGAAGTCGGGGCCCTCCATGTCGCCGGCCCGGGCATAGTTGTCTTCGGTGCGGTTGGAGTAGATCCTGGGAAACACCTGGTCGCCCACGGTGAGGGAGTCCTTCATCACCGAACGGTTGCCGTGCCACGCCGCCGCCACCGCCTTGGCCTCGTAGGCTCCTGCGGGGTCGGCCGCCCGGGGAGTGCCGTAGACCCTGGCGCTGACCTCCATGATCCTCTCCCAGGAAAGCCCGTGACGGGGCGAGCATATCCTGCTCCACCCCATGATGTTCTGGGCGTAGCCGTGGGCGCTGGAAATGGGGTCGCGGGTGTCCACGGCCCACTGAAGCGCGGAAACCACCCAGTACGGGAAGAAGACGTAGTTGATCCTGTCCCCGTGGCCGTCCCAGTGGCCGGCGTACCCCCAGGCGGGGAAGAGGCTTTTCATCTCTTCAGCCCCGATTCCAAGGCTTTGGCTGGCCCTCACGGTACCCTGGGCCAGGGCGCCCCTGATCCTTCCCTCCCCCAGGGAGATCCCCATGAGAAGGTGTTTCCAGAACTCCGGGGAGTCCAGGTCAACCGGAACCCCGTCCACCTCGGCAAGTTCGCCGGAGTTCCCGAGGCTTCGAAGCCACGGCGCCATTCCTATGAGTATCTCCCAGTGGTTCAGCCCCTGGTCGTTGGCGATCTGCCCCACCTCGAAGCCCGCGGGAAAACCCAGTTTCCAGTCGTAGAAGCTGTCCTCCATCCCCGGGAAAAGCCCCGCCACGCAGTCCATCTGGCCTGAAAGGTACTTCCCGGGGTTGAGGACCGCCGGCACGCTGGTGTAGAAACGGGCGTCGTAGCAGCGGACCGCGCACCCCTGGGTGCACGCCTGGAACTTCTGCCCGAACATCCTCACCCTGTCCGGATCGAGCCTCGGTTCATGGGGCCAGCCGTGGGATCCGTGGGCTTCGGCCCGGACCAGGTCGCACACCTTCCGGAACCTCTCCGGATCCGCCACCGGTACCGGCCTGTCGCCCCTCACCGCGACGGCCTTCAGGTTCTTGGACCCCATCACGGCTCCGAACCCGCCCTGGCCCGCGGCGCTCTCGGTTTCGGTGGCGATGATGGCTATCCTGCTGCGGTTCTCCCCGGCGGGACCGATCGCCAGAACCCTCCAGCCCGGCCCGTCCATGAGCCTTTTCTGGGTCTCGTAGATTCCCAGACCCCAGAGGTCTCCGGCGTCTTTCAGGGAACAGCATCCCCGGTCTATCCTCAGCCACACCGGCCGGTCGGCCCGGCCGGTTATCACCAGCCCGTCGAAACCGGCGTGTTTCAGAACCGGCCCCCAGTGGCCGCCGAAGGAGGACCTGGTGTACCACTCCACGGGATGGCCCTGGGGGGAAAGACCGCAGACCGTGGTCCTTCCGGAGAAGGGTGCCGCGGTTCCCGTGAGAGGCCCGGTGATGATCATCAGGGGATTTTCCGGGCTGAAGGCCCCGGTGCCCGGAGGAATCATGTCCCAGGCGATCCTGGCGGCCATGGCCCTCCCGCCGAACCAGAGGGGCAGGTAGTCGGCGGTGGGCTGAACCTCCCAGGTTCTCCGGGCGAGGTCCACCCGGAGCAGGGCTCCGGCGTACCCCGGCGGGGCGCCCTTCACTTCCCCCTGCCCAGGCCGGGGTCCTGCTCCTCCGGAGGAATTCCCCTGAACCCGACGGAAGGGTCGGAGACCGGCAGGTACCTTATTACCCCGAAGGCACAGGCGGCGGCACACCGGGGGGCCCCCCGGCACAGGTCGCACTTGACCGGCGCACCGGAATCCCTTCCCGGAAAGAGAGCCCCGAAGGGGCAGGCGGCGATGCACGCCCCGCAGCCGTTGCAGAGTTCCCGGGAGATCACCCACGCCCCGGTTTCCGGATCCCTTGTGATGGCGCCGGCTTCACAAGCCCCGGCGCAGGAGGGTCTTTCGCACTGCCTGCACCACGTTATCCTGTGGTTCCCTCCGAACACGTCCAGATCCACCCTCAGGGCGGCCGCCAGGGGATCCTGGTGGTCGGCCCTTCCCTGGGCGCAGACCGTGACGCAGTTCAGGCACCCGGTGCAGGGAACCGGGTTCACGCAGAGCCTTCGGGTGTCCATTTCCCTCCGATTCGCAGCGCATGATACGCCCGGTGGCGGCGGCGGTCAATCGAACGTCCCCGGGAAGGGCCCGGAAGGTATATTCGTTCCATGGGAAAACGTAATACCGTCCTGACCAAGGGGGAGATTCTCTCCGTAGTGGCCGCGGAACTGCCGGACCCCTTCCGGTTCCTGGGCATGCACCCCACCGAAGACGGCTTCGTGGAAATCCGGGCGTTCTGCCCCGGCGCTTCCTCCATGATCATGGTGCCCGACCTGGACTCCCCCTCCCCCATGGCACGCATCCATGACGAAGGTCTGTTCGTCTGGCGGTCTCCGGGGAAGACCGAACCCTTCGGCTACCGTCTGACTATCACCAGGAACCGGGTCTCCTGGACCACCCGGGACCCCTACAGCTACCTGCCCCAGCTGGGAGAGATGGACCTGCACCTCTTCAACGAGGGGCGGCACATGAACCTGCACCGGGTGATGGGAGCCAGGTCGGCCTCCCCCGGCGGGGAACAGGGCACCCTGTTCTCGGTATGGGCTCCCAACGCCCGGGCCGTGAGCGTGGTGGGAAGCTTCAACGACTGGGACCGCCGAAGGCACCCCATGAGGTCCCGGGGCGCCAGCGGGGTGTGGGAGCTATTCGTGCCGGGGGTGTCTTCCGGAGACCTGTACAAGTTCAGCATACTGACCCACGACGGCTCACTGCTCACCAAGGCCGACCCCTACGCCCTGCGTGCGGAGTTCCGACCGGGAACCGCCTCGGTGGTGGACGACCCCTTCCATTTTCCATGGACCGACAGGGAGTGGATGGATGCCAGGGCCTCCCGGAACCCCTTCTCCTCAAGGATTTCGATCTATGAGGTCCACGCCATGTCCTGGGCCGGGGACCGCTCGGGATTCCCCGGCTGGGAGAGGCTCGGCGACTGGCTGATTCCCCACTTGGCAGGGATGGGTTTCACCCACGTGGAGCTGATGCCGGTGATGGAACACCCCTTCGACGGCTCCTGGGGATACCAGGTGACGGGCTTTTTCGCCCCCACCAGCAGAATGGGCGGCACCTGGGACTTCTGCCGGTTCGTGAACCGCTGTCACGATGCCGGGATCGGGGTCATCCTGGACTGGACCCCGGCCCACTTCCCCGCGGACGACTGGGCCCTGGCCAGGTTCGACGGAACGAGGCTCTACGAACACGAGGACCCGCGCCTGGGAACCCACCCCGACTGGGGCACCCTGATCTTCAACTACGGCCGCCGGGAAGTCCGGAACTTTCTGCTGGCCAGCGCTGTCCACTGGTTCGACACCTTCCATGCGGACGGGCTCAGGGTGGACGCGGTGGCTTCCATGCTCTACCTGGACTACTCCCGGAAGGAGGGCCAGTGGATACCAAACCGGTACGGCGGAAGGGAGAACCTTGAGGCGGTGTCCCTGCTCCGGGAGATCTGCAGGGAGGTGGGCTGCCGGTATCCCGGAGCCCTGATGATCGCCGAGGAGAGCACCGCCTGGCCGGGGGTCACCCGGCCGCCTGAGGACGGGGGGCTGGGATTCCACTTCAAGTGGAACATGGGGTGGATGAACGACACCCTGGAATACTTCCGTCAGGATCCGCTCTTCCGGGGCGACCACACCCGGGCGGTCACTTTCAGCGCGGTCTACGCCTGGAGCGAGAACTTCATCCTTCCCCTCTCCCACGACGAGGTGGTCCACGGGAAGGGCTCCCTCCTGGGCAAGATGCCCGGTGACGACTTCCGCAGAAGGGCCAACCTGAGGCTGCTCCTGGCCTTCCAGTGGCTCTTCCCGGGAAAGCAGCTCCTGTTCATGGGCGGCGAGAGGGCCCTGGCTACGGAATGGAGCCCGGACGAGCCCCTCCCCCCGGGGGACAACAGGATGGAAGCATTCACCGCGGCCCTGAACGCCCTGCAGCATGCCCGCCCGCAGCTCCACCTGGAGGACTGCTCCCCCACCGGGTTCAGATGGGTGGACTTCTCGGACACATCATCCTCGGTGGTCTCGTTCCTGCGCGCCGCCGGCGGACTTCCGCCCCTCCTCTGCGTGTTCAACATGACCCCGGTTCCCAGGGAAGGATACAGGATCGGCGCTCCGGTGCCGGGAATGTGGCGTACCCTGTTCAACAGCGACCTGGAGGCTTTCGGAGGTTCCGGCATGGACATCCCTGCCGCCGCCCTCGCAGGCCGGCCCGGAATGCACGGCCTGGAATCCGGCCTGGATCTGCGGCTTCCGCCCCTGTCGTGCCTTGTTCTCGAACCCGCGGAATGATTTCTTATACTAGACGGGGCGAAGGGAGGGTCGGATGAAATCCCACACCGGCTACCTGTGGTTCCGGACCGACTCCAGAACCGACTTTCTGAACATCACCGGAGCGGTGGAAGAAGAGCTGGCGAAAAGCGGTATCACCGAGGGACTGTGCCTGGTGAACTCCATGCACATCACCTCCAGCGTGTTCATAAACGACGACGAGCCGGGGCTGCTGTCGGATTACGGCCGGTGGCTGGAGAGGCTGGCGCCCCACGATCCGGGGGCCTACCGGCACAATCTGACCGGAGAGGACAACGGAGACGCCCATCACAAGAGGCAGGTGATGGGCAGGGAGGTGGTGGTTGCGGTCACGGCGGGACGGCTCGACCTGGGAACCTGGGAGAGGATCTTCTACGGTGAATTCGACGGACGCCGGCGCAAGAGGGTGCTGGTGAAAATCATAGGAGAATAGGAGGGATCATGAGGAAAATGCTTGCCGCAGGGGCAGCCCTGCTTCTCGCAGCGGGATGCGCTGGCCAGTCCGCGCCCCCCTACCCGCCCACGATCACGGTTAACGGCATCGGCACCTCCTACGCCGAGCCGGAGACGGCGCTGATCAGTTTCGGCTTCAGCGTCTCCGAGACCGATCCGGAGACCGCGGTCGAGTCCGCGGCGGAACAGGCCGAGTCGGCCATGGCCTCCGCGGAGGCCGCCGGAATAGACCGGGAGAGCATCACCACTACCGGGTACTCCCTCTGGATCGAGGAGGAGTACGACTACAACACCTACACCTACACCGGCAACACCCTCTATCACGTGGACCACAGCATGCAGGTGAAGGTGGGCGACACCGAACAGGTGGGCACCGTTCTGGCGGCCCTGGTGGCGGGAGGCGCCAACACGGTTTACTCCGTGCAGTTCACGGTGGAGGACCGGGCCGACCTGTACGCCAGAGCCCGGGAACAGGCCCTGGACGACGCCGCCAGGTCGGCGGGTCAGCTGGCGGAGAGGCTGGGGGTCAGCATCAGCGGGGTTCAGAGCGTCAGCGAGTGGGTGGACTACTACGCCCAGCCCTACTACGATTCCATGGGAATGATAGGCGCCGGGGAGTCTTCCCCGCCCGTGAACCCCGCCAACCAGTCCATCACCCTGAACGTCAGCGTCTCCTACCTGATCAGCCAGTGATCTTCATCGAGCCGCCCCCGCCGGTTCCCGCGGGGGCGGACTCCCTGGCGGTGATTCTCCTTCAGGCCTCCCCCGAGGCCCGGGGGCTCTTCTTCGCCGCCATCGGCCTGGAGGCATCCCCGGAGGAGGTTGAGTTCTGGGCCCCGGCGGACTTCTGGGAGATCGTCGTCACCTTCGGCGCCGACTCCGCCGGAACCGGCGACTCCCTGTCAGTATTGCTGAAGGGGCTTCCAACTCACCTTCTGGACCCCGGGGAACCGCCGCCTCCCTGACCATCCCCCTTCCGGTGAACCCATGTTTCCCTTGAAAGACCCCCCTCCCGGGCCTTACCGGATGGCATGGAAGCTGTTTTTCTTCTCCTGCTGTCAAGCGCCGGCGGCCCGCTGATCAGCGAGGTCTGTGGGAATCCTTCGAACGAGGCGTGCGGAGAGTTCGTGGAGCTGTACAACCCCGGCCCTGAGCCGGTTTCCGTGACGGGATACTGCATCACCGACGGCGACGCTCTTGACCAGCTGGAACCCTGGAGCCCGGAGGTTCACGGAGACTTTCCGGCCCCCGGGGTGGTTCTGGAAACCGACACCATCCCCCCTGAAGGCTTCGCCCTGATCCTGGAGCTGGGTTACCTGCAGGATCCCTGCTACGACATTCCACCGGGAACAGTGATACTCACCACCGGCGACTACGCCTTATGCAACGGTCTGGCGGCTTCCTCGGACCCCCTCACCCTCTTCGGACCCGGGGGCACCTCCGGGGCCGACGTGCTGTCCACCTGGGGAACCCCGGTGGAGACCGACGTCTGGCAGGACCGGGACGACGACGGGCTGGACGGTATACCCTTCGACCCCGGCGACGGAATGTCGGTGTTCAGGCACCCGCTGGAGGCGCCGGACGCCGAGGACTGGTGGCAGACCGGGGAAGTCACCCCCGGCGCGCCCCCGGACGCTCCCCCGGACACCTCCGCGGTGTACGTGCAGGGGGTCTGGTTCTCTCCGGACTCACCGGAACCCGGCGAGGCATGCACCGTGTACGCCGGGTTCTGCTGCTGGGGCACCGCACCCCCGGAACAGGGCTTCCTGGAGGTTTTCCTGGACATGGACGGCGATTCCCTGCACGGCGCCGGGGAGCCTGGAACCTCGGTGCCCGCCTCCACCCTCACCCCGGGAACCGCAGACACCATTCTGGTGGACTTCGCCGGTCCGCCCCCGGGCTGGTACATCGCCTCGGGCTCCTGCGCCCCGGCGTACCTCGGGGTTCCCATGCCCTCCGGCGGCGGGACCGACCCGGTGATCACCGAGCTTATGGCCAACCCCCCGGACCAGGCCACCCAGGAGTTCGTGGAGGTGTACTTTCCCGGGCCCGGAGTCTTCCCCCTGGCGGGGTGTTTCTTCACCGACGGCGACGCGGTGGACCAGGTGGAGCCCCTCTCAGGAACCGCGCTGCTTCCCGCGGGTTCCTGCGGCGTCATCCTGGACCCCGACTACCAGGGAGGTCTGCCGATCCCCCCGGAAGCCAGGCTGTTCACCCCCGGCGATGCCTCCCTGGGCAACGGGCTGGCGACCTCCGACCCCCTTGTGCTCTACCGCTGGGACGGCACGACCGTGGAACACATCCTCTCCACCGCGGGAACGCCCGTGCTCTCGGACGATCCGCTGATGTGCGACGACGACGGGCTCGATGGAATACCTTTCAACCCGGGACAGGGTCACAGCATGGAACGGACGGACCCCGCGGGACCCGACAGCGAGGAGAACTGGCGGGCGTCCGCCTTCGGGGGCACTCCGGGATGGCTGGAGAGCCCCTGGCCCTCCCTGGACGTGAGGGCTGACTCCGTCGCGGTTCCCGGGGGGGCCGAGCCGGGGGTCCCCTTCACCGCGGAGGGCTGGTTCTCCTCGGCGGGAACCCTACCGGCGCCGGGCGTTACCCTGACTCTCTTCAACGATCTGGACGCCGACGGTGTCCCGGGCCCCGGGGAGACCGCGGCCTGGGACTACGTGGAGGAAATGGCCCCCGGGGAGTCCCGCTGCCTGGAGGGGCAGGTCTCCCTTCCGGACCACGGCTTCTACCTTGTCAGGGCCCTGTGTCAGTGCCCCGGGGACACGGTTCCGGATAACGACATGAAGGGAGCCGTGGTCAGGTGCGGCGATGGGGCGTTCCCGGCGGTCACCGAAGTGCTGTGCAACCCCTCGGATCAGGCCAGGGACGAATTCGTGGAGCTGTTCCATCCGGGGCCGGGAATCTTCGACCCGTCACTGTTCACCCTGACCGACGGCGACTCGGAGGACGTTCTCTCGGGGGATTTCGTTCCCCCGGGGAGATGGGCCCTGGTGCTGGACCCTGACTACTTCTCAGGCTCCATGCCCTACGACATACCGCCGGGAACCCCGGTCATCCTTCCTGGGAACGGCACCATCGGCGACGGCCTGTCGGGGAACGATCCGGTGATCCTGCTCTGGCAGGGAATCCCGGTGTCCACCTACGGCACTCCGGAGGACCCGTCGGACGGGATTCCCCGGAACCCCGGCACCGATATGAGCGTGGAAAGGATTTCGCCGGAGCTTCCGGACCTGGAGGAGAACTGGTTCACCAACCCCCCAGGGCCCTCCCCGGGCGCCGGACCGCTGGGTCTGGGCGAAGGGGTTGATTACGCCGCGTCCGGGCTTGCCCTGAGCCCTCCCGCGGGGCCTGCGGGGATTCCCGTGACCGTCGGGGCTGTCCTGACCTGCCACGGCACCCTGCCGGGGTCCCCCGGGGTGGTGTTCCGGGCGGGAGGGGTGGAATTCGCCGCGGTTATTCCGGACCCCCCGCTTCCCGGAGAACCGGTGACCGTTGAGGCGGTCTGGACGTCCGGGGCGCCGGGGGTCGCCCTGGAGGCGATGACGGTATGCCCTGAAGACCGCAATCACAGGAACGACAGGGCCGCCGGGGTGTGGTGCCCGGAACCGAGTCTGGTGCTCAACGAGATAATGTACGCCCCGGAAAGCCCCGGCCCGGAATGGGTGGAGCTGTACAATGGCGCCGGGGAGGCTCTGGAGCTGTCGTCCTTCGTCTTCTCCGACCCGGGCGTCGTCGCCGGGCTCCCCGGCCATCTGCTGGAACCCGGCGGTTTCGTGCTGCTGTGTCCTGACCCAGAGTCCTTCGCCGGCGTATGGGGCGAGGTGCCGTGCCCGGTGCTGCAACCCCGGGAGTGGCCAGCCCTGAACAACGCCGGGGACACCCTGACCCTGTCCGGGGACGGCTCGGCGGACTGGGTTCCCTACCTCTCCTCCTGGGGGGGAACCGGAGGGTCCAGTCTGGAAAGGCGTTCTCCCGGGGAATGGGGCTTTCTTAAGGAGAACTGGGGGGGCTGCCTTCAGGGAGCTACCCCTGGATCGCCCAACAGCGTCCGGCCCCATGATACCGGGCGATTCCTGACCGCTGTTCCCAGGGCGTTCTCGCCGGACGGCGACGGCGCCCACGACCTGCTGACAGTCACTCTTGAGCTTCCCGAGCCCGGCTTCACCGGGGAGGTGAAGGTTTACGACGTCACGGGAAGGGTTGTGGCAAGGCTGTGGGACGGCCCGATACCAGGGGAGACCCTGACCCTCGAATGGGACGGCGCAGGCATGCCCGTGGGGCGCTACATCATTTTCGCAAGGGCTTCCGCGGGAAGTACCCTGCTGGAGGGGACTCTGGTGAGAATCCTGGCCAGGAGGCTGTAGCCCCGCCCGGGAACGGCGCCGGGGATCAGCCCCTTCCGAACCGGGCTGACAGCTTCGACAGCATGTCCGCCGTCATGGACGAAAGATCCCAGGCCGGCCTCCAGCCCCACTCCTCCCGGGCGGCGGAATCGTCTATGCTGCTGGGCCACGAGTCGGCTATGGCCTGCCGGAAGTCCGGTTCGTAGGCAACCCTGAAATCCGGCAGGTGCTTCCGGATTTCCGCCGCCAGTTCGCCGGCGGTGAAGGAAAGAGCCCCGACGTTGAAATCGGAATGGTGCCTGAGCTTCCGGAAGTCCGCCTCCGCCAGGTCTATGGTGGCCTTGATGCAGTCCGGCATGTACATCATGGGCAATGAGGTGTCCTCCTTGACGAAGCAGGTGTAGCTGCCCTGCTGAACGGCTTTGTAGAAGATCTCCACCGCGAAGTCGGTGGTTCCGCCCCCGGGAGGAGTTTCGGAGCTGATGATCCCGGGGTAGCGGAGCCCCCGCACGTCGGCGCCGAACCTGCGGACGTAGTAGTCCCCCAGGAGTTCCCCGCAGACCTTGGTTACCCCGTACATGGTCCTGGGCTTGAGGACCGTCTCCTGGGGGGTGTCCACCCGGGGCGTCTCGGGACCGAAGGCGGCGATGCTGCTGGGGATCACCACGGTGCCCAGCTTCAGCTCCACCGCCAGGTTGAGCACGTTGAGGGTCCCCTCCATGTTCACCCGCCAGCACAGGGCGGGGTTCTTCTCGCCGGTGGCCGAGAGGATGGCGGCCAGGTGGTAGACCGTGTCGATCCGGTGTTTCCTGATCATAGCCCCGGCGGCGGCCATGTCGGTCACGTCCAGAAGGTCGCAGGGTCCGGACTCCGCCAGAATGCCCGAAGGGGTTCTCAGGTCGGTGGCCACCACGTTCTGGTGCCCGTATCTCTCCCGGAGGGCCAGGGTCAGTTCGCTGCCGATCTGACCCATGGCTCCGGTTACCAGTATTCTCGGAACGGTGCTGCTCATCAGGGCTCCCGACTGGGTTGAAATGGGTTCTTCCGGTCTGAAAGCGGGATGCTACTAAGAACCCGGACGGATTTCAAGTATCCGGGTGCCCGGTTCGATTTCGTCCAGATTCTCCGTGTCCGCTATCCTGCCGAACACCGTGTAGCGGCCCTCCAGCCGGCTCTGGCGGTCCAGGGTTATGAAGAACTGGCTCCCGGCGGTTGACAGGCCCGCGTCGGCCATGCCCACGGTGCCCCGGACGTAGGGGTAAAGGCTTCTCTCCGCGGGCAGAAGGTATCCGGGACCACCGTATCCGTTGCCCTCCGGGCAGCCCGCCTGGGCCACGAACCCGGGAATGACCCGGTGAAAGTAGAGACCGTCGTAGAATCCCTCCTCCGCCAGATGGACGAAGCTCTCGCACGCCAGGGGGGCCAGCAGGGGGAAAAGTTCCATCCGGAAGATTCCGGCGGTGGTGACGATTTCCATGGCCCCGGGAATCTCCACGCCGGTGCCGCCGGTGAACACCGGGTCTGCCCGTTGCTCCACCGGGGCCAGCCGGAGCATCTCCATGACCACCGCTCCGATTAGGGGATATTCATCTTTCCTCAGCACCGACAGCTGACCGGGGTCGGGGTGCCAGTCCATGCCGGCCAGGGCCATCAGGGCGGCGCCCCGCCGGCCCGGGTCGGGAGAACCCAGGAGAATCTCCTCCAGCAGCGGAACGCTGTCCAGAAGCGACACCGCCCGGCAGCCAACCGGGCCCGTGGTGTCGAGGAAGCGGAGCACCGTCTCCCGGTCTCCCGAGATCTCCGCGGCCCGAAGAGCCACTGCGGGGGAGGGGTCGCCGGTCATTGCCCGGGCGGCTTCGGGGTTCAGCCGGTCCACCGCGGCGAACCGGACCGCCCAGCAGGGATCCTCCAGGAAGGGCTCCGGTTCCGTCCTGGCGGCGTAGACCCTCTCCAGGGCAGACATCGTTTCCGGAAGGGCCGTCCTCCCACCGGTCTCGGAGAGGTATCGCAGCACCGACCCGGGCGAGGAACTCAGGGAACCGGGATCCGGAAGCCCTGTTCCGGTGCGGCCGAAGAGTTCCAGAGCAAGTGCCGCAGTGGAATCGGGAAGCCCCGGAGACGTCTGCAGCACCAGGTCCCGGAGAGCCTCCAGACCCTCGGGTTCCCGGCCCTCGCCGATGAGAACGAACTGCCGTCGCAGGGCTCCATGGAGCAGGGCGGGGTTCTCCTTCACCGCTTCCGGGGCCGGAAGAAGTGTGGGCTCTCCGAATTCCAGGAGAGCGGGCGATGCCGGATCCGCCGCCATGGGCTCCCCTGATATCCGGGCCGCAAAGGCCGTTTCCCGGGGAATCCCCGAGACCCCGGGCATCACCGTGAGAAGGAGCATGATCCGGGTCACTCCCCCCCCTCCTCCAGCGATTCCATCTCGTCCAGCAGGTCCCTGGCCCGGTCGGCGTCGCTCTCCATAACCATCACCGAACCCCATGATTTGCGGAAGGACATGGCAATAGTACCCATTGCGGGTATCTGAAAACTGCGCACGGCTGCGGGGATGCCTTCGGCCTCCAGGATGGCCCGGACGCTGATGGCTTCAACTTCGCTTTCGGCCCGGAAGACTTCCACCAGGTTCTCGTTCTCGCCGGTCATGGCCCCCCCCCTTCTGATGTTTTTCCCGGTGAAGTATAATGTTTGGCCGGAATCATGAAAGGACCTTGAATTGACCACGATCGAAGAAGCGAAGAATGGAGTCGTCCCGGAGACCGTCGCGGCGGCGTGCCGGGGGGAGCACCTTACCCCCGGGGCACTGGCGGCCGAGGTGGCTGCGGGCCGGGCGGTAGTCCCGGCGAACCGCGCCCGGAGCCTGACCAGACCGTGCGCCATCGGGGGCGGAACCAGGATCAAGGTGAACGCCAACATAGGGAGTTCCATGGACCTGGAGTCCACGGAAATGGAGCTGGAAAAGCTCAGGACCGCGGTGGCCTGCGGAGCCGATACGGTAATGGACCTCTCCACCGGCCCCCAGTGGCGCCGGATTCTGGAGCTGATCCTCCAACGGAGCCCCGTGCCGGTGGGCACGGTTCCCCTGTACCAGGTTTTCGGCGAGGTCATGGAGCATGGCGGCCATCCCGAGGACGTCTCCCCGGAGGACATCTTCCGGGCGGTGGAAGAACACTGCGCCGCCGGCGTGGACTACCTGACCCTCCACTGCGGGGTCACCAGGCGGTCGGTGGACCTCCTGAAAGGCCGCGGCAGAAGGATGGGCATAGTATCCCGGGGAGGCTCTCTGATGGCGGAGTGGATCGAAAAACGGGGCGAGGAGAACCCTCTCTACCGGGACTTCGACCGGCTGGCGGACATCCTTCACCGGTACGACGCGGTGTTTTCCCTGGGGGACGGCCTTCGCCCGGGCTGCATCTCGGACGCCGGAGACCCGGCCCAGATGGAGGAACTGGTGACCCTGGGCGAACTCCAGCAGAGATCCCTGAAGGCCGGGGTCCAGGTGATGATCGAGGGCCCGGGGCACGTTCCGCTTCACCGGATTCCGGAACAGATCGGGATTCAGAAGACCGTCTGTCACGGAGCCCCATTCTACGTTCTTGGCCCCATCGTAACGGACATAGCCCCGGGCTACGACCACATCACCAGCGCCGTGGGAGGCGCCGTGGCGGCAATGAACGGGGCCGATTTCCTGTGCTATGTCACCCCGGCGGAACACCTGCGGCTGCCGGACGTGAACGACGTTCGCACCGGGGTCATCGCGGCAAGGATCGCAGCCCACGCCGCTGACGTCGCCCGGGGGATCCCCGGTGCGATGGACCTGGACGACAGGATGGCCGACGCCAGGGCTTCCTTCGACTGGGAGAGCCAATTCCGGCTCAGCCTCGACCCGCAGACCGCCAGAAGGATCCGGGGGGAGGCCCTTCCCGAGGACGGCGACGTGTGCTCGATGTGCGGTCACCTCTGCGCTTTGAAGACCAGCCGGAGGACCCTTCGGAAGGACGACGGGCGCTGACTACAGGGAATACCTGTCCAGCATGAAAACCGTGGAGGGCACCACCGGAAGTTCCTGGCGAACCCGGTAGAGGTGGAACTCCTCGGGGTCCCAGCCCAGGTTCTCGAAAACCTCCCGGAGCATGTCGCCATAGTCGGGCACCAGCGGGGTGTAAGTGCCGTCAAGGCCGTTTCCCCTGATGGAGATCGTCGTCTCCACAGGCAGTCTGTCGCACCGGAACCGCCGGGACAGGGGCCCTCCCCGGCCGTTGAAGTCGCCCAGAACCTCGACTCTGGGTTCCTGTGCCAGGGGCAGGCTGTCGTGGACGAACTGGTCGAACACCAGATTCTGCACCGGGGTGTATACGCTGATGAACACCTCGTGCAGGTCGTCTCCCGGCGGAATGTCTCCGGTTCCGAATACGTTCCGGGTCACTGTGCCGGTGACCGAGTTCAACAGCGTGGTGTTTCCCACGGGCCCCTCCACCAGCTCGTACGTGGGGCCGCAGGCTCCCCGGGTAATGGCTTTCACCTCGGGAAGCGGATCGCTGCAGTAGTTCAGAATGAACGGGGCGTGCCTCTCCAGGTCGGCGCCGGCCCGGGGATCCACCGGCTCCGCCGGCAGCGGTTCCCCCGAGGGGGCGTTGAGGCACTCGCTGTGCACTATCCACCGGGTGGATCTGCGGTTGCGGCGTAGTTTGAAGAGCCCCTTCAGAATGGCGATACTGAAGGCGCCATGGTCGCCGGGACCGAATATCCAGGTGTTCAACTGGGTTTCCGCCTGAAGCCCGAGCAAGTGGCTCTGGCTCTGGTACAGGCTCTTCTGGAGGGCCTTGAAAGCCTGAAGCCTTCCGTTGTCGCTGCTTGTCATGAGCATCAGGTCGAGGGACTGCCTGTCCCCCGAGTGGACGTCCACCAGGCCGTAGAACTCCTCCACCGCCTTCATGGCGTCATCCAGCAGTTCCTGGGGAACCCCCTTGCCCCGGCAGCTCTTCAGGAACCTTCCAAAGGAGTGTTTGCCGGGAATGAACTGGGCCGCGAAGAAGATGTCGTCCTCGTGGACGATGCGGAATATTCTCCAGCCCAGTTTCTTGTCCAGGTTGAGCACCTGGTAGACGTCGTGGGGGTTCTCGATGTACGCCGGAAGGGCGTCCATCAGGGCGCCGATCCGGCGCTTGACCTCCAGCACGGTTTTCCGTACGTCTTCCTCGAAGCATCCCGTGAAGCCGCTTGCATTCATTGGAGTCTCCCCCGGTCTTTGTCCCGAAAACGTCAATCCGGAAATATAGCCATGAACTGGATTGGGAAAACGGTATCCGGCGGTTCAGGACCTTTCCTGGAGGATGCCGCTGAAGAGGTCTTCCTGCCAGGTGGTTATCACGTCCAGGTCCGTGCGGCTTCCCTGAAGGAATATCTTCTCATCGCCCAGCAAGGATCTTACAGAGGAATCCCCCAGGGTGAATCCCCTTCGGAACTCCCGGGTGGTCCAGGAGGACACCGCCAGCCGGCGGCCTGTCTGCTCCTGGAAGGCCCGGGCGCACTCCGTAAGCCGCCCGCTCCTGGCCTCTCCTATGACCGCGAGCCTTATCGGGCTTTCGTCGGTGGCCGTCCCGGCCGCATACTCGCCATGGATGAAGGCTATGCCCAGCTCCGAAGAGACAGGCTCGAGGATGGATTCCAGGGCCTCGACCAGTCCTGTGGTCTTGGCGAATATTGACCTTAGTTCCCTGTATATCAGACAGTCACGGTTCACCCGGAAGTGAACCTGGTTACCCCGGCGCACCCGGTTCACTATCCCCGCCCTGGACAATCTTCCCAGTTCCCTCTGGACCGCCCCCCGGCCGCACTGGAGAAGCCGTATCAGCTCCAGGACGTAGAACGACCGCTCCGAATGGAGCATCAGGGTTGAAAGGATCTGTCTTCTAACCTTGCCGAAGAGGCACTCGCCGAGGAGTTCATTGGGATTTGTACTCATAGAGGGTACATTCATACTTTTTTAGGGTAAGTCAAGCCGTGTGGAACCCTTCTACCCATGCGGTATATTCATTCCGAGGTTTTAGTTACGGAAAGGATTGTCATGAAGAAGCTTTTTACGGTTCTGGCCTTTGCGTCACTCCTTCACGCCGGTTCCCTGGTCATGGTGGAGGGCGACGTCCGCGACTTCCTTCCCCTGGATCCGGGAGTGACGGTCTATTTCGTGGAGCGGGACTGGTTCCTGGCCGAGGCTCCGGAGTCATGGGGCGTACTTCTGACTGACTCCCCGGAGGGACTCTTTCTGGCCCACCTCTCCAGCCCCGATCCCGCCCTTCCCGGAGAGGTGATCCTGGTCCGCGACGAAGCGGCGCTTTTCAGACCTTCGGGTCCCATGCCTCCCGTGGCGTTGCCGGGAGTCAGGCTTGCAGTTCCCCTGCGCCCCTTCCGGGCCGGAGCCCTCGCACCCGCCCCGGCTGTGCCCCTTTCCAGGGACTCCGCCGCGGTGGCCGAGATAGTGGCCCAGCTCGATGAAGACAGCATGAAGAGCCATATACAGAACCTGCAGGACTTTCAGACCCGTCTCTGCATCACCCCCCAGTTCTTCCAGAGCGCCGACTGGGTCGCGGAAGCCTTCCAGAACTACGGCCTTGTCTCTGTGGAGGTGGACACCTTCGACTTCACCTTCTACGGCAACCAGTACCAGTCGGCCAACGTCTCGGGCGAAATCCCCGGAACCTCGCCCGACCCGGGCATAGTCCTGATCACAGGCCATCTGGACGCGATCACCTACACCTCCCCCTACGAGTTCGCCCCGGGGGCCGACGACAACGCCAGCGGCTGCGCCACGGTGCTGGAGGCGGCCCGGATCATGAGCCAGTACCAGTTTCCGAACACGGTGCGCTTCGTCTGCTTCGGGGCCGAGGAACTCGGGCTCATCGGCAGCGAGTACTACGCCGGGAACGCCTTCAACGCTGGCGATCCGATCGTGGCGGTGATGAACCTGGACATGATCCTTTACGGCCCCGAGGAGAACAGGGTGCTCTTCGTGCCCTACAACACCATCTCCGAGAACATCGCCGTGATGTTCCAGGAGGCCGCGTCCACCCACGTGCCCGAACTGGAGCTGGACGTGACATACTCTCCCGGCACCACCTACAGCGACCACGCCTCCTTCTGGCAGCAGGGATACCCGGCTCTGCTGGGCATCGAGGCGGCGGTGGACGACAATCCCTATTACCACCAGGACACCGACATACTTTCCAACTACGACCAGTACTGGCCCTTCGGCACGGAGTGCGCCCGGGCGGCCCTGGCCTTCGTGGCCGAGGCGGCCTTCACGGACTGGCTCGGGATCCAGGGCGGAGCCCCGGCCGCGGCTTCGCTGTCGGTGTTCCCCAACCCCGCCAGCGGTTCGGTTCACGCCGCCGTGGGCGGATCGGCGCCGGAATCCCTGAGCCTCTACGACCTGTCCGGCCGCCGGGTCCTCACCGTCCCGGGGGGAACCATGGATGTCACAGGGCTCTCCGCCGGGGTCTACTTCGTCAGGACCAGCGTGGACGGGCTTCATCTGACCGCCCGGGTGGTGATAGCCAGATGACCGGGCTCGCGGTGAAAAACGCCACGGTGCACACCGTCACCGGGGGCACCGTACGCCGGGGAACAGTGCTGGTTTCCGGGGGCCGTATAGAAGCAGCGGGACAGGAGGTCCCGGTGCCTTCCGGTTACCGGGTGATTCAAGGCGCCGGCAAACACCTCTTCCCCGGTTTTATTGACGCCCACTGCCATGTGGGGAATTTCGGCGAGGGTTCCGGGGGGATCAACTACGACGGCAACGAGGCCACCTCCCCGACCACCCCGGCCATCCGGGCGATAGACGGGATAAATCCCCACGACCCCGCCTTCGAGGACGCCCGACGGTACGCGGTGACGACCCTGTGCATCCTCCCCGGCAGCGCCAACGTTATCGGGGGAATGGGATGCGTGGTGAAGCCCAGGGGAGTGATCATAGACAGGATGGTGGTCCGGGACGCCAGGCCCGGTCTCAAGGCCGCCTTCGGGGAAAACCCCAAGAGGGTCTACGGTGACCAGAAGAAATGCCCCGGGACCAGGATGGGCACCGCCCTGGTCCTTCGGGAGGCGTGGGTGAAGGCCCTGACGTACCGGGACAAGACCAGGAAGGACCCCGAGAAAGCCCCGGACCGAAGCCTTGAAATGGAGGCCCTTCTGGAGGTTCTGGAGGGAAGGCAGCCCCTCCGGTGCCACGCCCACAGCGCCTTCGACATGGCAACCGCGGTGAGGATAGCCCGGGAGTTCGGATACGAGATTACCCTGGAGCACACCACCGAAGGGCACCTGATAACCGACTTCCTGAAGGAGCAGGGCATCCGGTGCCAGGTGGGCCCCGGCCCAACCCACCGGAGCAAGGTGGAGCTGAGGGAACTGAGTTTCACCACCCCGGGGATCCTGGCGGCGGCGGGAATACCGGTCTCCATCTCCACCGACGCCCCGGTTATCCCTGTTCAGTACCTTCCAAACTGCGCCGGATGGGCGATCCGGGATGGAATGCGGGAGGAGGACGCCCTGGCGGCGGTGACTATCCGGCCCGCGGAAGTGCTGGGCATAGCGCACCGGGTGGGCAGCATCGAACCGGGAAAGGATGCGGACCTGGGGCTGTGGACCGGAATGCCCTGGGACTCCTCGGCACGTTGCGTACTCACGGTGATAGACGGAGAGATCGTCTGGGAGGCTTCCAAAAGGAACTGACGGTACAGGCTTGCCGGAGGTTAACGACGGGTTTATACTGATAACCCTCGGTACGGTTTTATCTAAGGAGGCGTGGAATGGGAATCCTCGATTTCGTTAAGGAGGCCGGTGAAAAACTGGCGGAACTGGGCGATGACGCGGTACTGGCCGGAAAGATCAAGGAGAAGATCGGCGCCCACGGCGTCAGGGTGAAGGACCTTCAGGTGGCGGTGGCCAAGGATCAGGTGATCCTCAAGGGTGTTCCCGCCAGCGAGGAGGACAAGGAGAAAGCGCTCCTCATAGCGGGGAACGTGAAGGGAATCGCCAGGGTCACCGACGAACTGGCTCTCAAGGGCGCTCTGGGCAAGACCCGGTTCCATACCGTGGCGAAGGGAGAAACCCTTTCGGCGATCGCCAAGAAGGTCTACGGCGACGCGAACAAGTACAACAGGATCTTCGAGGCCAACCGGCCCATGCTGACCCACCCCGACAAGATCTACCCGGGACAGGTGCTGAGGATTCCCGAGTAAACCTTCGTCACAGGCCCCTCCCCCCCCGGGAGGGGCCTACTCCGCGAACATTATCTTCCGTGGATTGCCGGGGTTGACTCTAATCTCGTGGACCGAACCCGGTGCGTAGGAAGCTGCGTTCATCACCGACACCACCTCCCGGTGCTCCACCTGGTAGACGCCGTGGGTGTCGGTGCTCACCTCCAGGGTGAACTTGATCTTGGGCATGTTGTTGATGTACGTGCCGGTCTCCGACGCGGAGAGCACCTTTGCGGTTCCCCGCTCCCAGGTCTCCAGGGCGTTGGCCCTTCTGGCGGCCATGCTCCGGATCACCAGTATGACCCCCAGGTCCATCACCAGCCAGAATCCACCGAAAGCCCAGAGAAAAGCCTTCAGAGGCAGGCCGTCGTCGGTCCGGGCCTCGGGACTGACAAAGAATCCCGCGGCTATCATGACCACGCCCACCAGTATGAAGATCCCGAATACGCTCCAGTTTATGCCCCAGACCGCCATACCGCCCCCCCGTCTCTGTGTTTGGACGCCGGCACGAAAAATACCCGGACGCCGATGAGCCCGCAATAGACCCGGACGGCAGTTCAACCGTACGTGAGGGATGTCTTCGAACCCTCGACAGGTTATCATTCGCGGTGGGTTCACAACGCCCGCCATGCAATACGGGTGAATCTGTTGCCTTGGAGCAGCGCGATGCAGTATGAACCGAGCCGCCAGCCTGTCGAACAGGACGTCTCCCTGGTGAGACGCCTGGTGGACAGGGGCGAGTATCTGCAGGCCTACGACAGCCTGGCCCGCCTGGAAAAGGGTATGGATCCCATCGGAATCCAGCTGGAAAAACTCCATTCCACCGTCCTGTCGAGGCTCGGAATGCCTGAGGAGGCCGTTGCTCTCACGGAGAAACTCAGGGAAGCGACGACCGGCAAGGACTGGGAACTCGAGGCGCTCACCGGCAGTTACCACAAGAAGCTCTGGCTGGCACGCCGGGAAAGGGATGGCAAAGCCGCCCTTCATCACCTGGAAAGGTCCCACGGCTGCTATTCCCGGGCGCGGCGGCTGGGAGGCGACTACTGGTGCGCCATCAACGGAGCGACCCTCGCCAGGATTCTCGGGGATGACTCCGCTGCGGTGGAACAGGCCGGCGTCGTGCTGGAGGAATGCTGGCAGGCCTACAGAAGGAACCTGACCAGCAGTTCCTTCTGGATACCGGCTACCATGGGGGAGGCGTGTCTGGTGATGGAGGACTACGATTCCTCCGTCAAGTGGTACAAGGCGGCGAGAAGCCATGTGGGAGGAAATCTCGGGTGGCTGCGGAGCGCCAGGATGAACGCCGCGCTGCTTCTCGAGACGACTAAGCCCGATCCCGGCACGGCGGTCAGAGTACGGGACGCTCTTCCCCGGATGAGGATCGCCCTCTTCGCGGGACACCGGCTGGACCGGAAGGGAAGGGTCTGCACCAGGTTTCCGGAGAGCATCTCCGAACGGGTCCGGCTGAAGCTTCTCAGGGAGCTGGGAAGGCTCAACCCGGATATCGGTATCGCATCCGCCGCTGACGGAGCGGACATACTCTTCCATGAATCGATGCGGGACATGGGAAAGAGAACCTCGGTCATCCTTCCCTACCGGGAGGAGAGTTTCAGAAAGACCCTTCAGAACACCGTTGGTGAGCACTGGGTGAAGCGCTTCGACGGGGTACTGGAAAGGGCTGACCGGGTGGAGTCCGCATGCACCGGAAGGTTCGAGTCATGCCGGGAGTTCGTTCACGGCTTCTGCAGCGATTACATGCTGGTGACCGCCCTGGACACGGCAGCGGTGAACGATGCCGAGTTGATTCCGATCGTCCTCTGGGACGGAAGAAACGAAAAGAAGCCCGGAGGCACGGCGGACACCGTGGGAAAGCTCCGGCGTCTGGGGCTTGCCCCAAAATGGATAAGGCTGCCGGAGATGGGTGAGGGCGTCGGATGCAGCCCGGGCGCGAAGAGGGATGAAGATGAAACGGTCTTTCCGTCGCCGCCCGCCGTAAAACCCATCGTGGTGGTGTTCGACCACTCGCAGAGCCGCTGCGAGGAGGAGAGCATCAACCGGATAGACCGGCTTGTCCAGAGGGTGAGGGAGCTTTACGATCCCGGCGGGTACCCCTTTCTCAAGAGCGCCGTGTTCCCCGAGGGATTCTCCCTGGTTTTCGGCGACCATGAGGAGGCATGGGCCTTCGCCTCCGGTTTCATGAGAAACCGCGACGAATCCGACAGTTTTTCGATGGTGCTGCACGCCGGAGTTCTGGTGAACCTGAAAAACTCCATATCGGGAACCCGTGACTGCCACTGCAGGGCGGTGGACGAGGCTCTCGCGGTTTGCCGCACCCTCAGGAGCCCCACAACCCTGTGCACCATGCAGGCCAGGGCTCTGTCGGGCCCCGGTGCCGCCGGAGAGGAGCGTTTCCTGTACCAGGGGGTTTTCCGGTTGAACGACGGGGTCAGCCTGCAACTGTTCAGGTTCGGCTGAGAAGTCCGCAAAAAAAACGGGACGCTCCTGAAACTCCTGCCCTCTTTTGTACACCATTCCGGCAACATTAAAAGTCCTGCCTCAATGATTCAGTTATTTTACATTTCCAATTCCAGGTATTCTGACCTTGCCTGCCCACGGTCACAGGGTATTT
>CAZSKU010000028.1:0-33618 GCA_964607515.1 uncultured bacterium | reverse complement strand
TATCAGCGACAGGGTACGGTACCCCGACAAATGCGACCTTTCTATCTATGGCGGTGAAATTGCTGTGTCGCAGTACCCTGAAGAGTCATCAACAGGTTTGGATCTTCCTGTTGTATTCAAGGTCCGAAACAATGGCGCCCAGGATTCGGATGAGTGCGACATCCGGATAACGTTCAGAAACGGAGCGAACACCTTCACAGACTACATCGAATGCGGTTCGGTTGAATCCGGCGTTTTTCAGGAATTCCTGTACACATGGGATTGTTCTGCATGGTTCCAGCCGCCAATTGATCTGACCGTCTCAATTGAAGTTGACTATGAAGAAGTATGCGATGACTGCTGGTGGCACAATAACAGTGCGTCCACAACTTCAAGATTCATAGATACATATCCCGTTCAGGGCGGATGGATTCAGCTCGTGGATGAGGTTGTTTCCACAACGCCTGTTCTGGCGAACATCGACATTGACCTTGATCTGGAGGTGATTGTTCTTGTGGGCAACACGCTCACCGCGTTCGAAGAGGACGGCGGTGAGATCTGGAATGTCGCCGGTGAAGGTTTTTCCAGTTCAATTCAGGTTCTTGCTTCCGACCTGGATAACGATGGAAAGAGTGAATTCATCCTGGCCTCGGATGACGGCATCAAAGTGGTAAGTGCTGATGGAGATGTCCTCCAGACCATTCAGTTGGCTACCGGTGTTTTCTGCATTGGAGAGATGGAAAGCACACTGGGGCTTGAACTCTGCGCGGCAGTGGGTAATACGCTTTATCTCTACACATGGAACTCACTTGCTCAGAGCTTCGTCAGCAATTCCACAAAGCAGTTGAGCCTTCCAAACGAACCGCTGGAATACTCTCTGGCCTGTGCCGATCTTGACAACAATTCCTACGCTGACGCAGTCTACGGCTGCGGATATGCCACCGAATCCCAGCCCCCGACCGGGTACAATGCCCTCGTTGTGTACGACTGGGAGACAGGAGGAACTCCATTCCTGAAAACGAGATCAGTGCCCTTGGAGCCTGTTACTCCGGCAGTGGGCAGGCTGGGCGGTGAGGACCTTGTTGGGTATCCGTTCGGCAGATACGAATACACGTCCGACAATCCGGCATTGATCGTTGAACCCTATGGTATCCTTGAAGAGGAGTGCGAAGTTGGGACTTGTGACGCCGACAACCTCAGGTACGGTGTTTTCGCGGACTGGAATCCAGGCATACAAGGAGCGGATACTTTCGTCCTTCCTTCGGAGATGGAGGCTTTGGCGTGGGGGAACACCGGAGACAATTTCGGTAACTGGCCGACAGGAGAGTTTCCTGGTGCCAGTATTAGCTCTCCCATCAGTCCTACGGCGCTTGGGAACATTGGCAACACCGGGTACGCTGATGTGCTTTTTTCAACATTCCTGGATGGAAAGTGTATCCTACTTGCGTTTGAAAGCAGTTCGAACCCTCCCGTTAACTCCGACTTCCCGATAACCCTTCCGGACAATGTTTCTTCCGTTGGCGGTTTCAGCATCGCAGACATTGACAGGGACGGCGTTGTCGAGATGGTCTTCGGCACCAGCGACGGACGCCTTCACTGCTGGGAACTTGGTGCATGCACATCCGGCTATGCCCCCTGGCCCCAGTTCCAGCATGATGAGGGAAGAACGGGTGTACTGCAATGACGGTTCTCGGGCTTCTCTGTCTCTGGCTCTCCGGGGTTACCCCGAGTCCGGGCTGGAGCACACCGGTTCTGGTTACTGATTCCTGCAATACGGCAGGACGACCTGCAGTCTTCCTGCACATTGACAGCCAGAATCGGTTCCATCTTATCTGGGATGGATTCAATGATGAAGACAGTATTGCGTACAAGATGTTTTCTCTTGACGGAACCGAGCTTTTCCCTGAGACGCTCATCTCGAGGGTGGGTCATCATAGTGTGTATCTATCAACCATGGTCGCCGGCGACAGCCTTTACGCCTTCTGGAGAGAGACCAGCCCTGTTTACTACGCCGTCCGCAGCCTGACTGACGGCAGCGAGATCGTACCAGCCACCTACCTGTTCACGACCTACACTCTCTATCCCTTCATCAGGGCAAGCCCGGACAGCCTTGGCAGACTGCATGTGATCTACAACGACGGAGGTGATGTCAGGTATGCAGTATGGACGCCGGCACCCGGATCGGGCTTCACTGTCGAGCGTGACTGGAAGATTGAAGGGGCGGACGCGGGTGGAGTTCTCCTTGTTGACGGGAACCGGGTTCATGTCGTGGTGCAGGATCCGGTGGTTCACAATTATTCCTACCTCCAGTACGACCTTAATGGGAATACGGTTGTCCCAATCACTGACTTTACTCCAGACTACATTATATGCAATCGGTTCCCTGAACTTGCCGTTGACGAGAACGGTAATCTCATGGTAGTTCATGAGACTTCAGTCGATACCTACGGTTATGTGTTGTGGAAGCTGGATAAGTATAGTGGATTCACCCTGATTAACCAGAAGGTCATTGTTACATCTGAACCACCGGAAATGTATGTCAGCCTCGAATTCGTCCTTCGCAACATACCCGGAACTGATTTGTTCTACCTTGTGTGGACAGACAACGGCCAGGACAATCAGATTCTCTTTCTCCTGATGAACGGTAATGGAGATGTGATAGTTGACTGGGCGATTGCCTACGACTATGCGGACGAGGACCCTGAAGGTCTGCCTTTCATTAGTGGAGAAGCCGATGCAGAAGGCAATCTCTACATCGCTTATGAGCAGGCTGAGACCGAGCCGGTCTTGGGTAATTACCCCACGTTCGGCTGGTTCGACTACGATTACGTCAGCACAGCCAGACAGCAGGCCGCTGCCGTTCCCGATTATGGATTCAGTTTTTCATGCAATCCTGTGGCGGGTTCTGTAACCGTTCGCACCGGTTCAGGGACACAGACCCTTCGCGTTTATGACATCACCGGGAGAGAGGTTTCGAGTATTCCTGTTTCTGAAGGAATCGGTATCTGGCAAGGCATGGACTTTTCCGGAGTCAGACTGCCTGCGGGGATCTACACTGTTGTTGGGCAGTCAGGCTTTGTTCATCGGCTGACTCTGCTTGGCCGTTGATGGTGGTACGCCCGACAGGATTCGAACCTGTGACCTACGGATTAGAAGTCCGTTGCTCTATCCAACTGAGCTACGGGCGCATCGGAGACGGGTGGGGGCACCGGTTACGGTGCCCCCTCTGGTACGCCCCCCGGGACTCGAACCCGGAACCCGCGGATTAAGAGTCCGCTGCTCTACCATTGAGCCAGGGACGCATCGTGGGGTGGGAGACCGGACTTGAACCGGCGACCACTTGATCCACAGTCAAGGGCTCTACCAACTGAACTACTCCCACCGCAGTGCCCGGGAATCTACCCTGTTGCGGGAGTTCCGTCAAGAAAGTCTTCTCTTGACGGAATCCCCTTCCGGAAGCAGTGTAATGCCCATGAAATGCCCCAGATGCGCGAGCAACAACGACCGGGTGGTTGACTCCAGGTCCGTGAAGGAGGGCCGGGCCACCCGACGTCGCCGGGAGTGCAACGAGTGCGGCCACCGCTTCACTACCTACGAATACATCGAAACTTCCTACCCGGTGGTGGTGAAGAGGAACGGCACCCGGGAGCCCTTCGACCCGGTGAAGCTCGAAAAGGGCATCTCCCGGGCGTGCGAGAAAAGGCCCATCAGCGCCTCGGACATCAGGGACCTTGTTGACAGGGTGATAGCACGGGTCACCGAGGATTCCCCGGAGGAGGTGCCCGCCGTGGCCATCGGCGAGTGCATCATGGATCTGCTTCACGATCTGGACCAGGTGGCCTACGTCAGGTTCGCCTCGGTGTACAGGCAGTTCAAGGACGTTTCCGAATTCAGGACGGAGCTGGACAGGCTTCTCAAGGGGTAGGTTTTTCCCTGTTACAGCCCGCATATTCTAGTGTCTTCGAGGGAGAGGGTTTGAACAGGACACTGGCTTTGGCGCTTCTGGTTCTGGTGGGGCTGGCTCTGGGCTTTCTGGCCGGCAGTCTCGCGGCTCCCTTTGCCTTCCGAACCCCGGTGTTCATCTCCTCCATGGGTTATTCGTCGGCGCCGGTGGCGGTGCCGGACGTGGTGGGGCTCACCCGGCAGGACGCCCGGAGGATGATCGAATCGGGAAGCCTTCTTCTGGCCGGGGAGTGGAGCGAGTACGGGGATTTTGAGACCATGGGTCTGGTAACCAGGCAGGATCCTCCCCCGGGCACCGAGGTTCCCCGGGGCGCTCCAGTGAACGTCTTCTGGAACGTGGGGCCCCTCTACAGACCCTACAACCCGGAACAGCTGGTGGGGTTTACCGCCGGCGACGCCGAGGAACTCGTGGCGGACTGGCAGCTCTACAACGGCGGCAGGAGCAGGGTTCCACACCCCACGGTGCCCGAGGGCAGGGTTATATCGGCCTCGCCGTGGTTCCCCGAAAGCCTTTCGGTCCGGCGGACGGTGAGGCTCCTGGTGAGCACCGGCTGGACCGGGCTTCCGGTGCTGGCCGGTCTTCCCGTGGCCGAGGCGGAAAGCCTCCTGGCGGACAAGGGGCTGGTGATGCTGGTGACCGGGGAGGCCGAGGCTTTCCGGCCCGAGGACGTGAATAGGATCATGGAGCAGACCCCCCCGGGCGGGTCGTCATACCGGGAGGGTGACACCGTAAGGGTTGTGGTGGGCAGGTCCGGAGAGGGGTGGGGCCAGTGGTGATAGCCCCTTCCCTGCTGGGATGCGACCACGGCCGGCTGACGGAGGCCGCGGTGGCCATGGAAAAAGCCGGGGCCGACTGGATACACCTGGACGTGATGGACGGTGTGTTCGTTCCGGTTCTCACCTTCGGCTCCGGAACCGCCCGTTCAATATGCCGGGCGGTGTCCATTCCCGTGGATGCCCACCTGATGGTGGAACATCCTTCCGTTCTGGTTGAGCAGTTCGCCGCAGCGGGATGCCGCTGCATCACGGTGCATCCCGAGTCGTCTGAAAAACACCTGGACAGGCTTCTGGCGAGGATACGAGAGCTGGGGTGCCTCGCCGGGCTGGCTCTGAACCCGGCCACGTCCCCCGAGTCGGCCAGGTGGGTGGCTTCCCGGCTGGACCTGGTTCTGGTGATGGCGGTGAACCCAGGTTACGGTGGACAGGAATTCATAGCCTCAGTCCCCGGGAAGGTCCGGGAGGTTCGGGGGATTCTGGAATCCTGCGGGAACCAGTCCGCCATCGTCTCGGTGGACGGCGGAGTCAACGGGAGCAACGCCGGGATACTGGCGGAGGCGGGAGCCGACATGCTGGCCAGCGGCACCTACATCACCGGCTCTTCGGATCCCGCCCGGGCCATAGCATCGCTTAGGGGGTGTTCATGAAGATGTTTTCGCTGCTTCTCTGCGGCCTGGCGCTGACGGCGTCCTGCGGCACAAAGACCACCTCCGAACTCACCCTGGAGGAGATACGCCTGCGGCTGGAGGGTAACAGGTGCCGCCTGGTGCTGGACAAGGCCCAATACGAGATAATGAGCTGGGAGTACGACCACGAGGAGAGGATCACCTCCGGCGAGGCGCTCCGGGCCGCCCTTCCCGAGTCACTGGTGGTCTGCCCCGTAACCCTGGAATCCTACGTACTCGATGTCGATTCGGACTCCAGACAGCTGGTCTGCCCTGCGGGCCACGGATCCATCGAATTGATGGAGGAGTAGGGCGTTTCACTTTACCGCCCTTGAACGGGGCGGTTCAATGGAGTATAGTTGCTTGCTTCCAAAGGGGGCGTGGTGTGCCCGCGGGGGGCGGAGGGCGCATAAGTGTTTGACAGGCTTGCAGAGAGGCTTTCCGAGACCTTCAAGGCCCTGAGCGGCCGGGGTGTGCTCACGGAAACCAACATCTCCGACGCCATGAGGGAGGTCCGGCGGGCCCTGCTGGAGGCCGACGTCAACTTCAAGGTCGCCGGGGACTTCGTGGCTCGGGCCAGGGAAATGGCCCTGGGCGAGAGGGTCCTGAAAAGCCTGACACCGGGCCAGCAGGTGGTGAAGATAGTTCACGACCAGCTGGTGGAACTCCTGGGGGAAGGCCGCCAGGAACTCTCCTTCAGCGGAAGCCCTCCCCATGTGGTCCTCCTTTGCGGGCTGCAGGGCTCGGGAAAGACCACCACCGCCGCCAGGATGGCGTGGTGGCTGGCCCGGAAGAAGAACCGCCGCAGTCTTCTGGCGGCATGCGACCTGCAGAGACCCGCGGCGGTGGACCAGCTGGAGGTGATGGCCGGGAGGGCCGGAGCGGGCTTCTTCTGCGACAGGTCCCTGGGCGACCCGGTGGCGGTGGCCCGGGAGGCGGTGAACCAGGCCCGTCTCCAGTACTACGACACGGTGATAGTGGATACCGCCGGGCGGCTTCACGTGGACCGGGACCTGATGGACGAACTGGTCAGGTTGAGGGACGCGGTGAAGCCCGAGGAGAGCCTCCTGGTGCTGGACGGTCTCACCGGGCAGGACGCGGTGAAAGTCGCGGTTCAGTTCCAAGAGCAGGCGGGGTTCACCGGGGCGGTACTCACAAAGATGGACGGAGACTCCCGGGGAGGCGCAGCTCTCTCGTTCGCAGCCGTCACCGGCAGACCCATAAAGTTCGTGGGCACCGGCGAGGGTGTGGACGGGCTGGAGGCCTTCGACGCCCGAAGGCTTGCCGGCAGGATCCTCGGCATGGGCGATGTGGTGGGGCTTGCGGAGAAGGCGCAGGAGGGATTCGACAGGGAAGAGGCGGTGAAGCTGGAGAAGAAGCTCCGGAACAACGACTTCACCCTGGAGGATTTCGCGGACCAGATCAGGAAGATTCGCAAAATGGGTTCGCTCGGTGATATACTTGCCATGTTGCCGGCGGGTCTGCGCCCCGCCCCGGCGGATATGGACACCGGCTCCATGGTCCGGTTCGAGGCCATGATCGGGTCCATGACTCCCCAGGAGAGACGCAGGCCGGAGCTGATAAACGGCAGCCGAAGGAAGAGGATTGCCATGGGAAGCGGAACCCGGGTATCGGAAGTGAACCGGCTCCTCTCCCAGTTCAGGGATATGAAGAAAATAATGAAGAGGATGAAAACGATGAAGAGGCCCGGAGCCCGGGGAGGGCTTTCGGGTCTGTTTCGCTGACCCTTTACGGAGGTGACTTTTGGTCAGGATTCGACTCAGGAGGATGGGCAGCGCCAAGCTCCCCTTCTACAGGATAGTGGCGGCGGACTCCCGGAAGGCCCAGGGCGGGAGTTTCATAGACGTACTGGGTTATTACGACCCCCTGAAGCAGCCCATGGAGCTCAAGGTCGACGAGGAGAAGGTTTTCAAGTGGCTCGGCGACGGCGCCCAGGTGAGCGACGGAGTCCTTAGCCTTCTCAGGAGAACCGGAACCATGACCAAGTGGAACAGGAAAAAGGCCGGCGAGGAAACGGCCCCCCCGGAGGTGGTGCTGATCAAGGGTGAGAAGAGAACCTCGCAGGTTTAAGACGATTCGACCCACACCGGAAACCGGAGGATTCCCATGAAGGATCTCGTTGAGCACATTGCCAAGACACTCGTTGCTGATCCCGACGGCGTGAGCGTGGAGGTCAAGACCGACGAGGAGGGCGTGACCGTCTACGAGCTCAGGGTCCAGGAGGCCGACCTCGGCAGGGTCATAGGCAAAGAGGGACGGATCGCCAAGGCGATGCGGATGATAGTGCGTTCCGCCGCGGCAAGGAACGGCGAGAAGGCAACCATAGAGATCATTGACTGACGCCGGGCTGGTCTGTTACGGGTTTTTCGAGAGAACGCAGGGTCTGGGGGGGCGGCTGGTTCTCAGGGTTTTCGTTCTGGGGACCGCCAGGGCTCTGAAGGATGGAACCCGGCTTCATTGCCGCGGCCGGGAATACCGGGTGCGGGTCTCCCGTGAGAAGGACGGGGCTTCGGTGACCGTGGAACTCGACGGGGTCGATTCCCTGGAAACGGCTTCCGAACTCAGGGGTGAAGAGGTTTTCGTGAACCCCCGGGATGTGACGGGCGAGGGTTTTCCCCTTCCGGTCTACCTTTTCGAGGGTTTTACGGTTGTCTCCGGAGACCGCAGGTTTCCGGTGCTGGAAGTGGAGTGGAACCCCGTGAATCCCCAGGTTATTCTTCAGGGAGTCCGGGGCCCCTTTCCGGTGCCCATGAATCTTCTGGCCCGGAGCGGTTTCGACATGGAGGCCCGCCTGGTGGAAACCCTTTTGCCGGAGGGTCTGGAGGACCTTTGAGAGCGGCGGTAGCCACGGTGTTTCCCGGGCTCTTCACCGCCTTCCTG
This sequence comes from uncultured bacterium, assembly GCA_964607515.1. GTDB lineage: Bacteria > Fermentibacterota > Fermentibacteria > Fermentibacterales > JCC-6 > UBA6080. The sequence continues at coordinate 25,333 of CAZSKU010000028.1, read as the reverse complement.
GAAACGGGAGTGGTGGGCAGGGCGATCAGGGACGGCCGGGTCACGGTGACCCTGCTGGACATCCGGGATCACCCGGTGGACGCCCGGGGTTCGGTGGACGACTACCAGTTCGGCGGCGGTGCGGGGATGATCATGAGGCCTGAGCCGCTTTTCGCCGTCCTGGAGTCCCTGGAGTGGGGCCGGGATGCCCGGGTGGTGCTGATGAGCCCCCAGGGACGGCGCTTGGACACGAACCTGGCTAGGGAACTGGCGGGGGAGGAGCGGCTGGCGCTTTTCTGCGGCCGCTACGGGGGCGTGGACGAGAGGTTTCGCACTGCGGTTACCGATGAGGTCTGCGTGGGCGATGCGGTGGTGAGCGGCGGGGAGATACCCGCCATGTTCCTGCTGGACGCGGTTTTCCGGTGGATACCGGGGGTACTTGGGAGGTTCGAGTCCGCCGAGAGCGACAGTTTCGCCACAGGTCTGCTGGACTATCCCCGGTACACAAGACCCGCCGAGTTCCGGGGCATGAGGGTTCCGGAGGTGCTTCTCTCCGGAAACCACGGTGAGATAACGGCCTGGCGCTATCGGGAGGCGCTCGAGAAAACCCGGAGGGTCAGGCCTGAGATGCTTGAAGACGGTATCGGTGAAAAGGAAAGGGAACAGCGGTTCGCCGAGGTGATGCACCGGGCGGACCGCGCGAAGGAGTAGAAATGGATCAGCTCATCAGGGGCGTCGAAAGCTCCCGGTTGAAGACCGACCTGCCGGATTTCCGTCCCGGCGACACGGTGAAGGTGAACTTCCAGGTGAAGGAAGGCGACAAGGTAAGGATCCAGGTCTTCCAGGGCGTTGTCATAGCCCGCCGGGGAAGCGGCACCGGAGAGACCTTCGTTGTCAGGAAAATTTCCGGGGGAGTGGGTGTCGAACGGGTCTTCCCGCTCCACTCGCCAAAGATAGACAGCCTCGAGGTCGTCAGGGCCGGCAAGGTGCGGAGAGCGAAGCTTTTCTACCTGAGGGAGAAGACGGGAAAGGCCTCGAGGATCAAGGAGAAGCGCAGTTACCAGGCCTGATCCCGTGGAGGGCCTCTTCCTTCACGATTCCAGGCTCAGGGACGAGTTCGGCCCCTTCGCAGGGGTGGACGAAGCCGGAAGGGGTCCCCTGGCGGGGCCCCTTGTGGCTTGCGCGGTGGTTTTTCCCGGGGATTTCCGCCTGACCGGCATCAAGGACAGCAAGACCATCTCCGACAGCAAGCGCCGGAAACTGGCCCCCCGGATTCGTGAAGGCGCTCTGGCGGTGGGCACCGGCACGGTCACCGCCCACGAAATAGATGTTCTGGGGATGGCCGAGGCGGTGAGGGCCGCCTTTCGCAGGGCCATGGAACCGGTGGCTTCCCCGGGGCTTTCTTTCCTCGTGGACGGGAATCCGGTCCCTGGCCTTCCTTACCCCTGCCGTTTTCTGGTGAGGGGTGACTCCACCAGCGCATCGGTGGCCGCCGCGGGGATACTGGCCAAGGTGACCCGGGACGACATGATGCTGGAGCTGGACCGCGCCTTCCCCCAGTACGGCTTCGCCCGGCACAAGGGGTACGGTTCGGGGGCCCACCTGGAAGCCATCCGCAGGTACGGGCCCTGTCCTATCCACCGAAGATCCTTCGCCCCCATGAAGAACGAATTCCGAGACGGGCTGTTCCGTGACCTTCCCCCCAACGCAGGCCGCCTGGCGGAGGACTTCGCCGCGGAGTGGCTGTCGGGAGCCGGATGGAGAATCCGGCAGAGGAACTGGCGCACGAGGCACGGCGAGGTGGACATAGTGGCGGAAAGGGACAACATAACCGCCTTTGTAGAGGTTAAACACGCCCTGGAGGGGGTGGAACACCTTGCTCTGGCCAAAGTGGACTCCCTCCGGAGAAGGCGCATCGCCGCCGCGGCCTCGGAGTGGCTGTCGGTTTCGGGATTCCGCGGCGACTGCCGGTTCGACGTGATCCTGGTAATCGGTTACCCCGGCGGCTTCCGGGCGGAGGTCTTCGAGAACGCCTTCCAGTCCTGAGCTGTCCCGCCGGGCCTCCCTCTACCTCAGCAGCAGGGCCCGGGCGGTCGCCCTTCCCATGGAATTCTCGAATACCGCCAGGTACACACCGGCGGGAACTCCCCCGGTGTTCCACGAAAGAACATGCTCCCCGGCGGCCAGCTCACCCCTTACCGGGAAGGCCACGGGCCTGCCCGCCATGTCGAACACCGTCAGGGAGGCCTGACCGCCGCAATGGTCCGCCAGGAACGACCCGCCGGCCCATGCCAGGGAAGGTCCGCCGGGAGGAGGAGTGCCTTCCGTACCGGTGAAACTCACTGACATGAACACCTCCACGGTGTCCGCGGAGGATGGTATAGGCCCAACGCAGACCTGGGTGTCGTTCCCGTAGTAGTCCCTGCTGTCGGGAACGCTCCAGTAGTTGAAGTACTGGTTCCCCGATGAGCCGGGCCAGGGGTCGCCGTTGTTGCTTCCCTGGTTGTGCTCCAGCTGGTAGAGACCGTCCGCCTGTTCGACGGCCACCTTGTAGTGGGCGCTCCACCCGCAACCCGGCCACCACTGGTTGTCGTTGTTGGGCATTGTCTCGTCCACGTGCCAGATCATCAGGCCGTGGCCCGGCAGGGCCTGGTCCCATCCTATCGGGCGGCGGTTCTCAAGGACGAAGAACCTGGCACCCCCCTGGCCATCGGTGTAGAGCCGGTATGCAACGTTGGAGGTTTCAATGGCGGGCACCTCGTAGACTCCAGCCTCGGTGACGTTCGTCAGCTCCGTGACCCCCAGCTTGTACCGGCACCAGGGGGACAGCTCCGCGGGGCTCCATCCGCCCCCGTTGTAGACCCCGAAGCTCATTAGGCACCAAGCCCCGACTCCGTTGGAATCGTAGTCGTAGTCGTAGAGGTCCGGCAGTCCCAGGACATGGCCGAACTCGTGGCAGAACACTGCGGCTGACTTGTCGCCGGGCTCGTCATCGTACTCGTTCTGGACGCTGAAGGTGTAGACCTTCACCCCGTCCAGCTCCAGGGGTGACGGCAGTGACCACGAGTGGGGCCATATCATGGAGGGAGAACCATCGAACTGGCCGGCGTACATCAGGTTAACCCCGTCAACGTAGCCGTCGCCGTCGTTGTCGTACTGGGCGAAATCCACGACTCCGTCCACCAGGTTGCACACGTCCTCCACCAGCCCCTGGCTGTTCTGGGGGTACGAGCCCCAACCGTAGTTACCGTTGACGTACCAGGAGTAGTCCTCCGGGGCCCTCTGCCAGCCGGTGGCGCCGGGCCAGTCCACTGTGATGATGTCTATCTGTCCGAATGAGACGTCGTAGTAGTAGCTGTGCAGGGAGAAGGTGTCCGAGGCGAATCCCATGCTGTCGAAGTAGGCGGGTTCCGTCTGGGCAATGTTGTCGTCGAAGTCCACCAGCAGTATGAGGACCTTCATTTCCTCCCGGTTCAGGGAGCCTGCCAGGGGTCGGAGCGGGTCCACGGTGGGGCTTGGGGAGTCCACACCCCTGGCCCGGGCATCGGCGCTGGACTGGAGCCATTCCAGGTGTTCCGAAGAGGGGACGTCGAACAGCCCCGGAGGGGGCGGCACCGCGATGGCGGCGGAAAGCACGGCGAAAACCGGGAAAAGCCGAAGTCTCATGGGATATCCTTTCGGGTTCGTCGGGTTCGTTTCCGAGGTTTTATGTATTATAGCGTCAAAGGGGGGGGTTCAGTTCCCCTAAATCGGGCCGCCTTCCGGGGCGCCAGTAGGAGCGGGGGAGGCACTTGCCGGAGAGCATCGGGAAAAACCTGACCGAAGTCCGGGAGCGGATTTGGAAGGCATGCGAAGCCTCAGGCCGGTCCTCCGGAGAGGTGGGTATCATGGCGGTCACCAAGACCCATCCCGTGGAGACCGTCAGGGCCGCGGTGGAGGCGGGAATCCGGGTGATCGGAGAAAACAGGGTCACCGAGGGCGGCCGGAAGATCAGGGAGCTGGGGGCGGACTTCGCCGAATTCCATCTGATCGGCCCGGTCCACACCCGGGAGGTCAGACAGGCTTTGAGGGACTTCCTGTGGATAGATTCGGTGGACCGGGCCGAGATCGCCCTGGAGATGATCCGGAGAAAGGCCACGAATCCGTTGCTGGTGGAGGTTAACACCTCGGGGGAACCCGGCAAGAAGGGTTTTCCGCCGGACCCCGGTGTGTTGTCGGAAGCCCTGGGCATGATGGCCCGGTCGGGCCTTCGTGTGGAGGGGCTCATGACGGTGGGCCCTCTCTCCGTGGCGGAGAGGGATTCCCGGAAGGCCTTCGCGCTGCTCCGGGAAGTGCGGGACGGGCTGAGGGAGTCCCTGGGGCTTCCCCTGGGCACTCTTTCCATGGGCATGAGCGACGATTACCTGTACGCCGTCCGGGAGGGTTCCACCATGGTCAGGCTGGGCCGGATCCTCCTGGGGGGGCGACGATGATCCCGGGCAAACGAAGGGAGACTGCCCCATGAAGATCACTCCTCTGGACATCAGAAGGCAGAGGTTCAAGAAGGCCCTGAGGGGGTACGATGCCGGGGAGGTGGACGCGTTTCTGGAGATGCTGGCGGACGCCTGGGAGGAGGCGGTGGAGACCAGGGAGGCTTCGTCCCGGGAGCTGGAACTGCTTAGGGCCCGGGCCAGCGATTTCGACAGGATGGAGGGGGCCGTACGGGAAGTTCTGGTGGCCCAGCAGAAGAGCGCCGCCACGGCCCGGGAGGACGCCCGCCGGGAGGCGGAACTGATAATCCGTGACGCTCAGGTCAAGAGCGAGTCCATGCTCAACCAGGCCCACCGCCGGGTGCAGGTGCTCACAGAGACCATCCGGGAACTCCAGGACCGCCGGCTGGCGCTGCTGGCCAGAATGAGGGAGTTCATGGAGAGCCAGAAGGGCGTCATCCTGATGGAGGAGAACAGGATAAAGGCCGAGCTCATTCCGGACGGGGAAAGGCTTCCAGGAGAGGATCCCGAGGAAGGCCCCATCCTGGAGTTGTCGGATCTCTGAAAGCACCCTGCCGAACCCGGCCCCCTGGAACTCCTGGCCCTTCCCGAATCTACAGAATACAGCTTTCCATCGAAGGGTTTCGAAGGTAGATTAGAATGTTATTCAGAGCATTACGGCCTGATGGCCGCTCTTCTGGAAGGGAACCTTCGTGATCTCACTTCTGGCCGTTTCTGTGATCGCAGCAGCAGCAACGGGTTCGTACTCCTCCCTGTTCCCCGGCGACGGACTTCTCCTGGAGTTCTCCGACCCGGTGAGCGCCTCCTACGGCGAGTACGCCGGACTGGAGGTGGAGGGTTGCTCCATCATGGACGGTGTCCTGCTTCCGGTACGGTACGTGAGGCTTCCGGCGGCCCCCGGCTCCAGACCCCGGGTGAGGGTCGAGGCATTGGGCGTCAGGGAGATCGGACCGGCCCGGGGGATCGCTTCATCCCTCCTCGACGATGACGGAACCGAGACCTTCCGGGAGGCCCGAACGGATGAAATGCCGGCCGACTGGAGCCGGGTGGTGGAGTACGGAACCTGGAGACGGGCGGGCTACGTAAGCGTAGCGCTGTATCCGGTCATCGTCCGGAACGGCGTTCTATACTCGGCAAGGGCCATGAGGGTTGATACCGGTGAGGGGGACTCCGGTCTGCGGCAGGTTCCCGGCCATTCCGGCCGCATCCTCTCGCTGTTTTTCTCGACGGAAGAGGGGTGCATCCTTCAACCTCCCTCCCGCCGGGGTTCCAGCCCGTTCTGGGGCAAGCCCTGGGCCCGGGTGCAGGTTGACACCTCCGGAGTGTTCCAGATCACCGGGGAGATGATTCCCGAAGCGCTGGGCATGCCCTCGTCCTCCTTCGGCATGATCTGCGGCCGGGGAAGGAACATGGATGAGGAAGCCCCGTGGGACGACCGCTTCCAGGCCCTTCCGGTGCCTGTCCTGGTGGAGGACGGCGGCGACGGAACCTTCGATTCCGCCGACCGGGTGCTGTTCTTCGGCAGGGGTCTTTCCTGGTGGGACGATGCGGTGGGATACGACGGCCTCCATTTCAACGGAAGATACGATTCCCTGAACACCTACTGGCTCACCTGGGGGGGAGCCGGAGGCCCCTTCATGGAATCCTCGGACTGCTCCCTCACCGGCGCTCCCTCCGGGGGAGATGTCTACACCGGCAGATTTCATCTGGAACAGAACTACATCCGGGAGAGTTCGGTCTGGGACTTGTGGTCCTGGTCGCGGTTCTCCGGCAGCCACCCCCAGACGGCGAACCTCAGTTTCGACGCCCCGGGTGCCGCCGGCCCGGGTACGATCCGGGCGGGAATCTCCCTCACCCGCGGCGGGGGGCGTCTCACGGTCATCCTGAACGGTGTGATCCAGGGCGATACCGTGCTCACCGGAGAACAGCAGGTAGTCAGCGTTCCGGTCTCGGGCATCAAAGCATCGGGCAACACCCTGGGGCTTCGGTTCACGCCGGTGTCGGATACCTTTACGGTGTTCGTGGACTGGGTCTCGATATTCCCGGAAAAGACCTTTACCTCCGCTGGCACCGCCATGGAGGTGCCCCTGGGATGGAACATCGCCCCGGGGCAGCGGCGTCGGATAGACTGGGTCCAGAACCTGGATCCCGCCCGGGCCTTCCTGATCAACGGAGACACCCTGGCCCGGTCCCTGGACCTGCCCGGGGGAACCTCCTTCGAGGTGGAGGTCCCCTACGGCTGGCGTATGCCGCTTCTTTACATGTACCCCACGGGCAACCTGCCGGAGCCGGTCTCCGTGACCCCGGCCTCCCCGGGACGCATCGTGGCGACCCTATCCGGGGCCGACGTGGTGGTGGTGTACCCGGAGGAGTTCGCCCCTGACATGCCCCTGCTGGACAGGCCCGACGGGCGTTCCCGGGTGTTCGTGTCTCTCCCGGAGTTGTGGGACGAATTCAACGGCGGCGTCCGGGACCCCCAGGCGGTCAGGGCCTTCATGGACTGGGTGGCGGAGACCTGGAACCCCCTTCCCACCGACCTCGTCCTGGTGGGCTCAGGGCACTTCGATCCCAGGCATTTCCTCTACAGCCAGCCTTGCCCCATGGATGTGCTGGTTCTCACCCCGAGCAACGAGGGGGTCAGCGACGACTCCTACGGCGTGGTGAGGGGTTCCTCGATGGCCCAGTTCTCGGTTTCCAGGGTTTTCGCATCCACCAGGAGCGAACTGCAGTTCCTGGCCCAGCGCTATTGGGACTACTTCGCCGACGAGTCCTCCGGCGAATGGCAGACCCGGGTTATCGCCGCGGCCGATGACGAGAGAAAGGTCAGCAACGGTGTCGTCTCCTACGGTGAGACCTACCATACCACCCAGACCGAGGACATCCTGAAGACGGTGCCTGACAGGTACTTTCCGGACCGTCAATACGGCATTTTCCATACATGGAACGATTCCTTCAAGAAGCCCGAGTGGAGGCAGTCTTTCATAGACGCATGGTCCGAAGGCGCTCTGGTGGTTTTCTACATGGGCCACGGCAGCTTCGATCAGATAGCCGACGAAGGGCTGCTCTATCTGGAGGACGTCGCCCTTCTGGCCAACGGTCACCGGCTGCCCTACGCGTTCTTCGGCTCCTGCGACGTGGGGATGTTCCAGTTCCCCGGAAGGAAGTGCATGTCCGGGGAAGTCACCCTGACCACCGCCGGCGGAGCGGTGGCATCCATGGGAGCCACGGTGAAAACCACGGGCAGCCAGAACAGCGTCCTTCTCAGCAACATATTCCCTCTTCTTCTGGCGGACTTCGACCTGTCCCTGGGGGAGGCGACCTGGCTGGGGAAGATCCAGCAGGGGCCCGGTCAGAACAAGTACTATGCGGTTTTCGGCGACGGGAGCCTCGCCCTGGCCCTGCCCGACAGCGGAATCACCCATAACGGTCCCCAGCTGCGGACCGGCGAGGCGGCGACACTTCTGGGTACCCTCCGGGGCCGGGAGGGCCTGGTTATGGTGACCGCCTGGGAGTCCATGAGACCCGACACCTACTACACTTATCAGACTAATAAACCGATTCCTCACCTAACGGTTCCCGGCCGATTCCACCAGGGCTTCGTCCAGGCATCCCCCGACTTCGCCCAGGAGATCTTCGTTCCCCTTGCGGCCGCCACAGGTGAGATGGCCCGGGTGATGTTCTTCTCCCCGGGTCCGGAAGGCGGCAGTCTGTCGTGCCTGTTCCCGGGCGAGCTCGTTCCCGGTGACCCGTCGGAAGACAACGAGGGGCCGGAGATCGAAGGCTGGATTCAGGGCTACCGGGGCGTTTCCCTGCCCAGGGTTTCGGGAGAGGCATGGTACTGCGCCTCCCTGGAGGATTCCTCGGGCATCAACCTTCTGCCCTACCCCGGGGCTCAGCTGGCGCTGTACGTGGACGGGGTCCCCTCGGATGTATCGGAGTACTTCTTCTTCGACCAGGGAACCTATAAGAGCGGCGAACTGCTGGTGCCCCTGCCATCGCTGGGCCAGGGGATGCACCAGCTGAGGCTTCGGGCGGCGGACGGGCTTATGAACATCTCCTGGTCCGAAATGGAACTGGAAGTGATTTCGGATCAGGGACCGGTGCTGGAAAGGGTGTGGGTCTACCCGAACCCCTCCTCGGATGCCGCGGGCTTCCACTGGGCCCAGTCGGGCCCGGGGCCCGTGGACATTGCGGTGTTCTCCGTGACGGGAAGACGGGTGGCGGAATTCCGGAACCTGCAGGGGACCGCCGGCTATAACCAGTTCCTCTGGAACCTTCTGGATGCCGACGGGGATCCGGTGGCCTCCAGTGCTTATGTGTACACTGTCAGTTCCGGCGGATCCTCCGTCACCGGGGTGATGGCCGTCGTGAGGGATCCATGAAACGGGAGGATGAGATGCGCAAGTTTCTCTGGGCGGCTGCGGCGTTGCTGATCGCCGGAACCGGTTGGGGTGCCACGGCGGCTGTGATCTGGAAGGACATCACCCCGGGCGCCAGGCCGAACGGCATGGGGGAGGTGTTCACTGCGGTGAGCGACGACGCCACCGCAAGCTACTGGAACCCGGCCGGTCTGGCGTTCGTGGATCCCGAGGGGGTGGAGCTGACTCTTCAGCACTCCAAGTGGCTTCCCCAGCTGGCGGACGACCTGTACTTCGAGTTCCTGGGCTACGCCCAGCACCTGGAGGGATGGGGCGGCATCGGCGGCAACATCACCTTCATGTCCATGGGCGAGCAGCAGGAAATCCCCGAAGGATACACCGAACCCATCGGGACTTTCTACTCCTACGGCATAAGCGGCACCGGCAGCTTCGGAACCGAGGTGGCCGAGGGGCTCGGGGTAGGCATGAGCCTCAAGTTCATATACGACCATCTCTACTACGAGGACAACGGCAAGGGCTCCAGTTTCGCCGCGGACTTCGGAGTTCTGTACCACGTTCCCGAGTTCGGTATCGGTGACATGTCTCTGGGCGCTTGTCTGGCAAACCTGGGCCCCAACATGAGCTACGGCGGCAACAGCGAGAACAACCCGCTGCCCCGGGAGATCAGGCTGGGAGTCGCGGTGAGGCCCGTGGAGAACGAAGTGTTCCGGCTGCTGGTGGCCTCCGACTATTCCAAACTCCTGGTGGACATCGAGGACGACATCGGAGAGGAAGTCAAGGAGAACACCTACGGAATCGGCGCGGAACTCTGGTACTACGATCTTCTCGCCCTCCGGGCCGGCTACTCCCACGATACTGAAGGCGCCAGCACCCGTCAGGGGCTCACCTGGGGCGCCGGCCTCCAGTGGGAGGGATTTCAGTTCGACATGGCATTCATTCCCGTTGTGGAGGAACTCCAGGGAAGCGGCAAGTACAATCAGAAATTCTCCCTCACGGTAAGGTTCTAGGGTTGCTGCCCCTGCTCCTGCTGCTGCCGGCTTTCACGCCGGAACCGCCGGGTGCCGACGGAATCACCCGGGTATGCATGCTCAGGGTGGAGTTCGTGGAGGACTACACCGATTCCACCACGGGGAACGGCCTGTTTTTGCAGGAACACGCCCGTGAGTACAGCGTGGACATGGGAGAGCAGGTTTCCTCTTACTTCCTGGACGTCAGCGGCGGCAGGCAGGAGTTCCAGTTCGAGGTGTTCCCCGAGACAGGCGGAGCCTATGGTCTTCCACACCAGATGGGATGGTACGGAGGCCCCGGCAGGTGGCCCCTGGGGGTCATCTGGATCCTTGTCCACGGGGTGCAGGCCGCCGACGAAGACGTGGACTTCTCGGACTTCGACGCGGTCATGGTGGTTCACGCGGGAGCCGGGCTCGAGGCGGACGTGGCCGGAAACAGCCCCTGGGATATCAGCTCCATGTTCATCAACTACGACACCTTCCAGTACTACATCAGCGCCGAGGATCCCTGGCTCGCCTCGGGAATCCCCACCAACGACGGCGTGCTGGTTAAGGAGGGAATGATCGTCCCGGAGCACCAGACCCAGGACGGTTACGGGCTCGGTGTCCTTGGAACCATCTGCCACAAACTGATGAGGCGGCTCGGAGCCCCGGACCTCTACAACACCTTCACCGGACAGGTGGCCATAGGCGGCTGGGACATAATGGGCTACGGGCAGTGGATAATGTACGGCTTCTGGCCTTCCGCCCCGGGCGCCTTCACCCGGGAGCGCCTGGGATGGGCACAGGTCCAGGAGGTCTGGGAGGGAAGCTTCTCCGTGTCCCCCGGTGACACGGTGTACCGGGTTCCCCTGTCCGGCACCGAGTACCTGCTCATCGAGAACCGCCAGAGGGATCCGGACGGGAACGGCCTGTGCGGGGCCGACGAACGGGACTTCGGGCTTCCCGGGTCCGGGGTGTTGATATGGCACGTGGACGAGACCAGGCTCGGCGTCCACGTGGCCGCCAACACGGTGAACACAGACCCGGACCACCAGGGAGTCTCGGTGGTGGAGGCCGACGGAATTCCCGATTTCAACTCGGCTTACTACGACGCTTTCTACACCAGCGAGGGAAGCCAGTGGGACCCATGGAAGCGCGACGGCTACGCCTGGCTCCTGGGGCCCGAAACCACCCCCTCCACCTCGGCCTCCTGGGGGGGACGCACCGGAGTAACGGTTGACGTAACTTCCAGTTCCGGGAACACCATGGGATTCACCGTATCCCGGGAGGAGGCGGAGGGCTGGCCCGTGACCGACAGGGCTCCCGGAGGCGGCCTCACCGTGTGGAACGCGCCGGGGCTCGGCGAAGTCATCGTCGCACTGAGGGAAAGCGGAAGGATGGAACTCTACTCCTCCTCCGGAGAATCCCTTGGCGGATTCGGGACCTTCCTCTCCACCCCTCCCGCGGTGGCGGTGCTGGACGGTGTTGAATACCTGTTGACCGGCGACAGGAACGGCTACGTCCACATGCTCACGCCGGAATGGGGGCAGGAGGCTCCGGGATGGCCTGTGAAGACCTCCTCCGAGCCCTCCCAGGTTCTTTTCTCCCGGGATCTCGGGCTGGCGGCTGCGGTGTCCGGCGACAGCGTATGCCTTTGGGGGCCCGAGGGGGAGACGATTCAGGGCTGGCCCCGCCGATTCGTGTATCCCGTGCTCGGGATTTGCGTGGCGCCCGATCCGGAAATGCCCGGAATCGCCGTGACCACTTCGGACGGAAGCCTTTCCTGTTACGACCTCCAGGGAAGGGCCCTTTTCACCGGAGGGCCGGTTCACCCGGGCGGGGGAGACATCTCTTTGCCGGTTTCCTCGGACTTCGACCGGGACGGCGAGGTGGAGATAGCCGTCACCAGCCGGGGCTTCCTCTGGTGTTACGACATGGAGGGCGGCATCGAACCCGGATTCCCCGCGGAGGTGCCCGGGTCCGTTCTGGGAGGGCTTTTCCCGGCGGACCTTGACGGAAACGGCTTCCTGGAGCTCGTGGTGGAAACCTCCACCGGGGCCGCCGCGTTCACAGCCAGCGGAACCTTCCTGGCGGACTGGCCCATGACGACTCCCACAGACTCCCTGGTGGAATCCTCCGACAGGTTCAACACCGGGGCCGGAGGTTCCGGGTTCGCAGCCCTGTCCCTGAGGGACGGCAGAACCGGTGTTTGGAGTTCCGGCGGTGAAGAGGTGGAGGGGTCACTCTGGTCCCTTGGGGACGGACCCCGGGGAAGACCGATCCTCTGGCGGTTCCAGGGGGAGGAGCAGTACCGGCTCATGGGGGTCTCGGGGAACGGTTGGATCAGCGGATGGCCGGTGACCCTTGAACCCCAGGGGTGGCATACCGGGATGGACCGGGGCGGCGAGGGCTGCTGGTGGCCACGGGACCTTCCCCAGACTACGGGTCCTGGAGAACTGGATTCCGGAGGCTTCTTCGTGTGGCCGAACCCGGTGACCGGGGGCTCCGGTTTCGTCCGGTTCACCCCGCCCGACGACTGCACCTACACCGTCAGGATCTTCAACGTGGCCGGCGACCTGGTGGGGCTCTTCAGGGGGGAGGCCCCGGGGGGGTCCCCATGGGAGGTTCCCTGGGACACCTCCAGGCTTTCCCCGGGTCTTTACTATGTCTGTCTGAGGGTGGAGGTCCCGGGGGAGTCCCTCGAGGCCCTTTTCCACGCCGCGGTTGTGAATTGAGGTGTCTGTGGGGCGAATGAGGATCTTCGCGGCGGCGGTTCTGACCTGCTTCGCCCTGGCAGGCGCCGACCGGGGGGCCATGGCCAGGTCCATGCTGTTGCCGGGATGGGGGCAGGGCCACCTGGGATACAAGACCAGGAGCATGGTGTTCATGGGGGTGGAGGCGGCCACCTGGCTCGGAGCGGGGCTTTCCTACCTGGAGGCCACCTGGGAGCGGGACAACTTCCGTATGCTGGCCCTGCAGAAGGCGGGGGTGGACGTTTCCGGAAGCGACAGGGATTTTCAGGACGACGTGGGCTCTTTCATGAGCAGCGACGACTACAACGCCTACATCCGGCAACTGGCCCGGTACTATTACCCGGACGACCCCGAGGCTCAGCAGGAGTACTATCAGCAGAATTCGGTGTCAGGGGAATCAGGATGGAACTGGAGCGGCGAGGCAGAACGCCTGGCCTACCGTGACGCCCTGCGGGACAGCCGGGAATGGTACCGGCGCACAACCTACATTGCCATGTTCGCCGTGGTGAACCGGGTGGTGAGCGCCATAGACGCCGCCCTGCTGGACCCGGCGCAACCCGGGGTCTATACGGAGATCACCTTCCCCGAATCTTCCGACTATTCGTCGGTGCTCTTCACCGTGGGGGCAAGGTTCTGATGCTGCCGCTGCTCGTGTCCCTTCTGATGGCCTCCAGGCCGATGCCCGTGGGGGGGACCTTCCGTTATCCGGAGGTGCTCCGGATGGATGCCAGGCACGACCCTTCGTGGGCGCCCACCGGGGCCCTGGCCCTGTCCGGGGGTGCGCAGGTGGGAGACAGGGTCAACTTCTGGGCCCAGAATCTCACCGGGGAGTACGCCACCTTCTACCTTACCGGGGCCACGTGCCGGGCGGTGGGTGAGAAGACCTACATCTTCGTGGAGGACACCCAGTGGCAGACCAGCTTCGACCAGGACGGGGTGGACAGTCTTCTGGCGGCCCTGGAGGGCCCTGAAGGAATAGTTGCCGGTCTGGAGGGGAACTTCGGACCGATTCCCGACGAGATAGACCGGGACCCCCGCATGTACTTCCTGGTTCTGGACATACCCGACGGCTGGGACCCGGTCTCCAGCCCGGCGTACATCGCCGGCTATTTCTCACCCTACAACCAGTTTACCGAGTGGGAGGCCCGGCTGTACTACGGAGGGCACTCCAACGAGGTTGAGATGCTCTACATTGACTGCTACCCGGGCATCATGTCCGACGCTTCCTACGTGGCCAGCCATGAAACGGTCCATCTCATCCAGTGGGGCCTGGCCCCCTTCAGCTCCCAGGATCTCTGGATCTCCGAGAACCAGGCCCAGGCTGGGCCCTATGTGTGCGGCTACCCGGCTTTCCAGGTGGAGACATTCCTGGAGACCGGCGGAGTGACCCCCATAAACTGGACCAGCTACGACTTTTCGGACATCCGTTACGTGGCCGGCTACGGGGCGGGTTACCTATTCTTCTCTTACCTGATGGAAAACTACGGCGGCCGGGACTTCATCTGGAACTCCATGCGGATCGGCTCCCGGGGAGTCCAGAACGTGGAGGAGTCCATCCTGGCCGCCACCGGTCAATCCGTTGACCTTGAAGACATCCTTCGGGACTGGATGCTCTCGTGCTTCATAGACGACTCCCGGCTGGGTTACGGTTTTCAGGGGTTCGCCGTGGCTGACTACGACACGGTCTCCCCGGGCAACCGGCCCGGGCTGGACTGGACCGGGATCATCGAGGAAATCCCGTGGGAGGGATCAGGGGGGGAAATGGGCTCCTATCAGGGGCAGTACTACCGAATCGAACCGGGGCTCTCCGGAAGCCTGAGAATAGGGGCGTCGGGCATAGGGAACATGGAAGCGTTCCTTCTAACCGATGAAGACCTGCTGCCGGTCAACGTGGGGGAGACCGGCGAGGTGGCGGTCCCCCTGGACCGGCCCGGCACTCTGGTACTGCTGAACAACGCCTTCGCCGGCCTCACCGTTACCGCCTCCGCGGGCACCGTGGGAACGGGGCTGGCGGTGTATCCCAACCCCTGCCTGGGAGACCTCTACCTACAGTTCGTATCATCGGGCGAATCCGTTAGCCTGGCGGTTTTCGACCAGACCGGAACCCTGGTGGACACCGAGGACTTCGGTTTTCAGCAGCCCGGAGAAAGGGTTCTGGTCTATACGGGCGCCGGGGATTTGGCGTCGGGGATCTACTTCTTCCGGCTGGCCCGGGGTGGTCATGTGGAGTCCGGCCGTTTCGCCGTGGTCCGCTAGCCTTCTATTCCTGCTGCTTCACATTTTCCCCGCAGGGGACTACACCGATCTGGAAGTCTCCCCGGACGGCACCGTGTGGGTGCTGCCCGCGGGGAGGAGCGAGCTGTTCAGGGTTCCGGCGGACGGAACCCCGGAGAGGTTCTTCCTCCAGGGAGTCTTCCGGCCCGCGGGTCTCTTCCTGGACGGCGCCGGAGGGGTGCTGGTCTCCGACGCGGCCATGGGAACGGTGACCCTCTTCGACCGGTTCATGGAACCGGCGGCGGTCACCGTGGTCCGGGGAACCCCCGGCGACCTGGCCCTGTCCGGGTTGTCCCTGTGGTACGTTGACACCGAGCGGGGGCTGGTGGTGGACATCCAGGGACTGGTGCTGTCCAGGGATGTTCCGCCGGACGCTGTGCTCTGCTTTCAGCGGGGAACCGGGCTCCTGGCCGGGGGTGGGGTCAGGCTGCTGTCGGAGGGCTCCGAGCCGGTCACCCTCAGCGACCTCGGTTCCGGATGTCTTTCCGGAGGCTCAGCCCTTATCCTGAGGGATTCCGTTCTCTTCCGGGCCGGCGACGACACCCTGGCCACGGGGGTGGCGCACAACCGGGTCTCCTCCTCTCCGGACGGCAAGACGGTGGTTCTGTGGGGCGGGCCCTGGCCGCCCGTGGTGCTGGATTGACGTTTCTTCCGCTCCTTCTGCTCTCCGGGGCGTCCATCACCCTCACAAGCGACGGATCCGGTTTCTTTCCCCTGCCGGACTCCCTGTGGGCGGCGCCCTCCGGGGCTTTCGCTGTGGTTGGAGGCGACACCCTGAACGCCTTCAATTCCGCCAGCGGCGCGCTCGTTGGGCTCCGGGTGGAGCCTTCCCCTCCTGCTGGAGTTCAGGTGACCCTGGTGTTCGACACCCTTCCCCTGAATTTCCCCCACACAGCCAGGCTGCGGCTGGAGCCCCTGGCCAGGATTCCCATGGGGGCCGGTTCTTCCTACATCCCCTCCCCCGCCGGCGAGGGTCTTTACATCAGCGGGGTCAAAAGGCTGGGGGTGTCCCTGGGTACCGACGGAGGGCTGGTGCAGGGCACCAGAATCTCCCTGGACGGCATGCTCTCCCCGGGGGTGAGGGTGAGCGGAGCCATAACCGACGAGAGCCTTCCCCTGGGCTCCGCCTCGTCGGAAGCCCTGTCGGAACTGGACCGGGTCAACCTGCTGGTGGAAGGGGAGAGCTGGAGCGCTGAACTGGGTGACATGGAAAGGGAGGTGTCCGGCGGGCCGTTGTCCCCGGTGAGTTACCGCAGGAGCGTCAGCGGGGCTGCGGGCACCCTGGACCCCGGGGAATGGCTCTCCCTCGGGGGAGGCTACGGGGTCACCGGCGCCAGAAGGTACAATTCGGTCTTTCTCACCCAGGAGGGGGTCCAGGGACCTTACTCCTTCGCACCCTCCGGGGTCGCTCCGGGAAGCGAGAGGGTCTACCTGGACGGTGTCCTGATGCAGAGGGGAAGCGGGGCGGACTACACCGTGGACTACCCCGCGGGCAGCCTTACTTTTTCCCCGGCCCGGCTCATCCGGCGCGACCAGAGGGTGGAGGTGTCGTGCTACCGCGAGGGAGACGGATTCCGCCGGGGGATGGCCTCAGGGGAGGTTCTGGCCCGGGGCGGCTGGCTGACGGTGCTCTCCAGGTTTTTCCGGGAGGGGGACGACACCGGGTCTCCCCTGGGATTCGTCATGAGCCCCGAGGCGGAGGAGGTGCTGAGGAACGCGGGTGAGAATCCCGGCGACGCCTGGCTGGACGGAGCCTCATACGTCGGGGAAGGGGAGGGATCCTACAGTCTCGACAGCCTGGGACGATTCGTGTTCGAGGGCCCCGGCGGCGGAGACTGGACAGTTACCTTCCAGCGACCTCCCGCTCCCCTGGAGGGCGACTACGTATACGATTCGGTGATCGGGGGATTCCTCTGGGCCGGGGAGGGCCGGGGAACCCATCTCCCCCGGAAGTACATCGACATCCCCGCCATGAGGGAGCTCGGGGGGGCCACCCTGAGCGGCCGGACGGGAACCTTCTCCGGGCAGGTCTCGGGTTACCTGTCCCGGCGCCGGGGCAACCTGTTCAACCCGGACCAGACCACCCGGGAAGGAACCTATTTCTCCTCCGGAGCCGCCCTGGAACCCTGGGAGTCGGGTCCAGTGGTTTTCGCCAGGGGCCGTTTGGTGTCTGAAGGATTCACCTTCCCCGACGAGTCGGATCCCGACAGCACCCTTTCCCGGTGGCTTCTGCCCCCGGGTTACTCCGGGAACGATTCCTACGGGGAGACTGGACTCGAGTCGGAAAGGGCGGCGCTGACCTTCGGAAAGCGCTACCTGGAGAGCGGCGGTTCGGTGGAGAACGCCCGGGCCCGTTCCGAGATGAACCCCGGTCCGTGGACCCTGAAGCTGACCGCCGGCGCCGGGCGCCGGACGGGCGCCCCGGAGCTGGCTGACGGTAACAGGCTGTCCGGCGGTTCCTCCCTGGAGTACAGAGCTGGTGTTTTTACGCCGTTCCTCGACCTTGAGTCCTTCCGGGAGTCCTGGGCGGACAGCCTGGACGGCTTCATGCACCGTGGGGAGATAGGCACCCTGACGGGACTGGGGCCCTGGAACCTCAGGGTCTACACCGGGGGCGTTCTGGACCGAAGGGGCGGAGAAGGGCTTCCGGACCGGGTTGCCAGGGCGGGGTTCTCCGGCGACGGCGCCGGTGCGGGCTGGTCCGCGGGATACAGCTACAATCATTCCACCAGCTGGTTCGCCGGGGGTGGGCAGAGCCGGGCGGACGCCATTCTGGGAGAGGTTTTTCTGAACGGCTCCGGATGGTGGGCCAACGCCAACTACACCGCCGGCGGTTATCTCGGGAAATCCGTGGAGGTGATATACACGTGGGTTGGGGAGGGAAACGGCGACTACAGCTATGACCCGGAGACCGGCGAGTACTACCCCGATCCCGGAGGGGAGTACCTTCGATCCTTCCAGTCGGGCGAAGGCGAGGAGAAGGTTCTGGAGAGCCGGCTCAAGTCCGCCGGGTCGTTGCGGCTGGAAGGCGGCGGGATGGACGCCTCGGTGACCCTGGCCGCCCAGGATCCGGAAGACCGATGGAAGACCTTCCTCCTGGCGGGGGCCTTTGACGCCGGGAGCCCCGGGGAGTGGACATTGACCGGGACTCCCTGGCTCTCGTGGGAGGAGGGGGTCCTGAGAAGACTTACCCTGAGGCTTTTCTCGACTGAACTGCGGGAGAACCTCAGCGGATCCGGGCTTCGGAGCAGCAGGGAGCGCTCGGCGGGTCTGACCCCGCTTCTGAGACCGGCCCCGGTGCTGGAGCTGGAGCTTTCGGGAAGGCTGTTTTTAAAGGAGCAGAACCTCTACGGCCCCAGGAGAATCATCGGAACCAGGATCTCCGTGGATCCAAGGTACATACCATCCCCTGGTTTTACGGGGGGGCTGGAGATCTTCGCCGAAAACCGCAGGGAAAGGAACTACCCCCTGGACGTCACATCCTACGGCCTTCGTCCGCACCTCTCCCTGAACACCCGGGGCTGGTCGGTGAGCGCCGGCTACGCCGTGTCCAGAATAGACGGCGAGGGCGACCTGCCATCGTGGTTCTTCGACGGGGCGGGCCGGGGCTACACTCTGGAAGGGAGTCTCAACGCGGGCAAGAACCTGGGAAGGTGGTTCCGATTGAACCTTTTCTTCCGGGGCAGAAGGCCCGCGGGTGGAGAATGGACCCGCACCGGGGGGCTGGAGGGGACGGTGACGTTCTGATTCCGCTTTTCTGCCTGGCGCTTCTGGGAGAGGTTTCCGTAACCTTCACCGGAGCGCCGCCCCTTCCTCCCCCGGGCGAGACGGTGGCCCCATCGGATTCTGCCCTGGCGGGGATGGCCGGGGAAATCCTCCTCTGGTACCTTTACCAGGGCTACCCGTTCGGCTCCGCGGGGATGTACTTCACCGCGGAAGACTCACTGACAGTGAACCTTGTTCCCGGAAGGCGGGCGACCCTGGAGGGAGTAAGGTTCCCCGCGGATCTGCGCACCAGACCGGGCCTGCTCCTGAGAAGGCTGGCCATGAGGGAAGGCGATCCCTATGACCCCGAGGCGGTCTCCCGGTGGGTGGATGCGCTGAACAGGATGGACATCGTCCAGGATGCGGGCCCCCCGGAGCTTTACCTGGGGCCCATGGGCAACCTGGTGGTGTACATGCCGGTTGTGGAGGCGCCCCTGGGCTGGTTCGCCGGGGGCATGTCGTACAATGAAGTCTCAGGGGTCCTGGGCGGCGGTGAACTGGTGCTGTGCAACGTGTTCGGAGGTGGCAGGAGGCTGGAACTTGCGGCGGACGCCACGGAATGGGGGGTGGACGGTTCCTTCCTCTACCGGGAGCCATGGATTCTGGGAAGTCCCGCGGGGTTCTCGTTGTACCTGAACCAGGAGATACCCGACTCAGGCAGCGTGAACCGAAGATGGGAAACCAGGGTATTCTACGAACTCGGCAGTCTGGAGGTTTCCGGAGGCGGGGGTTCGTGGTCGGGCTGGCCCGCGGGAGGCGTCAGGCAGCGTTACGATTACGCCGCCGCTGGGCTGGACTGGGATCTGACCAGGAACTCGCCCCAGGGCGCAAGGGGTTTTCAAGGTTCCGTCTCCACCACCGCGGGAAACGCCTCGGGCGCCGATTCCGATTCCACCTGGTTCATGGCCACCTGCGAGGGATCCGCTTCCCTGGCGGATTACCGCGGAGCCCTGGGGTTCGGTCTCGGGGTCATGGCCGGAGGAGTCATCCGGGGGGAGTG
This sequence comes from uncultured bacterium, assembly GCA_964607515.1. Classification (GTDB taxonomy): domain Bacteria; phylum Fermentibacterota; class Fermentibacteria; order Fermentibacterales; family JCC-6; genus UBA6080. The sequence continues at coordinate 5,704 of CAZSKU010000028.1, read as the reverse complement.
GCTTTCTTCGGCTCTATGGCGCCTGGGCGGCTATGGAACCCTCAGGGGTTACTCAGATGACGCGTACCGGGCCGGGGAATGGGGAATCGCATCCCCTGAGATCTCCCTGGGGGAGACCGCCACCCGGCTCTACGTGTTTTCCGATCTGGGAATCATCAGAACGGAAACCGGGATCGAAAGGCCGGCCTCCGCCGGGGGCGGAATCAGGGGAACCGCAGGAAGGCTCCGGTATGACGCCGGGGCCGGGTTCCCCCTGGATCGGGGGCCTGGAGACGCCAGATTCTACCTCTCGGCGCTGGTGGAGATCTGAATTCCCCTCTCCCGGAGTTCGTCCTCCAGGATCTTCCGGGTCTGAATCCCCGAGATGGTGATTCCGCGCTGGTCGGCCTCCAGGCATGCGTCACGGTACACCTCCAGGGCCTCCTCCGGGCGACCCAGCGCCAGAAGAACTCGGGAGCGCAGGAAACGTATGTCTATGGACGCCTGAAGGTCTCCTCCCGCGGCGGCCAGTTTGCCGGCGTCGTCCACGGGTTTGAGTGAATTCTCCGGGATTCCCCTCAACAGGCTGACCTCAGCAATACCCACCAGCGCCTGGGCCTGGCCTGCCAGGTTTCCCGCCCTCTGGTTCATCCGGGAAGCCCTTTGGAAGAATGTCTCAGCCTGGTCCAGCGCTCCCGTTTTCTGGTTAAGTGTGCCCAGCCCAGTCAGAGCCGAGGCGATCATCCGCGAGTTGCCCGAACCCTCCGAGACCGCCAGGGACTCCCGAAAACAGGCCTCGCTCTCCTCGAACCTGTTCATGATGCTGAATATGTTGCCCATGCTGGCGCTGTAGTTCGCCGTCATATCGGCGTTTCCTATCTTTCTGGCCATGTCCAGGGCCTCGCTCAGGGCTTCCAGCGCAGGCTCCAGCCTGCCGCTTCTTGCCAGCATTGTGCCGGTGTTACCAAGCACGCCGCAGAGTCCCTGAAGGTTGCCGCTCCGGCGGTGAATCTCCGCCGCCGCGGAGGAGAGTTCCATGCCCTCCCGCTCCCGGCAGGTGCGCATGCATATGATGGACAGAGCCCCCAGCAGTTGAGCCTTGTGCTTCAGGTTCCCTCCGTAGCGGTTGGTTTCCAGGGCCCTGCGGCACAGCTCCTCGGCCTTTTCCGAATCCCCCGACAGAAGCCTGGTCATGGCCAGGTTGCCCAGAATGCACTCCATCAGGCCGGGGTCCCGGTCCACCATCTTCAGAGCCAGATCCTGGTACTCCCGGGACCTTGCCATGTTGCCCAGATTGGCGAAGAGCTTGCTGAGCCTGCAGAGCACCGAAGCCCTCATGGGGCCGTCTACCCCGTACTCCGAAAGAATCCTCTCCAGAAGAGCCACCGCCTCCAGGGTCTGCCCCTTCTCAGCGTGAATCCTGGCTTTTGCGAGATCCAGCCTTGCCAGTTCCGCCGATCCGGCCCCCGGCGCCAGGACATCGTAGAGATCCAGGGCTTCCCGGAAGTCCCCCCGCATAGAGTGGATATCGAAGGCGGCCATGTTTATCCGGCGCTCCGATCCAGTGTCCTTCGTTTCCTTCGGCCATGTCTGCAGCATTGCCAGAAGCCGGAGACCTTCAGTGCAGTTGGCCGCTGCCACCATCTGGTCCAGGGCCGTCAGAGCCCAGGGCATGGCCTCTTCGTAGCGGCCCGCCCCGGCCAGATGTCCCGCAGTTTCCAGAGCAAGGGTTTCGTCAGGCCCTGGATTCCGCCCCCTGGACAGGTAGTCCCCGGCGATTCCGTGCATCGCCCGGGCGTCGCTCTCCGAGAGCAGTCCCGCGGCGGCCTCCGCCAGAAGGCTTCCCCGGAAGTGGCACAGCGGGCCGTGGAACGACAGGAATCCGGCCTCCGCGAGGCCCTGGAGGACCGAATCGCCGTCGGGCCCGGAGAAGGATTCGTGGACGTGCAGGAAGAGGTTCCGGGAAAAACTCCTTCCCAGAAGCCCCGCCAGGAGCAACCCCAGCCGGAGTTCCCCGGGAAGGGCGTCGATTCTGGCATGGAGCACCGCTTCCACCGAAGGGGGCAGCCCGGGCAGGGGTTCCTCGAGGGCCCATTCACCGCTCACGGACCTGGCCAGCCGTCCCGAGGACAGGAGATAGAGCAGGGTCTGCTGGACGAACAGCGGATAGCCCATGGTGGATTTGTGCAGGGAGTACGCCAGGGTTTCCAGCAGCCCTGCCTGCCTGCGGCCCGGAAGGCTCTCCCTGAGAAGGGAGGTGATGGCCGCCCTGCTGAGAGGCTCCGGTGTAACCACCAGAAGACGTTTCGACGGAAGCTGCTCCGGCAGGTGTTCCCCCACCAGGATGAAGAACAGGGACAGGCCGTCCGGGGGCATCACGATCAACCGGGACAGCACCCGCAGCGAAGATTCGTCCGCACAGTGTACGTCCCGGACCAGAACCACGGCTCTTCGACGGGTTCCCGCAAGTTCCTTCAGGGCGGAACCCAGCCAGGGGGGGAGATGGTCTCCACCGGGTCTGGCCTGGCGTCCGCCTATCACGTACCACATCCCCATGGGGGGCGTTCCGGCGGGTCCGAAGCCGCTGCAAACCACCACCCGCTCCTCTCCGCGGGCTATGAGCGACGCGTACCCCTCCGCCAGGCCGTTCTTGCCCAGCCCCGGTTCTCCTATCAGCGCCACACCCCCGGAAGCCCCGCAACCATCCTTCAGAAAGAGTTCCCATGCTTCCATCATATCCCGGTAAGCGGGATGATCCGGGGTGAAGAAAGGAAACCAGGCGCTCTCCCTCCTGCTCACCCGGCGCAGCGCCTTCACCTCGGAGGCGGGCAGGGTAACCTCTTCCCATGTCCACCGGCATCCTGACATGGCCGCCACCTCAGGCGTGACCAGGATGCCGTCCGGATCGGATAGTCTTTCCAGAGCCTCCGCCATGGAGGCGGTTGAGGACCCCGGCCGTCCCCAGGAAATCCCGGCTCCGCCGTGAAGATCGAGCCCCTTCTCCCTCAACTCCAGAGTGAGGTTCCTGAACCGGTCCATAAGCTGCACCGCGCCATCCACCGCCGCGAGGCAATGGCTTCCCGGCACCCCGCCGGGGCCGAAAACAGCTGTCAGTCCCGGGCCGTCCGTGGCCGATGCAAGGCCTCCGGCTGTCTCCAGAACCGATCTGAGTTCGTCGAACAGGGAGTTCTGAAAACACAGAACCACCGATGGGTCGAGGATCCGGGACAGACCTTCCAGCCCCGAGGCTCGGAATGAAAGGTAAGCGACTTTTCGAACACCTGTGTTAATTGAGATTTCCTGGGATGAATCCCGGGATACGTTCATCTCGCTCCCCCCCTTGGAACACCATGTTAATGTAGCAGATGGGAAGGGGAGTGTCATGCCCGGAAAGGGCCTTGACTATATGAACATATGTTGATATGCTCATAACATGGAGAGAATCTTCAAGGCCCTGGGAGACGGAAACAGGCTCAGAATAGCGCTGATCCTGGAGAGGGGGCCTCTCTCCGTCGGAGAGATTACCTCGGTGCTGGGTCTTTCCCAGTCCAATGTGAGCCACCATCTGAAGAAGCTCAGCGAGGCGGGCGTGGTCTACCGCCGGGGCGAAAGGGGATGGGTGTTCTACGGAATAGACCGGGGTGATCCGACGGTGGCGGACATAATCGGGGTCATCGCCGCCCGCCGGGGGGCGGTGACCGCCTCGGAGGCGGATTTCCGCCGGCTCTCGGCACTGTACAGGGAAAGACGCAGCAGATCCCGGGAGTTCTTCGCCGCCCTGGGCGACCGGTGGGCGAAGGTGAGGGAGACCCTGCCGCCCCCGGATACCTACATGGAAAGGCTCGCCTCGGCATTGGGCGCCCCGAAGGTCCTTCTCGAGGTTGGCATTGGAGCCGGGCACATGATACCCTTTCTCTGTCGGATCGCCCGGCGGGTTGTGGGGGTGGACAACTCCCCGGAAATGCTGTCGGAGGCCGCCGCCGCCGCTTTCTCCCTGGGGCTCGCTTCCCGGGTGGAGACAAGGCTCGGGGAGGCGGAACACCTTCCCCTGGGCGACGGCTCGGTGGATGCTGTGCTGATGCACTTCATGCTCCACCATGCGGGCAACCCCCGGGAGGCCATGATGGAGGCGGGACGGGTGTTGTCCCCGGAAGGGGTTCTGGTGGTGGTGGAGTTCACCGGCCCGTCCACGGACTCCTTCCGACACAGTCACGGCGACCTCTGGCCCGGGTTCACCCGGGAAGAACTCACTACCTGGTGTCTTCCGGCGGGTCTTTCTCCGGAGGACGGAGTGAAAATGCAGGACAGCTCAATGATGATATCGGTTTTCAGGAAAGGAGAGAACCATGCGTTCTGATATTGACTACCGGGTGGCGGACATCGCCCTGGCGGATTTCGGACGCCGGGAGATAGCCATCGCGGAGCACGAGATGCCCGGCCTCATGGCGGTCAGGAGGAAGTACGGGCCTGAAAGACCCCTGGAGGGGCTCAGGGTGTCTGGCTCCCTGCACATGACCGTCCAGACGGCGGTTCTCATCGAGACGCTCAGGGAGCTAGGAGCCCTGGTCCGCTGGGCCAGCTGCAACATTTTCAGCACCCAGGACCATGCCGCCGCAGCCATGGCGGAAGCGGGGGTTCCCGTGTTCGCCTGGAAGGGCGAATCTCTGGAGGAGTACTGGTGGTGCACCCGGAAGGCTCTGACCTTTCCGGACCGCCTGGGCCCCCAGCTGATAGTGGACGACGGCGGTGACGCCACCCTGATGGTTCATCTCGGGGTTGCCCTGGAGAAGGTGCTTAGGGAGACCGGCAGGCTGCCGGAGATAGGGGAGGGCCCGGAAGACCTGCGGCGCCTGAAGGAGAACCTGATTCGGGGAATGCAGGAAGCACCCGACTTCTGGACAGGGGTCTCCCGGGGCATCATAGGGGTCAGCGAGGAAACCACCACCGGAGTGCACCGGCTCTACCGGATGCTGAAGGACGGGGAACTCCTCTTCCCTGCCTACAACGTGAACGACTCGGTGACAAAGAGCAAGTTCGACAACCTTTACGGCTGCAGGGAGTCCCTGGCGGACGGCATCAAGAGGGCCACGGACGTGATGGTGGCCGGCAAGACGGTTCTGGTGTGCGGCTACGGGGACGTGGGCAAGGGGTGCTGTCAGAGCATGAGGGGCTTCGGCGCCCGGGTGCTGGTGACGGAGATAGACCCGATCTGCGCTCTGCAGGCGGCCATGGAGGGATACCAGGTAACCACCGTGGAAGAAGCCCTGAAGGAAGCGGACATCTTCGTGACCGCCACCGGGAACCGGGACGTTATCACCGCGGAGCACATGGCGCGGATGAAGGACCAGTCCATAGTCTGCAACATCGGCCATTTCGACAACGAGATTCAAGTGGAACGGCTGGAAGCCTTCCCGGGAATCCGCAAGGAGCAGATAAAACCCCAGGTACACCGCTACTCCTTCCCCGGGGGCCACTGCATATACCTCCTCGCGGAGGGCCGCCTGGTGAACCTCGGGTGCGCCACGGGGCACCCCAGTTTCGTCATGAGCAGCAGTTTCACCAACCAGTGCCTGGCGCAGCTCGCCCTGGCCGCAGGCAGGCCCGGAATCGGGGTGTACACACTGCCGAAGAAGCTGGACGAGGAGGTGGCGAGACTTCACCTGGGAAGGCTCGGGGTAAAGCTCACCACCATGTCGCCACAGCAGGCGGAGTACATCGGGGTGCC
>CAZSKU010000027.1:21701-33952 GCA_964607515.1 uncultured bacterium | reverse complement strand
GGCCGGAACTCAGCCGGCCCAGAAGAAAGGAGGCTTTACGTGAGTCGATTGTTCTCCATCCGGCAGAGGTGCCGGGCCTAAGCCTCCCGCCGGCGTGAGCGCCGGTTCCACTCACATCCCAGGGCAGGCGGAGGACCCCGCATCGGGACTGAGACCCGGTGTATCCATGGCGGATGCCTCTGCCTTTTTTCTTTCCACTTGAACGGAGGGCCTATGGGTTGTATCGAGTATCGTTCGTTCTCCTGGCATGACATCGACGCCCTGGTGAAAATGTGGAGGGCCAGCAGGAGCGGGTGGCCCCCGGGGTTCTTCGGGCCGTCGAAAACCACCGCCGCCACTGTTGCCCACGAGGAGAAGAGCTCCGGAGCGCTGTTCACCATGCTGGCCTTTCTCGGGGAGGAAGCGGTTGGATACTGCCGGACCCGGAGATACGGCGGGGAACCGGAAGCCTCGTACGTCTCCATGATCAACGTGGTTCCAGCCTTGCAGGGCCGGGGCATCGGCAAGACTCTGCTGCTGGACGCTGTGAAGCGTTCCGCGGAGATGGGGCTTTACAGGATAGACCTTCACACCTGGCCCGCCAACATGAAGGCCGTTCCCCTCTACAAGAAGACCGGGTTCTTCTGGGTGCCGGATACCAAGGTCTACATGCAGAACTACATGCCGGGGCTTCTCGGGATGAGGCAGTTCCAGGACTTCCTGGACGGGGAGGACTGGTACGACTGCTTCTCCAGGGAAACCGCAGTGGAGCCGGACGTTGTTCTCGAACAGGGTCGGCAGGTGTTCCCCTACGTATTCCGGCGGGGCGGGGAAAGCTTCGAGGCCAGGTTCGATAAGAACGGCAGATGCCTGTGCAGTCTGGACTACCCCGGATACTCCGCAGCCCTGTCCCTGGAATACCCGGAATGTTTTACCGGCAGACCGGTTAGGGTCACCCTTTCTGTTGCCGAAGCACCGGTGAAGATCACCTGCTCCGACGCCCTGAAGTGCGATGAGTACTGCGACGGGGGGTTCGCCGTGACACCCCTACCGGTGAGAATCCCCATCTTACCCTTCGAGAAATCGGAACGCGTCACGGTAAAACTGAAAGACATCAGTCTGGGAATAGGCATACGTGCTCTGGAGGAGGTCAGCCTTCACGAGTCCACGGTGCGCTTCACTACGGCCGGAGCGGAAAGTGTTACTCTCGATCTCTGCCGACCCGGAAACGTCTCATCGGTTCCTATGACCTGGAGTGTGGACGGGAGCGATCCAAAAACCGAGGTACTCACCCTGTCGGACTGCATCCACCATTCCATCAATGTGAAGCTGCCTCATCTGAATCCGGGGGTTCATCTCCTTTCAATAACCATTGGCGACGGCTACCCGGAGACGGTGGTGATTATTGCCGGGGCAACCGCCGAGTCCGCATCCGTGGACTGCCGTCACTGCGCCTTGGTGGTGGCGGGGAACACGGTTCTCACTGTTCGTCGCAAGGGCGGCACCGCGAGGCTTCAGACCCGGGGTGCAGGAGAAAAACCTCGGGAGATCGGTGAACTGTTCCTCTGTGCCGGTCCGCCCTCCTGGCAGTCCGACCTGCCCATGCAGGAGTACGACCTCGCCGTGTCCGGCGACACGGTCACCGGGACGACCCCCTGGCCCTCCAGGCCGGGGCTGGAGTACGGGTTCCGGGTCAGGCTCAATCCTGTTGGGTATGCCCAGTGCACCGCATGGGTGAAGAACGACTCCCAATCTCCTCAGAAGGCGTTTTTCAGGGGCTACAATGGGTTCCATCACGATGGGCGTCATGATGCGATGATGCTGTTCCCGACACCCTCCGGACTGCTTCGGGTGAGGCCGGTAGAAAACCAGCTGCCCGACTGGGACGAGGACCTGTCCGACAGAGTCGAAGGTATGGCTGCGCCGTGGTACGGGACCGAACATGGAGAGTTCTCCGCCATGTTCCACTACCATGGCTGGGAGGAGATGGATTACCACTTGCCGGGTACACCCGAGACGGAGATTCCCCCGGGCGGAAAACTTGAATCGCCGGCATTCCGGATGCTGTTTGCCGGAGGCGGTTCAACGGAACTTCTCAGGCTCGCCGAAGCCCTGGGGTGGAAGACGGGCGACTGGCGAAGAAAGGCGCAATTCCCGGAGCACAACCTGAAGCCTTTGATGGGATCCGGGGCGGACGCCTTCCTTACCCACCCCCTCCACGGTGAGAGGGATGCGGAAATCCGCTGCGGAGGCAGAAGGGTCTGCCGGGGAAGAGTAAAGCGGGATAAAACCATCACCGGAACCCTCAGAGGCCATGGTGCAGCCAACGTCTCCATCATCCTGGCTGGAAGGGAGACCGTCGTTCCGGTTCATCTCGTGAATTCCCGGGCCTCGGTGACGCCCGGTGGAAAGAACGATCTTCTGAGCCTGAAGAACGGCAGACTGAGAGCCTTGATGGACCCGTGCGCCTGCGGCCAGGTATTCTCTGTGACTCTGGACGGAACCGAGTTCCTCAAGAGTTCGAGGCCCGCTTCCCGGTTCGCATGGGAGAAGCCATGGTTCGGAGGTATCCACCCCACCATCTACGGAATCAACCGCCCATTCCCTCTTGAAACGCAAAAACCCCGGATCGAGCGGTTCCAGTTCATCCAGGGCGGGCTGACATGGCTGGGCTGGAAAATGACCTGGAGAATTGACCACCGGGACTTCGGTTCGGTAGATCTGCAATGGTCCGTCAGGATTCCTCCCGGGGCTCCAGTAATCCACACTTCTGTAATCTGTCAGAGCCTTGGAGGCGCTACCGGCCCGGGAGCCCTTCGTCTGCGGGGCTTCCTTCAGCCAGGCGGCGGAGTGGACGGCGAGGTTCTTACCTGCGAAGGTTTCCCGGGGCTTCGCCAGGGCAGGAACCATTCGGGAGCATGGGTGCCCGTGGGAAAATGGGGTCGTGTGGCAAGGGAAGGCTGCTTCATCGAAGTACAGGAACCTGAAGAGAGACTCACCGGAGACGATTACGGAGCCCTGGGGTGCCATTTTTCGGTGTTTCGCGAACGGAAGGTGGACGGACCGTTGGAGGTGGACTGGATCTTCGGTAACTCGCCAGAGGACGACTCCCTGGCTCTCATCCACAGAGCGCACCTCTGATGGTCGGGGCCCGGGCAACCGAGCCCCGATCTCAAACCTGCTGTTCCAGCGGTTTCACAAGGCCGAACTTGAGGCCGAGTTTTCCAAGGACGGGCAGGGGTTTCACGTTACCGCCGGCGGCGTTGACTATTCCAATGATCAGAAACACCACCAGGGGTATTCCGATGAACAACCAGAACAGCACCATGATGATAAGGCCGATAATGGGAATGACGCCGAGCAGCATGATGAACCCGGAGATGAACCATGCGAACACAAGCACCAGGCTCTGCTGGCAGTGGTAAAGAACGTACCGGTTCTCCTTGCTTGTCAGGTACGCCACCAGGAAGCCGATCAGGCCCAGATAGGACACCGCTGCCATGGCCTTTCCATCGGCTATATCAGAATCATTGATCTGATAATCGTTCATCGAATCCTCCGCTTCAGGGGGTCCACTCGGTAAGGATTATCCGGATGACCATACCGTTCTCGTTCAACTCCAGCTCCAGGCTTCTACCGGCGCCGCTCGGGTCCTCGGAGAAGAAAACCGGACCCTCCCCGTTCTCCTCCAGCAGGTCGGGCATATCGCCGCCGGTGAGCATGAGGGAATACTCCAACGCCCGATCCACCGAAACAGGGCTCGAGAACACAAAGACCTCATCCCTGCCCTCGGTTCCGTAGAACAAGCGGGTGAGGACAAGATCAGAGAAAACGTGATTCTTGCTGAAACTTCCCCAGGGATCTACGCCGTAGACTTCTGCCGCATCGGCCCATCCCGGCAGGGAGTTGTACAGCTCCTCCGAGAAGGCTTGCCCGGAATAGGTGGAATCATCAGGAAGGATCCGATCGAAGGTGTTTTCAACAACGATCGGGTTGGATACAAGGATCGACACCACAAAAAGAACTGAAATCACGTCGCACCTCCCTTGCCGAAGTGGCCGGAACCAGCCTGGAATGGTGCAGCATAGCCGGAGAAAACCCTTGGGTCAACATACCAGATGGAACAGGGAAGATGGGTTAGATCACGCTCTTGTCATTGGCTTGTGTCTGACTCGACCAGCTCCATGCGATATACCAAGGGGTATATCTCGGGGTTCTCCTGATAGGCCAGAATACCCCCCGGGCCCACGTAGAAACGCCAGCGGTCACACTCCTGCCAGTCCGGCAGCTCCACACCGCAGATGAACTCGAGATTGCCGTCCTGATCGAAGACGTCGAACACAGGATCAACGTAGTTGCCCCTCAGCGCCCAAAGCCTGCCTTCCCCGTCTACTCCCATGTAATCGATCATGTTGAAATACTCTGGAACATCGATTTCGGTGATGTAAGCTCGTTGTCCCGTTCTGGTAAGCACTTCCTCATAATATTCCGTTTCCTTCTGAATCAACCATTCAGGACGCAGTTCAAGCCGTCTGTCGGGGAGTTCTATTTGCCCACGTAACTCTCCACGGCTGTCGAATCTCTTTATAAGGTAACTCTCGCCATCGGTCTGTGCGAGATACACTAAATCATTATTAACTGTAAATATATATTTACTTCCATATATTAAAAAACTATGCTTAACATTCATCGATTCTAGTGTTCCATACCCTGAACCCCTTTCGTCAAACCATCGGACCGAGTGCTCCACGGAATCAGAATATTGAGAGGAAGAAAGGCAATTTGCTATGTAAGTTGTTTCATTAATACATGTAAGAGAAACCAGAAGATTTATCCTATTGTCTGTTACTCGTACCTCTCTTACCAGATCGAGTGAATCGTCCAGAAGAATGGCCTTCTTCTCCATGGAACCTGCCTGGATCCAAACGCCACCGTTATCCCCGGGAAGAACGTAATATGCGCTTTGAACCTCGCCGGGACCTTCTCCAGAAATCCCCTTTCGGAATTGGAACTCCCCGTCAGCCGAGAAGAGGACGAGTTCAGTAAGGCTCTGATCATAGACTATGACTCTTGAGTCGTTAAGAATGCAGGCAGATCGAATTGATCCAAAGGCTGTCGGCCCGCTGAAATCACCAATGGAGTCGGTGACAGTCAATGTCAGATGAACAGGTGAAGAATTCTCTGATTCTTCAAGACCGCACGAAAGAGCCAAAAACATGAGTGCCACTATGAAAACCTGTACACATGTCATATTGTTGAGTCCTTTCATAATTATAGTTATAATATCGTATATATATGATAATATATATTCATTCCTTGTCTATAATGGAATACAGCCATTGGCCTTCAAGCATGTGAATGGCTCATCACAGGAGAAGCTAAGACCACATAAAAACATATCGCAGTGCTCCTTTGCCCGGATGACGAAAACTGGAACAACCGGCTTGATAACTATCTCCATGATTCTCTCCTTCCTGGTTGTGGTAAAGCGTTGCCCTTAGGGCTCAAGTGAGCGACCCATCGGGATAGCGTTCTCCTTCCCGGTGTGACTGCACCGCAGAGCCCTCTCAGGGCTGATTGGATTATTCTGCATCGACCAGTTCCATCCTGTACACCAAGGGGTATTGCTCGGGATTCTCAGGGTAGGCCAGAATACCCCCCGGCCCCACGTAGAAACGCCAACGGTCACACTCCTGCCAGTCTGGCAGCTCCACACCGCAGATGAACTCGAGATTGCCGTCCTGATCGAAGACGTCAAAGATCGGCTCAAGGTAGTTGCCCCTCAGCGCCCAAAGCCTGCCTTCTCCGTCGACTCCCATGTAATCGATTGTGTTGAAGTATTCAGGAACGACAATTTCGTAATCGAGTGGATGTCTGACGGCCCTGGTGTACACCTCCTCAATATGGGCGATCTCATCCTGTATCAGTTGTTCTGGCCGAGGTTCTGCTCTCCTTTCTGGAAGGGCTATCTGTCCGATGAGTACACCACCGCTGTCGAACTGCTCGATTAGGTACTCGTCGCTTTCGACCATGGAAACGTAGACTGTTCCCTGACTTGCGACCATTCGATATTTCCAGCCTCTTAGAACAGGGGTGTGAAAGTATTTAACTTGCCTAACTACTTCTTCCATAATTCCTTCTGCGTTGAAGATGCACACGGCGTGAATTGCAGAGTCGGGATCTGAAAACTGAAAACAACAACCTGCGTAAACCGAATCCAAAACAGGGCAAAGACCTGTCAGATGCCAAATTCCAGTGCTGTTAATCCTGACTTCACTAACTACTTGAAGAGAGTCATTGAACAGCACAGACTTCATCTCTGTCGAACTGCCATTGACCCAGATCCCGGAACCGAGACCAGGAGCTACACTTGTAGCGATCTGAAACTCACCCGGGCCTTCTCCATAAAGTCCTTTCCTGAACAGGAATGACCCGTCCTTGGCGAATATTACCAGCTCATTAACGCTATTATCTATGATAGCAAACCTGCCATCATTTAGAATGCATGCAGAACCGACTGATCCGAAAGCCGATGGTCCGCTGAACTCTCCGATGGAGTCAACCACTGCTAGAGATTCAATTATCAACTGAGAATCACCGCTGTTGTCAGTGCATGATACACCAGTAATAAGAATACACAGAGATACGGACATAGAAAACCTTCTCATGTTGTCACTCTTTCTAGACTGACGTATTTTATTACGATATTACGTCCCTACTGATACTTTAAAACAATCGAAAGGTTCAGCACAGGTGAATGTCGGACTACAACTGTGTATTCGACACATCTGCTTGCCGACGATGATCGGTATTGAAGGTTCCAGTATTATCTCCATGATTTCCCCCCTACATCCAAAGACCACAAACCGAATAACTGTAGCAAGAAAAAGGTTTTGTACACGTGAACACAAGGTTGCAGAGAAGACCCCCGCACTGCTCCTTCGCAGGGTTGAAGAATATCGGAATCTCGGGCCTGATGATTATCTCCATGATTCGCTCCCTTTCGGTTGTGGTACATTGCCGCCACGAGCGCTCATAAGAGCGCCCCCTTGTATATGACGTTCTCCAGCTCGGGATTGAACGGCGCCGCAGCGAACTCCCCGGGACTCAGGGCGGTCAGCCAGCCGTCCATCCGCTGGGTGTCGGGAGCCGTGAAGACCAGCCGGTTCTGCAGATGCAGATCCTGTCCGTAGACATCGAACTCCAGGGTAGAATGTGTTCCTCTTCTGACCCAGAGGTTTCCATTCGGTGTGCAGTTCAGGCTCAGAATCGTGTTGTGGAACTCGATCGGCTCATGGGTGAAACCCGCTTCACTTCCGGTTCCCCGAATCCAGGCGTTCCTGATGCGTAGGGTTTCCTCTTCGATTTCCTCGTCGGTCTTTCGGATGGGGTCTGCCTGGAAAGTAATGGTGCCAACATCTTGGTTGTCGAGGGATACCACCCGGATTTCAGCTGCCTCAGGAGATGCGTCGGCGAAATAGACAACCCCTTCGTCTCTGTTCACATCGAACACTATGGCGGTCTTCGCAATGTAGCTTACCGGGTGCATGTCTTCGGTAAGCCGGGTGTGGTAGGTATTCAACCGCACCGGAGCCCGTGGATCGGATACGTCCCAGCTGGACAGTCTTGTTCCGCACCCATCGGCAGGGTTGAAGATGTAGTCCACCCCGACTATTAGACTGTCTGAGACAACTCTCAGCCTGACAGGGGTGCCTGGCATGAGGTTGAACCCGGTGAAGAGAATCTCGCTCCGGCAGATATAGTCCGCATCGAACAGGAGCATTTTTTCGTCGGCGTGGCAGTTAAGGACGAAGCCGCCGCCGGGCATGGCAGCCAGTTCTGTGGGAGAAGTGTACTCCAGCGGACCGGAACCTATCGCGGAAAACCGCTGAAGAAGACTGTCGCCTCTGAAGACCAGAACCTCCCGGACGACGTTATCTAGGATCGAGAGATCGCCGTTGTCCAGAAAGCAGATGCTGCCGATACCCGCCACGCCGAAGTCGTCCGCCGGTATCGCCCTGTTAAGTACCGTTTCACGGGGAAGCCGGCCAGCGGGTTTGCCGCAACCTGTGAGAACCAGTACTGCCATGAAACCAGTCAGAATCGGTCTGATCTTCATCCTTCATTCCCGTTCATCCGGCCTAGGGCACCGCCGCGCGGCGGCGCCCAACGGCTGGAGCACGACCCCTTCAGAAGGGCCACATGTCCAATGTCTCACAGACACACTTGATGAAGAAGTGTTTGCACTGCTCGTCGCATTGTTCCTCATCTAGCATGCCGCCAAGGTCGGGCATCTCCGGGGGGTTTATAAGAATCATGACTCACCTCCTTCCTGGCCGAATTCTTTCTTGCCTTGAAGTTTTCGTGAATGAAATCCTCGAAGCCGCCCGGTGTGAAGCGGCACTGGGGTTTGCCGGTTTTCATTGATCGGTCCGGGCAGCCTCCCCCGCAGATGGGAAGCATCCTGCACTCCGAGCATTCCGGAATGTGGAAGGGGTTCCACTTCCTCCAGAGTTCATATGAAGCCAGCAGACCCTGTTTCGACACGGAATAGCTGTCCGAAGGATCCTGAACCTGATTCCAGCACCTTACCAGTCTTCCTTCGGGAAGGATTACGGCACACATCCTGGTGGTCGATGCGCATCCGGGAAAACGGGCGTTGAGCTTCTTCCTGTACAGCTCGTCTCCGCAGACGCTGTTCTCGATCGCACGGAAGTTCCTGGCGCCCTGTTCCTGAGAACCCTGGTGGAAATAGGTGGTGGGAGCTCTGTAGACATGAATGCTGCGGTTCGAGTTGAAGCGGTTTCTGAATTCAGTGTAGTCGAACTCCATGCCGCTTTCCACGTTCACACGCAGCAGGATGCGCATGTACTTCGACGCCGCTAGGGTGTTCTCGAGAATCCTGCCATAGGTTCCCCTTCCGTCCCGGGTTCTCCTTCTCCTGTCATGGATCTCTTCCGGGCCGTCGAGGGTTATCTGAGCCGCGGAAACTCCGTAATCCCTTAGTCTGGCCGCGAGGTCGCCGGTCAACAGATAGCCGTTGGTCACCAGCATGGCGCCCGCTCCAGGGTGCACCGTTCTCACCGCTTCCAGTGTTTTGAAACAGGCTTCTGGGCAGAGAAGCGGTTCCCCCCCGTAGAGAGTCGTGTGGACTGCTGTTGGCCCAAGGTCGAACAACATCTCACGGAGTCTGTGAATCACCTCTTCGTCTATCACCGACCGGTCGGAAAAACCGCCCCTCTGGATGCAGTAGCTGCAATGGAAATTGCACTGCCTGGTTATTACCACGGTGAGTTTCATCGCACAGGAGCACCTGGCCGCCTCCATCAGGCTCTCCAGGTGGGCTCTCTCATCGAAGTCATCAGCAACCAGGAAGCCTGACGATTCCAGCTGCCTGAGGCAGCAGTCATCGAACACGCCATCAGACAGACATTCACCGGGTACTTCCAGGAGTCTTCCAAGGTGTGAATGCTCCTCGTCCAATTCATACATGGCTCCGGAAAAACAGTTGTAGATGAGACTCGTTTCCCCCCGCCTGACGTACCAGTTGTAACGGGAGTTCTTCATGCGGTGACCTTCAACGGCCTGAAGCTATGTTCCAGCCACCCCTCGCAGGCCTTTCCAGCGCCCCTTCGGCATGTGATCCGCCGTGAACCAGCCGCCCGTTTCAACATCGTCACCTCCCGTCACTCTTCTCTACGGTCCACTTTACAGATTTTTCAAGGGGGGATGATTCAAGAAAACAAAACCGCCCCCGGCTTCGAAACCGGAGGCGGCTCTTTTCGCGTTCCGAATGTTATTCCGTAATAAGCTGTCCTGCGGTGGGGCCGGACTTGATGTCGTAGACCCTTTCCACCCTTATCACGACCACGCCCTTGAAGTTCCTGTCGGGCATCTTTTTGTGCATCTCGCGGTTGGCGAGGTCGTACTCCGGGCCCGAGGTCAGGTAACGGGCGGAACCTGTGAACTTGTATCCTTCCCTGGGGTCGTTCTCCCAGACGGTGAACGAAGCCCTGCCGTTCTCCTGAATATTCTCCCTGGTCTGCTTCATGAAAAAGTCGCCGATGACCAGGGTGTCGTCAGCGGACCACCAGCACTGCTGCATGGGGGCAACATTGGGCTCTCCCCCCGCAGTGGCCGTAGCAAGGGCCATGACCTTGCCAGTGCTCATGAGATTCCGCGCTCTGGCGGGAACTGTCGGCATTTTCACCCTCCCGTCTCCATGGATCGTCTGTTCTCTATCACTCCCTTGAACGATTCCATGCGGATCCTGATCTGCTCCGAGTCCTCCTGGGAGTAGTCGCTGACCACCTTCAGGGTGGGAACGCCCATCTCGGAGAGCATTTTGTCCATCACCCCGGTCTCGACGTTGAACCCGTGGCAGTACTGCAGGATGTTGTGGACGATCCCTTCCGCCCGGTAATCTTCCACAAGGGTTTTCAGGTTATCCCTGCGCTCGGTGTTCGGGGAGAAGCAGGCGCAGTCTATCTGGAAGTATCGGTCGGCAATGGCCTCCATCATTTCCTCAGTTGTATCAAGATCCTCCGGAACGTAACCGCGGCTGTACCGCAGACCGGTGCAGGACTCGTCGATAACCACCCGGAGGCCGGACATCTCGGCGGCCGCGTGGATTTTGGCGTAGCCCATGGGCGACGGGGTTCCGGCCATCACCACCCTCACTCCGGGCTGATTGTAGGCGGAGATTCCCCGGGCGGCCCGGTCTTTCAACTCGGCAAGCAGATGTTCGCCGGCTTCAATGAAGGCGTCCGTGTCCATGTTGAGAGCTACCTGGGAGACGAGGAGGGCATCGAGCCCGCTTATCGGGGGTTCGTCCAGTTTTCGGAACTCACTGACATCATTCAGTATGCGCCGCTTGCGATTCTGTTTCCTGATGCCGTTCCGAAGGCTTTCCGCAGTGATCTTCACCCCGGAAAGAGCTTCCATCTGCCCGGCGAAATCCTTCACCTCCGACAGCCAGAGTTCCCTGTCCATGGGGTTCTTCTTCTGGGGAACCTCCAGCACCCGGAAGTTCAGCAGATCCCAGGTCTTCTTCTTGGCATCGCAGGTGGTCTCCCCGAGCACGCAGTCCTTCAGGGTCTTGTAGGGACAGGTTCCGCTTAGAGCCATGCCGAAGGTTGACCTAACCAACGGGCATATATCCCTGGGAAGAATCCTGTCTGCGTAGTTCACGGAGAATCCGGTTCCTCCGCACAGAGGGATGTTCAGAACGCCCGCCGCCATGGTTATCTCATCGGGCAGATAGATGCAGAAGGAACCGATGGATTTGCCCCCGGTTTTCCGGAACTCCCTGACCTCCGCCACCCTCTGTCCGTGGCTGTCGTGAAGGGCGGTGTCGAAGACAGCCATCGCCTCCGGGCGGCGCCGCTGCCACAGGAAGTTCCTGGAATGGGTTTTCTCTGAATGCTCCATGAGCTGGTCGTGGAGCTGCACATCCATGTTCAGCTCCGTCCACATATCGTGGAGCTGCTTCGAATTCAGACGATCTGTCATGTAACCGCCTTCCCAGCCGGGATGACCGGGAAGGAATGGCTTCAGCCGGTCACCCGCGGCAGTCTGCGCCGGCCCTCCCGGGGCCGGTCGCGCCGACTCAGTTGCGCCGTTGAACTGTGACCATGGTTCCCGATGCCTTTCTTACGGATGACAGGCGGATTTTACCTTTTCGCAACTCCATGTCAAGCCGAGTGGGAGGGCCATGTCGCGACGTAGAGCCCCCGCCCGGTGAGTCCTTCTGGGTTGTGCTCCACTTCGAGCCCGGCATCTGAAAAGGCCCGGATCATCTGATCCCCGGTGAACAGGCCCATTTCGTGGCGTTCCACCAGATGGGTGACCCCCTCGGGAGTTCCGACCAGATGGTGCATGTCAAAGACGGACAATCTCCCAGATACGAGGCTTGTGCTCATCCGGGCGATCTTTAGGTCGGGTTCGTCCACCGTTAGGCAGTGGACCGAACCGGGCTTCCAGGTTTCGGGGGTGAACCATGGTTCCACCACCAGTGTTCCACCGGGCTTCAGGTGCAGGGCCATGGAGGATATCGCGTCCCTCAGCTGGTTCTCGTCGGTGCAGTAGCCGATGGAACTGAAAAGGCAGATCACCGCGTCGAAGAGCTTTCCCAGCCGGAAATTCCGCATGTCGCCGTGGTGAAGCAAAACCCCGGGGCACCTCTCTGCTGCGGCTTCCAGCATGGACTCGGACAGGTCCAGCCCCTCCGCGTCGAAGCAACCAGAAAGGTGTTCCATGAACCTTCCCGTGCC
>CAZSKU010000027.1:0-21601 GCA_964607515.1 uncultured bacterium | reverse complement strand
GGAAGATAACTTGAGGGAAGGATTATGGAAAATCCGTCGAGGAGTTTATACTGGACGGAGTATTCCCTACCCCTGCCAGGGGTTGACAGCCCGTCAGGTGGATTCCATTGTAACTTCAGGGAATTCGTGCCGGTTTATAGGGAGGAATCATGCATACTGCAATTCTCCTCACAGTTCTATCGCTGACTTGTCCCAGACCACTGCAGGGCCATGATCTGTCGGACGTGGATATCACGGTTCTCGATACCTGGGAGATAACCTTCGCATCGGATATCCAGGACATCGCATTGAACGAGTATGCCGGTCAGATAATCCTGCGGAGCAACGGGGACGGTGTGCTGTATGTCTGCGACGGCAGCCTTGCCGTGGTGGATGAGATCGAGCTGCCTGCGGGGCTGGACGGGTTCGGGGTCGGCTACAACATGGAAGACGACCTTTATTACGTGAACTCCGGCTCGACACCGACCATCTATTATTCCGACGGGTCGGACTCATGGACGGGATTCCCGAATCCGGCGGGAGTTCAGGGAGCCGGTCTGGATGTGGAGAACTTCTTCTACCCTCAGGATCTCTGCCAGATAACGTCTGATTCGCCGTGCCTGCTGTGGGTGACCGACACGGACAACTACGCCAGCGAGAGCTATATCCTGACGGGCATCAGCGGAGAAGTCAGCGGAGTCATGGGCCATGAAATCATGGCAAGAGACAGGTCGTCACCCGCCGGATTGATTGTTACAACAAGGTACGGGGGCGAGTTCTACTTCTACTACGAGCTGAGTTCCGACTACTTCCTATACGACCAGGCTGACTGCCCGTTCGACGCGCAGGAGTCCCTTGGGCTGGCTTGGAAGTTCATTGAATGCACCGTACTGTGGAGCTGGAAGGGCACCGACGGGAAATACTACGTCAGCGAACTTTTGATACCCGTGTTCGGAGGCATCGAAGACGACTTGACGTCCGCCTCCCCCGGGGGTTCTCTGGGAATACTGGCCAATCCATCCCGCTCGGGGGCGGTTCTCAAGGTGAACCTGCCGGAGCAGGGCGACATTGTTCTGGAGGTCTTCGACCTTTCTGGCAGGCTGGTGGAAACCATTCACCGGGGCCTGACGGCCGGCGGGGAGAGTCTGTTCGGCTTCGACGCACCGGCGGGAATCTACACCGCCAGGCTGAGCCGGCCCTCCGGCCGGGAGACACTGAGGTTCGCCCTCACGGAATGACAGCAGCCCGGAGAACCCGGGAGCCGAAGGCGGTAACCACTTCCAGGATGTAGATGCCCGGAGGAACTCTTTCGAAGTTGAGTTGTACCTCCGTCTCGCCGCCGGGCAGTACTCCTTCATCCCGGGAACCGACGAGTCTTCCGTCCAGCGAGAACAGGGCGACACTCACTTCACAGGCTTCCGGCAGTTCCAGACCGATGGATATGGCGCTCCCCGCGGGGTTCCGCAGAAGCCGCACCTCCGGGAAGGCCTGTTCCCGAATGCCCTCGGGGGGCGTTCCGGTGAACAGGTGGATCATCCCGCTGTCGTCGGCAAGCAGCAGGTCGGGTATGCCGTCGTCGTTCCAGTTGCATACGGACGGCCTCACGTAAGAGCAGAAATAGATCTCCTCCCCGTCCGCCCTGAGGTTCTCCGCATACTGGAACAGGGGCTGTTCGGGAGTGCCCGTGTTGACGCAGCACAGTACGTTGCCGTTGGCGGAGCCCACCAGGAGTTCCGGCAGGCCGTCGCCGGTCAGGTCGTGCATGTCCGGGTAGGCGGCGGTGAGCTGGACCGGTTCGCCCATGCAGAAGACGGTGTCCGTCTGAAGGTACTCCGGAAGGTTGGGCTCCCCTTGGTTGATGAACAGGAAGACCCCGGCGGGAACGGGACTGAGGGATCCCACCACCAGGTCGGGCAGTCCGTCGCCGTTCCAGTCGGCGACCACCGGCGCCGAGTTGTAGCCCACGTCAATCGGCCTGCCGCCCACAAGCACGGGATCCTGCTCCTCCAGGAGGACGACCCCCTCCTCAAGCCTTCTGAAATAGTGGACGAAGCCCTCCCTGTCCCCCACAATGATGTCCGGCCGTCCGTCGCCGTCCCAATCCACAGCCTGTGGATCCGTTGCCCCGGTGCATCAACCGTAGGGAACCTGAAGGTAATCCTCTCCGTCCATGAGGAACTGGAAGCCGTCGAACAGCGGCTGCTGCAGAGTGCCCTGGTTGGGATAGAACCGGATCCTGCCCCAGTCGAACTGGCCCACCAGCAGATCCTCCAGTCCGTCGCCGTCCCAGTCGGCCAGCAGCGGGGCCGCGTAGCTCCCCACGTCGATGGGCTTGCCGCCGTTCTCGGTGACCGGGCCCTGGGCGTGGAATTCCACCGGGCCCGGATATGCCGTAATCGCAGCGGCAAGCAGAATGCCAGTCATCTCTACCTCCATGGCCGGGCCTGCCCGGAAGGGATTCCGTCCCGGCCCCAGTGGAACAATACTACAGACTCTCCGGGTGCGAAATGACGCTGTCGCCTGATCGAAGGGCGGTTTTCATGGAATTGAAGGTTCTGCCGCTCACACTGGACCGCTGGGCCGACCTTGAACGGGTCTTCCTCTCCCGGGGGTGCTCCCAGGCCAGGGGATGCTGGTGCATGTACTACCGGGAGAGCGGGCGGGTGGAGACTCCCGCCGGCTATACCCCCGCCCGGTACAGGAAAAAGCGCCTGATGGATCTGGCGTCGTCCGGGGAACCTCCCGGGCTGCTGGGCTATTCCGGGGGAGAGCCTGTGGGCTGGGTGTCCCTGGGGCCCCGGGGGGCCTTCCCGAAACTGGCCCGATCCCCGGTGATGAGGCCCGTGGATGACGTTCCGGTCTGGTCAGTGGTGTGTTTCGTGGTGCCGGGGCCGTTCCGCGGGAAGGGAGTGGCGTCGGGTCTTCTCAGGGGGGCTGTGGAATACTCTGAGAAAATAGGGGCTCCCGCCCTGGAAGCGTATCCGGTGGACCGGCAGGGCGTGGGCAGGGACGAGTCCATGTGGTTCGGGAGCCTGTCCATGTACCTGGCCCACGGCTTCGTCGAGGTGGCCAGAAGGAAGCCCGAGAGGCCGGTGGTCCGGCGGTACCTGGGCGGAGGCGCATCGTGAGCATGGAGAAGGACTGCCTGGAGGAGCTGTTCGAGGGGCTCGAAGGGGTCACCGTGCGCGGGATGTTCGGCGGCTGGGGAGTCTACAGGCGGGGGCTGATGTTCGGGCTCATGTCCGGCGGGGTGCTGTACCTGAAAACCGACGGAGAAAACCTGTCCGACTTCACTGATAAGGGGCTCGGTCCCTTTCAGTATTCCAGAAGCGGAAAGACCGTCAGCCTGTCTTTCCACCGGGCGCCGGAGGAGGTGCTGGACGATCCGGAACTCGCCGCGGAGTGGGGCATGAGGGCTTTCAGGGCCGCGGAGAGGTCCGCGTCGGCGGAGAACCTCAGGCCCGGGAGGAGAAAATGACCCGGCTCCTTTTCATCGCCGTTCTCTCATCCCTCCCGGACGCGGGGAACACGTACGTGCCTGCAAACCCCGGAGATCTGACCGAAATAGCGCCCCCCATTCCCGGGGAAGACCGGCTGCATCCCGACATCGTGGTTCTGGAATACCGCCGCATGGGAGAGGACGACTCCACGTGGGTGTCGGACACGGTGAACATTCCGGGGCTGACCAGGTTCTGGGGGGACGGAATGAGGGAGTACGATCCACTGGCGTTGCCCTGCGCCCCGGCGCCCATTACCCGGGAGCAGGCCCTGGAACTGCCTGTTCTGGCCGCGGACTGGGGCAGATGCGTCTGGCTCCGGTTCGGAGAGCACGACCTGGTCTACTCCTTCGACGATCTCGGCAGAACCGTGCAGGTGGAATGGGATCCGGCGGCCGATTCCGGAGTCTACCTCTTCGACTACTACTACGGGGTCAACAGCCTGTCGCCCCCGGTCTGGAGGGATTGACGCCTCTCGCCGGGCCGGTTCCTACTCATCCGTTCCCCTTCCCGCTATGTTCCCGGGAACGGGACGGGAGCGCATGGAACTCAACCAGCAGCAAATCGCGGCGGCCACCTACTCCGGTGAGGCCAGAAGCCTTCTTGTCACCGCGGGCGCCGGGTGCGGCAAGACCCGGACGATAATCGCCCGGGCGGCGCACCTGGCCCGGTCCGGGGCGGACGTGTCCCGGCTGCTGCTGATGACCTTCACCAACCGTGCCGCCCGGGAGATGAAGGTCCGCCTGAAACGGGAGATCGGCCCGTTGAGCGAGAAGATGCAGGCGGGCACCTTCCACGCCTTCTGCTTAAAGGTGATAAGCATGCTGCCCAAGAGCTTCGACGTGGCGGGGCTCAACGTGATAGACGCCGACGACCAGAAGGCCCTGATGACCATAGCCCGGAGCAATCTGGTGAGCGCCATGACCCGGGAGGAGGCCAGGGAGGTGCCGCGGGCGGCGGAGCTGTTGAAGTTCCACTCCTACAGCCGCAACACCTGCCAGGACCCCGAGACCTACCTGCTGGCCTTCACCGACCTGGAGCAGGAGCAGGCGGAGCTGTACTGCCGCATCTTCGACGAATACCGGCGGCTGAAAACCGAGCGGGGATACCTGGACTACGACGACCTGCTGTGGTGCTTCAGCGAAGCCCTTGACCGGAAACCCGCCCTCCGCCGCGACCTCACCGGTCTCTTCGACGAGGTGCTGGTGGACGAGATGCAGGACACGAACCCCCTGCAGTTCAGGATACTCCGGCACTTCTCGTCGGAGCGGGTGAGGCTCTTCTGCGTGGGCGATCCGGCCCAGTCCATCTACCGGTTCCGGGGGGCGGAATTCCAGCACGTCTACCGGTTCGGGGAGCTGTTCCCGGAGAGCGCCGTGCTGTATCTCACCCGGAACTATAGGAGCAACCAGGAGATTCTGGACCTGGCCAACTGGCTTCTGGCCAGGTCGCCCTTCGATTACGGCGAGGGGCTTCAGGCGGTCCGGGGGTCGTGCGGCTTCCGCCCCTCGCTGCACGACTTCGACAGCGTCTTCGAGGAAACGGAGTGGGTGGCGGACACCATCGAGGAGAGGCTCGCGGCGGAAATCCCCTACCATGACATGATGGTGCTGGTGAGAACCTCCTTCGACGCCAAACCCTTCGAGGCGGAGTTCATCCAGAGATCCATCCCCTACCGCTACATCGGCGGAACCAAGATCACGGAAAGCGCCCACGTCAGGGACGTGATGTCGCTGCTGCGGCTGGTGAGGAACCACCGGGACGACCTGGCGTGGATGCGCTACCTGCAGTTGTGGCCCCGGATAGGGAAGGTGCGGGCCGAGAGGATTCTGGACAGCCTGGAAACCGGCGGGGACGAAGACTTCATGCTGGTGATAACCGATAGGTTCGGCCCGGACCATCCCGCCGTCACTGCCCTGGCAAGGGCGCTGCCCCTGGCGGGGAGGCCCAGGGCGTGCGTGTCGGCGGCGGTCGCCTCCCTATCCGAGACCCTATCGGAGCGGTACGACCGGTGGGACCGGCGCCGGCAGGATCTGGACCTGCTGGTGACCGTGGCCGGAAGGTACGACAGCCTGTCGAACTTCATAGACGACTTCACCCTGGAACCGATGACCAACACCGAAATACACAAGCTGGAGGAGGACGACGCTGTGACCCTGATCACGGTTCACAGCGCCAAGGGAACCGAATCCAGGATCTGCTTCGTGGCGGGAGCCCGGCCGGGAACCTACCCCCACGCCCGGAGCTTCGGAGACCTGGACTCGGAGGAGGAGGAAAGGCGGGTTCTCTACGTTGCCCTGACCAGGGCCATGGACGAACTGCACCTGAGCAGGTCATCTGAGCACCGGGGAGCCTTCTACATGCTGAACACCCCCACCCGGGGCGAGGAGTACTTCCTGGCGGAGGTGCCGGAGGAACTGGCCTCCCGGGAGGTCCACGGCTGGAAACCCAGGACCACCGGAGGCCTGAACGCCCTGAGGGACCGGTACTGACCGGAACGCCATTCGAAAGGACCGACATGACCCATCGAACCGTCGCGGCGGTGCTCCTCCTGACGGCGGCCGCCGGAGCCGGCCCCTTCACCCTGGCCGCGGTAAGGCACTACTCCACCTTCTACGCCGAATGGGGCGTCGCCGAGGGGGTGGAGTACGAGGACCGCTACGAAGCCGTGGAGTTCGAAGTCTACTCCGAAGGAGTGCACCTGGGAAGCGTGGCGGCGGTGCAGCACTGGTTCGCGGAAGACCGGGAGGTACTGCCGGCCCCGGGCGACACCATCATGGTGGAGGTCTTCGACCTGGAAACCCGGGCGCTGCCGGCATCCAAGCGGAACGTGTTCTACTCCGACCTGGTTCCATGGAACGAACCCCTGATCTGCCCGGAGTTAACGTCCGGATAGTGCTTGACCCGGCGGAGATTCCTGTTATCATGTCTCGGAAAGAGTCCGCCGTTTCTCAGGCGGCGGAGGGAAGGAGGGTGAGATGGTTCTACCTGTGATTGCCATGGCGCTGGTTTCCGCGGTGGGCCTTGTGATAACCGAGCCCCAGGACGGCGGGGTCTACGGAGGCGACTGGCTCACCCTGAACGCCCTGGCGGAAAACGGCGGCCAGCCGCCGGACTCGGTGGTTTTCACCCTGAACGGAAGCCCTCCGGAACAGGTGCCCAGGCTGGTCACCGACTGGTACACCTACCTGGGGAACAACCATCACACCGGGTTCTCCAACTCCCCGGCCCCCGCCGACGGATCCGTCCTCTGGACGGCCCCGGTGACCGGCGACACCCACGAGTTCTGCGGCCCGGTGGTGGTGGACGGAATCGTGTACTTCGCGTCGGACCAGCAGTCCACCCTCTTCGCCCTGGACGCCTACACCGGGGAGATTCTCTGGGAGTACGACGTGGTGAACCACGTGGACGACGCGGTCACCTGGTACCAGGGCAGGGTGTACGTCCCCGCGGACTCGGCGTGGTGCCTGGACGCCCTGACTGGCCAGCGTATCTGGGTCTTCAAACCCAGCCCCGGCTTCAAGATGAACGGAACGCCGGCGGTGGCGGACGGGGTGGCCTACTTCACCCACGCCCCGGACTGGAGCAACACCGACGTCTGCGCCCTTGATGCATCCACGGGGGATCTTCTCTGGCAGGTCACCCTGCCGGCCTACAGCACCGGGTGCGTCACGGTTCACGATGACTTGCTCTTCGTGCCCACTTACGTGGGAAGCCTCTACGCCCTCGATACGGCGGACGGCGGCACGGTATGGGAGAACTCCGACTCCCCCACCGGATACTGGGATTCCTCTCCGGTCTACGTTGACGGAACCATCTACATATGCGGGTTTGACGGGTACGCCAGGGGCATTATGGCCCTCACCGGAGAGACGATCTGGCAGAGGCCAATCAGTCCCGGTATCAGGTACATCGCCGCCACCCCGGCCTTCGGGTACGGCAGTATCTTCTTCGCCGACCAGGTGGACTCTTTCCACAGGCTCTCGGCCCCGGACGGGTCCGTGTTATGGTCGGTTCCCGGGGTGCAGCACGGTTCCCCGGCTCTGGCGGACGGAACGGTGTTCTTCGGCCAGGGCGCCGACCGGGCCAACGGCCAGGTCAGGGCCCTGGACATCGAAACGGGTCAGGAACTCTGGTCCTACCAGACCGGCGGAACGGAGGTCTATTCCAGCCCGGCGGTCACCGACGGAGTGGTCTATATCGCGGGGATGGACTGGAACCTCTACGCCTTCGGATCCCCCAGGTTCACCTACAGGGGAGACCTTTTCGCCCAGGTGGGGAGCAACCTGCTGATCGCCGCCTCATACTTCCAGGGAGTTCCTGTAGCGGCGGACACCGTGAGCTTCACCGTGACCGGCACAGGCACGGGACCATCCGGGGTGGAAGCCTTCCTGCGGGCGGCCCCGAACCCCTTCTCCGCATCCACGAACCTAGGTTTCACCCTGGACTCGCCGGGGTATGTCTCCCTGCGGGTGTTCGATCTGACGGGAAGGCCGGTGGCGTCTCTCCTGGATGGCGGAATGGGCTCCGGACCCCACTCGGTGTCGTGGAACGGAACCGATCCCGGCGGCTCGCCGGTTCCATCGGGAATGTACTTCGCGAGGCTCACCCTGGAAGGTTATACGGCGACCACGGGATTGTGCGTTCTCAGATGACCCTCAGGTGAAGGAGAATCTTCATGAGGTACGTTTTCACCGCACTTCTGCTGGCGGTCGCGGCCATGGCCGACCAGGAGGCCTCCAACGTCCCTCTGGTGAGGGTGTCGGAGTACGGACGGTACTACGCCAGAAGCATTCCCGACGAACTCTGGGGAACGGCGGGGGTGACAAGGGTCTTCCAGGTCTGCCGGGAGGGTGACGTCCCGGTGGCGGAGTACCCTTGGTACGCCTCGGAGATGTACCTTGGAGGTTCCGGTGACCTGTGCCTGGTGAGGTTCGGGCCCTGGAGCCAGGGATACGACCCCCGGGAGGACCATCTGGCCATCGGTTTCTACAGGGACGGCCGGACCCTCCGGGAGTACTCCACCCTGGAGATATACAGCCTCGGCAGCGGCATTTCCCGGAGCGTGTCCCACTACGAGGTCTTCGGAGCCAGGCTGGGATTCCAGTCGTCTTCCGGAGACACCTTCCTCTACAGGGTCGAGGGAATTGATGGCAGGGTCTTCACTTTCGACCTGAACAGCGGGGAGATACTGGAGTAGACCGCCGGTCAGAGGTATCGGAGCAGGGCTCCCCCCTTTCTGCCCGCCACCAGTTCGATGTAGGGTTTCACAGGGCTGGCGTTGACCTTGGGGAACAGCACCTGCTCCACCTGAAAGAACCCGGCGTTCTCCCGAAGGGAGATCTCGATACGGATCGGCCGGTCGTCGCCCCGGCGGATGTCCACCTTGTCAACCGCCGAGGCGGAGTAGCGGTGAATGTCCCCCACCTTGGGCCCGGGGGAGACTATCTCGGGGATCCGTGAGCGGCCGTGTTCCATGTCGCACCCGTCGCCCACCAGAACCAGCCCCGCCTCAATGGACGAAACCTTCCTGTTGGTCATGTGCCCGGCGATGGCCTCCATCACCGCCGCCCTGACGGCGGCCCGGCGTTTCCACGCTCCGGGCATCCTCTCTTCCAGTATCCTGTCCACCACCGGTTTCGCCAGCAGAAGTGAATGCTCCTCGTGGCCGTCCCGCTCCACACCCATTCCCACGTCGTGGAGCATGGCGGCCAGGAACACCGCTATCCTCGAATCGTCCGGGGACAGCCCGGCCTCGGTCTGAAGGTTCAGCGACACCTCCCCCTCCACCAGCAGCTCCAGCATGGCCAGGGCGTTCATGGCGGCGATCCGCATGTGAACCGGGCCGTGGTCGTTCATCCCCAGCCGCATTATGGACACGGTGTTGGCGTGCTCCTGCATGGCCTGGACCTCTTCGTCGGCGAAGACCTGCTCAGCCACCGCCAGGGCATCCCCCGCCAGCGCCCTGAGAATCCTCCGCTCCAGTTCCTCCCTCTTGTGGCTGCTCTGCATGGGTTTCCTCCCGACCGGTTCTGTGTAACATGCTCCGGCGACCCTCCGAAGGCCAGAACCCCCTGCGCTGTTGCCCCGGTCTCGAAGTGCCCTTATATCATCCCCGGGGAGGGGGGGGATCCTATATGCCGCCCGGCGCCCGCCGGGCAGGCCTTGCGGACGGAGGCGTTGATGCCCCTCTGGCGCCCTGCGGCGGTCTCCCGGCAGGATTATGTCGGTTCGGCGGGAAAACCCGAATACGTCCGGGCCCTGGCGGCCAACCCTCCCGGGGGAGGCTCAAATCCCAACCTTCTGATTTTTCTGAACTCCGGAGGGCTCCTGCGCAAGGGGGTTTGCTGGTGGCACTCCCGTTTCACCAGGAACGCACTCTACCTTGCCTATTTCGAACCCGACGCCCCGCCCCCCGACCCGGGGGAGACGCTGACCATCGCATACTCCATCATGAGGGCTTCCAGGGTAGTCAGGATTCCCGGCTACCGCTGCCTGGCGGACTTCTCCCGGGACCACCGGGCGATGATTCAGAAGATGCTGGAGCGGTGGCAGCTGTACGACGGGATCGTCCGCTTCGCCTGGGTAAACGGGCTGACGGGGGCCTCGAGGCTTCCCCCCGGCTCCATGGCCGGGCTGATGGAAAGCATCCTGGCGGGGCTCGCCCTTCAGGGAATCATGTACGTGAAGTTCCAGACTCCGGGAATCGACGCCCACGCCCTGCTCCTGACGGGAATAGAGAAGCTGCCCGATGGAAAGCTCCTGGTGAGCTACCTCGACAGCAACACCCACGGAGAGGACGTGATGGAGTACCGGCCCGGGCTGGACCGGCTGACGCTGGCCACGGGCTCCACCGGGGTGCCCTATCCCCAACGGGCCCGGGAGTTGGCGAAGATTTCGGGCGTCATCCGCCGGTTCGCAATGCAGGGCTGACCGGAACCGTCTCCGGCTCTCAGGGTTCCCCCGGCCCCACCATGTAGAATCTTTCCGTCTCGTACTCCCGCCGGGTGGCCGCCATGCCGTCCGGAGAGACGTGGAGTGCAGGATAGTCACCGCCGGTGGTGTCCGCCAGGAGCACCACCCGGCGGAGCAGCTCCCCCTCCGGGGACACCACGTCCCACCTTTCCGAATCGGCCAGCCCCATCCGCCGCACCCAGATGTTCCCGTCTCCGTCCACCGACAGCCCGGTGACGTAGGGATGGGTTTCCGGAGCGGAAACCGTGAGCGTGCACGAGCCGTCGTTGGCCTGGATGGGCATGGTGATCGGGAGGAAAACCAGGGAATGCGTCTCGGAATCGAACAAAGGCCTCTCCTCCGGGGGAAGGACAATCGAGCCCTCCAGCTCGCCCCCGGGCGAATACCTGTCTATCCTGTACTCCGCCCCGTCCAGCATGGCGACGTACACCGCTCCATCCACGTCGGTGCAGAAAATCGGCCAGAAGGGCCTCAGATCGAGATCGGAGGAACCCAGGGCGGTCATGTGTTCCATGTAGGTGACCGCGGGTTCTCCGGTGGCCGGGTCCGCCGCCTGAAGCCGGAATCCCCCCCAGAGCCCGTCTTCCCGGACTTCGACGACTATCCAGTGCACCACCGCGGCGCCGCCCCCCCCCGGTTCCATCCCCAGCAGTACCGCTCTTTCAGTGGGGTACGATCCGGTGAACACCAGATCCGGGGCGAGCAGAGTCATGGCCCTGGCTCCCAGATCGTACACCAGGAAGCCGCCGTCCCGGAGCCGACAGAAACTGAAGGGCATGGAGAACTCCCCGGGTCCCGCCCCTGCCCGGCCCGCGCTTCTCAGGAACCCTCCGTCGGGGCCGAAGATGGACACTCTGCAGCAAATCCCGTCCAGTACCGCGAAGCCTTCGGGAACGGGGATCACCCGGCTGACGGAGCCGAACATCATGCAACTGTCGCCCAGCAGGACTCCCACGGTGTCGGTGAACACCAGTGTGTCCGCCGGGATTTCCGCAACGGCGGCCCCGCCTCCGCACCCGGTTAACGCCAGCGCAGCCGCGGCTGCGGGAACTATGAACCGCATTCCCCCTCCGATCTTTGGTCGGACCGGCGGGTGCCCCCGCACTGTCAGTCCATGTCCGCCAGGTTCACGCTCCAGGAGTAGCCACCGGGGCCGACTTCAATCTCCCACCTCGTGTAGCTGTCCCCGTCCTGATCCACCACCATGATGTCGTAGACCCCTGGGTCCACCATCACCGTGAAGCTGCTTCCCACCGCCAGCATGTAGCCCGGTCCCAGGCGCTCCTCGCTCCACTCGGGCTCCGACGAGGGATCTATCCACACCCCGTGGATGTCCCAGCTGCCGAGGTCGTTCCGGATTGTGACCGGGGAGGCGCCGACGCCCACGCTGTAGCCCTGGGGAACGTCAATCAGGTCCCCGGCGGGGAATCCTCCC
The DNA here is from genome assembly GCA_964607515.1 of uncultured bacterium. GTDB lineage: Bacteria > Fermentibacterota > Fermentibacteria > Fermentibacterales > JCC-6 > UBA6080. The sequence goes on along the minus strand of CAZSKU010000027.1, from coordinate 9,715 downwards.
TCGAGGATATCGTCAACGGTCAGGCCGGAACCCTCCAGCCCCTCCTCCAACCCCTCCCGGAAGACCTGCTCCACGTCCACCCGCCAGACGCCGTCCTCGAGCCGGAACTGAAGGGTGTCGCCCTCGGAGACAAGGGTCGCCGAGCCGCCCTCCACAGAAACCGAGTTGACCACGGTACTCAGCTCGCCGAATTCCTCCTCCTCCAGGAACATGTCGAAGAGGTCGCCTCCGTTATCCATCTCGCCGAAGCCCATGTCGGTCATGGCCACCGCCAGCCGGTCCATGAAATCCCTGCTGTTCTGGGTGGACAGGTTGTAGACGGTGTGGCCGTCTCCGGCCATCAGGGCTTCCACCAGGTCGAGGTAGCTCTGCTCCACGGCTTTCTGTTCCGGCGACTTTCCTACGCAGGAAACCGCCAGCAGCGCCACCGCCGCCATTATGACCAGTCTTTTCACGATTCCCCCTTTCCTGAAAACTGTTGCTCCACATATAAATCTCCATGGAACGCCTTCGGGTCAAGCGGAAGACGTTCTTCCCCGCGCACCGCTGCGCCCAGATGAATTGCCCGGGGTGTTATCATCCTTTGTGCGGACCACCACGGCGGGTGCCGGAGACCTGTCCGGGCCTTCGAGCCCCCGTCGGACGAAGTTCCGGGGGTGTCTGATGAAACGGCTTTCCATATCCGATGTTACCGGCCTTATACTCTGGATGGGATTGACCTTCACCGCGGCCTTGATCGGGGGAACCGCCTCGGCCGGCGCCGGAGGCTTCTACGGAGAGCTTGTGCGCCCCGGATGGGCGCCCCCGGCGTGGCTATTCGCCCCGGTATGGACCCTGCTGTACCTTCTGATGGGCCTGGCGGCATGGCTGGTCTGGCGGAAACGGAGTGTCACAGGGGTTTCGACTGCCCTTGCCCTCTACCTTGTCCAGCTGGCTCTCAACGCCCTGTGGACCTGGCTCTTCTTCGCCTGGCGGGCGGGAGCGGCGGCGTTTGTCGAGATCGCACTCCTGCTGGTTGTTCTGGCGGCCACCGTGCTCAGATTCAAAAAGATCAGCAAAACCGCGGCCCTCATGCTAGTTCCCTACTTCCTCTGGACAGGGTTCGCCGGGGCACTCACCCTCTCGGTGTGGCAGGCCAACCCCCGGCTTCTCGGCTGACGGGCGGCCGGCCTTCGGACAACCCGGACCCGCGGAATAAAGGAGGAAGAATCGTGAGCCAAACGGAGACGGCGGTATGCTTCGGCCCTGTCCCTTCCCGCAGGCTTGGTCGGAGCATAGGGGTGAACAACATCCCGCCCAAGTCATGCTCCTACTCCTGCGTGTACTGCCAGGTGGGGTCAACCCAGGGAACCGAATGCGCTACCAGGGTCTTCCTTTCGCCGGACCTGATCTTCGAAGCGGTGAAACGGCAGCTCAGTCTTGCCCGGCAGGGAGGCGAGCCGGTGGATTACGTCACCTTCGTGGCCGACGGGGAACCCACCCTGGATGCCAACCTCGGGGAGGCCATCCGACGGATCAAAGGCCTCGGTGCGCCCGTCGCCGTGATCAGCAACGGCTCGCTTGTCACCCTGAAGAGCGTCCGGGACGCCCTCTCCAGGGCGGATTGGGTATCGCTGAAGATCGACGCAGTCGAAGAGAATCTCTGGAAAAGAATCAACATTCCCCACAGGTCCCTGGATCTTGGGGATATACTGGAACACATGGAGGTGTTCTCCCGGGGCTACCGGGGAACCCTGGCCACGGAAACAATGCTGGTGGACGGCCTCAACCACCGGGAAGACCATGCGGCCGCGCTGGCAAAGCGGCTGAAGAGGATAAACCCGCAAAGGGCTTACCTTTCGGTTCCCACCCGCCCCCCGGCCGTCGGCTGGGCGGCTCCTCCGTCCCCAGAGGCGATCAACGCCGTCTATCAGATCGTGAGCCGGGAAATCTCCGGGGTGGAGCTGCTAACGGGCTACGAGGGAAGCAGTTTCTCCTCCACCGGAATCCCCGGTGACGACATTCTGGCCATCACAGCGGTCCACCCCATGAGGGAGGACGCGGTCAGAGCCCTGCTGGACAAAGCCGGCGCGGACTGGGGCGTGGTGGACTCCATGCTGACTGCAGGCTCCCTGAGCCGTAGTGAGTATCGAGGAGAGATATTCTACATGCGAACTCCCCTGGGAAGACCCCACAGAAACAGTGACGTCGCAGATCTGGAAAACGGCCTGTAACTTCACAGTTCCGGCGTCCGTCCTCGGGTTGTGAGAACATGGCATTATCGATATTCACTCTTGACGATCCATTTTTTAACACTATTTTGTGATCGAGGCTGAGTGACTGACGCAAAGGTTGCCGATCACCCGATCCCGCACTGGAGGAGACGCGAATGATTCAAATACTGTGCCTTCTCACATTGGTCATCGAACCGCCGGCGGGGATACTGGAGGCCCGAAGGACGGCCCGGCCTCCGCAGATTGACGGCAGACTGGACGATCCGGCCTGGGAGGAGTGCTCCGGGGAGACCTGCCTGTTGTGGCAGTACGGCCCGGACTACGGCAGCAGCATGACGGAGCCCACCACCGTCAGAATACTCTACGACGACCACCGGGTCTACTTCGGCTTCATCCTCCACGACTCCCTTCCGGATCGGATGGTGGAGGCCCTGACCCCCAGGGACAACTACATCAACGGTGAATGGATAGCGGTTCTCCTGGACACCTGGAACGACGGCAGGAGCGCATTCAGTTTCGAGGTCAGTCTGGCCAACTCCCAGATGGACTCCAGGCTGAACGAGCACGGAGGGTGGGACTACGGCTGGGACGCCGTGTGGGAGAGCGCCACCGCAAGACTGCCCGGCGGCTGGTCCGCGGAGATCGCCATCCCCCTGAGCGCCCTGAGGTTCCAGGACTCCGGGGAACAGACCTGGTCGGTGAACTTTCAGAGGATACTCAGCAGGACATCCGAGAACGGCTGGTACATGCTCTCGGAGAACAACCAGATGGCCGACCTGGACGGGTTCGCCCAGATCCGGGGAATCAGCGGCGTGGAAGGGTCCCTGGGGCTGGAATTCAGACCATACGCGGCGGGAAGGTTCTACGATTTCAGGTCCGGCGACGGACGGGAGTACTCCGGCGACGCCGGGCTGGACCTGAAGATGGGGCTCAACAGCGGCATCGCCGCGGATTTCACACTCAACCCGGACTTCGGCCAGGTTGAGGCCGACGAGGCGGAGATGAATCTGGGGCACTTCGAACTTTTCCTGGAGGAGAGAAGACCCTTCTTCCAGGAGCGGAGAGACCTGTTCCAGATGCCCTTCAACATGTTCTACTCCCGGCGCATCGGCGCGGTGGCGCCCAACGGCGACCTGATACCCATCCTCGGGGGAGCCAAGATTTCAGGCACCCTTGGGAGCGGGCTCAGTTTCGGTTTTCTCGACGCGGTGACGGGAAGGGTGTGGGAGAACGACTCGATCCTGGTGCAGCCCGGGGCCAATTTCAGCGCATTCCGGGGACTCATGCAGTTCGGCGGGTTCTCCTACCTTGGTCTTTCCGGTGTATCCCGGGACGCCTGGGAGCAGGAGGGGCTGGACCCGGAGAGCCATCGGGCCGCGGCCCTGGACGGCGCCTGGGAAGGCCCCGGCGGACACCTCTTCAGCGGCTCCGCCTGCGGGAGCTGGAACACCGGTACCGACCGGGGCGGGGCCTTCGAGGCGGGCATTCAGAAAATCACCGGCACCTTCACCTACTGGGCGGGAATGAGCCGGGTCGAGGAGGACTTCGACGTGAACGGAACCGGGTTCACCACCGTCACGGGGTACCGGGAGTGGGACGCCGGGGCGCAAAAGACCTTCAGGCCCAGGGAGACCTTCTCCTCCCTCACCTTCTGGGGAGCCCACCAGCAGATAAACCGGGACGGCGGGGAAACCCTTGTCAGCTCCACCAGCATGGAGGCCGAGGGCTCGTTCAAGAACGGGTGGAACTTCACCCTCTCGGGCGAGCACAACGGCAGCTTCTACGATCCCTACGAGGGCCCCGAGGGAAGGCACTACCCGGGAAACACCTCCTACTTCGCCGGCGGAGGAAGCAACCCTTACTACCCATTCAGAATCTGGCTGGGTCACGGCGGCGGCCAGTACGAGAACGGCGGAACCTTCATCAACTTCACGGGAAGCCTTCGTTACAGGCCGGTGCCGGTGCTGGAGGCTTCCCTGTCCGGCGACTGGTTCAGCACCCGGGACACAGACAACTACAACTGGGAGGCGGAGGAGTTCGACCGGCGAGACACCGACTGGAGGTCGGGAACGGTCCGGCTGGGATACATGTTCAGCCCGGACATGAACCTTCGGCTGGTGAGCCAGTACTCCAGCTTCGACATGGACTACGGGCTGACCGGGGAATCCGGGAACAGGCAGATCAGGACGAACCTGCTGTTCACCTGGCAGTACCTTCCGGGGAGCATGCTCTACGTGCTTGGAGAGACGGCCTGCGAGGACGACGGAGAGGGTTTCGGGAAGCCCGACCTGGGCATGTACGCCAAGGTCACCTGGTTCCTTCCGGTCTGATCCGGACTGGAGAGAAGGCATCGTCTCCGGACCTTGAAGACTCCGGGCAAATGCCCCATGTTGCCGGCATGAGCGCCAAGACGGCACCCGGCGAGTTACCTGGCCGGCGGCTCCCACCCCTGGACGTGCTGGTGCCCGGGGGGCGGGACCTGCCGATGGACTTCGGGAGGGGTATTCCCCGGGACTGTCCCCATCCGCCGGTGAGTTTTCACGCCATGGCCGCGGCCACCGGAGGCGCCTTTCACAACGATCCCGGCGGGGTGACCGACGACCGCCGCCCAGTTCTACTTCTTATCCCGGGACGCGCATCCCGGGCGCTGGAGGCCGGAAATCTGCTCAGGGCCCGGGGACACCCGGTGCTGGTCACCTGGAAGGAGTGCGGGACCCGGCAGATTCAGAAGGCCTGGCGACGGCCGGGCTACCCCGGAACCATGGCCCGGATCGGAGAACTGGCCTCCGCTTGGATTGCCGCGTCGCCGGGCGCCGGAAGGGTGCTTGCCTCCTGGATGCCGGACGCCAGGACCGTGATCCTTCCCACGCCCTACCCGGTGGACGTGCCCGGATGGACGTCCTCCCTGTCGCCGCCCTCGGACAGAAAGGGCGTCTTCATCGGCACCAGGGAATGGGGGGTTTCCTTCCGCCGCCATCGGGAATCGGTGATGCTGGCGGCTCGCCTGGCGGCCAGGTTCCCGGGAATGCCGGTTACCGCGGTGAACCGGGACGGGCTGTCCGGAGTGGTTCGCACGGTCCTGGCGGCCAGGGGAAGAGTGAAGCTGTTGCCCCCCATGGGCTACGGGCCCTACCTGCAGACCATGGCCGCCCACAGGGTGGTGCTCCAGAGGGACATCGGCGGAGTGCCGGGGCAGGTGGCCGGCGACTCGCTTCTGGCGGGACTGCCGTGCCTCGGGGGCAACGGCATGGTGGACAGGCTGGCGTACCCCCACCTGCCGGGAGGGGGGGCGTCCCCGGAGGAGGTCTTCGAATGCGCCGCGAGGCTTCTGTCAGATGACTGCTACTGGGAGGAGACCGTGAGAACCGCCCGGGAAAACGCCCTCGGGAAGATTTCCTTCGCGGCCTTCAGAAAACGGTGGGCCCGGACGCTTGAGATTCTGTACTCCGTCTGAGCCGGAATAAGGAAATCGGCATTCCCGTGCAGTTCAGATCCAGCGCTTCTTCCGCACGAAGATCACGAAGGCGGCCACGAACACCGTCACGAATCCCCAGAACGCCGGGTAGGCATACTTCCACCGGAGTTCCGGCAGAACAGCGAAGTTCATGCCGTACACCCCAGCCAGAAAACTCAGGGGGAGGAAGATCATGCTGAAGATAGTAAGCCGGTTGATGATCCGGTTGGTCCGGTGGCTCACCATTCCCATGTAAAGGTTCAGGGTCTCGTTGAGAACGCTCCTCACGCCGGCGATGTCCTCGCAGAGCCTGCCCATCCGGTCCGAAAGAACCTCCAGGGAGGGCTGGGTGGTTTCCGGTACGAACTGGGACTTCCTTACCGCCAGGTCGTTGAAAAGGTCCCTGGAGGAGAGCACGGTCCTTCGGAAGGCCAGTATGTCGCCGGTCAGGTCGGATACCTCGGAGAAAATCTCGTCGGTGACCTTTCCGAAGAGCCGGAGCTGGATCTGCTCGGCCTGGTCGGCGTACTGCTGGAAGAGCCTGCGGTGCGACTCCAGGAGCTGCGACCCAAGCTCGTACAGAAGAAAACCCGGAGACCGGGCGAACTTCATGAAATCCTCCCGGTATATCCGCCTGATCCTGTCCATCACCGGAGAGGAGCCCGGGATCATGGTGACCATGAACCCGTCCCCCAGCAGGCATGACAGCACCCGGGTCTCCAGGCCGTCATCCCCCAGAACCCCCTCGGACAACGTGAAATGAACCGCCTTCTCGTACAGTTCCAGAAGGTGCTCGGGCTGGGATTCCTTCAGCAGATCCGACACTTCCGGGGAAACCCCCATTGACCCCAGAAGAGCCGAGACCCCGGGCAGTTCCTCCGGGGCGCACTCGACCCAGTGGAAAAATCCGCTTCCGGGTTCCGGAAGATGCTCTTCCCGGTCCGAAGACCACTCCCTTCTTCCCTCGAAATCGAAGACCGCAATCCTCATGGTTCCCCTTCCGCGGACTGTCAGAGTTTTCCGTCGTCCACCGAATCCAGCCAGGCCGCCGCGGGATCGGCCACCGCCCGGATGGCGCCCTCCTCGAAGGGATTCCTCAGCCCGGCGGCCTTCACCAGTCCCGTGAACGGAAGGCTTCCCCCCAGGTCGCACAGCCCGATGTAGTCGGCCCAGGCCCGGCCCCGGTCCCCACGGCTTCGCTTCCAGAACTCCAGGGCGCACACCTGGGCCAGGGTGTAGTCTATGTAGTAGAAGGGATCCTGGAAGATATGCCCCTGCCGGAACCAGAAGCCTCCCCCTTCCAGGAAGTCGTCGTCCGGGTATTTCCTGTGGGGAAGGTACTTCCTCTCCACGGATCGCCACATGGACCTGCGTTCACCGGGGGAGGCGCCGGGGTTCCCGTACACCATGTGCTGGAACTCGTCCACCGCGGCCCCGTAGGGAATGAACAGCAGTGTTCCCGCCAGGTGGGAGAACAGGTACTTGTTCAAATCATCTCCGAAAAACCTCTCCATCCAAGGCCATGCGAAGAACTCCATGCTCATGGAATGGATCTCGCACGCCTCCAGGGTGGGGAAATGGTACTCCGGCACGGAAAAGCCCCTGGACCGGTACGCCTGAAAGGCGTGGCCCGCCTCGTGGGTAAGCACGTCCACATCGCCGCTGGTGCCGTTGAAGTTGGCGAATATGAACGGGGAGCCGTGCCCGGAGATGTAATCGCAGTAGCCCCCTCCGGCTTTGCCCTTCCTGGTTTCCAGGTCCATGAGTTCCCGGTCGAGCATGAAGCGGAAGAACTCCCCGGTCTCCGGGGACATCTCGGCGTACATGGCCCCGGCGGTGGCCACGATCCAGGCCGGGTCCCCCCGGGGCGTCGGATTCCCGGTGAGGAACTCCAGCCCCTCGTCGCAGAACTCCAGGGAATCCACGCCGAGCCGCCGGGCCTGCCGGGCCCGGAGACCGGAGGCCAGGGGAACCACGTGCCGGATTATCTGGTCGCGGTATCCGGCGACCATCGCCTGGTCGTAGTCGGTGCGCCCCAGCCTGGCGTAGGCCAGGGGTATGAAGTTCTCGAACCCGAGTTTCCGGGCGATGGCGTGCCTGGTCTTCACCAGCCTGTCGTATATGGTGTCGAAGCTCTCCATGTTGGCCCGGTAGAAGGCGCTGACCGCGGCGACGGCCTCCCGGCGGACCACCCGCCGGGGCGACTGGGTGAAGGGCTGCATCTGGGAGAGGTTCCTCGTTTCCCCCTGGAAATCAATCGATGCGGAGGCTTTCAGTTTCACGTAACTGCTGGCCAGAGCGTTCTCATCCCGCAGGTCCTGCATAACCTCGGGGGAGAACGTGGAGAGTTTCAACTCCGCCAGGCGGAAGAGGTGCCTCCCGAGCATCCCCTCCAGCTCCCCGCGGAAGCGGGATGAGACGAGCGCTCTGTAGTAGTCGGTTCTAAGGCCGTCGTACAGAGGACCGAGCTGGTCCAGAGCGTCGTTCTCCCGGTCGTAGAAGGGGTCGGTGGTGTCCAGGGTGTGACGGATGCGGCCAAGCACCGTCATGGATTCCCAGGCATCGCGGATCCTGTTGATCTCTTCGATAGCCTCCGCCTGCAGGCCGGAGGTGCCGCCCGAACCGAGCCGGGCGGTCATCTCCGCCATTTTCCGGCCCAAAGTCTCCCCATCGGGCCGGACGTACTCGAACTGGCCGAATCGTTTCATGGAGCATCTCCCATGGCTGAAGGGGGGTTTTCACACAGGTTGCGGGCAATATACCGCAGCGGCGCGTCCTGTAACCTCAGAAACGCCTCCAGTCCTCCGGACCATGCGTCTCCACCGCCGCCCAGGCGGTCTCCTGAAGGAACAGCCTCTCCTCCGGAGTTATCGTGGGGTCGTTGGTCCACAGGATCCCAGCCGGGCTTTCCCCCGTCATGGCTCCGTACATGACGCACGCGGTCAGGTAGGTTCCCCGGGTGCTTGGGTGGCTGCCGTCTGGGTCGTACAACTCCATGTCGGGATCGGTTTCCCGGACGGTCTCCCAGGCGAGCCCCACAGGGCACACCATCCCGTCGGTCACGGCCCCGGCGTGGAAGTAGGCCGATGCCAGGGGGTCCGCCATGGACGGGTCGTTCTTCCTGGCCCAGGTCATGAAGTAACCGGGCCTTCCGCCGCAGGCTTCCGTCCACAGAGCCAGAAGCCCGGCGTAGTCGTACATCAGTTCCGGATCGGAGACCGGCCGGGTGCTCTGCTCCTGGAAGACCACCAGGTCCCATCCGCCGGCTATTGCTCCAATCGTGGCGGGGTCGTTCCAGTGGTTCTCAAGGGTATACCCGCCGGCCGTTATCGAGCCGTAGCGGGTGACCGTACCGGGGTGGGCCGACCGGACGAGCATTGTCAGGATGCTGTCGAGCCCTCCGTTCGCGGCGGTGTAGCTGTTCCCCACGAAGAGCACCGACACAGGCTGGTCCGCCGGGGGAACCCCTCCCGGCGCGGCGTCCAGAAGGAACGCGTCCGACCGGTTCTCCCATCGGGCCCGGACGTCCGCCTCCCCGGGAAAACCGGCCTCGGCCCGGAACTCCCGGAGAGCCAGCAGCGAATCGCCCTGGAACAGGCTGACGGTCAAGGTTGGATTCGATTCCTCCAGCCCCGTGAGAAGGGCTTCGGTGATCTGGGAAAGCACGGTAACACCGAACTCCAGGGTATCCTCCGGGGAACAGACGAGAATGGAGCAGGAATCGGGGGCGAAGCCCAGGGTCCACATGGACCTGGTGCGGATGGTGCACAGGATCTCCCGGTTCTCCGGAGGGCCCGAAACATCGGCGCACGCCGCCGGCAGAGCCAGGGTGATGAGCAGCGCTGCCAAGTTCCGCCGGTTCAGCATACCCCGCAGTCCCTTGTTCATGGCGGGATTATATCCCTGTCTCGGCTCCGGAGCACCCGGACGGCCGTCTCACGCAGGCCGGGTGCTTTTCGGAACCGTTACGGTTCCTCAACGGACCCTGAACACAGCCGGCAGTTCCTGATACCCCCCAATATCCGATCCTGGTAATGCATGTTGTCTT
>CAZSKU010000026.1:0-34460 GCA_964607515.1 uncultured bacterium | reverse complement strand
GACGGCATGGACGTGAACGTTGCCGCAACCCAGGGCTACATCGGATATCTGCTCCAGCAGGTTCTGGGGGACGTGCTGGAGGAGAGGGGCCGTGACATACCGGTGGCCTCGGTGGTCACCCAGGTGCAGGTGGATCCGGACGACCCCGGCTTCCTGAACCCCACCAAGCCCGTAGGGCCGTTCTACACCCAGGAGGAGGCCCTGAGGCTGATGGAGTCCGAAGGGTTCGTGATGCGGGAGGATGCGGGCCGGGGATGGCGCCGGGTGGTCGCCTCCCCGATACCCAAGAAGATCATCGAGCTCTCCAGCATCCAGGCCCTGGTCCGGGCGGGACAGATCGTGATCTGCAACGGCGGCGGGGGCGTTCCGGTGGTCCGGGAAGGCCACCGGATAAGGGGTGTGGCGGCGGTCATTGACAAGGACCATGCCTCGGCGCTCCTGGCGACCCACCTGCAGGCGGACGCCTTCGTGATTTCCACCGGGGTTCGGGAGGTCTACGCCGACTTCGGCAAGCCTGCGCAGAGGGCTCTAAGGCGATTGACCGCCCCGGAAGCCAGGGAACTGGTGGAGCAGGGGCACTTCGCCGCGGGCAGCATGCTGCCCAAGATAAAGGCCGCTTTGGGCTTCCTGAAGCACAGGGGAACGGGCCGGGTGGTCATCTCCAGCCCGGGAAGCCTGCTCGCGGCCCTGGACGGGGAGACGGGGACCACGATAGTCCCCTGAGGGCCGGTCTCTTGACAGAACACGCGGGCGTGTAGGATAATAGCGCGCGCCAGAGAGCGCTTTTCACAGCTTTGCGGTGGGCGATTAGCTCAGTTGGTTAGAGTGCTTGCTTGACATGCAAGAGGTCACTGGTTCGATTCCAGTATCGCCCACCATTTTTCTATGCAAAAAGGCCCGCGGGCCGGGAAGGAGGCTGAGATGGTGAAGTTGGTGTTTCCCGACGGCAACTCCGTGGAGTACCCGGCGGCGACTACCGGCGCCCAGGTCGCGGCCTCCATCTCCCGCAGCCTCGCCAAGAGGGCCCTGGCCTTCTCGTCGGACGGAGCCCTGTTCGACATGTCCGCACCGGTGCGTTCCGGGGAGTTCCGGCTCATCACCCCCGACGACGAGGCCGGTCTGGAGATCCTGCGCCACAGCGCTTCGCACCTGCTGGCCGCGGCGGTAACCAACCTGTACCCCGGCACGAAGTTCGGTGTGGGGCCCGCCATCAGGGACGGTTTCTACTACGACATGGACATCCCCGGCTTTCCGGGGGCATCGGCCCTTCCCGGAATCGCCGCGGAGATGAAGCGCCTGGTGGGGCTGAATCTGCCATTCCAGCGCCGGGAGCTGCCTCTGGACGAGGCGGTCCGGTTTTTCCAGTCCCGGAAGGAGTGCTTCAAGGTGGAGCTTCTGGATGAAATCCGGGAGAAGGGCGAGACCGTGAGCCTGTACAGCCTCGGCGACTTCGCGGACCTCTGCCGGGGCCCCCACGTGCCTTCTTCGGGTTACCTCAGACACACCGCACTGCTTTCCGTGGCCGGCGCCTACTGGCGGGGCGACGAGAACAATCCCATGCTCACCAGGGTGTACGGCACGGCCTTCGAATCCGCCGAGGCCCTGAAGGCTCACATGGAGATGCTGGAAGAGGCCCGGCGGCGCGACCATCGCAAACTCGGCCCGGAACTGGGCCTGTTCACAATGGGCGGCCCGGGAGGGCCCGGTCTGGCCTACTGGCTCCCCAGGGGCGGAATGCTCCGGGACCAGCTGGAGCGGTTCTGGAAGGACGCCCACGTCCGGGCGGGATACCGGCTGGTGGTCACCCCCCACATCGCTCCGGCGGAGTTGTGGAAGACCTCCGGCCATTACGACTACTACCGGGAGAACATGTACTTCACAGAGGTGGAGAAGGGCGAGTACGCCATCAAGCCCATGAACTGCCCCGGTCACATCATCATCTACCAGAATCAGAAACGCTCCTACCGGGATCTGCCCCTGAGGCTCGCCGAGCTGGGCACGGTCTACCGCTGCGAACGCAGCGGGGTGCTCCACGGCCTGATGAGGGTCCGGGGCTTCACCGTGGACGACGGCCACATCTTCTGCACTCCATCCCAGATGGTTGGCGAGGTGCAGGGGGTCATCCGGTTCGCCCTCTACTTCCTGAAGCTCTTCGGGTTCGGCTACGACATCGAGCTGTCCCTGAGCGACCCCGACAACATGGAGCACTACGCGGGAGTCCCCGAGGAGTGGGCCCGGGCGGAGAAGGCCATGGCCCAGGCACTCGATGAGATGGGCGAGGAGTACCGGACGGTGAAGGGCGAGGCTGCTTTCTACGGCCCGAAGGTGGACATCAAGATGCACGACGCCCTGGGCCGCACCTGGCAGGGGCCCACCATCCAGTTCGACTTCAACATCCCCGCCCGGTTCGACCTTACCTACGTGGGCGAGGACGGCAGGGAACAGAGGGTGTACATGGTGCACCGGGCCCTGTTCGGCTCCGAGGAGCGGTTCATCGGAAACCTCATCGAGCATTTCGCCGGGAACTTCCCGGGCTGGCTGGCCCCGGTCCAGGTGGTTATTTTACCAATCGGTTCTTCCCAGCACGAATACGCCGGAAAGGTGGAAAGGGCTGTAGCGGAAGCGGGTTTCAGGTGCGAGGCCGACCTCCGGAGCGGAACCATCGGATACCGGATCCGTGAGGCGGAGACCGGCAAGGTTCCCTTCATGCTCATCCTCGGTGAAAACGAGGAGAGGGAAGGGAAGGTCGCGCTCAGAAGGCATGGAAAGGGCGACCAGGGGGTAGTTTCCCTGGAGGAGGCCCTCGACGCAATTTCGAAGGAGTGCGCAAGACCACCCTTCATGGAGCGGAGGTAGCGGCTATCAGGGATACTACGCGCGTCAACGGTGAGATTCGAAGCCAGAATGTGAGGCTCATCGACCAGAACGGCGATCATGTGGGTGTCGTTTCCCTGTCCAGGGCGCTGGACATGGCTGCGGAAGCGGAACTGGACCTGGTGGAGATAAGCGCCACCAGCGATCCCCCCGTAGCCCGGATAATGGACTACGGCAAGTTCAAGTACCAGGAGAACCGCAAGGCCCGGGAGGTCCGCAAGAAGCAGACCACCGGCGGGCTGAAGGAAGTTAAGTTCCGGCCCAACACCGACACCCATGACTACCAGTTCAAGATGAAGCACGCGCGGGAGTTTCTCGAGGAGCGCTGCAAGGTCAAGGCCACGGTTGTCTTCCGGGGAAGGCAGCTGGTCTACCAGGATCAGGGACACAAGCTTCTGAGCAAGCTTTCGGAAGACCTTGCGGACCTGGCACAGATTGAGAAGGAACCCGTCATGGAGGGCAAGTTTCTGAGCATGATACTCGCCCCCATGAAGGAGAAGAAGTCGAAGCCCCAGAACGCCGAGGAATGACATGCCAAAGATGAAAACCCACAGGGGCGCCGCCAGGCGCTTCGGAAAGACGGGCACCGGCAAGATCACGGTGCGCCACAGCCACAACGGACACATCAAGACCAAGAAGAGCAGCAAGCGCAAGAGAAATCTCCGGAAGGGCGGAATCGCCTCCTCCCCGGACACCAGGAGGATCTGCAGGCTTCTGCCTTGAGAACGGATGAGGTAATGACATGAGCAGGGTGAAATTCGCTGTAGCGAGGCACAAGAGGCACAAGAAGGTACTCGGCGAGGCCCGGGGCAAGTTCGGAGGCCGTCGCAAGCTCTACACCGTGGCGGACGACGCTAACAAGAAGGCCCTTGAGTACCAGTACCGCGACCGCCGGAACAAGAAGCGCGACTTCCGGGTACTCTGGATTACCCGGATCAACGCGGCGGTCAGGGAAAACGGAATGACCTACAGCTCGTTCATCGACGGTCTCACCAAGGCGGGCGTGGCCCTCGACCGCAAGGTCCTGGCGGACATGGCGGTCAAGGATCCCCAGGCCTTCGGCAAGGTCGTCGAAGTGGCGAGAACCGCGCTGAGGTAGACGGGTGGCTTCATCCGGCGCCTCCCAGAGGTTGTCCGAAGCCGTTGACAGGCTCCTTCTCAGGCTCAGGGAAACCACCGAGGAGAGGGACAGACTGGCGGCGATGGTGGCCGAACTGGAGCGCCGGCTGGAACACCGGAGCGGGGAAGGGGATCCTGAGGGTTACAGGATCCTTCGCCTGCACAGCGCCAGACTCCTGCGGGAAAGGCAGGAGGTCAGGCAGAGGCTGGAGGCGTTGCTTGTGAAACTGGAGAGAGCGGACCGGCAGTAGGGAGCGCAGGCGCAGATGGCGGACCGTCCGGACAGCACAAGGGTAAACATCTACGGGCGGGAATACTCCATAAGGGGCGAGGGCGATCCGGCCTACGTGGCGGAGATCGCCCATTTCGTAGACATGCGCATGCGGGAGATGACCGATAACATAACCATGGCGTCCACCTCGAAGGTGGCCATTCTCGCAGCCCTGAACATCACGGATGAGATGTTCAGGGTGGAGAAGGGCATCGAGGAGGAGAGGATGAGCCAGGCCCGATTCCTTGACTCCCTGGCCGAGAAGATAGAAAAAGCCCTCGAAAAGGGCGGTGAAACCCGGGAAAAAACCGTTCTCCGGGAACCCGCCGCCGCCGAAAGGGCGACAATCCCCTCCAGTTCCAGCGCGGCCTCCGGAAACCGCTGATAAAGCGGAAACCCGGTGCCCATAGCGGCGTGCGCAGGGTCGCCGGGAAGCGCTTCCGATAGCGCCGCCGGGTTTCCGATTCCATAAATACTCCTGCGCCTGAACGGGGGCATGCTGTGATATACGCTGTCGCAGGACTTGTGGCGGTGGTTGTCTTCTTCCTGGGGTTCGCCCTGCACAAGGCCCTGGTCTCCAGGGAGCGCAAGGGCGCCGTTTCCGAGGTGGAGAGGATTCTCACCGAGGGCAGGCGGGAAGCGGAGACCATCAAGAAGGAAGCCCTTCTGGAGGGAAGGGAGATAATCGCCGGCGAGAAAGCCGCCATGCTGGAGAAGCTCAGACAATCGCAGTCCGAGCTGGACCGGCGGGAGAGCAATCTGAACCGGCAGACCGAACAGGTTCAGAGAAACCGGGAGACCCTGGAAGCCAAGTCCGAGTCCCTCAAGGGGCTGGAAACCGTACTGGCCGAGAGGGAACAGGCGCTGAACGCCAAACACGTCAGGGCCAACAAACTCATCGAGGAACACAACCAGAAGCTCGAACACATCTCCAACCTCACCCGGGAGGAGGCCAGGGACCTTCTTCTGTCGAACCTCCGGGAGGAGGCCAGGCACGAGGCCGCCAAGATAGCCCGGGGGATCATAGAGGAGGCGGAGAAGGCCGCGGAGGAGAAGGCCACCATGATCCTCTCCACCTCCATTCAGAGGTGCGCCGCCAACCACGTTGTGGAGAACTGCGTCAGCGTGGTGAACCTGACCAGCGACGAACTCAAGGGCCGGATCATCGGCCGGGAGGGCCGGAACATCAGGGCCTTCGAGAGCGCCACCGGGGTGGACGTGGTGATTGACGACACCCCTGAGGCCGTGGTGCTGTCGTGCTTCGACCCGGTGCGCCGGGAAGTGGCCAGACAGGCCCTGGAGAAGCTGATCACCGACGGCCGGATCCATCCCGGACGCATCGAGAGCATCGTCCAGAAGGCCACCGCGGACATGGAGAAGAAGATCCGCAAGCTGGGCAACGAATTATCCCTGGAGGCCAACGTTCCGGGGCTTCACTCCCAGCTCATCCGGCACCTGGGAAGGCTCAGGTACCGCACCAGCTACGGCCAGAACATGTACCAGCACTCCCTGGAGGTGGCCCACATCTGTGGGCTGCTGGCCAGCGAACTGAAGCTCGACCCGGCCCTGGCCCGGAGGGCCGGCCTTCTTCACGACATCGGCAAGGCTACGGACCAGGAGCTGGAAGGTTCCCACGCCATCGTGGGAATGGAGCTGGCCCGCCGGTTCGACGAGCAGATGCTGATCTGCAACGCCATCGGAGCCCATCACGAGGAGGTGGAGCCCACCAGCATGTACGCGGTGCTGGTGCAGGCAGCTGACGCGGTGAGCAGCGCCCGCCCGGGAGCCCGGAGGGAGACCCTGGAGCTGTACATCCGCCGGCTTCACAAGCTGGAAGCCATTGCGGACTCCTTCGAGGGGGTCGGCAAGTCCTACGCCATCCAGGCGGGACGGGAACTCAGAATCGCGGTTAAACCCGAGCAGATAGACGATGCCGGGGCTTCCGACCTGGCCCGGGAAATTGCCAGGAAGATCGAGAGCGACATGGAGTATCCGGGCCAGATCAAGGTCACGGTGATCAGGGAGGTCCGGGCGTCCGAGACCGCCAAGTGATCCGGGAGGAGGGGTGACGGGGGGCATGGACCAGCTACTGAGCAGCCGGCTCGCGGAAGCGTCAGCCTGGGTCGAGGATGGGCTCTCCTCCCTGGAAATGTACTCCGACGGCACCCTGCTTCCCGACCACTGCCGGTACGCCCTCTCCGCCGGGGGAAAGAGGCTGCGGCCCTTTCTTGTGAGGGAGGCCTGCCTGGCCCTCTCCGGCGATCCCGAGAAGGCCCTTCCCGCAGGTTGCGCGGTGGAGATGGTGCACACCTACTCCCTTGTCCACGACGACCTCCCCTCAATGGATGACGACGATTTCCGCCGGGGAATCCCCACCCTGCACCGTCACGCCGGTGAAGGGCCGGCGATACTGGCGGGGGACAGGCTCCTCACCGAGGCTTTTCGAACACTGGCCCGCACTCCCGGTCCTCCGGAAAGGATCCGGGAGATGATCCTCAGGCTGGCGGACGCCTCCGGCGCCCGGTGCCTGGTGGGCGGCCAGTACATGGACATGTTCCCGCCTGAACCGGCGGACGAGGCGTGGATCACCCGGATGGTGTCGGGGAAGACCGCCGCCCTGCTCCGGGTGTCCCTGGAACTGGGCGCTCTGGCGGCGGGAGCCTCCCGGGAGATCCTGGACCGGCTGTCGGAAATGGGGGAGAGGCTCGGGTTCCTTTTCCAGCTCACCGATGACATACTGGACGTCACCGGCTCGGAGGAGGAGATGGGCAAGGCGGTGGGCAAAGACGCCTCCAGGGGCAAGTGGAACCCTGTCACCGCCATGGGGCTTTCCGGGGCCGTGGAGGAGGCTCTTTCCCGGGCCGAGGTGCTATCTTCGGGTTTTCTGGGGCTGGGCGAAGGGTGGCGGGCGGTGTCCGCCCTGTGCCTTCACCTTCCCCGGCGGAGGAGTTGATGGATTCCATTCTCGACAGAATATCCGGCCCCGGGGACGTGAAGGCTCTGAGCCCCGAAGAGAAGACCGCCCTGGCGGAGGAGGTGCGGCGCAGGATAGTGGACGTGGTCTGCTGCACCGGTGGCCATCTGGCCTCCAGCCTCGGGGTGGTGGAACTCACCGTGGCCATCCTTTCGGTGTACGACCCGGAGGTTGACCGAATCGTCTGGGACGTGGGCCATCAGACCTATCCCTGGAAGCTCCTCACCGGCCGCAGGGCACGCTTCCACACGGTGAGGCAGCCCGGCGGTCTCAGCGGCTTTCCCCGCCGGGACGAGAGCCCCTGCGACTGCTTCGGCACCGGCCACAGTTCCACATCCATCAGCGCCGCGCTGGGCTTCGCCCTGGCCCGGGACCTGCGGGGCGAGAATCACCGGGTGGCGGCTGTGATAGGGGACGGCTCCATGACCGCGGGTCTGGCTTTCGAGGGGTTGAACAACCTGGGCCAGAGCCACACCGACATGACGGTCATCCTCAACGACAACAAGATGTCCATCTCCCCCAATGTGGGGGCCATAAGCAAACATTTCACCAAGCTCATCACCGATCCCCGGTACAACCGGCTTCGGGACGAGGTCTGGAACACCCTGGGAAAGCTTCCCACCGTGGGCGACACCATGCGCCGGGCCGCTGGCTACGCCGGCGCTGCGGTGAAGAAGACCATCATGAACCCGGTCAACATTTTCGACGAGTTCGGGGTTCGCTACATCGGCCCAGTGGATGGCCACGACATTCCTCTACTTACCGCGGTGCTCGCCAGGGTCAGCGAGATGAAAGGGCCGGTTCTGGTGCACGTGGTGACCAGGAAAGGGAAGGGTTACGAACCTGCCGAGTGCGAACCGGTTGACTTCCACGGGGTGAGCGGCGCATCGGGCGGCCGGCAGGGCGAGAGTTTCACATCGACGTTCGGGCGGGTGGTTACCGACATAGCCCGAAGCGACGGGAACATCGTGGCCATAACCGCCGCCATGCCCGACGGCACGGGGCTTACCTGTTTCGCCGGGGCTCATCCGGACAGGTTCTTCGACGTGGGCATAGCGGAACAGCACGCCGTCACCTTCGCCTGCGGCCTGGCCTTCGGGGGGTTGAAGCCCGTGGTGGCCATATACAGCTCGTTCTTCCAGAGATCCTTCGACCAGCTGGTGCATGACGCTGCCCTGCAGAAGGCGCCGGTGCTCTTCGCCCTGGACAGGGCCGGAATCGTGGGGGCCGACGGCCCCACCCACCACGGGGTGCACGACATCGCCCTGTTCCGGCAGGTGCCGGGCACGGCCCTGGCGGCCCCCCGGGACTGCGGGGTCCTGGAGGCCCTGCTCAGGACGGTGCTGCGGGAGCTGGACAGGCCTACGGGTATCCGATACCCCAGGGGGCTGGAACCCGAGAGGGTGGCTCCCCCGCCGGAGAATCCGGTCATGGGCCGGGGGCAGTTGATAAGGTCCGGAGCCGACGCGGTGATCCTGGCCGCCGGGGTGATGGTCGCCCCGGCGGTGCTGGCCGCTGACATTCTGGCCCGGCGGGGGATAGAGGCGGCGGTGTACGATCCGGTCTGGCTCAAGCCCCTTCCGGAGGACGAAATTCTGGATCTTTGCCGGGGAGTGTCAGCGGTGGTCACCGTGGAGGAGGGTTGTCTTGCCGGAGGGTTCGGGGAGGGGATTCAGGCCCTGCTCCCCCGTACGCCGGTCACCCGGCTGGGGATTCCCGACGATTTCCAGCCCCATGGAAGCCACGGCAGCATCATGTCCCGGCTGGGGCTCGACCCCCAGGGCATCGCCGGGGCCGTTCTGGAAGCGGGAGGGTTCGAGTGAAGGAAGTTCAAGGGGTTCTGGTCTACGCCCCCTTCCTCCCGGAGAAGCGCGACGCCGTCGCCGGGATTCTGGAGAGCGCCGGGATCCGGACGGTTGAGGCCGAACCCGACATGGTCGTTGCGGTTGGGGGCGACGGGACTTTCCTGAAATGCTTCAACCAGTTTCATGCTCCCGTGCTGGCGGTGAACGCCGGGCATCTGGGTTTTCTGTCCTCCTGCGACGAGGCGGATCTGCCCAGGGCGGTGGCCATGCTGACTTCCGGGGCCTACGACATACAGGAGCTGCCCAGGCTGCAGGCCCGGCTGCCCGAGGGCGCGGTCCAGACGGCTCTCAACGACGTCTGCATTCACAGGTGCTCCGAGTACGGTCTTCTCCACCTGGGCATCGAGGTGAACGGGCAGTCCGCAGCCATCATGACCGGCGACGGAGTGCTGGTGAGCACCTCCATGGGCTCCACCGCCTACAGCCTGTCCTGCGGCGGCCCCATACTTCACCCCAACATTCCGGCCATGGTGATCACCCCGGTGTGTCCTCACCTTCTTTCTCTGAGGCCGATAGTGATTCCCGCCGACGCCTCGGTGTCCATCACCCTCATCGGGCCCGGCGACCGGGCTCTGGTGAGCCCCGACGGACGGCAGATCGGCTGTGTCCTGGCGGACGGGCAGGGAGCGGTGATATCAAGGGCTCCGGAGAACAGCCTTCTGGTGAGGCTTCCCGGGGGCGAGGGCTACTACTCCCGCCTGGGCAGGAAACTGGGCTGGAGCTACCGGGGATGAAATGCTGAACCGCCTGGCCCTCTCGAACCTGGCCACCATCAGCGACACGGTGCTGGAGCCGGGGCCTGGGCTGAACGTGCTCACCGGGGAGACCGGCGCGGGCAAATCCATCCTCATAGACGGCCTTCTCCTGGCCATGGGAGCCAGGGCGGACAAGAACCTGGTTCGCCCCGGAGCCAGACTCGCTTCGGTGGAGGCCTTCTTCAGCGATGACCGGGGTGACGTGTGCATCCGCAGGGAGGTGTTTGCCGAGGGAAGAAGCAGGGTTTTCCTGAACGACGCCCTGAGCACCCTGGAGGACGTGCACTCGGCCATGGAGGGCCGCATGGGGCTTCATACCCAGCGCTCGACCCCGGCGCTTCTGCGTCAGCCCAGGCAGGTGGAGATACTGGACGGCTTCTCCGGCTGCGCCGCATTGGCCCGGGAATACCGGGCGCTATACGCAGGATACAGGAACCTGCTGGCCGCAATGGAGAAACTGGCAGGTGACGTGGCTGGTTACGCCTCCCGCCGGGAGATGGTTCTGCACGAACTGGGAATGTTCCGCCGGCTAGTTCCTTCCAGGGAGGATTATGAAAGCCTTCGGGACGAACGGGCCAGGCTGGAGAAGGCGCAGGAGCTGGCAATGCTCTATTCAGGTCTCGGGGAGGTTCTGGAGGGGGACGATGGCCTGATTGGCAGGCTGTCGGGCTTCGCCAGGAGCGTAAGGTCCATGGACCCGGGCCAGAGCGAGCTGCTTGAACTCCTGGATCAGGCCGGGATCTGCGGGTCCGAGGCTGCCCGGGTAAGCCGGGGGCTGCTGGGGGAGTTCAAGGACGCCCCGGGAAGGGCTGAAGAGATAGACGAAAGGTTGGACGCCTACTCCAGGCTCATTTCCCGGAGCGGCGGCAGCCTGGAGAAGATGCTGGGAGCCGGGGAGAGGCTGGAAACCGAACTCGCCGGCATGGACTCGGCCGAGGAGGAGTTCACTTCACTGAAGGCCCGGAAACCCCTAATGGAGCAGGAGCTTTCGGCTGCCGCCCGGTCCCTGGACGAGGCCAGGCGGGAGGGCGCCCGGAAGCTTGCGGCCCGGTGCGGCGAGGAACTCGTCAGTCTGCGGATCCCCGCGGCGGCCTTCAGCGTGGGCTTCACCCCGGCCTCCCGGGGGATCGGCGCCGGGGGAGTTACCCTGGGCCCCAATGGTATGACGGAACCCGAGTTCCTGTTCACCGCCAATCCCGGAATGCCCCCGGGGCCCCTTTCAGGTGTGGCCAGCGGGGGCGAGCTGTCCAGGGTTGCACTGGCCCTGGAGCTGTCGCTGGCCGGGGCGTCGGGGGTGTCCACCCTGGTTTTTGACGAGATCGATTCGGGAACCGGCGGAGAAACCGCCCACAGCCTCGGCGAGGCCCTGGCCCGGGCCGGGGCAGGGCGCCAGGTGATCGTGATCACCCACCTGGCCCAGGTGGCGGGTCGGGCCGACAGGAACATCCTGGTGGAGAAGAAGCTGGTGAACGGCATTCCCGAGTCGGTAACAAGGACCCTGGAGGGGTTCGACCAGCGGTCGGCGGAACTGGCCAGGCTGCTGGGCGGAGGCGAGGCCGCCCTGAAGCATGCCAGGAGCATTCTGGAAGAAGGTTCCGGTGCCTGAGGGAAAGTTTCTCACCGGGGCGAACTTGATAAGCCTCTTCAGGATTCCGCTCTCCGCGGGCGCTTCGTACTTCGTCCTGCGGGGTTCCGGGCTGTCCGCCGGAATACTGGTCCTGCTGGCCGTCGGAAGCGACTGGCTGGACGGGCGTCTGGCCAGGAGCACCGGCACCGTGAGCGACTGGGGAAGAATCCTCGATCCCCTGGCTGACAAGGTCTCCTTCGGCCTCTTCGCCCTGGCCCTGGTGCACGGAGGCCTGCTGAGGCTGTGGATTCTTCTGACCATGGCGGCCCGGGATCTGATCATAGGTCTGGGAGGGCTCCTGGTGGCCGGAAGGGCGAAGCCGCCCTCCGCCAGGATGCCGGGCAAGGTTTCAACGGTAGCCACGGCGGTCTTTCTGACCCGGCAGGCCCTGTTTCCGGAAGCCCAGGCGATTCCCGACATCCTTCCCGGGGCTGATATCCTGGGAATCGCCGCCCTGGCGTCCCTGCTATACAGCTTCGTCTGGTACCTGGCGGCATTCCCGGGGCTCATGGGGGAGAGGGGACGAAGGTGCGCCTGAAGAGGCTGGAGATCCTCGGGTTCAAGTCCTTCGCCGATCCCTTCATCATGGTTTTCGAGTCTGGAATCAGCTCCGTGGTGGGGCCCAACGGGTGCGGAAAGAGCAACGTGGCCGACGCCCTGAGGTGGGTGCTGGGGACCCAGAGCGCCCGGCAGATCCGGGCGGAGGTCATGGAGGACGTGATTTTCAAGGGGAGTTCCGGCAGGAAGCCCCTGGGAATGGCGGAGGTGACGGTTACCTTCGACAACGCCGAAAGGGCGCTGCCGCTGGACTTCGACGAGGTCTCAGTCACCAGGAGGCTCTTCCGCTCCGGCGCCAGCGACTACCTCATCAACGGAAACCGCTGCCGTCTCATGGATGTAACCGACCTGATCGTTGACCGGGGACTGGGAAGCACCGGCTACTGGATACTCGAGGCGGAGATGGTGAAGACGATCCTCTCCCCCAGGGCCGAGGACCGCCGGGAGCTTTTCGACGAGGCCGCGGGGATCGGACGGTACAAGATACAGAGGCACAGGGCCGGACTGAAGCTGGAAACCGCCGGGAACGACCTGGAGCGCCTGTCGGACATCATTTCGGAGGTCGAGCGGGGCCACGGAGTGCTGAAGAAGCAGGTGGCGGCCTATCGCAGACACGAGAAAGCCCGGGACACCGTGGCGCTGATCCGGTCCGCCAAGGCTTCCGGGGAACTGCTTCTTCTCCAGGAGAAGATAGCCCGGGCGGGCAGGGAGATGGAGCAGGCCGGCGCCGAAGAGGCCGCCCAGGCAGCGGCGCTTTCTTCTCTGGAAGCGGCGCTGGCGGAAGCGAGGATCCGGCTGGGGGAGGCTCAGAACCGGCTGGACGAAGCCCATGCGGGGTGCGCCGCGGTGGAGTCATCCATCGCTTCCCTGGAGAGGGAGCGGGCGGTGGCCCTGGAGAGAATCGCCGGCTTGCGGCGGACCGCGGGGGAGAACACTGCCCGGTGCGCCAGGGAGCGGGAAAGGGCCATGAAGTATCGGAATGAGGCCTCGGAAACCGGGGCGGAAGCGCTCAGGTGGGAGGCCCGGGCGGCGGATGCGGCGAAGGCCGAGGCAGAGACCGCGGCCGCGGCCGATGAATGGTCCCGGCTGCTGGAGCACGCTCGAAGGGAGCTGGAGGCTGCCAGGCGCAGGGAATCCGACTGCGCGGAGGAGCTTTCGGTCCTCCGGGACCGCTACATGGAGCGGATGAAAGCCGGCGAATCCCGCCGTCAGAAAATCGGAGAACTCACCGGAAGGCTGGAGGACAGCCGGCGGGAGATTCACATCCTGGAGGAAACCCTTCGGGAGATAGAACGGGATGAAGTCGCCCTCCGGGGGGCCCGGCTCGCCGCCGATAGCGCAGCGAAAGAGGCTTCCGGAGCCCTCTCGAAGGCCAGGGAAAAGGCGTCGGAAGCCTCCCTGGCCGCTGGAGAGGCGGCTGCCCTTCGGAAGGCGTGCGCCCAGGAAGTCGCAGATCTGGAGGAGGCCCTGGCCAGATCCCGGAGCGGCGATACCCTGGGATCCGTTCTGAAGCCGGCCGCCGGTATGGGCAACGCTGTGGGAGCATGTCTGGACGGGGTCCAGTCAGCCCTTCCGGTGGACGGGGTGGACCCCGGGCTTCCGGCCGGCGGCGCCAGGTACGCGGTGGGGGGGCGCAAGGCTCCGGAACCTATTCCGGACGGCGCCGTGAGGATGGACAGGTTCATCGAAGCCGGCTGTCCCGTGGCGGAATCGGTGCTTCGGCACTACGTGCTGGCCCCGGACCTGGAAACCGCCCTGGACTGGTTCCGCCGGGAGATACCCGCCGGGGTGGTTACCCGTGAGGGCCATCTCCTGCGGCCCGACGGCACCGTAAGGCTGGGCGCTTCAGTAGGCGGCGCCGGGGTGCTGGAACTGGCGGCGGCGGCGGAGGAAGCGGGACGCAGGCTGGAAGGGCTTACCGGGGATGCCGGGACCCTAGCGGCGGAAGCGGCATCCGCCCGGGAAGCCCTTGAGAAGATTGAACGGGAGGCGGAGGAAGCCAGGAACACCCTGGGAAGACTTCAGAGGAGCGAGGCGGTCCTGATATCCCGCCGGGAGGAGGTCGGCAGGAAGCTGTCTGCGCTGGCCTCCTTCGCGGAAGAGACTGAGCGGGAACTCAGTTCGGTTTCCTCGGAAACAGGGACGGAACCGGATCAGGATCTGGGGGTCAAGGAGATGGAAGCGCGGCTTGCGCTTCTGAACCGGGCTGCCCTGGAGGCGGCCGCCGCTCTGGATGATGCAAGGGAGAAGGGCAATGAGGCTTTCCTGGCCAGGGAGAAGGCCGGAATGGACCTCAGGGAGGCCCGGAACATGGCTTCCCGGACGGCCTCCAGAACCGTGGAACTCAGGGCCGAGGCGGAGAATGCGGAAAGCTCTGCGGAAGAGCTGGACCTTGAGTCCGGCAAGCTTCTTCAGAGCGCCTGCGAAATGGAGAAAGACCTCGAAGCTCTCTCCGGCCGGGTGGCGAAACTGGAGCGCGACAGGGAGACCGCCGGGGAGAACCGGAACAGGGCCGCTGCGGTCAGGGGGGAACTCCTTCAGCGCACCGCAGCTCTGGAGGAACAGGTATCCTCGGCCAGAACCCGGCACACCGGCGCCCGGGAAAGACACGCCAGGGCCCGAAGCGATACCGAAGCCATGGCCGTCCAGGCGGAGTCCCTCCGCAGGGAGATTCCCGACGCCCCGGAGGAGAATCCCTTCCTGGACATGCCTTCCCAGGCCCTGCGGGATGAGGAGCAGCGGCAGCTGAAGATCATCGAGGGTATCGGCCCTGTTAACCCGCTGGCGGTGGAGGAGTTCCGGGAGACCGAGGAGAGGCTGGAGTTCCTGACCGAGCAGAAACGCGACCTGGAGGAAGCCCGTGAGTCTCTGGAAACTGCCATATCCGAGATCAACCAGGAGGCCCAGGCCAGATTCAGGGAGACCTTCGAACGGGTTCGGGAGCACTTCCGGGAGGTGTTCGTGGAGCTGTTCGGAGGGGGCGAGGCCGACATCACCGCCCTTGAGGGGGACGACCCGCTGGAGGGGGGAATCCAGATCATGGCCAGGCCCAAGGGCAAGAAACTTGAGAGCGTCACATCCCTGTCCGGCGGCGAAAGGGCGCTGGCGGCGGTGGCACTTCTGTTCAGCCTTTACCTGGTTAAGGCAAGCCCCTTCTGCATACTCGACGAACTGGACGCACCCCTGGACGATGCAAACATAGACAGCTTCATGGCCATACTCAGAAGGTTCAGCAGCCAGACCCAGTTCCTGGTGATGACCCATAACAAGAGAACCATGGAGGCATCCGACAGGCTCTACGGAATAACCATGGCGGAACCCGGGGTCTCGAGCCTCACCACGGTTAGCCTTTCGGACTACGATGACAGGGGCGGGGATGAACCTCGGGGATAGGCTCAGGAAGACCCGGGACCTGCTGGCCTCCCGGTTGGGGGCGTTGTTCGGGTCCGGTTCTCCCGGTTCCGAGGAACTGGAGAAACTGGAGGAAGCCCTTCTGGAGGCAGACCTGGGATGGAGACTCACCGAGAGGGTGACCCGGGACCTGCCCGGCATCTGCTCCGCCCGGGGCGTGGGCATGAGGGAGGGGCTGGCGCTGCTTCTGGAGTCCATGCTCCCACCGGCTCCCGGGGAGGACCACGGGTCGGAACTGAGGGTGATCATGACCGTGGGCGTCAACGGCTCGGGCAAGACCACCACTGTGGCCAGACTGGCCGCCATGTACCGTGAACGGGGACACATGACCGTCATGGCGTGCGCCGACACCTTCCGGGCGGCCGCCGGGGAGCAGTTGGCCCAGTGGGGCCGGAAACTGGACATTCCGGTGGTGGTCAGACCCGAGGGAACGGACCCCGGGGCGGTGGCCTACGATGCGGTGGCCAGTGCCCGGGCCCGTGGGTTTCAAAGGCTTATACTTGACACAGCCGGCAGGCTTCCCAACAGGAAGGGCCTTCTGGACGAACTTTCCAAGGTTCACCGGGTGACGGGAAAGGCTCTGGAAGGCGCCCCCCATGAGGTTCTCCTGGTTCTTGACGGCTCCGTAGGGCAGAACGCGCTGCTACAGGCCGAGGGCTTTTCCCGGGCGGTGCCGGTTACCGGGCTGGTGGTGACCAAACTCGACGGAACGGCCAAGGGCGGAGCGGTGTTTGCCATGGCCCATGAAACGGGGATTCCCATCCGGTACATCGGCACGGGTGAAGGCGGTGACGACTTCTCCGCCTTCGATCCGGTGCAGTTCACAAGGGCCCTGGTGGGGCTTCCGGAGGACGGCGATGCTGTCCCTCGTTGAGGTGAGCCGCAGTTTCGGCGGCACGAAGGCGGTGGACCGGCTGTCCCTGAAGGTGGAGAGGGGCTCCGTGGTGGGTCTGCTGGGCCCCAACGGAGCCGGAAAGTCCACCACTCTGAAGATGATTGCCGGCCTGGTGCTCCCCGATTCGGGGATGGTGACGCTGGACGGCCTTCCTGTGGAGAAGTGCCGGGAAAGGATCTTCTACGTACCCGACGAGCCGGTGGTCTGGAAGAGGCTGACCGGCCGGGAGTACCTGACGTTCGCCGGAAAGCTCCGTGGGATCTCGCGGGAAGATCTGGACCGCAGAATCGGATTCTGCTCCGAGCTCTTCAGCATGGAGGGCTGGCTGGACCAGAGGACCGGTACTTACAGCCACGGGATGACCCAGAGGCTGGTTCTCAGTTCGGCCTTCACCGCCAGACCCGATCTCTACGTCATTGACGAGCCACTGGTGGGGTTGGACCCTCCCGCTGCGGAGACCTTCTGGAGGATGATCCATGGGGCGGTGTCCGCCGGGGCTGGTGTTCTTGTATCAACCCACACCCTGGCGGAGGTCCACGGCAACTGCCACAGCTTCGGAATAATCCACCGTGGCAGGATAATCAGCTACCTGAGGAGCTCTGAAGTCACCCTGCAGGAACTCAGGGATCTTTTCTTCACCGCCACGGGGACCTCGCCCGGGGAGGTCAGGAGCTACTTCGAAGGTTGATGACCCGGTAGGAGGCGAAACCGTACCGGGACGAGTGATGGTAGCTCCCCCCGAAGGATTCCAGAAGCGCCTCCCTGCGGAACCCCGCCTCCCGTGCCGCTTCGAGGAAATCCGGAAGCGCTTTCTGCACGTCGCTCTCCGGCGTTCGAGCCAGTCCGCCGGCAAGCAGCAGTTCCGTCGCCGACTGCAGGGTCATACCCCTGTTCCTCGCCGGCAGCAGGTGAAGTCTGGCCATGTCTCCCGCCGGGCTGATCACCTGGATCAGGGGAGGCTCGGGAACCACACGGTCCGGCAGGTTGTTCCATTCCTCAGCCAGTTGCCCTCGGTAGCGGTCCAGGTCGCCCATAAGATGATCTCCCCCCCGGAGAGCCTGGTAGAAGAGCTTGACGGCGTCCGCCTCGATCATTCCCGGATGGAGCCGCCGCTCCAGGGTTAGAATCAGTTTCCAGTCCATTTCACTAATATACGGATTCGTGGAACGGTTTTGTATGTTCGCCCCGGGCGGGAGCACAGATTCATCCCCGGGAGGAACGATGACAAAGCTGGAATTGGAAGAGCTTTTCTTCAAACACATCAAGCTGGAAACCAGGCCGGTGGCGGTCATCCTGCACCGCGACCGCAACCAGCTGGGGCGGAAGCCATTTCCCATGAAACTGAACATCTGCCAGCTGGTAAGCCTGGCCAGACACGGGGGTAGAGCAGTGGCCGGGGTGCCGGACAGGATGGTATGCGCCATCGGGACGTCCTGTACCGGGCTTACAGCCACTACTGAGCCCTTCATAACCGGGGAGGCGGCGGTGGGCAAGTACACCGCGGACCGGGAGACGGGCAGGGTGTTCTTCGCCAACACTTTCAAACTGGGAGACATGGGCAAGATCTACGACGCCATGGAACTGGCTCCCCTAGGTGACTCGCCATTCGAGCCGGAAGTGGTGCTGTTCTACGGGAATCCCGCCCAGATCATGAGGCTGGTGCACACAGTGGTGTGGAACAGCGGGGAGAAAGTGGCGGCGGACACCGTGGCGGAGGCTGCGGTATGCAGCGCCATAGGCTTCGTGCTGTCGGAGGACAGGCCGGTCATTGGCTTTCCCTGTGCCGGCGACAGGCGGTTCGGGGGCACCCAGAACCATGAACTGGTCTTCGCCGCTCCCTGGTGGACCGTACGGGACGTGATGGCTCCTAACCTGGAAGCCCTGGCCAAGCAGGGGACCCTCTACCCTGTACCACCCCATATGCTTTATGAGCCGGTGATGCCCCCGGCGTACACCCTGGGCGAAAACGACTGAGATGACAACCCTCAGCGGCGAAGGAGTGACCCTTCGGGAACACTTCCCGAAGGATCTCGAGGCTGTTTACCGTTGGCATGGAGATAGGGAGGTCATGAAATTTCTGAGCTGGGGCGCCGACACCCTGGAGGAGAGCCTGCTGTACCTTTCCGACTGCATCCGCGACCGCCGGAAGCCCCGGAGGGACAGGTATCGACTGGCCATCGAGCTTCCCGACGGCAATGTGGCGGGGTGTGCAACCCTCCACTGGCGCGGGCGGGGTCAGAACGGCGGGGACGGGCGTCTCGGCTGCTTTCTTGCCCGGGAGTACCAGGGCAGGGGCATCGCCAGGGAAGCCACCCGGCTTCTCATGTTTTTCGGTTTCGAAGAACTGGGCATGCACCGCATCTCGGCCACCTGCCTTGAGGGCAACACTTCGTCCCAGCGAACCCTCCTCGGCCTCGGCTTCATTTACGAAGGCACAATGCGCAGCCACAGCAACCGCGGCGGACTTTGGCTAGACAGACATTTCTATTCAATCCTGAAAGATGAGTGGGGACGGAGTAAACAAGATCAACTAATCAGAGTAAAAGATTAGTGAGTAATGATATAACTGAGTAGTGACCTCAGATCTCCTTGTGGAGGCACATGAAAAGGATGCTCTCCGGAAGTCACTGAATCCCGAACGGTGGAGAGGAGTGATCCGTGTTGACCATTTGTCTCATGGTTGTTCTGTTTCCGATACTCCCAGAAAGCGGTAATGACTACAGGTGCGAAGCTCTTCCGTGTTCAGGCGTTTTCACGGACGACCCCGACCTGTGCGAGGGATGGCCTGTCACTCTGAATACACCCGGAGGCGGATTCCCATACACTCCCACCGTATTTGACATCAACGAAGACGGTGCCGAGGAGGTTTTTTTCACCGGAGGGCACACCTTCGGTCTCTTCGGCGACGGCACATTCCTTCCCGGCTGGCCCGTCAGCGAAATGGCCTACATGGGTTACGGAACCAATGATCAGATGCCCGGGCCTTCCTGCGCCGACATGACGGGAGGGGGTGCTCCGGCCGTTCTTTGGTCGGAACGGGACTGGTATGCAGGCAGTGCATATATGTGGAGCTTCAACGGGAGACTCCCGAGTGGAGAAAACCTGGGATCCTTTCCACAGCATGCGCCAGACGACTTTTCCAACGCGCTCGCGTCTCCGTTCGTCCTGGGAGATGCAGACGGCGACGGCGACCTGGAGGCTTGGAGCGCTCATACACTGGGCAACACAGGGGATTATTACAGGATTTCGGGCTTCGATCACCTGGGGAACCGTCTGTTTACCAGGGATCTCGATCCTGCGGAGCAGATACTCTGTCTCTACTTTGGGGATCTCCAGGGAGATGACCAGGAACTGTTCATCGCCATAACCTTGCTCGAAGGCACGTTCCGCCTGTTCGGCTTCGATGCGGAAGGTTGGCCTTCTACGGGCTACCCGGTTTCCCTTTTCACTCCCGGAGGCGGCAGCCTGATGTTCGGACCTCCGATTCTGTGGGATATGGACGGAGACCAGGATCTCGAGATTTTCCTGGGCTACAATACAGGTTCATCCTCCTATGTTCAGGCAGTGCACCACGACGGAACTCCGGTGGATGGGTTTCCAATAAACATCGCCACTCAGAGCCAGCTGTTCTACCTCTGTTTCGGAGACGTGACCGGAGACCAGGTGGCGGAAATGG
Source organism: uncultured bacterium (assembly GCA_964607515.1). GTDB lineage: Bacteria > Fermentibacterota > Fermentibacteria > Fermentibacterales > JCC-6 > UBA6080. The sequence continues at coordinate 14,435 of CAZSKU010000026.1, read as the reverse complement.
TAGCGCTGGACAATCATCTGGGAAGCACATACAGGGTTCACGTCCTTTCTCTGGAGACAGGAGAGTCCCTCGGTGGCTGGCCCGTATCGGTACCGCACTGGCCCAAGGGCTTCCCTGGAATCTTGGACGTTGACGGCGACGGCCTCCAGGACGTGGTGTTCGTCACCGAAGGAGGGCAGCTTTACGCAATTTCCGGGAGCGGAGCAGCTCTGGACGGGTATCCGAAGGGGATGACCGCGCCGTCCATTTCCGGAGTGGCTGCGGGAGATATTGATGGAGACGGCCTGTACGAACTGGTCGCGGTGACTTGGAACGGCTGGGCCTACGCCTGGAACACCACGGGCGAGGCTTACGGAGCCGACTGGCCCATGCGTGGAGTGGATTCGAGGAACACAGGGGTGTTCTCTGGCGCTTACGGGCCGCAGGGCATCAACACGTATCCGGAAGACGGGCTTTTCATCCACCCCTCCAGAAATCCGGCCTCCGGCGCTGTCGGGTTTTCGGTGCCCGGAAACATCACGGGAGACCTGATTCTCTATGACGCTTGTGGCAGGACGATTTCCGTAATTCCTGTAAACAATGCTGAAGAAGTGATCTGGAATCCCGGTTTTTCCTGCCCGGACGGGATCTATTTCGCTGTACTGCGTTCAGGAACACGTTCATGCACCGCGAGTATCGTTTTGCTCAGGTAAATATCTTGTCCGTATATTTATATTAGATCCCGGTAATCGAGTACTCTAAGGTACATGCAGCACAGTCCAATATACTGCAGTACAACAAAATACATTGATTAGTTGACTTTGTTTACTCCGTCCCCAATACCTTTGTTATCTCGCCGATATAGACCCGGTGGTGGTCGTGCTGAGGATAGCAGGCGGAATCCACCGAAGGATCGGTGAATTCACCCGGTTTGAGGAAGTGGGCGTACAGCTTTCTGCAGACCAGGATCAGTTCGGCCTGGGTGAAGGACACCGTCTCGGGGGTGGGCTGGAAGAGCGTCAACCCGGTGGCTGCCGCCTTGTCCACGTCCCTCCCCGAATTGCTGCCGCAGAACTGCAGGGCTTTCCGCTGGGACTCGGGGAAGAAACTCAGGGTGAACCATTGGTTCTTTTCCGTGAAATGAAAGGTGTGCCGGACCGGACGGACGTAGGCGATGGCCACGGACCTGTTCCACAGATAGCCCAGAGCGCCCCATCCTCCTGTCATGGTATTGTAGTCGCCGGGCACTCCGGCGGTTATCAGGAACCATCTTTTACCGATCATTTCAAAGGGATTGCCCTCTATAGACTCGGGCGGAATTTCATTGTAATGTTTCACGGTTGACCTCCGGTTTCCGGACACGCACTCTCGCGACTCTCACCCTCCAGGGGGAACGAAGGATGAAGATAATCAAGGTCTTGGTGGTGCTGGCAGGGCTGGCCCTGCTGGTGCTCGGGATTCTGTTTCTCATCGGGGGATCCTACAACCATTCCACCGGATCGGTGATCATCGGGGTTGTAATGCTGGGGGCCGGGGCATTCCTCCTTCTGATCGGGCTTCGCAGACAGGTCCACAGGGTGGTGGAGCGCAGGGAGCTTGACCTGAGCGGGGACGTCCAGATGGAAACCCTCAAGTGCCGTTCCTGCGGGGGCACCCTGTCCCCCGACGCCCTGCGGGAAATAGGGGGGACCGCCGTGGTGGAATGTCCGTTCTGCGGAAGCACCTACCAGATGGAGGAAGCTCCGAAATGGTGATGATTCTCGCGCTGCTGGCCTCTTACAGCTTCTCGATCCCCCGGATGGATTTCCGGGTGGAGGTGGAGTCCGACCAGACCCTTCTGCTGGACTACAGAATCCAGTTCGAGTGCCATGCAGGGGCTGACCCCATAGACGTGGTGGACATCGGGCTTCCCACTCCGGAATGGAACACCGAACAGATGCAGGCCTTTCTGGACAGGGTTTCCATGCCGGTTCGCAGATCCTCGTACATCGAAAACGGCGTGGAGGTGCCCCTGGGGGCCGGAATAGGACCCGGGCAGACCGGGATACTGGAGTTCCACGGCTCCTGCCGGGGAGGCATCTACGAGGACGACGAACAGGAGGGCTGGGCCTCGCTCCGCCTGTCGCCGACCTGGTTCGACGGGGCCCTGATCCACGGGAACACCAGTCTGGTGATGGACCTGGTGTTTCCGCCGGGCAGTGAACCCGAACTCGTCCGGTACCATGACGTGCCCTTCGACACCGCCTGGGTGGCCAAGGACAGGGTCGTATTCCGGTGGGAGCGGGACGTGAGGCTCAACAGGAGCTTCGAAGTCGGGGTGGGTTTCCCTGACAGCCTGGTCACGGGATCTCTGTCGGTCCGTCCCAGCGAGCCCCTTATAGATCCCGCCTGCTGCGTTCCCCTGGCGTTCCTGCTGGTGATGGTTCTGATAGTGGTCCTGCCAATCGTATTCATGGTGAGGAACACCCGGATCAGGTCCAGGCAGTACCTGCCTCCAAAAATCCGGACCGGCGGCAAGGGGGTGCGCCGGGGTCTGACGGTCCCCATGGCGGCGCTGCTCATGGAAAAACCCCTGGAGCGGGTCCTCATGCTGGTGGTATGGAGCCTCATCAAGAAGGGCGCCGTGACGGTCACCGGGGAGGGAACCGACTCCCGGATAACCCCATCCTCACTGATTCCCGAGGGGCTCAGGACCTATGAGAAGAAACTGGTAGACCTTCTCCTGGGAGAGGAGGGACTGACCTCCGGAAACCTCAACGAATACTTCAAGGAGATGATCGAGGAGCTGGGACTGGCCATGGAGGGCTTCAGCATGAAGGAAACCGGAGAGTACTACGACGGGGTGATGAAGAATGCATGGAAGCAGCTGGGGCAATCGCCTGACGCCACCGAGGCGGCCCGGGTCTTCTCCGACAGGTTCCAGTGGCTGCTGGCCTCGGAGGAGAAACCCCAGGTCCGGTTGTCGAGGCTGCCCGTACCCGTCTTCATTCCCGTGTCGGCATGGCCGGTGCCCGTGGGAGGCACTGGAGGATCGGTAAACGTGGCCGCCGCCTGCGGCAACCTGGTATCCAGAATCGAGTCCGCCGCGGGAAGCGCGGTCAGCGGTCTGACCCGCAGCGTGGCCGGAGTGCTGAACCCGATACCCCGATCCACCGGCGGCAGATCCTATTCGGGAGGCGGTTGCGCCTGCGCCTGCGCCTGCGCCGGCTGCGCCTGCGCCTGTGCGGGAGGGGGAAGATGATGAAGCTGTTCAAAAAACCCGAACCGTCCCGGATAGCCCCTGCAGGGCTGCACCATTTCCGCCGGGACGGGTCCAGAATGCATCTCCGGGTTGACCCCGACGGGAGCGGAGTGCTGGTGGTGAACGCCGCTTCCCTTATCCGGTTGAATCCCACCGGCGCAGACTGCGCCTGGCTCATCCTCTCGGGTATGGAAGACCCGGAGGGAGCCGCCAGACTGGCAAGGAACTACGGCATTCCCCGTAAAAAAGCCTTCACGGATTTCGAGGGGTTCCGCAAGGACCTGGATGCGGTTATCCGGGGGGAAAAAGTGGTGCTGGATGTGGAGGAGTGTCCTGAAACGGACCCCAGCGCCCCCCTGAGAGCGGATCTGGCGCTCACATACCGGTGCAACGTCGCCTGCGGCCATTGTTACAAGGGCGACAGGCATGTTCCCGAGATGGACACCGACCGCTGGAAGGAGGCCATCAACAGGCTGGCCGACGCGGGCATTCCCCAGGTGGTCTTCACCGGCGGCGAGTCCATACTCAGGGACGACCTCGAGGATCTGGTCAGCCACGCCGAGAGTCTGGGTCTGATCACCGGGCTGCTGACCAACGGGGTGGGCCTGGCGGACAAGTCCAGAGCGCAAGCTCTGAGGGAGGCCGGGCTGGACTACGTCCAGGTAACCCTGGAGTCGGCCGTTCCCGCGGTCCACAACGACATGGTAGGGGCGGACGCCTGGCAGAACACCGTGGAAGGGATAAGAAACTCGGTGGACCAGGGGTTCCACACGGTGACCAATACCACGCTGTGTCTGGACAACCACGATCAGGTGCTGTCGATCCCGTCCTTCGTCGCGGGTTTCGGGGTGAACGCCGCGGCTTTCAACACGGTGATCTGCAGCGGCTACACTTCCCTGGGGGAGAAGAGCCTGGAAGACTCCCGGCTGGAGGCTCTGCTGCTGGAGCTTCGAAAGGAATGCGACAGGGCCGGCATCCGGATGCTCTGGTACTCGCCGACGGAGTACTGCCGGATAGACCCGGAACAGCTGGACCTGGGCCCGAGAAGATGCACCGCCGCCTCCATGAACATCTGCGTGGAACCGGACGGCACGGTGCTTCCCTGCCAGAGCTGGTTCCAGGGGGCTGGAAACATCCTCACGGACCCGTGGAAGGAAATCTGGAACAGCCCCCTGTTCAGGGGCATAAGAAATCGCGACCATCTTCCGGCCAAGTGCCGGGAATGCATCGAATTCACGGTCTGCGGCGGGGGGTGCCCCCTGGCCCGCGGAGAAGGGAAGGACTGACTTGACCCTATCCACAAATCCACTCACCGGTATGAGGCAGAGATACCCCGAGGAAATGCTGGTGGAGCGCCATGTATGCCGGGTGCTCACGGAAGCGGGAGCTCTGTCGGGCTTTCAGGAGTACGACGGACCGGTGCTGGAACCGTTTTCCCTGTTCGAGGCCAAGAGCGGAGGCGAGCTGGTGGAGAAGCAGAGCTACTTCTTCACCGACCGGGGGGGCAGGAAGGTGGTGCTGAGACCCGAACTCACGCCCACCCTGGCCAGAATGGTGGCGGCCCGGGGGGAGATGCCGCTTCCGGTGCGCTGGATGTCCACTCCCCTGTGCTTCCGGCACGAGCGGCCCCAGAGGGGCAGGGTGAGGGAGTTCCTCCAGTTCAACCTGGACATTCTGGGCGCCGATCCTCCCGGGGCCGAGCTGGAAGTATTCCTGGTGCTGGACAGGATGATGAGGATGCTGGGGGTGTCGCCGGAAAAGTACCGGGTCCGGTGGAGCAGCAGGAGATTCGCCGCCGAGGCCCTTGCGGCCACAGGGGTGGAGGACCCCCAGGGCGCCTTCGGAGTGCTGGACAAAAGGGACAAGATGGAGCCGGGGGAGTGGCTGGCCCTGCTTGAAGAGGCTCTTGGGGACCCTGAGAGAGCCCTGGCGGTGGAAAGATTGTGCGGTGTAGGCGACCCCGGAGATCCGTACCTGAGGGAGTTGCTCGGTGACAGCCCCGCCCTGGGGGAGGTCGCCGGCTTCCAGCGGCTCCTCCGGGAAGCGGGAATGCCCTCGGCGGAGTTCTGCCCATCGGTGGTCCGGGGCCTGGACTACTACACCGGCATCGTCTTCGAACTCACCGACACCGGCGGAGAAAACCGCAGAGCCCTGTGCGGAGGGGGAAGGTACGACAACCTGGTGGGGATATTCCAGGGGCGGCCGGTCTCCGGAGTCGGGTTCGGTCTGGGAGTCCTGGCCCTTACCCTCTTTCTGGAGACCTACGGATGTCTGCCGGGGGATCTGCACAGAACTCCCCCCGCAAAGCTGTACGTGGCGGTCTTCTCCCCGGAGGAGCTGGGCCCGGCGCTGAAGATCGGCGAGGGATTCAGAAACCTCGGGGTGAGCGCTTCGGTGGACGTCACCGGCAGGAAGGTGTCGAGACAGATCCAGCAGGCTTCCAGAGAAAACTACCCCTGGGCCCTGGTGGTGGGGCCCGCGGAGGTCTCCACGGGGGAGCTGGGGATCAAGAACATGCGCACGGGAGAGACCGTCGCCGGCCGTCTGGATACCCTGGCGGACATGATACGGGAGATGGAGTGATCAGAGGAAGGGTTCCGGCCAGTACCGCTGTCCTGATCGTGTCAGGACTTCTGGTTCTTCCGCCGGCGCTTCTTTCTTCCTGGTTCGCCTTCAACCGGTTTTCCGGCCTGCTGTGCATTCTTTCCGGAATCCTCTTTTTCTCCGCCATGCGCTCCTTCACCAGGGAATTGAGCATCTCCCGAAGGCTGGGCCTTCTGATGGTTCTCTCCGGAGTGGCCTGGGGGGCCCTGGTGCTGGTGTCCGGGGAGAGCGTCAACTCGGGCGGGGCGGAGGGGGAGAGGATAAGGCTGCTGCGCTCGATGAACCGGGAGGCGGTGGCGGATGCCGCCATGGAGAACGCCCGGACGGTTCAGGAGATGATCTCCCTGGACATTCCGGGTCCCGGGGGCGCCGTGATCAATTCCCTGGGGGACGCCACCGGGGCCACCCTGGGGGTGATCCTGGGAACCGTGTCGGGAGCCGGAGCCGTGAGCGCCCGGCGGGTGGAGGGCCCCCCGCCGGAGACCTTCAGGGGCCCCGGCAGGCTGGCGACCCTGGGAATGCTTGTTTCCCTGGCCGCCCTTCTGACCATGATGGCGTTGACCGAAGGGCTGGTGATGGTGGACAGGACCGGGACCACCCACGCCCTTTTCTGGATATCAGCGGCGTCGATTTTCCTGCATTCCGGGCTGGCGGTCATGGGCCTCGACGGGGCGATCACCCTGACCATCGCGGATAACCCTGTCAGTCCGTCCTTTCTTACGGTGCTGCTGGTAGCCGCGGCCACAGCTTTCTGCCAGAGATGGATCAACTATCTCAACCGCGGCGTGAGGCTGTTCGTCATGGCCGGCGCCCTGCTGTTCGCCGAATTCGCCCGGCGGGTAATGGCTGTGTGCATCACCGAGGGCATGCCGGGATTCTGCGTCGACTCGATAACCACCATCATGGGGACTGTGGCCCTTTTCCTCCTGGTCTACGGTTTCGGCAGCTTCCTGGCGATACTTCTGCACATGCCCACCGCCAGACTTCTGGATAAAAGGTACGGGGAACTGAACACCCTGTCGGATCTCAGCCACAGTCTCCATTCCAGTTTCGAGCCGGGTCAGCTGGCTACCGCCGCCACCCGGCTGGGTAGAAGGCTTACCGGCGCCGACGCAGTATGGATCGTTCCCGCGGGGTCCCGCCCGGGGTTCGACGGTGTCTGGTGCGGCGAAGGGAGCGACTTTTCCGGCGAGATTCCCCCGGAGTGGTACGGCTTCCTGTCCACCCGGCTGGATTCCACCGGCAGAGGGCTGATGTTCAACAACTACCGGAGAACCTCCCTGGAGAGGCTTTTCAGCGGAAAGGGCAGGATCGGTTCCCTGATGGCAGCCCAGGTGGAGGTCCGGGGAGAGCATCTGGGGCTTCTTCTTGCGGCGTCCTCCAAGTCCTTCCGGTTCGTGGACCACACCAGGGGGCTTTTCGACAGTTTCGCCCGGCAGATCGCCCAGGCATTCCACAACGCCCGGCTTTTCGGGGAAAAGCTGGAGCTGGAAAGGCTTCAGAGGGAACTGGACCTGGCCCGGGAGATCCAGAGACAGCTGTTTCCCAAGGAGATCCATCAGCCCCGGGGTTACGGGATAGCCGCTGTGAACATCCCGTGCAGCGTAGTGGGGGGCGACTACTACGACGTTGTCCCCCTGGACGGAGGAAGAACAGCCCTGGCCATAGCGGACGTGGCCGGGAAGGGGGCTGCGGCGTCCCTTCTGATGGCGGGGCTGCAGGCTAGTCTTCGGAGCCTCCTCTTGAGCAGCCGGAGGCTGTCCGAACTGGTTCCCCTGCTCAACAGACTGGTTTGCGACCAGGTTCCCGAGGGTTCCTTCATCACCATGTTCCTGGCGATCCTCGGCGACAGGGACGGCTGTCTGGAGTACTGCTGCGCGGGTCACGACCCTCCCCTGCTGCTGCACGCCGACGGATCCCTGGAGCGACCCGACGTCGGGGGGCTGGTGCTGGGAGTAGACCCCGACGCGGAGTACCTCTGCGGTACCACCTCCATGGAACCCGGAAGCACCCTGGCTGCTTTTACCGACGGAGTGACCGACGCCTTCAGCCCCATGGACGAAGAACCCTTCGGGGTGGAAAGGCTCGGACACCTGCTTGTCAGCCGGAGGGGGGCGGGGCCGGAGGTGCTCATCGAATCGGTCACCAGGCTTCTGGACTCCTGGGTTGGAGGCGAGGCCCACACCGACGACGTGACTCTGCTGGCGGTGTCCAGGCTTGACGGAACGGGTAAGGGTTTACATAATAAGAATGATTCCTAACTAGATCACCCAAACAACGGGAGAAGTGCCATGCAACTGAAGGGAACCCAGACCGAGAAGAACCTGATCACAGCCTTCGCCGGGGAGTCCCAGGCAAGGAACCGCTACAGCTTTTTCGCCTCGGCGGCGGGCAAGGAGGGCTACAAGCAGGTCGAGGCGGTTTTCCAGGAGACCGCCGACCAGGAGAAGGAGCACGCCAAGCGCTTCTTCAAGTTCCTGGAGGGGGGCGAGGCCATGGTCTCCGCCATGTTCCCCGCGGGCGTCATAGGTGACACCCGGGCGAACCTCACAGCTTCCGCCGAGGGGGAGGAGCACGAGTGGGGCTCCATGTACCCGGATTTCGCCAGGGTGGCCCGGGAGGAGGGTTTTCCCGAGATAGCCGCGGTGTTCGACAACGTATCGGTGGCCGAAAAGTTCCACGGCGCCCGTTTTCGGAAGCTGGCTGCGAACATAGAGGCTGATCTGGTTTTCAGAAGACCCGAGAAGAGCACCTGGCGCTGCAGGAACTGCGGTTTCGTGCACACCGGCACGGAAGCCCCGAAGAACTGCCCGGCCTGCAATCATCCGCAGGCCTACTTCGAAATAGCCGCGACAAACTGGTGAAGGAGGTGCGTCATGACCGCGAAGAGACAGGTATACAAGTGCGAGATATGCGGAAACATCGTGGAGATGCTCCACCCCGGGCAGGGAGAGCTGGTATGCTGCGGCGCTCCCATGAAACTTCTTCCTGAGCAGAACGCCGACAGCGCTACCGAAAAGCACGTTCCGGTCCTGGAGGAAGTCCCCGGCGGGGTGCTTCTGAAGGTGGGAAGCGTTCCCCACCCGATGATGGATGCCCACTACATCCAGTGGGTGGAGGTTCACACACCCGGCCGTCTGTACCGGGCCGAACTCTCCCCGGGGTCCGCCCCCGAGGCGTTCTTCCCGGTACCCCTGGCGGAGATCACCGGGGCCAGGGAGTACTGCAACATCCACGGTCTGTGGAGGAGATAACCATGATGAAGGACACCGTAGCCGGGGAGATGAACCGGCAGATCAACCGCGAGCTCTTCAGCGCCTACCTCTACCTCTCCATGGCGTCCTGGTTCGAGAGCCAGGGCCTGTCGGGGTTCTCCAACTGGATGAGAATCCAGGCACAGGAAGAGCGCGACCATGCCATGGGCTTCTTCAACCACATGCTGGAGAGGGGAGCCGGGGTGACCCTCGAGGCGGTGGAGAAACCCGAATCCCGCTGGGATTCTACCCTGGCCGCGTTCCATGCGGTGCTGGCCCACGAGCGTTTCATCACCGAGAGCATCGACAACCTTCTGGAAACCGCCCAGTCCGCCAGGGACCACGCCTCCGCCAACTTCATCCAGTGGTACGTGGCGGAGCAGGTGGAGGAGGAGGCCAACGCAGAGGCCATCATCCAGAAGCTTCAGCTGGTGGACCGTTCAGGGGGAGGCGGCCTCTTCATGCTGGACCGGGAACTGGCCGCCAGGACCTATACACCCGCAGCCATACTTGCTGGCGAGTAGAGTCGTGAAGGGCGATCCCGAAGGCTTTCTCCGGGAAAGAGAAGCCCTGAACCAGTCGGTCCTGAGGAACGCCGACCAGGTGATAAAAAGAGTGTACGCGGCGGACGCACTGGCCTACAAGGCCGGGGCGCTCCCCGTTCAGGTGAAGGAGCTTCTGGGGCTTGCCGCCTCGCTGGTTCTCCGTTGCGACGATTGCATTTCGTGGCATATTCACAGGTGCTTCGAGGAGGGTGTCTCCACTCCGGAGGTGATGGAGGCCCTGGGCATCGGGACGGTGGTGGGAGGAACCATCACCATACCCCATCTCAGGAGAGCCGCGGCCCTCTGGGAGAAACTCACCCTTTCCCGGGACGGCGGGCAATGAACGAAAGACTCCTTCTGCTGCGCAGCGCCATGCCCGAGATAGACATGGCCAACTCCAGGGAGTGCTCCCATCGGGAGAGGCTCCAGCGGATATGCGCCATCCTGGCGGGAATACCGGGATACGACTGGACTGGTTTCTACATCGTTGACAGAACCGGCGGACGCCGGCTGATCCTGGGCCCCTTTTCCGGAGCGCCCACGGAGCACGTCACCATTGAGTTCGGCCAGGGGATCTGCGGCCAGGCGGCGGAGACCCTGCAGACCTTCATGGTGGGGGACGTCGGCTCAGAGAAAAACTACCTCTCCTGCAGCCCCGAAGTGAAGAGCGAGATTGTGGTTCCGGTGTTTCTGGGGTGCATGTTCGTGGGGGAGCTTGATATAGACAGCCACCGGCCCGACGGCTTTTCGCCGGACGATCGCAGGTTCCTCGAGTGGGTCGCCGAGACCGCGGCCCCATCGGTTGCGGGGCTGGTCAGGGGAGAATGATGAACGACCGGGTTTTCCGGGCCCGGGAAATCTCTCCGGGGGTACACTGGGTAGGCGCCGTGGACTGGGAGGTCAGGGACTTCCACGGGTACGAGACCTCCAAGGGGTCCACCTACAACGCCTTCCTGGTCACCGGCCGCAAGAACGTGCTAATAGACACGGTTAAGGCCCCCTTCACTGAACAGCTGATGCAGCGGATAGCCTCGGTGACCGACAGAGTGGACGTGGTTATCAGCAACCATTCCGAGGCGGATCACACCGGCGCTCTGCCGGCGGTTCTCGAGGCCTTCAGGCCGGAGAGGCTGCTGGCCTCCAGGGCCGGGGTGGAGAACCTCCGGGCCCATTTCCACAGCCTGACGGTCCCCCCGGAGGAGGTGGAGAACGGCGGAACCCTGACCATAGGCGACGACCGGTTCACCTTCCTGGAAACAAGGATGCTCCACTGGCCGGACAGCATGTTCACCTTCATGCCCGACAGGAACATCCTCTTCAGCCAGGACGCCTTCGGCATGCACCTGGCCGGGGATGACCTGTTCGCACACCGCTACGATCCGGGAGTGCTTCGCCGGGAGTCGGCGATGTACTACGCCAACATTCTCAACCCCTACTCGAAACTCGTTTCGAGCCTGATCACCCGGGTGGAGGACATGGGTATAAGGCCCCGGATCATCGCCCCCGACCACGGCCCGGTGTGGGTGGCCGGCACCTCCGCTGAACCCGGATGGGTGGTGGGGTTGTGGAAGGGCTGGGCCGAAGGCGCCGGAAGGCGCGCTCTGGTGGTGCTCTACGACACCATGTGGAACGCCACGGGGCTCATGGCCCGGGCGGTGGCGGAGGGAGCGGCAGAATCCGGGATTTCCGTGCAGGTCCTCAGGGCCGGGCTCACCCACAGAAGCATCGCCGCCACGGAGATCCTCGAAGCCGGGGCCCTGGCGCTGGGATCCCCCACCCTGAACAACGGGATATTCCCGGCAATGGCAGACCATCTGGAGTACCTGAAGGGGCTCAGGTTCCACGGAAGGGCCTGGGGAGCCTTCGGAAGCCACGGGTGGAGCGGCGAGGCGGTGCCCCGGCTTGAGAAGACCCTCGAGGAGTGGAAGGGCTCCAGGGCCGCGGAATCCGTGGCAGCCAGATTCACTCCCACCGAGGCGGACCTGATCCGGTGCCGGGCCATGGGCGCGGCCCTGTCGAAGGCCGCGGGCGGGTGATAAGGGCCGCCGGGAGTAACGACCGGGCCCTGACCATCGGGCTGGGAGTTGTCCTGGCTGCGATGGCCGTGGGACTCTGCACCGAAGCCCTTCCCCAGACCGCCGCCGTGATGCTGGCCGTTCCGGTGGCCCTGACCACGCTGTTCAGCCCGAAACGTTCCCTTATGCTTCTTCTGGGAATCCAGATCTCCCTGGAATTCACCCAGCTGGACATGATTAACTTCTACCTGGGGCCCATGCGGCTGCGCCCTGACGACCTGCTGTTCGCATGGGTGATGCTCCTCTGGGTTCTGAGCCTTCCCGACCGCAGGGACAGAATCGAGACCGGGGCCACCCCGGGGTTCATCCTGGCTCTGGTGATGGTGGGCTTCGTATCGCTGCTGTGGGGGGTCATCGCCGGGAACGATCCCGGGCACGCCTTTTTCATGTACAAGCACTACCCGGGTTACCTCAGTTTCTTCCCCGCGGCCTGGCTGATCTCCACGGACAGGAAGGCGGCGGAGCAGCTGGCGGTGCTTGTCATGGCCGCGGCGGTGCTTGCGGGGATAAACATCGCCCTTAGGGGCTTCTTCCGGGTGGACGAGCTGGTCTACGAGAGGAGCACCGGTCTCCGGGTCCAGGCCAGACAGGCCTTCGCGGTATCCATCGGACTTCTCTTCCTGTTCACCAGGTACCTGGTCCGACGACGCCGGGCGGCCCTCTCCCTGATCATCCCCGCCGGGGTGATGATGTCGGTGGGCATGCTGCTGAGTCAGACCAGGTCGGCCTGGTTCGGCACCCTTCTGGGGGCGGCGGCGGTCTTTCTTCTCTACACCGCCTCCCGCAGGAAGAACCTATGGAAGGCCCTGGGCACCATAGCCGGAGTGGCGGTTCTGGGGACGGTGCTGTTCATCGCCGCCGGACTCCTCCTGCAGGCCACGGGCCTGCTGGAAATACAGGATATTCTGGCCCGCCCCGGTTCCGAAACCGGAAGCTATCTCACCGACGCCACCTTCCTGGCCCGGGCGGTCTCCTGGCTGGAGATACTCAAGGAGGTGGGGAATCCGCTGGGATTGATCATGGGGAAGGGAATGGGCTATCAGATCACCTACTTCCGGTTCGACTACATGCAGCGGCTTTCCTTCAGCACCGTTGACGGCTCCTACTTCCAGATCCTTCTCAACGCCGGCATTCCCGGGGTTCTGGCGCTGGTGCTGCTGTACGCCCACGCTATTCTGAAGTCCGCGTCGGGCGCCTTGAAGGAGAGGGACGAGGGTAGACAGGAATTGCTGACGGCGTGTTTCGGTTCCGTTGTCATGCTGGCCGCCGGGTCCTTCTTCATGTCGGTGATCACCAACTACCGGTTCACAGTGCTCTTCGGGGTGCTATTCGCCATCATCGCCGTAAGACCAGTTCAAGAGGCTCCTTCTGAGGGTTTGCCGGCCGGCGGATGATTCAGGTATTTTTCCACGTCATTACCATCCTCGGCGAACCTTTCGAAAGGTATCAACAATGAAAATTCTCGTGGTGAACAGCGGCAGTTCCTCCATCAAGTTCCAGGTAATGGACAGCGACTCCGGCTCCATGCTGGGAAAGGGCCTGCTGGAAAGGATCGGGGAGGAGAGCGGGGTCCTCAGGTTCGAGGCCGACTCCCGGAGCATCCGGGAGGAGCAGCCCATTCCCGATCACAGCCGCGGCCTCGACCTTCTGCTGAAGACCATAACCCACCAGGAGTACGGAATCCTGGCCTCCCTGGAGGAGATAAAGGCATGCGGCCACCGGGTGGTTCACGGGGGCGAAAGGTTCACCAGCAGCGTGCTGATAGACGAAGAGGTGCTCCGGGCCCTTCGGGAGTGCGCCGAGCTAGCGCCCCTGCACAATCCGCCCAACATTCTCGGCATCGAAGCGGCCATGGAGAAGCTTCCGGGGATACCCAACGTGGCGGTTTTCGACACGGCCTTCCACCAGACCATGCCCCGGGTGAACTACCTCTACGGCCTTCCATACGAGGTTTACGAGAAGTACCGGATCCGGCGCTACGGCTTTCACGGAACCAGCCACCAGTACGTGTCCCAACGGGCGGCGGAGATGCTGGGCAGACCCATGGAAGAGCTGAACCTGATCACCTGCCACCTGGGGAATGGCTGCTCGGTCACTGCGGTCCGGGGCGGACGCAGCGTGGACACCAGCCTGGGGTTCGGCACCTTCTGCGGCCTCATGATGGGCACCAGGTGCGGGGACGTGGACCCGGCCGCCCTGTTCGAATTGATGGAGCGTTACGGCTGGAGCCTCGAGAAGGTGAAGAAAACGGTCTACAGGGAAAGCGGACTGCTGGGAATCTCCGGGCTGTCCAACGACATGAGGGACATCGAGGACGCATCCTTCAAGCGGGGCGAGGAGATGGCCACTCTCGCCCTGGACATGTTCGTGGACCGGGTGAGGAAGTACATCGGGGCCTACGCCGCCACCCTGGGAAGGCTCGACGGCATAGTCTTCACCGCGGGAATCGGTGAGAACGGACCCGAGATCCGGGAGATGGTGTGTTCGGGCCAGGAGACCCTGGGTATCCGCATAGATCCGGAAGCCAACAAGGTGAGGGGCAGGGAGAGGATCGTCTCCATGCCAGACAGCCGGGTGAAGGTGCTGGTTGTGCCCACCAACGAGGAGCTGATGATAGCCCGGGAGACCAAGAGGGTTATTTCGGGGTAGCCCGTTCGCACTGCGGCACGATCCAGACCGCCCGTCCCTTCCGGAGATCCTGAAGACGCCCGTTCTCCAGCCGGATGCGGGAATTCCA
>CAZSKU010000025.1:0-35330 GCA_964607515.1 uncultured bacterium | reverse complement strand
GAGTACCCCTATCTGGTGGAGGGCATTCTCAGGGCGAGGCAGAACCTGTTGGACCGGAACCTGCTGGGCGGAAACATCCAGGGCACCGGGTTCAGTTTCGACGTGGAAATCAGACCCGGGGCGGGTGCCTACGTGTGCGGCGAGGAGACCGCCCTCATAGAGAGCATGGAGGGGAAGAGGGGCGAACCCAGGAACAAGCCCCCCTACCCGGTGAACGCCGGCTACATGGACAAGCCCACCATCGTCAACAACGTGGAGACCTTCTGCGCAGTCCCCCACATCATCCTGAACGGGCCCGACTGGTACGACGGCCTGGGGCTGGGCAAGGCGTCGGGTACCAAGCTCTTCAGCATCTCCGGAGACGTGGAGAGGCCCGGGGTCTACGAACTGCCCATGGGATCCCCCCTGAGCGATCTCCTGGAGCTGGCCGGCGCCCGGGACGTCCAGGCGGTTCAGGTGGGCGGCGCCAGCGGCAGGACCGTCACCCCGGACAACTTCGGGTCGGCTCTCAGTTTCGGCGAGCTGCCCCCCGGCGGCTCGGTTGTGGTGTTCGACAACAGCCGCGACATGCTGGATGTGCTGGAGAACTTCATGGAGTTCTTCGTTCACGAATCCTGCGGCCAGTGCACTCCCTGCCGGGAGGGCAACACCAGGCTTCTCCACGCGGTGTCCGCCCTGCGCCAGGGCGAGGTGTGCTGCATGGACTGCCTTCAGCCGTTCATGGACCTGTGCGACGTTATGGCCAGCTCCAGCAAGTGCGGCCTTGGCCAGACCGCCGGCAACTGCTTCCGTGACATCGTGACCGGTTTCGTCAAACTGCCGCAGGAATGCTGCTGCGAAGGGAGTGAAGCGTAATGCCGGGCATCAATCTGAATGTGAACGGCAAGGATATTACGGTGAGGGAGGGGGTTACGGTTCTGGAGGCCTGCCGTGAAAGCGGAATTGACATCCCGACCCTCTGCTACCACCCCGATATTTCCACCGCGGGCAACTGCAGGATGTGCGTGGTGGAGGTGGAGGGATGGCGCACCCTCACCGCCGCCTGCATCACTCCGGTCACCCCGAACATGAAGGTCCTCACGGACAGCCCCAGGGTGCGCAAGGCCCGGAAATCAATGCTGGAGCTGATCCTGGCGAACCACAACTCCAACTGCCCGGAGTGCATCCGCAACCACAACTGCGAGCTCCAGACCCTGGCGGAAAGGTACTGCATCACCGACAACGCCTTCCAGACCACGGAAAAGCCGGAGTGCTTCGTGGAGGTGAGCCCCGGGGTGGTCCGGGACGAGTCCCGCTGCATCATGTGCACCCGATGCGTCCGCACCTGCGAGGAACTCCAGAGCGTGGCCGTGATAAAGCCCGTGGGCCGTTCCTCCGAGGTCTACATTGGCACCTTCCAGGACCTCGGCCTTTCCGAGGTTCCCTGCACCCAGTGCGGCCAGTGCATCAACCGCTGCCCCACCGGAGCCCTCTACGAGAGGAGCGAGATTCACGAAGTCCTGGAAGCACTGGAGGATCCCGACAAGTTCGTGGTGGTTCAGACCGCCCCGGCGGTGAGGGTCGGTCTGGGCGAGGCCCTGGGTCTTCCCACAGACCACAATACCGGCCAGATGGCGGCGGCTCTGCGCAGGCTGGGGTTCAACCGGGTTCTGGACACCGACTTTTCAGCCGACCTCACCATCATCGAGGAGGGACACGAACTCCTCTTCCGGTTGAAGAAGGCCCTGGTGGACCATGAACCCGTGGCTCTGCCCATGATGACCAGCTGCTCCCCGGGCTGGATCAAGTTCATCGAGCACAAGCACAACAGCCTGCTGCCCAACCTCTCCACCTGCAAGAGCCCCCAGCAGATGTTCGGAGCCCTGGCCAAGACCTACCTGGCGGAGAAGGAGGGTGTGGACCCCTCCAGGGTGGTCAGCGTGTCCATCATGCCCTGCACCGCCAAGAAGTTCGAGAAGGACCGGCCGGAGATGCAGGACAGCGGCTACCGCGACGTGGACTACGTTCTCACCACACGGGAGCTGGCCAGGATGATCAGAATGGCCGGAATTAACTTCGACAGACTCCCGGTGGAGAAGTTCGACAGGTTCATGGGTGAATCCACCGGAGCCGCGGCTATCTTCGGAGCCACCGGCGGCGTCATGGAGGCGGCCCTGAGGACCGCCTACGAGGTGGTCACCGGTACCGAGGTTCCTTTCCCGGGCCTGAACATCTGCCCGGTGAGGGGTATGGAGGGCATCCGGGAAGCCTCCATCCCCATGCCCGGGAAGATGCTCCCCGGCTGGGAGTTTCTGGCCGGCGCCACCCTCAAGGTCGCGGTGGCCCACGGGCTCGCTAACGCCGACAAGCTCATGAGGGCGGTGGAGGAAGGCCGGGCCGACTACCACTTCATCGAGATCATGGCCTGCCCAGGGGGCTGCATCGGCGGCGGCGGCCAGCCGATACCCACGGACATGCAGCACAGGCTGGCCAGGATGAAGGCCATCTACGCCGAGGACGAGAGCCTGCCCCTGAGGAAGTCCCACGAGAACCCCGAGATCCAGCTCATCTACGCGGAATACCTGGAAAAACCTCTGGGCCACAGATCCCATAAACTCCTGCATACCACCTACACCAAGCGGGACAGGATCTAGGGGACGGACTAAACAAAAGCAACTAACTCTCGTATCGCGCTAAATCACAGCCGGTTGCGAAGCGGGGGCGGTTCGCCGTCCCCGCGCTTGTTTGCATGCCGTCGGTTGATCATTCTTGTACGGGATGTACAGCAAGGAGGCCGAAATGCTTCTTCTCATTCTTCTCGCCCAGACTCCGCAGGTGCTCTGGTCCAACGTCACCAGCGGAGGGGTGTACTGCACCGTGGACATGGGAGATCTCAACGGCGACGGCGTCAGCGACGTGGTATGCGGTGTGAATTTCTGGGACGGAGAGCCGACCCTGTGGGCTCTGTCGGGAACCGACGGAACGACCGTCTGGACGAGCGACTCGCACAACGGAATCTACTCGGACGAGGGCATGGCAAGGTTTCCCGACGTGGACGGAGACGGAATCCATGAACTCCTGATGGCTACGCCGGGCGGCTACAACCCTCCCGGCAGAACCCTTCGTCTGGTGTCCGGATCGGACGGGAGCCTTTTGTGGGAGTGGGCCGCATGCCTTGTTATGCCGACATACACCGGATGGGGCTACAGCTGCGTCGAGCTCCCCGACCTGAACGGCGACGGGGTGTCGGAAGCCGTTGGAGGATTCGGCACCAGCGGGTCTTCAGGGTCCGGGCTCGCCGTCTGCATCGACGGGGCCACGGGCGATTCCCTCTGGACCCGGTGGCAACCGGACGCCGTGTCATCGCTGGCGCCGCTGGCCGACGTGGACGGTGACGGTCTGGAAGACGTGCTGGCCGCCATTGGTGGAAACGGGTACACCGCACTCACCGCGAGGCTTCTTTCGGGTGCCACCGGAGAGTCCTTATGGCTGAACAGCCCCGGGGGAGACTGCATGAGCGTGACGGCGGTGGACCGCACCGACACGTTTCCCTGGGCGGTCTTCTGCACCTTCAACGGATTGGCGGTCTGCTACGATGCCGGCGGCTCCTTCCAGTGGAGTTACACCGGTTCCGGCATGTTCCTGGAAGTCGAAGCGGGGCCGGACCTGAACGGCGACGGCACCTGCGAGGTGGCGCTGGCCGCCGATAACGGCGGAGCGGTATGCCTGAGCGGATCCGACGGCAGCGTCATCTGGAGTTACCCCTCGGGAGCGAACACCTGGTCCGTGACCTGGGTCGATCCTGTGCTGATCCTGGGTGATGAGGTGCCCTGCATGGCTGCGGGCGCGGTGAACGGCCGGGCGGTTACCCTGATAAACGCCCTTACCGGAGAACAGGTGTGGCAGATGGCCTTTGACGAGTGGGTGTACAACGTATCCGTGGCCGGGCTGTCCTATCCCAGCCCTGTGGTAGTGGCCGGGCTGCAGGACCAGCAATCCACCCCGGAGCACGCCTGGGCTCTGGCCAGTTCCACCGAGCTCGGCGTATTCCACGCCAGCCCCGTGATTCCCCCGAGATGGCTCAACCCATCTTCTGGACGGCTCGTTCTTGCACAACCACATCAGTCCCCGGTGCAGACAACGGTTTTCGACCTTTCGGGAAGGGTCGTTCTGTCCGGGACCGTCAGTCCCGGCAACAGGTTCCTCGCCGGGGAAATCCGCCCGGGATGCTACATTGTCAGAACCGGGACGGCGGAGGGCATTCGCCTTGAAAAGGTGACGGTTGTAAGGTAAGGCCGAGGGAAAAACCCCCGGCCTTACCCGGAATTCGTGTGATCAGATGTCGAATCTGTCCAGGGGGCTCATGACTCTGAGCTCGGAGCGGTCCTTGGCCAGTTTGAGGTAGGGCGTGATCATGGACGGAGTGGTTATGCCCAGAAGCTTCTGGACCAGGCGCCGGTCGACGCCGTCCTCGAGCAGGTGAACCGCGAAGCTGTGCCTCAGCCAGCCGAGGGTGGCGCGCTTGGTGATGCCGGCCTCGTCCAGGGCGTCAATGAAGGCCCTCTGGATGGTTCTTGCGGAGACGTAGCTGGTGTGGGCTCTTCCGGGGAACAGGTAGGGTGAAGGGTCAGTCCTGAGATCCAGGTACTGCCCGAGAATCCTGCCGGCCTTCCTGGAGAGGATGGTGTCCCTCTGATAGTCTCCCTCGAAGGAGTACACATGGATGATATGGTTGACCATGTCCACGTTCTCGCGCTTGAGGATGGCGGTTTCGCTCACCCTGAGACCGCTGGAGTAGATGAACATGAGGGCCAGGCGGTACTTGAGTTCATGGACGTGCTGGAAGAGCGCCGCTATCTCTTCCCGGGTGAAAAGACCGTGAAGGGGAATCCTTTTGGCGATTACGCTGGGGCTGGGAAGGGGATTGGCCTTGTCGAGCACCTGGGTGTAAAGGTACCTGATCGCACTCTGAGCCTGATTGAGGTAGGAAAGAGACTTGCCTTCCTCGACCATGTCCTCGAGGTAACCCCTGAGGGCTTCAGGGTCGAGCCTGCCGGTTTCTTCGCCGAAATGTGCCACGAGCCGGCGAAGGTGGGAGATATAACTGTTGGCGGTCTTCGGGCTTCTTCCCGATTCCGCCAGCCGCTTCTTGGTGCTTTCTATGAAGTCCATCGATTCATTCCTTTCAGATCGAGGGATTCTCGACGATTACCGCAGGTACATCAAATAATAAGGGATTGCATTTGGCGTGTCAATTTACTCCTTGCCATTTCCGGAGATTGAAGCCATGTTGCTTGTATGGAGCGGCTGGGAGGGCAAAACCACATGAAACGTCCAGAAACTGTTGAAAGCACATCCACCTACGCGTCCCGCGAGAGAAGGGATGCCGCCAGGATTTTCACACCGCTGGCCTTCGGCGTTCTCCTGGCCCTGGGCGCGTCGTTCCTGTGGGGCCTACACGCAGATAACCTGTTCAAGAACAGTCAGATGAGAAGGCTGTTCCATCTGCACGATCTCGCCGGCTACTACGAGGACTACGCCATGGCCCGGGAACAAGGCGGAATAAACAGTACGTCGGTCTCCGAAATCTCACGGGATCAGCTGGAGTACTCGGGGCTGAAATCGGCCATGATTCTGCTTCCGGACCAGTCGCCACCGGATCAGGAGGGCACTGATTACAAGAATTTTATAGTTAGATATACAAAGTCATTTCCGTCAGGAAGCAGCGTCTTTTGTTATGATGATGAACTATGGAATACGGAAATAAAAAACTACCGATACCTGGAAGATGGCATAATTATTATCATATTATCAATAGTAATAATTGCACTCAGCCCGATCACTGTGATGCTGTTCTCCATGCTCAGGAGACGCGACGAACTCCGGAGGTTCTCGGAACCCTCGGGGGGGGCGCCGAGGGAGGGTATCCATGCCGCAGCCATGAAGGCGGTCATCGGCGAATCGGAGGTCGCGGCGCTCATACTGGACGGAAACGGCAAGGTGGCATCCATGAGCAGTGCAGCGGCCTCCTTGCTGGAGCCCGAGACGGCGGGAGAAACACCTGATTTCTCTGCTTTCATTGCGCTGCCTGAGGAGTTCAGGAATAAGTGCGTTTCGGGTGGAGCGGCTTTCCGGGAAGGCGTCGAGCTGGTCAGGGCGTCAGGGGCGGTTCACAGAGTAGAAGCCGTCTTCCAGCCCTTCGAGATGGAGAGTGAACCCGCGGGGGGTGTTCTGTTTCTCTTCCCGGAAGGCAGGGAAACAAGGGATGCTTCCAGGGATTCCGGTGACTCCGAGCTCCGCCAGGAGGAGGAGATGCTTGCGGGGATGGTCCGGGGGCTGGCCCACGACCTCAACAATAGGGTCGCCGGGATCGTTGGGGCCGCTTCGCTTGGAATCAAGGAAGCCACAGTGGACTGGGAGCTGGCCGGAAGGTTCAGGGATATACTGAGGGAAGCCGGAAGGCTTTCGGACATCTGCAGCGAATTGCAGCTGCTGCTGGTGAACGCGGGAAACGAATCGGGCATTTGCGACCCTTCACACGAAATCGCGAGAATCTCCCAGGTGCTTCGAAGCGTGATGCCCTTCAACATCTCCGTGGAGGCGGGAGGAGCCTCGAGGTTCAAGATAATGGTGGACCGAGGCCTTTTGAGGCAGTTCTTCTTCAGCCTGGCTCTTGCCTCAAGCGAATTGATGAAGGGCGGAACGGGAAGGATCAGATTAAACCTTTCGGACCGGCTGCCCAGACAGGTTCTCTCACCTGACCTTGAGAGGGGCAACAGGCTTTGCTTCCGCTACTCCGACGGCTTCATCATGCCGCCGGAGCTCAGGGACGTCTTCTCCGCCCGGGAATACGAACCGGCGGACGTGGACCGGCAGTTCGGAACCTCCTACGGCACTGCCTACAGGGCGTCTCTTGAGTTCGGCGGATGGATAAGCTTCGAACGGGGCATGGGAGAGACAATCCTCTGCCTGGTTCTGAAGGGCATCCCGTCCAGCGCCGCCGGCGAACAGGCTCAGCCCCCGGGGGGCGAAGGGGAGAACAGCCTGAGGGTGCTTCTGGCGGACGATGTGGACCTGGTGAGGGAAACCCTCGGGGAATACCTGAGATCCCAGGACTTCCGGGTGGTTACCGTGACGGACGGCGATCAGGCCATGGAGGAACTCAGCCAGGGGGTTTTCGATGTGATCATCCTTGATCTGAACATGCCCGGAAAACCCTCGTTGAGTATTGCCACCCACTGCCTGCAGGCCTACGAAGACATGGCGGTCATCCTGTCCAGCGGCTACGAGAAACCCGACGGAATAAGGGAACTGCTGGAAAACAGAAGAGTGGTGTTCATGCCCAAACCCAGCCCTCCCGGCGAACTGGTGCGCGCCGTCAGAACGCTGGCGGCAAGGGTCAGGCAGGACAGGGGTGACTCAGGGGAGTAATTTTCGCATAATCCGCCCGTTCCCTTTTGACGCCGCCGATTTTTTTGGAGGGGATTTGGCTCTTTTCGCTAACAACCTTCGCAAGATGCTCGGAGAACTGGCGAAACCCTCTCCCGACTGGGAGAAGCTGGAAAGCCTGTCCGCCGGAAGGTACGAGATGTCCGGCAAGGCGGCCAGGGAGGGAAGGAGCCTCCTTCAGGCAGTGGTCGAAAGGGCCTGCAGCGAGACCGTGGATTCAAACCTTCTTCTCTCGGTCCTCAGGAACCTCGTGAGCCGGGGCGGCGACATCAACAAACCGATCACCGAGGGCGGTGAATCGCCGATGCATCTGGCGGTGCGCACCGGCAATCATGAAGTTGTAAGGATCTTCCTGGAAGCCGGGTCATCTCCCGCCGCCACGTCCATCTCCGGCGAATCGGCCCTGCACATAGCGGTTTCCGAGGGGCGGGATGATATCTGCAGGATTCTCCTGGATGCAGGCGCCGACGCCGGCGCGGAGAACTCCGACGGTGACGCCCCGATTCACATTGCCGTGGCCGGAAAGAACCGGAAAACCATAATCAGAACACTACTGAAGCACGGGGCGAAGGCCTATCACAGAAACGGAAAGGGTCTCACCCCCATCCGGGTGGCCGAGAAATCTGGAAACCACCAGTACATCCCGCTCCTGGAGGAAGCGCTCAAGAGTATCCGAAGGGCCAGGGATAACAAATGGACATGCCCAGCCTGCGGCGCTGCAATGGAGCGTCCGGACGTCGCCAGAATCAACTGGTACAACACCATCGGGATGTGGGAACACCTCAGATTCACCTGCGGCAGTTGCGGCAAAGCCACCCCGCCCACCTATCTCGACGGAGAGCTTTCCTGATCCTCCTCCGAGAACAGAGGGATCACAGCTTCCCTGAAGAGCTTCCCGCAGGCTGACGCCACCTTCTCCCGGTGCTCGGGGGCGCAGCTTACGGTGATCATGCTCCTGTTGGGCTTCATTTCTTCGAGATAGCGCGAGAACGCCGGATCGACTTCGTCCAGGGTGAAGACACGGTCCGTCGAGTCCACGAAACGGATGTCCAGACGCCCGAAACGCTCCTCGCTCATCTTCACCGCCTCCACAGGAAGGTCAACGATGATGTATCGCCGGTCCACTCCGGACTCGTCGGATATCCTTCCCGCCATGGCCTCGGCGCTTTCCCGGGGCGAACCTCCGTGGGAGAGGAGTTCCGCCAGGAAACCGGCGTTCCTTGAGGATATTGTCAGAGCGCCGACACTGAAGACCTGGGTGAAGAGACCCTGCCGGAATTTGACCCGCCATGCCATTTCCCTCACCCACGGATCGCCGGACTGCTCCGCCATCCAGCTGAGAAGCTGGTCGTCGGTCATGAAGTGGAAGTCCGCCATCTCCCCGAGTTCGAGAACGCTGCGCCTGGCAGCCGCCAGGAGCATCTGGTCCACGATCCTGGTCTTCCTGTGCAGGTAGACGCTGGAGTACATGTGGAATCTGGCCAGCAGGAAGTCCCTCACGGCGTCCAGCCCCTTAAGCTGAAAGACCAGGCTCCCCTGCCTCGCGGCCATGGTGCTTATGATCCGGTCCACCTCGATATGGCCGAAGGCGACTCCGGTGAAATGGAAGTCCCTCTGGAGGTAGTCCAGCATGTCGGCGTCCACCTCGCCGAAGATTATCTGCTGGATGTAGGGTGCTCCGTGGAATCTGCTTCTCACCAGTTCCGCCACCCCGGACGGGTCCACCCGCCAGTCCCTAAGGATCTCGGGGATTCTTCCGGAACCAGGTATGGACATCGTCGTTCTGCCGGTCACCATTTCCGCCACCAGCCCCATGTGATCCGTTCCGTGGAGTTCGACGTAAAGAGGTTCCAGGGTGTGGGACCAGGGGGTGTGCCCTATATCGTGCAGCATTCCGGCGGCCTGGACCAGATCGGTGACCCGGCCGTCCTCCTCATGAGCTTCCGGAGTATCCTGCTCCGCCAGGTGTTCCGCGATCACTCCCGCCAGGTGCGACACCCCAATCGCGTGGGCCAGCCTCATGCCGTGGGCGCCGGGGTAACACTGAAAAGTGGTGCCCAGCTGGTGTATGAAACTCAGTCTCTGGACCTCCACGGTTTTCAGCAGGTCCTCCTGCAGGGGAGAGAGTTTGATGGACCCGTGCACCGGATCCCTGACGTACATCACCTTGCGCATAATAAATACCCTTCATCCGGCTTTCGCCCGGGAAACACCGGTTCCATTGCCCGGCCGGCGCGTTGAGAACATATTCCGATTTCCCCGGAAAGGCGATATGGCCACTGTAGACCTTCACCTTCACAGCACCGGCAGCGACGGTTCCAGAAGCCCGTCATGGCTTGTGGAACAGGCTTCTTCCAGCGGCTTTCTGGCTTTGTCCATCACAGACCACGACACCTTCTGCGGCATCCCCGAAGCCGGCGCCGCCGCGGCGGCCACGGGGCTTACGCTGATTCCGGGAATCGAACTGAGCGTGGAACTCCACTGCGGAGGGTCCGCTCACATGCTGGCCTACTTCCCCACCCAGCCTGCGGAAACCTGGAGTGGGGGTTCCGTCGAGCAAGCCCTTACCGGGGTTCGCAGGGCCAGGGACGAAAGAAACGTAAGAATAGTTGACAGGCTTGTGGAAATGGGCGTTCCGCTGACCATGCGGGAGGTGGAGGAGCAGTCCGGCGGCGGTGTCACCGGAAGACTGCACATCGCCACTCTGATGGTGCTGAAGGGTGTTGTAAAAAGCACCGAACAGGCCTTCAGGGACTACCTGGGCCGGGGCGCTCCGGCCTATGTTCCCAGGGAGAGGCTCGGGGACTACCGGGCGATGGGTCTCATCCGGGAGAATCGGGGCATTCCGGTTCTGGCGCATCCAGGGCTCCTCGAAAACCGGGGGGAAAGCCAGATCAGGGCACTTGCGGCTTCCCTGAGGGACGAAGGGCTCATGGGCATCGAGGTATTCTACCCGAGCCACGACGGCAGATTCATCGGCTTTCTTCTGGAAACCGCCCGGGACCTGGGCCTTATGGTGACGGGGGGAAGCGATTTCCACGGAGTTGATGACAGGGATTCATTCCCCCCGGCGGAGGGGGGGTTCAGGGTGGATTCCGGGCAGGTGGAAGCCTTCCTGGAAGCCTGCAGATCCATGGAGAGGGAAGGAGTTGCGGCATGGCAAAACTCAGCGACCTGGTCAAGACCATAGACGATACCGCCAAGGCGGGGGACAGAGCCAGAGCACTGGTTATGCTCGACAGCCTGATCAAGAAGGTCCCGCCGGAGAAGGCCGAGGTTCTTCAGAAGAGAAGGCAGAAGCTGGCCACAGAACTGGACCTGGACCGGCGGATCTCGGCGCTGGAGAAGCAGTACGGGGCCTGATGGGCCGTTTTCGCCTGTTTGCCCCGGCGGCGTTCCTTCTGGCGTTCTCCGGTTGCGCCCCCCGCAGTGAAACCTCGATTCCCCCGGCAACCCTTTACATGGCTCGGGCGGCGTTCTGCTGGGAGAATCTGAACCATTTCCAGATCCGGGGACGGGCCAAGGCCGTGGGCGAAAGCCTGGTGGCGGAAGGCCCAATGGTTGTATGGGGCAGCCGGTTCCCACCCAGGCTCAGGGGCGACGTGTACGGCCCGGATGGACGACCCGTGGCCAGTTTCTTCTGCGACTCCACCGGCTTTCTGTGTTACTACCCCGGCGAGGAGGCCGCATTCTTTCATGCAGGAGGGCTTCGCACGGGAAGCGGCTCCCTGTCGGCGGTCTCCCTCCTGGCGCTTCTCAGAACCGGTTTTCCGGTTCCTCCCGAGCACCGGGTGCTGGCCGAGACCATTACTGAAGGAGGATGGCGCTTCGCCGCCTCCGGGGATACGGCCAGCCTCGAGTTCAAAGGCGGTCTGTTCCCTTCCAGGCTGGCGGTGGGCCGGTCCGAAGCCATGATAACACAGGCTTCATGGCACGACGAATACCAGGCGTGGCCTTCCGCCTGGCTCATCGTAACACCTTATGGAACAACAGAGTTTACAATCACTGCCATCAATGAGGATACCCCTCCCTGGGACGCCCTCTGGGTCCTGAGGGTCCCTGTTCAGGTAGACACCCTGGAACCCCTTCCCCCCTGGCGGCTCACCCCCGAGCCCCTGATCCGTTAACTCGAAAGCCTGTTAACAGGGTCGGAAAGGTTTGTACCCCGCAAGGGTACCCTTGCATTCCCACATTTGTTATATGTTGATGTCCTTGACCGGAAAGCATCGGTTCGTTCCGAAAGGGGATTCGGTAACTCATGGACGTGAAGGGATTGTTCCGCCGGTTTACAGGCAGCGAGGGCGGCGGCATCCTGTCGTCTGCCATGGCGATAGATCTCGGAACGGCCAACACGCTGGTTTACGTGGAGAACAGGGGCATCGTTCTGGAGGAGCCCAGCGTGATAGCCGTGGAGAACGACAGCGGAGCGGTGGTGGCGGTGGGCGGGGACGCCAAGGTCATGCTGGGACGAACCAACAGAGACCTGACCGTCATCAGGCCCTTGAAGGACGGCGTCATCACCAACGCCACGGCAACCCTGGCAATGCTCAAGGAGTTCTTCAACAGGAGCCAGACCCGGCGGTTCTCCATGCGGCCGAGGGTTCTGGTCTGCGTGCCCAGCGGGATCACCGAGGTGGAGAAGACCGCGGTGAGAAACTCCCTGGAAAGAGCCGGAGCCAGGGAGGTTCTCATGGTGCCCGAACCTCTGGCCTCCGCCCTGGGGGTGGGTCTTCCGGTGGAGGGAGCGCCGGGGAACATGGTGGTGGACATTGGCGGAGGGACCACCGAGATCGCCGTGATAAGCCTGAATTCCATCGCCGCGGAGAACTCCATCCGGGTCGGCGGCGACGAGATGAACGAGGCCATCCAGGGATACCTGAAGAAGCACTTCAGCCTGCTGGTGGGCGAACGCACGGCGGAAACCGTGAAGATCACCCTGGGGGCAGTCACGGAAGGCAGGTCGGAAGACATGGAGGTCAGCGGTCTCGACCTCATCAACGGGGTTCCCAGGACGTACAGGGTAAGGTCGCAGGACATACTGGAAGCCCTCAGGGTTCCGGTGGGGCAGATCGTGGAGGCCGTGCACCAAGCCCTGGAGAAGACCCCGGCGGAACTGGCCAGGGATATAGTTGACCGGGGCATAGTGCTGACCGGGGGCGGGGCTCTCCTCAGGGGAATAGACAACCTTCTGGAGGGAGAGACCGGACTGCCCATCCGGATTGCCGACAACCCTCTGGCCTGCACGGTCCTGGGAGCCGGGCTGATTCTGGGAGACCTGTTCAGGTACAGGAAACTCCTGCTGGACTGACATGGACCGTTCCCACAACCGAATCGTTCTTTACATCATCCTGTCACTGATTCTACTGGTGCTTGGGCCGGCGCTGGTTTCCGGCGTAGGCAGCAGGCTCGGTTTCATGTTCTCAGGCCTTTTCTTCCGGGAACACGGCGACCGGGAGGATTACTACACCCGCACGCTGGTTCTGGAGCTGATGCTGGAGAACGCCCGGCTCAGGGAGGCCGCCATGAAGACGGCCCTCTACCGGGAACTACTGGGCTACGTGAGGCTGCCCGAGACCCGGGCCGTGGTTGCCAGGGTTCTCTACCGGACCGAAGGTCTCGTGGGAGGAGGATTTGTTCTGGACCGGGGTCTAACGGACCAGGTTGTGGCCGGTTCTGTGTGCATCGCCGCCTCGGGGCTGGTGGGAGTGGTGGACCGGGTGGAGGAACACACCTGCACCGTTCTGCCCGTGGTCATCCCGGGAGTTCTGGTGAGCGCAGTCTGCTCGGAATCCGGAGCCATGGGGCTGGTGTCCTCCGACCCTGACGGCAGGCTCAGAATGAGCCACGTGGATCTGGCGGTTATGCCCAGGGTCGGGGAACAGGTCCTGACAAGCCGGTTCGGTGGTGTCTACCCGGACGGATTAGTGATTGGCACCGTCGCAACCGTTGAGGAGGGCTCCCGGGGGCTGGACATGACCCTTGGAATAGAACCGGCGGTGGACTTCAGAAGGCTGGGAGAGGTGCTCATCCTGCTTCCCCGGAACGGCACGGAATGAGACCCTCGGCCAGGGACCTGACCGCGGTGGTGCTTACGGTGACGGCCCAGTTCCTTATGGAGGTCACCCTGGGCAGGATTCTGGTGGCGCCCAACATTCTGGTCCCTCTGCTCATGTACCTTGCTCTTAACCGGGACTCCCGCTGGGGCGTTCAGGGAGCGTTTTTTTCGGGGCTCTCGCTGGACCTGCTGGATCACCAGCCTCCGGGAACCTCGTCGCTGGCCATGATCCTCGGAATCCTTGCGGCACGCAAGCTACTCAGCGCAACCACCGCGGCAGGGGAGGTCTCCTTCTACTTCCACGCCGCTCTGGCTTCGATATTCAGCGACCTGCTCTTCATCCTGCTGGCCTCCCGGCCTCCGGGAGCCTTTTTCGGTTCAGAGACCTTTATGGTTCTTCCCAGGGCCGTGACGCCCCTGGCATTGCTGGCGGTGCTTCAGATCTCCCTTCTCAGGTTCAGGAGCAGGTCGGCGTGAAGGCCCGAAGCCGGGACGAAAGATCATGGCCCATGGGAAGCATGGTCGCCCTGCTTCTCATTCTGCTTTCCGTACTCGTCGGCAAACTGGTTTACCTGCAGCTTGTCAGGGGGGAGTACTACAGCGAGCTGGCAGCCAGAAACAGGATCAGGAACGTCGCGATTCCCGCCCCCAGGGGGGTGGTGACGGACAGGTCCGGGCTGGTCATCGCCGACAACGAGCCGGCCTTCACGGTTTCGCTCATTCATTCGGAGTTCGACCAGGGAAACCGGGAGCTTCTGGCGGAGCTTCTTTGCCTGTCGGAGACGGAGATGCGTGACAGACTCGACGCCGCCGAAAGGTTCCCATACCGGGCCATCGTAGTGAAAGACGACATGGGGCTGGAATCGGTGGCCCCCGTGGCCGACAACATGTACCGTCTTCCGGGCGTCCTGGTATCGGTTTCCCCCAGGAGAAGGTACCGGATGGGGAATACCTTCTGTCATCTCATCGGCTACGTAAGTCTGGCGGACAGCTCAGCCAGGTATCAGGGCGAGCTGACCGGGGTAACGGGACTTGAGAGGATACTGAACGACCGGCTCAGCGGAACACCGGGTTACATAAGGGAGGTGGTGGACGCCTTCGGAAGGGTGGTGGACACCTTCGGAGAGTCGCCCGAGAGCGTCCCGGTCCCCGGAAGGGATGTGGCCCTTACGGTGGACGCGGAACTGCAGTTGTACGCCGACAGCGTTCTCGCCGGCACAGGAAGCCCCGGAGCGGCGGTTGTTCTGGACTGGTCCACCGGGGAACTGCTCTGCCTTTCCTCGGAACCGGGTTTCGATCCTAACCTCTTCATCGGAGGCATATCCTCCGACGACTGGAACGCCATTCTGGAAAATCCCCAGAAGCCGCTGCTCAACCGGGCCTGGGGCACCACCTTTCCCCCCGCTTCAACCTTCAAGATAGTCACGGCCGCCTGGATTCTCCAGTACGGCCTCGCCAATGCCGAGTACATGCCCGACCCCTGCTACGGATCGGTGTCATACGGAGGCAACGTCTTCCGCTGCTGGGGGATACACGGCAGGATGAACATCAGGGAGGCTCTCATGGCCTCCTGCGACAGCTACTTCTACAGAATCTCCCAGAATGGAGACATGGACGACCTGGCGGAGATGGCCATATCCATGGGACTGGGAGCCCGGGTGACCGGGATACTCCCCGGCGAAGCCTCCGGGGTCGTGCCCGACAGGAGCCTCATGAACAGCATGTACGGACCCGGGGGATGGGGCCAGGGCAACCTGCTCAATCTTTCCATCGGCCAGGGGGAGCTCCTCGTGACTCCCCTGCAGATGGCTGTGGTTTCGGGTATCGTGGCCTCCATGGGGGATATGCCGCCCCTGTCCCTGATCATCGGCGAGGAGCCCTGCGGAGTGAAACTCACCCCGCTGGTCTCGCCGGAAAACCTGGAAATTCTGGATCAGGGGCTCAGGGCGGCGGTCACTCAGAGGGACGGAACCCTCTACGGGCCAATGCATGACAGCCCTCTCCCCTTGCGCGCCAAGAGCGGCACCGCGGAAGCCCATGCGGGCTCGGACCACGCCTGGGTATGCGGCTACCTGCCCAGGCCGGCTCCCCTGGCATACGCAGTTTTTATTGAGCACGGGGGTTCCGGTGGGGCCGTGGCTGGTCCTCTGGCCCGGGCCATCATGGAGAGGGCCGTGGAAAGGCTGTACCCCGATGCCGTCTGGTGACAGACCCGATTTTCTCATGGCCGGAGCCCTGGCAGCGCTCCTCTGCCTGGGGCTCATGTCGGTCTACTCGGCAACCTCGGGGGAGGACCTGTTCTACCGTCAGCTGGCGGTGGTGGCCGTGGGAATCCTGGTGATGGTTCTGGCCTACAACTTTCCCCTCAGGGCGCTGGAGGAACTGTCGCCCTTCTTCTATCCCCCCGTGGTGGCTCTTCTGGTGCTGACAATCCTGTTCGGCCGGGGGCCCGCTGGAAGATGGCTCGTGATAGGCCCCATGAACCTTCAGGCATCGGAGTTCTCCAAACTTGTGATCATCCTGGTGTCCGCCAGGTGGATGCCCGGCATGAAGACCGGCGCGGTGAGGTGGAGCACCCCTCTGTTCCTGGCGGGGGTGTTTCTCCTGGTGATGCTCACTGTGGTCCAGCCGGACCTGGGGACCGGGGCGGCCATGGGCATGATAGTCCTGGGCATGCTCTACTGGGCGGGATTCGGCTTCCGGTGGATCTTCCTCTTCGTGAGCCCGTTGCTGGCGGCCATGTCATCCATAGGTCTGGGGTGGTGGCTGCTGTTCACCGTGGTGATGTGCGCGGTGCTTTACCGGGATCGGGCTCCCGCCTGGAAATGGTTGTTCGTCACTGTTTTGAACACCACCGTGGCGGCCCTGACCCCGGTGGCCTGGAACCTGCTGATGCCCTATCAGAAAGCCAGGCTCACCACCTTCCTGAATCCCGCAATGGACCCCCAGGGGGCGGGATGGAACGTGATCCAGTCCCAGGTGGCCGTGGGCGCAGGAAGGTTCTACGGGCAGGGCTTCCTCCGGGGAACCCAGAAGATGCTGGCCTACCTTCCCGCAAGGCATACCGATTTTATATTCAGCGTCTATGCGGAGGAGTTCGGCTTTCTTGGTTCCATGCTGCTTCTGGGGCTTTACCTGCTGCTCATCTGGCGGATCCTTCTGGCCGCCAGAAGATCCATGAATCCCTTCAACTCCATCCTGGTGGCGGGCGTCGCGGTATACTTCCTGATCCACGTGTTCGTGAACATTGGAATGGCCGTGGGAATCATGCCCGTCACGGGTCTGCCGCTGCCCCTGATGACCTACGGCGGAAGCCATGTGGTGACGGAGATGTTCATGGTGGGTCTGGCCATGAATGCCGCCAGGAACTGGAGAAGCTGGTAAGCCGCCCCGGCGCCCCTTAGATTCCCCCTTTGCGGGAGGAGGAACCATGCACCCGGTGCTGTTCAGAATTGGCAGCATACCGCTTAATTCCTACGGACTCGCCCTGGCGTTGTCATTCCTGCTGGGGGTCAGGCTCGCCTCCCGCCGGTGCGCGGCCCGGGGCATCCCCCCGGACGACGTGACCAACATGGGCGTCTGGGTGATGATGGCCGCCATTGCGGGCTCGAGGGCCCTGTACGTGTTAACCCATCTGGACGAGTTCGCAGGATCCCCGATCCGGATCATCGCCTTCTGGAACGGACTGTACGGACTCAGCATGCTGGGCGGAGTGGTGCTGGCCACAGCTGTGGGGTTCGCCTTCATCGCCCGGAAGCGATGGCCGGCATGGGAACTGGCGGACGCGGTAATACCGGCGTTTCCCCTGGGCATCTTCATCACCCGGATCGGGTGTTTTCTCAACGGGTGCTGCTTCGGATCGCCCACGGAATGCTCCCTGGGCGTGAGCTTTCCCCCGGGGTCGCTCCCCTGGGACGTCTACGGTACCGCCCATCTGCACCCGGCTCAGCTCTACGCCTCCGCCGCAGGGCTCTACATGCTCCTTGCTCTCCTGCTGGCCGGCAGAAGAAGGCACTTTCCCGGCTTCATCTTCTCCCTGTTCCTGGGCCTTTACGGGGCGACCCGCTTCGGTCTGGAGGAGTTCAGACACTTCGACCATCAGCCCTACGAACTGCTGGGCTACAGCGTATTCGCGGGAAGGCCCGGGATCACGGACAACCAGTTGGTGAGCCTGGTGATGATCGCGGGTTCTCTGATTCTGGGCATATGGCTTCGCCTGCGCCGGCGAAAAGGCTGCTAGGCCTTTTCTTTCTCTTCCTCTGCCCCGGCTGCGGCCGAAGGGTGCCGGCGAAGGGATCGAGGCTGTGCGCATGGTGTCTGGCCAGGGTCCATCCCGTGCCCGGTTTCGTACCGCAGCCCGCGGCCTTTCTCCACCGGGGCGTCATGAGGGAGATGATGATCCGCCTCAAGTACTCCGGCGAGAGGCATCTGGGCGGGGTGCTGGCGGAGATGGCCCTGGAGGAGTGGAGCCGGATACCTTCCCCAGGCGACACGGTCACCTGCGTTCCATCATCCCCTGCGACCCTCAGAAGAAGAGGCTACAACCAGGTCGGAATCATGGCCCGTCGGCTGGCGGCCCTTACGGAATGCCGGTTCACCGAGATTCTGGCCAGGGAACCCGGTCCCAGCCAGGTGGGCTTGTCGGCCCGGCAGAGAAGGCTGAACCTGGAGGGAGCCTTTCATCCGGCAAGACCGGTCCCCGGGGGCAGAATCTGGCTTTTGGACGATGTCCTGGCCACCGGGGAGACCCTGCGTCAGGCGGCCCTGGCGCTCCGCCGGGGAGGCGCCGCAAGGGTGGTTCCACTGGCGGTGAACTTTCGAGAAACCCGGCACGGGAGTATGATAGAGCGGAATGGGGAACTGGAACCCGAAGGCAGGGAGGACCGCCGTGATTCATAAACTGCGTTTCGACGTGAGGGACATGCCCCTCTCGGTGAAGTACGGCCTCAGCGCAAGGAATCTCTGGGTGATGTGGAAGGCGCTGGCGCTCTCCTGGCTCGTCTGGGCCTGTATGGTCTATCTGGGTTACTTCGCCTCCGGAGATTCCATGGGAGGGCGCTGGCAGGAGTCCCGGCTGCTTCCCGTCCCCGGGGGCGTGTTCATGGAGAGCCCGGTGGCCCTGCTGTTCCTGGGAATCGCCGCGCTGCTGTGCCTCTGGATAATGCTTACCGGCTTTCAGAAGGTTGCCAGGATCACTTTCGAGCAGATCCGGGGCGACGGCTTCTACAGCGGCCGGGACGCGGCGGCCTTCCATCGCGGGAACTGGAAGCCCATGGTCATGGTGCCCGTGGCGGTGACCGCCGGGCTGGCGATCCTCTTTCTTAAGCTGTTCGTGTCCGGCCTCGTCGGAAGGATTCCCGGGGCGGGCCCCGTGCTGGTGGGGGTGCTTACGGTACCCCTCTGGGGGCTTTCTCTGTTCGGCGTCCTCTCCCTTCTTGCCCTGGCTCTTGCGTTTCCCCTGGTGCCCGCCATCACCGCCTGCACCCGGGGCGACACCTTCGAGACCCTCTTCGAGCTTTTCAGCTCAATTACCTCCCAGCCGTGGCGGATTCTTTTCTACTTCGTCACGGGTCTTCTGGCCCGGGCCGCCGCCCTGGCTTTGTTCGTCCTGTTCGCCAGGGGCGCCCTGACGATAGCCGCCCTGGGGATCGGCGCGGGCATGGGATCCGACGGCTTCTCGTCGACGGTGCAGGGAGGAATGCACCTGGCGGCCCCCCAACTGGTGTCCCACTACGGTTCGTTCCTGGCTCCCCTTGGTTCCCTTTCCGGAGGGCCTTCTCCCTGGACAGGAGCGGCGGGCTGGGCCGCCGGGCTTTCCGGTGTCGCCATAGCCCTTCTAACCGCCGCCTACTGGCTGTCCAGCTGCGCCTCCCTCTGGACCATACTCTACCTGGCGGTCAGGAAGGTCAAGGATGGCGACGACCTTCTGGCAAGGGCCGACGACGAGGAGTTCAGGGAGTTTCAGAAGCGCTACGGATCTGCCGATCAGGCGGGGGATGAGCCCCGGGACGGCCAATGAGTGGTTCCCCGCCCTTCGTTCATCTCCATCTTCACTCGGAGTACAGCCTCCTGGACGGGGCGATCCGGTTCGAGCGGCTCGGTCCCTACCTTCTCGAGAACGGAATGGACACCGTAGCGGTCACCGACCATGGAAGCCTCTATGGAGCAGTTCATTTCAGCGATGTCATGGCCGATCACGGAGTGCGACCCATCGTGGGGATGGAGGCCTACATCGCCACCGGCAGCAGGCTGGACCGAACCGACGACTCCGGGGAGGGCACCAGGCACCTGACCCTCCTGGCGGCGGACGAGGAAGGGTACAGGAACCTGTGCCGGCTCTCCAGCCTCGGGTGGACCGAGGGTTTCTACCGGCGCCCCAGGATTGACAGGGAAATCCTCGCCCGGCACTCCCGGGGGCTGGTCATCGGATCGGCCTGCCTTCAGGGCGAGATATCGCACCATCTCTCCCGGGGCAGGAAGGATCTGGCGGCGGAAGCGATCGGCTTCTACCAGGATCTGGTGGGCAGGGACCGGTTCTTCATCGAACTGATGGACCACGGCCTGCCGGAGGAGAAGCGGCTGCTCCCCGGGCTGGCGGAACTGGCCCGGGAGACCGGCGCCCTTCCGGTGGCCACCAACGATGCCCACTACCTGGCCCGGGATCATGCGGGGATCCACGACATTCTCCTTTGCCTTCAGACCAAGAAGACCCTCAGCGACCCGGGCCGTATGAAGTTCGCCACCGACGAGTTCTACGTGAAGACCCCGGAAGAGATGGCCAGGCTGTTCTCCTGGATTCCCGAGGCGGTGACCAACACCGTGGCGGTGGCTGAGCAGTGCACATTCAGCCTCGGGAAGGGCGGCTTTCTTCTTCCCGACTTTCCCCTTCCCTCCGGGGAGGAAAACCTGGGTACCCACCTGAGAAACCTGGCGGAGTCGGGGCTTTCCGAGAGGCTGGGCCGGGAACCCGACGAAACCGAGAGCCGGCGGCTGGGTTACGAGTTGGACGTAATCTGCGACATGGGTTTTCCGGGGTACTTCCTGATAGTCTCCGAGCTGGCGGGATGGGCCCGGTCCCGGGGCATCCCCCTGGGCCCCGGAAGGGGCAGTGCCGCGGGCAGCCTTGTGTCGTGGGCCATCGGCATTACCGAAGTGAACCCCCTCGAATACGGCCTCAGTTTCGAGAGGTTTCTGAACCCGGCCCGGAAACAGATGCCCGACATTGATATGGACGTCTGCTACGAACGCCGGGGCGAGGTGATAGCCCACATCGTTGAGAAGTACGGCCAGGACCGGGTCTGCCAGATCATCTCCTTCAACAGGATGAAGAACCGTGCGGCCATCCGGGACGTCTCCAGGGTCATGGGAATGCCCTTCGAGACCGGCGACCGCCTGTCGAAACTTCTGGCGGCGGCGCCGGACCAGGACGCCCCTCTGGACATCCTGGTGAAGCAGGTTCCCGAGCTGGCCCGGGAGATCGAGGAGGACCCCGAGGTAGCCAGGCTGATCCGCTACTGCGAGGAGATCTCGGGAGTAGCGCGGCACAGCGGCGTCCACGCGGCCGGGGTGGTGATAACCCCCGGCCCTCTCATGGACTACGTTCCCCTCTGTTTCTCCCGGGAAAAGGGGCTCACCACCCAGTACGAGATGAAATCGGCGGAGAAGATAGGTCTGATGAAGCTGGACGTGCTTGGCCTCAGAACCGTCACGGTCCTGAGGCACGCCGAGGAGATGGTCCGCCGCCGGCACCCCTCCTTCAGCGTGGAAAAGGTTCCCCTGGACGATCCGGCCACCCTTGACCTTCTCAACCGGGTGGAGACAACCGGGGTCTTCCAGCTGGAGAGCCCCGGCATGAGGGACGCCCTGAGGAAGATAGGGGTGGACCGGTTCGACGACGTGACCGCCGCGGTTGCCATTTTCCGCCCGGGATCCATGCATATGATAGACTACTACGGCGAGAACAAGAAACGTGCCTTCGAGGGCAAGCCCGTCAGGGACATGATCCCCGAGCTGCAGGAGATCCTGGGGGAGACCCACGGGGTGATAGTCTACCAGGAGCAGGTCATGGACATCGCCCACCGCTTCGCCGGCATGTCCATGGCCGAAGCGGACAGCCTTCGCCGGGCCATAAGCAAGAAGAACGCCCGGGAGATGGAGTCCTTCGGTGAGGCTTTCATCTCCGGGGCCCGTTCCCGGGGCATTCCGGAGAGAAAAGCCCGGGAGATATTCGATCACATCCGGCGTTTCGGCGAGTACGGGTTCAACAAGTCCCATTCGGTGTGCTACGCGATAATCGCATACTGGACGGCCTACCTGAAGGCCCACTTTCCGGGGGAGTTCATGGCGGCAACCATGACCAGCGAGATGGGAAGCACCGAGAGGCTGGCCGCACTCATCGCCGAGTCCTCCAGGATGGGGCTGACCGTTCTCCCGCCTTCGGTGAACGACAGTCTGGTGACCTTCGACGTGGATCGTGAGGGAAGGATAGTCTACGCCCTCAAGGCGGTGAAGAACGTGGGGGAAAACCCCGCCCTGGAGATCGTGGCCGCCCGGGACCAGGGGGGGCCCTTCACCGGCATTCAGGATTTGGCCTGCCGTGTGGAGAACGGCCTGAACAGGAAGGTTCTGGAGTCCCTGATCATCGCTGGCGCCCTGGATTCCCTTCCCGGAAGGAGGTCGGCTATGCTGGCGTCCATGGACCGGGTGCTGACCTACGCCGCGGCCTTCAGAAAGCACCGGGAGGCCGGTCAGATGACCCTTTTCGGCAGCGAGCCCGTGATGGAGCCTGAGGCCCCTCCGCTGCCGGAGATGGAGGAGATGCCCAGGGATGAGATGCTCCGGGGGGAGAAGGAGTTGCTGGGCTTCTACCTCACCGGCCACCCCCTGGACGAGTACCGGGAGGAGGCCTTGTCCTACGCCACCCATACCCCCGGCACCGTGACCGGTTACAAGGGCGCCCAGTCGGTGTCTGTGGCGGCGATCGTCGAGCAGCTCAGGTTCCGGGACAGCCAGCGGGGCCGGATAGCCTTCCTCACACTTTCCGGGGTGTCCGACTCCTGCGAGGCCACGGTCTGGGCCGAGAATCTGGAGAGGTGCGCGGGCGTCCTCGGCACCGGAAAGCCGCTTCTGATAACCGGAAAGGTCCAGAACGGCCGGGGCGATCCCAGGTTCTGCGTGGAGAAGGCGGTGCCCCTGGAGGAACTCAGGAAGAACTCCGGCCTGAGGCTCAGGCTCAGGGTCACCGGAGAAGGGGTCCCATCGGACCTGTTCACCGGCCTGGTGACCCTTCTCAGAAAACATCCCGGCACAGCGCCGGTTTTCGTGGAGATGGAGTGCGAAGGCACGGGTCGGCGTTACGTCAGCGAGTCGCGCAGCATCAAAGTGTCCCCCGGAAGGGAACTGCTGGACGAGCTGAGGCGCCATCTGGGCGACAGGGCTTCGGTTTCCCTGTACAACGGAGGTGGGTTGCGTTGAGATCCATTGCGTTTTGCGCGGTCATGCTCCTGCTGACGTCCGCCGCGGGCGGAGCGGAGCTGTTACGAACGGTTTCCGAGCCCACCGCCGGAGTGGTGGCCCCCAGAACCCTCTACATCTCCCTGGCCACGTTTCCCACGGACAACATGACCTTTTCGGTTCAGGCCGGCCTTCTTCCCCGGCTCATGGCGGGAATCGGCTACGGCGGCTACAACGTCACCGGCATGTCCACGCCGGACTGGTTCGACAGGCTCTACCTCAAGGCCCGGTTCCGCTTCCTGGACGAACGGAGGACCTTTCCGGCGCTGGCGCTGGGTTTTGACAATCAGGAGGAGCACCCCCGGGGGGGAGGGGAGTACACCAGGCCCGAGAGGGGGCTCTACCTGGCGGTCAGCAAGAACTTCGCCGACCCGCTTGGAGAAACGGCCTTCCACCTGGGCGCCAGCTTTTCGCCGGAGGAACCGGAACACGCCGGGTGCTGGATGGGCGTGGACAAAACCCTTCCCGGGGGATTCGGTCTTGCGGCCGACTGGGACCTGGCCACCAACTCCGAAAGGGAGTACCGATTCGACGAGTCCGGTGGGTTCCTCGACTTCGAAGTCTACTGGCAGAGCTTTGGACAGGTGAGAATCAGCCTTCAGTTCAAGGACGTTCTGGAGACCGGGGGAATGCCCTACAGAGCGCTGGCCGTGGACTTCCTCGGCCTCATCTAGGGAGAGAAGATGCATGATGTGAGACTCCTCCGCGGGACCTGCGCCGACGTGGTCCTCCGGGGCGCCCTGGACCTCAGGGAAGGTCAGGTTCTGTGGATTCGGACGGAACCCTTCCACCGGGAGTTCGCCGGGGTGCTGGCCCGGAAGGCCTACGACCTGGGCGCCCGTTACGTTCACCTTTCCATGGACGACCCGGAGCTTGAGAGGATAAGGGTGGACCGGACCCGGATTCCGGAGTTCCTGGACTACATGCCGGGCTTCACCGCCGGAATGCTGGAGCGGGTGGTGCAGGAGGGCTGGCGTAGTCTTGCTCTTCGGGGGCCAGAGAATCCCGACGTCATGGAGGGGGCCGATCCGGCGGGGCTTGGCAGGATGCAGAAGGCCCGCTCCGAAACCTACGCCGGATTTCTCAAGGCAATATCCTCCAATCGTATACCTTGGAACGTTTTCCTGATGCCCACCCCCCGCTGGGCGGCCAAGGTCCTGGGCGACACCGCCGATTGGGAACAGCGGATATGGAAGGTGCTGACGCCCATTCTCAGGCTGGACTCCCCGGATCCGGTGATGGCATGGAGGGAGCACGACGCCCGGCTGAAGAGAAGGGCGGAGTTCCTTAACAAGGAGGGATTCGACGGGTTCAGGTTCAGGGGACCGGGCACCGACCTGTTCATAGGCATGCAGGGCGACCGGATCTTCTGCGGAGGAAGCGCCGGGGCGGCGGACGGAACCAGATTCTTCCCCAACATACCCACCGAGGAGGTCTTCAGCACACCGGACCTTCGCCGGACAGAGGGCGAGGTTCGTTGCACCCGGCCCGTAACCGTGCTGGGAGCCCAGGTGGAGGACGCCTGGTTCCGTTTCCGGGAGGGGCGGGTGACCGATTTCGGAGCGGGGAGGAACGGTGATATTCTCGGCCGCTACCTGGGCACTGACGACGGAGCCGGAAGGGTCGGGGAGGTGGCCCTGGTGGGCACCGACTCGCCCCTGTTCCAGAGCGGCCTGGTATTCCACAACATCCTGTTCGACGAGAACGCCTCCTGCCACATTGCCCTGGGCAACGGATACACCGACTGCATCAGGGGCGGCACGGCCATGGACGACCGGGCGCTGGAGGAGACTGGCTGCAACAGGAGCCTGGTGCATACCGACTTCATGATAGGTTCGCCGGAGGTGAGCGTGTTCGGGGTCACCGGAGACCGCCGGGAGGTGCCGGTTATCCGGAACGGGCTCTTTACAGTCTAGGAGGCGCATGGTGGTGGACGAGAGACTCCTCAGGATACTGGCGTGCCCCCGGTGCAAGGGGCCGCTGGATTACGTCACCGAACCCTCGGAGGAGCTTCGGTGCCGGGCCTGCCGGCTGGCTTACCCGGTACGGGACGACATTCCGGTGATGCTCATCGAGGAGGCCAGGAACCTGGAGGATCTCGACTGACCGGAGACGTCACCCTGTCGGTCAAGGTGGTTCCCCGGGGACCCGGAACGGGTTTCGTCGGCATGATGGCCGACGGGACCGTCAAGATCGCGGTCAGCGCCCCGCCGGTTGAGGGCAGGGCCAACGAAGCCCTTGTCGAATGGCTCTCCTCCCAGTTCGGCGTCCCCCGGAAGGGGGTGGACATCATCGCCGGCAGGCAGTCCAGAAGGAAGACGGTCCGGATTCACAATCCCACGGAAACCCCCCCCTGGTTCCATGGATGACGACAGGATTCTCAGGGCCTCGCTGGACCACATAGACCGGAACCCCGGCACTCCGCTGTACCTTCGGGGGCTCGATCCAAAGGGCGCCTCCCGGTTGTTCGACGGGATCCGAAGAAGAAGACCGGGCATTCTGGCCATACCCGTCAACCCCGGCATGAGATCCGGCCTGACGGAGCTCTTCGGAACCGGCGACTCCAGTTTTACCGACGAATGGGCTGCGTTCTCGGTCTCCCTGGGCATCCGTGGAGGGGCTGCGGGCATGGAGGCCGCAGCGGGGCTTCAGAGGCACCGGGAGACCATCCGTCGCTGGCTTTCATGCGATGGCGCCGAAGACCCGGGAGAAGCCCTCGAATCTCTCATGGACACCCTTGCCGCCCATACCCCGGCGGTTCTCCTGGCGCCGGACATCGCGAACCTGGACTCCTTCACCCTGGAGCTGATCCGGAAAATACTGGCCGGGTGTCACCGAAGGCTTCCGCCCCTGGTGGCCGCCGCGGTCTCCGGTGCTCCCCCCTTCCCCGCAAGGGTGCTGGAGGCCGGAACCCAGGAAGAACCGGCGCCTGAAGTTCCCCGGGACCTTCTTCCCCTGGCCCGGGCCGCCGCTGTGCTGGGCTTCGTGTTCGACACCGGTGAGGCATTGGAGCTTTCCCGGAGTGACGCCGATCCGGCGCCCCTGCTGGAAGCGGGAGTATGGGAGCAGGCCCCCCGGGGCAGGCTCAGGTTCAAGTCTCCCGCGGCGAGGGAGGGGATACTGGACTCCATGGCTCCGGAGGAATCCCGGGCCCTGCACGCCAGGGCCGGCGCCCTGGTGCTCCGCAGGGCTGGGGACTCGCCGGAGGACCTGAGGCTCGCCGGCGACCTGCTGCTCCGGGGCGGCGACCGGGACTCCGCCGGCATGGCCTACCTGGAGGCGGCCCGGAACTCCGGCTCCATGACCCATACCAGGGCGGCCAGGCTCTGGGCCCTGGCGGAGTCCCACTGTCCGGAGGCGTTTCCCCGGTCGTCCCTCTCCAGGAGCAGAAGGCTGCTTCTCGGCGGGTACCTTGAACAGGCCCTGGAAGCCGCCGGGCACGCGGCCTCCAAGGTCGAGATTCCCTCGTCCTTCCTGATGCTGGCGATACTCATCCACATGGGAGACGACTCCAGGGCCGCGGCTATGGCGGAACACCTGGAGGAGAAACGACGGGCCGGGCTTCTGAGCCCGGAACAGGAGACCGACCTGGAGATGCTCTGCATGACTCTCCACCGGAGGAACATCACGCCGGACGACTTTCACCGAGAGGTGAAGCGGATGGCGCAGCGGGGGCTGACCCCGATACAGGAATGCCGTCTGGCCCTGGTCGAGGCCCGTATCCTGGCCCGGCACGGCTTCATGGACCGGGCCCTGGAAGCCGCCGGCAGGGCCCGGGGCATGGCCATAGCTTCGGAGTTCGACTGGATGGCGGAAAGCTGCGATGTCTTCACAGTATCCTGCCTGCGGAAGGCCGGCCGGATCCGGGAGGCCGAACAGGGTTGCCGCGCTCTGGCCAGGGACGCCTCCCGGAGCGGAAACCTTGAAGCCCTGGCCTACGCCCTGAACACCCGGGGGGGGATTGCCTCGTCGCTGTGCGACTACCCTGAAGCCGCCCGGTGCTATACCGCGGTGGGCAGGCTGGCGGAGATCACCGGCAACAGGAGGCTTGCCAACACCGCCGCAGCCAACCTGGGGGTGGCGGTGATGATGAGGGGCGAGTACCCGGAAGCCCTGGAGATCTTCATGAAGGCCGCCAGGATGGTCTCAGAAGCGGGGGATCCCCTGCGGCTGGCGGCCATATACGGGAACATGGCAAGGATATTCCTGGACCTGGACCGGGTGGATAACGCCGAGGACTGCGTGGCCACCATGACCGAGCTGGCGGAAAGGACGGGTTCCGCCCACCTGGCCGAGAGCGCGGTGTTCCTCAGGGCCCGGACGCTGGACCTGAGGGGACGTCTGGATGATGCACTGAAGGCCATGGACAGGGCCTGCGAAATGGCGACTCTCAGGGGCAGCCGGCAGAGTCTGAGCCTGTACGCCCTGTGCCGGGGGCTTTTCCTGATGTACGGCGGAAGATCCCAGGAAGCCCTGGACAGGCTGGAGGAAGCATCACAACTCTGCGCCGAAGCCGGGCAGCCTCCTAACGCGTCCCTGGCGGACGTCTGCGCCGCGGCTTGCCGGGCTCTGACGGGAACCGGAAGCCCCGGGGCGATACAGGAGGCCGCGAAGGACTCGCCCTGGAGGTCCGTCCGGGGCACCGCCGGATACTGGCTTTGGAAGCTCACCGGAGACACTGCCGCCGGGGATGGAGCCCTGGAGCTGCTGCAATCCGCACCCGGGGAGAACAACGCCTACCGGGCTGTCCGGATGATGGAGGAGATCAACGGCGCCGCCAGCCGGGACTCATCCGGTTCATAACCTCCGCAGGGCGGATTCCGGGCAACTCCGCTCTTCAATAACAGCGATTCCACTGGGAATCCGGCACGGAATGCGCTTGTAGGAGTCTTACCGACCGGGGCATATACCATACGATACAGGTATACTTTTCAATATCATTGACATTATTTCCACGAGGTTTTATCTCACACCGGAAAGACAATTGTACGCGCGGCCAGGAGGTGCTGCAACTCCCCTCATCCAGGTAACCAGGCAGGTGCAGGCACCTGCTGACGGCGCAGGAAAGGGGGGAGCATGCGCGGGGGATTTCCGATCCTTCTCCTGGCGGCGGATACGATCATGGGCGCCGGGACCTGGGTGGACACCAGCTTCGTCCCGCCGAGCCTGGGTTTCGAGAATCCCATCGCCGTCTACCTTCCCGAAGGGTACGATCCCCAGGGAAGCACGCAGTACCAGGTGACCATCTGGCTTCACGGCTGGGGCGGTCATTATTTCTCAGGAACTCCCATGCTGGGCGAGGTTCACGATAGTCTGGCGGCCGCGGGGGATATCGAGCCGTGTATCTTCGCCAGCCCCGAAGGCTGGTGCCCCCCTTACAACGGGAGCATGTGGGCCAACTCGGAGTTTTACGGCAACTACGAGGACTACGTGATTCAGGATGTCATCGCCTTCATCGACACCAACTACTGCACCCTGGGAGATGGCTCAAGGCATATCATGGGTCAGTCCATGGGAGGGTCAGGAGCGCTGGACCTGTCGCTTCGCCATCCCGGGCTTTTCGACAGGGTGGTCACCTCCGGGGCCTATCCCGACATGGTGGTGGCGATGCCGTATTCCACCGCGCGAATCATCCTGGAGTGCCCCGAATCGGAACCGCCCTACACCTACGATTGGGGAAACGGGACCTACACCAACTCCTACTTCCTCTATTCGGGAGCTTATTCACCGAACCTCGGCGCTCCGGATTCGGTGGATTTCCCCCTGGATCCCTACGCTCAGCTGGTGGATTCGGTGTACGCCGAGTTCGAGCTTCACAATCCGGCACATATGGTGAAAGTCAACCCTCCGGAAGACCTTTTCATCG
The DNA here is from genome assembly GCA_964607515.1 of uncultured bacterium. Lineage (GTDB taxonomy): Bacteria > Fermentibacterota > Fermentibacteria > Fermentibacterales > JCC-6 > UBA6080. The sequence continues at coordinate 6,468 of CAZSKU010000025.1, read as the reverse complement.
GATTGACCTGGGGAGTCAACGACACCTTCGACGGGCTTTCCGAGTCGAACTATGCCTTCGCGGACACGCTGGAGGATCTGGGACTTCCCCACGCCGTTTTTGCCGACAGCTCCGGTCATCAGATACCCGGATCCAGAATGGCCCAGATGCTGTTGCTGGCAATGGGAAGCCTGGGGGTGGATAATGAGCCTCGACCTCCCACTCCGGCCGTCATCATGAGTGTAACTCCCAATCCCCTTTCCACGACGGGAGAAATCAGTTTCTCGCTGGGTGCGCCGGGGGAGGTTGAACTTAGAGTCTTCGACATTGCAGGCAGACCTGTGCGCTCCATGGAGCCCGGGTTCCTGCCCGCCGGGGAACACTCCCTGCTGTTCGAAGCCTCGGGTCTTCCTTCGGGGGTCTACCTGATCCGGCTTGAAACTCAGGGCCATTCGGCATCAACCAGCGTTCTCGTGCTCAGATAGGAGGTGATATGAAGTGAGGGACCGAATCATGCTGTACCTGGAGCATTTGTTCTAAGGAGACCCCGGGCGTGACGGGGCAACGGAGGGGAATGATGAAAGCTCTGATGTGCATTGTTCTGATCCTCGCAGGCGCGGCTCCGGCCGCGACCCTTCTGGAGGACGACTTCGAAGACGGCGACGCGATCGGCTGGACCGAGCTGACGAACTGGCCCGACTCGGCCTCCTACTACGTTCAGGACGGCTGGTATCACATGGAGATTACCAAGCCCAGCGGCTATGTCTTCGCACTGAGCGGCGACGACCAGGGCTCGTCTCCCTGGCAGATGACCGTGCCCGACTACTCGGTCGTCACCAGGGTGAAGGCGTGGGAGGGGACCAGCCATCTGGGAGTCGTGGTCAGGATGCAGCATCCCGTTGAGGAACTTGACGCTTACGTTCTCTGGCTGCGGTTCAACTGGGATGACATCCAGATTCACAGAGAGTTTGGAGGGGCCTACGAGGTTCTCGCCGAGGCCGATTATCCGCTGGATTTCGAGGTCCCCTACTGGATGAGGTTTGAAGTGTTCGGCGGCCAGCTCAGGGGGAAGGTGTGGCAGGGCGACCTGTCCGACGAACCTGTGGATTTCAACGTATCCGCCAGCGATGCCAGCTATGCGGAACCCGGTTCAGTGGGCATGGGTTGTCACAGCTTCAGCGGGGGCCTGAAACACGTGGCCTTCGACCATGTAATCGTCACCGACACCGGGTACAGTATGGAAGCCATGACCTGGGGAGGTATCAAGGGGAGTTTCTAGATTCGGCCGGGGAATGACCGGATCCCTTCCGGGGTATATTCCTCCCAGGGGTAGAGGTTTTCCCGACAACCTCCGGAAGGGAGATGACATGAGGAACATGACTGTTCCAGCGGCGCTGATCCTCGTCCTCGCCGGCGCCGCCCCGGGTTCGGTGGTGGTGGAATTCGACTGCCGGGCGGAAGTGGTGAGCACAGGCGAGTACGACCAGACTTCGGGCGTTTTCCCGATGGTGCTCAGAGTTACCGGAGTAAATGAAGCACTGACCTCCCACAGTACGGACACCTTCATGGAGGACTGCTGCGGCCGTGAACTGGAAGTCTCCCTGGCGGGGGTGACCCCGGAGGCGGCCGAGTCCATGGCTGCCGGCCTGGTGATAGACGTGCTCTACCACAACGTTTCCGGGATCATCGACGAGGGAGGGGACCTGGAAGGCTTCTCTTCGGTGGAGTGGAGCCTGCTCAGAGTGGTGCCGGTTGGGCTTCTGGAGGAGGCGGCTCCGATTTCCCGGGTTCCCGAGGAACTATTGGAGGAGGCTGCTATGGTTCCCGAGGCGCCCGAGGAACTCCTGGAGGAGGCGGTTCCGATACCGGAACCTCCGGTGGAACTCCTTGAGGAGGCGGCTCCGGTTCCCGCGGAGTAGCCCGTCTTCCGAAGCGCCCGGCGGGATTCCGCCGGGCGCTTTTCGTTACCGGTTTCCCAGCACCACCGTCATGACCGACGCGGAACGGTCACCGCAGACAATCCGGAGCAGGTAACAGCCATTGGGCAGCCCAGGGGCGTTCACCGAAGCTGTTCCACAGGTTCCGGAGGCGGCGCAGTCATCATTCCAGACCTGCCTTCCCGCGATGTCGAACAGGGTCAGTGTGAACCCGCCGGGCGCGTCGAGGCTCCAGGGAACCTGAAAGATGCCTGCCGAGGGGTTGGGCGACGGGGTTCCGAGACCGACCGCTTGAGAGCCGGCTCCTTCGGTGATGCCGGTCTGGCAGGTGATGAATACCGCAGCGGGATCCCCCAGAAGATTGTTCTCCTGCAGAACCCAGTTCTGAAGCGTCATGCCGCCGGCGGCCTTGAAGGCGTCCTTTGCTCCCGCCTGCATATCTCCTATCCTTGGAATCTGCTGCACGAAGAGCATCTCGGCGAAGTGCAGCTCCAGGTGCTCCGAGGGACCCATGGCCGGAGGCGTGCCCCATCCGTAGTTCGAGTTGTACATGACTCCCACCGCCCCGCCTGAGGGCCAAAGAAGGAGCCTTTCGGCGCTGCAGCCCACCGCCGATAGCTGGCCCGGGCTGCAGGCCATGGAGTGGAAGATGGCCAGCCTGTTCAGGTTTGTCATGCCGGTGTAGTTCTGGTTGGTGAACATGTTGCCCGGAGAGTAGAGCCAGTAGACCCCCCCCGAGCCGCCGTGCCCCTGGTCGCTGACGTAGGAGGCGCCCTGGTTCACCATCTCTATCTGGTTGGTGGGATGGCCGTCCCAGTACTCGTAGAGCTTGTTCTGGGTCCAGTTCCCGGGGATTCTCCCGGCGATTGAGTCGCACACGAAGCTTCCCCAGTACCCGTCCGGCTCCACGTCCGGCCACAATCCAGCCCCGCAGAGAAGAGCCGTGCTGCGCCACTGCCCGGGGTCGGACTGGGTCTCGTAGGAGATGGTCTTCTCCACCATGGTCTGGATGTGGTTGGGATTGTCCGAGCTGAACCTGCCCACGCTGATGTCCGAGTAGTAGTCTATCCAGTCGGTGTTCTCGCCGTACTGGTGGTCGCCGTCGCCGTCCCACATCCTGGTCAGATCCGAGTAGTACAGGTCTGTTGTTTCACCCAGCAGCAGGCTGTCGCTTCCCACTCTCAGGCTGGAGATCCTCTGGGTGGGCCCCCAGTCGCCGATGAGCAGCGCGTACTGGAGCCCTCGGTTCTCGAAGGAGTCCTTGAGGTAGTTGCGGATCTGCTCCTGGGTGTCCCAGCCCTCGTAGTTCTGGCAGATCCACTCCAGGGCGGTGTATTCCGAAGCCAGTCCGGAGGCGTTGCGGAAATCCACCAGGGGCTGCAGAACGGGTTCCATGGCTTCCGGCCCAACCGCCACCCAGACGGGCCACTGGTCGTTGCCGGCCCGGATCGCCGGGGCGAAGGCCGCCAGGTCCCCCGGGTTGTCCACCACCGATTCCAGCACTTCGCGGGCGCCGGCGATCTGCTCCCCGGTCAGCGACAGGATTTCGACGGACGGATCGTTTTCGTACCGGACCTCCACCAGGGCTTCCTCCGCCACCCGAAGCCCTCCGGAGAGCGGGCTCCACGAGAAGGGGGAGAAGGTTACCTCCGCCAGGTTGAAGCCGGTCCGCGATCCGGTGGAGCAACGAATCAGCCGTTCCGCCGGGAATGAGTTTTCCGATGAATACACCCACGGGTTCCGCAGGTAGGGCGGAGGATCCTGCGACAGGGGGGAAACCCTTACCGGGAGGACGGGGTGACCTTCTCCCAGCCGGGTCTCTCTGACGACGGACACCGTGGCCCCGGTAACCGAAGCTCCCTGGGGGATCACGAAGCAGAAGGTCACAAGTGGCAGGTTGGGCAGGTCGGGTTCGAACCCCGAAACCCCCCTGAGACACCAGGGCAGATCCCCCTCGGGGAAGCTCTGAATACCGTACTCCCCCGGATCGAGGCTGAAGACGGCGGAAACGGAACCGGCGGCTCCCATACCCGCCGCCGAGAGCACGGCAACCGCCAGAAGCAATCCCTGGAACACCGCAATCCTCCCGTCGGATGATGTTTCAGGGTTCGAGTATAGCATCGGGGAAGGTCCGGGGGAATGCTTCTCCGGCACCGTTGTATTAACTTCCGGGGAACGGAAAACGTCGGGCCCGTAGCCCGGGAAGGGGAGAACATGGTCTGGAGTCTTTTTTCCGCCGCGGCGGTGTTCATCCTGGCGTCCTGCGGGGCATCCGCACCTCACTCTGCGGTGGTGCCCGAGGCCGGCGTCCAGTCTCTTCGGGAGGGTAACACCCGGTTCGCCGTGGACCTCTATCGCATGGTGTGCCTGGAAAGCGGCGCCGACAACGTGATGCTGTCGCCATTCTGCGTGTCGTCGGCCCTGGGGATGGCCTGGGCGGGAGCCAGGGGGGAAACCGAAGCGGAGATGGCCCAGGTCCTGGGCCTGCGCGGGGAGCCTGAAGAGGTGCATGCGGGATTCGCCCGGCTGATGGGGCAGATCCTGCGGGAGAACGCGGAGCGGCCGGAGCATCCCGTAACCCTGAACATCGCCAACGCCCTGTGGGTCGAGCGGACATACCCCCTTTTGGACGAGTACGTTGAGACCGTTAGGAACAGCTACCGGGCCGAGGCAGGGAATCTGGATTTCAAGGGTGATCCCGAGGGCGGAAGGGCGGAGATAAACCAGTGGGCCGCGGACCGGACGGAGGGGCTCATCACGGATCTCCTCGGCCCCGGCGCCATCACCCCGGACACCCGGGCGGTTCTCACCAGCGCGGTCTACTTCAAGGGAGACTGGATGTACCAGTTCAACCCCGAGGCCACCAGACCCGGGCACTTCACCACCCTTGCCGGCGGGACCGTGGAGGTACCCTTCATGCACAGGACCGGCGATTACCCCTTCTTCGCCGGGGAGGGTTTCCGGGCCCTGTCGCTGCCCTACTCCGACGGCCGGTGCAGGATGGTGGCGATACTTCCTGACGGAGACCTTCAAAGGTTCGAGCAGGAGTTTTCCGTGGAGACCCTTCGAAGGGTTGACGAAGGGCTGGCGGAGAAGGAAGTGATCCTGGCCATGCCCCCATTCCGGTTCAGCACCCTCTACAACCTCGCCGGAACCCTTTCTTCCATGGGAATGCCGGAAGCCTTCGACGGAGCCACGGCGGACTTCAGCGGATTTTCAGGCAGCCGCGATCTCTTCATCAGCGAGGTGGTGCACAAGGCCTACGTGAAGGTGGACGAGACGGGCACCGAAGCGGCGGCCGCCACCGGAGTCATCATGGCCACCACGGCCATGCCCGAGAATCCCCCGGAGTACTTCGTCCTGGACAGGCCCTTCATGTTCCTGATAATGGACGACCTGTCCGGAACCGTGCTGTTCATGGGAAGGGTGGCGGACCCCTCGGAATAGCCGCCCCGTGGACAACCCCCCGGATCGTGGATATGCTTCGGTCCGGAAGTCCATACCTCCGGGGGAATCGTGACAAGCGAGATAAGAGACGAGACCGGGACCCGGGTGACCTGGATCGGTCTGTTTATGAACCTGATCCTCACCGGGTTCAAATTCGCCGCGGGCATCATCGGGCGAAGCGGCGCCATGGTGGCCGACGCGGTGCATTCGGTGTCCGACCTGGCCACCGACCTGGTGGTGCTGGCCGGCCTTCGCTTCTCCTCAAAACCCGTGGACAGGAACCACTCCTACGGCCACGGGAAGCTGGAAACCCTCGCGGCGGCGATCATTGGCGCCGCTCTGCTGGCGGTGGCCGCGGGGCTAGCCCGGAGCGCCGTAATGAAACTCATGGACTGCATGGAAGGGCGACTCCCGGGGATTCCCGGGGGAATCGCCCTGGTCGCCGCCGGAGTCTCCATTGCGACGAAGGAGTTTCTGTACCGCTACACCGTCCGGGCGGGAAGGCGGATCGGAAGCAGGGCCCTGGTGGCCAACGCCTGGCATCACCGGTCCGACGCGATGTCTTCGGTGGGCGCCCTGCTGGGAATCGGAGGGGCCATTCTTCTGGGGGGGAAGTGGAGCATTCTGGACCCCGTGGCCGCCCTGGCAGTGTGCATTTTCATCGGGAAAGCAGGCGTGGAAGTTCTTTCCGGCAGCCTCGGGGAACTTACCGAGTCTTCCCTGGACGAAGGACTCGAAGGGGAGATACTTCAACTGGCCCGGAGCGTTCCTGGAGCCGCCGACCCCCACAACCTCCGCACCAGGCGGATCGGCCGGGACGTGGCGGTGGATCTGCACGTCAGGGCCGACGGCCGGATCCCGCTGACAGAAGCCCACGAGATCGCCTCCAGAATCGAGGAGAGAATCAGGGACAGGTTCGGCCGGAGCACCTTCGTGAGCATTCACGTGGAACCGGTGAAACCGGCCCTCTGAACCGGTCGCCCGCAGACCGCAAATCCCTCCCTGGCTTCCTCACGGAGGATCGCCGGGATCAGTTCGAATCCCATCCGCCTCGCCAGACGGGATGGATGCCGCCGGGAGAGTCCCCGGCGGCTTTTTCATGCGG
>CAZSKU010000024.1:0-35945 GCA_964607515.1 uncultured bacterium | reverse complement strand
CGGTGGTTCCATGGAACACAAAATAGTGTTAAAAGATAGATCGTCAAGAGTGATAGCGCAAACCTTTCCCTGCGCTCACGACGGTGTTGCCAGGTTCACGCCCGGAGGAGAAAGGCCGGAATCAATCCCAGAACGAAGAGCACCGCGGCCGTCACCAGCACTGACGACAGAAAAAGCCTTCCGGTGACGATCCTGTTCCCCGGGGGGCCCGAACAGGTGGCCACCAGCCCCCTCTCGCCAGGTCTGTGGTACGACGCCTTGGTGACCCGCAACTCAAGCTTCTCTCCGGGGCGGCGGACCATGAAGGCAAGTCGCTCGAGAAATCGGGGTTTCACGGAAACGGCCGTGCCGCAGATAACGACAGCCAGGAAGACCGATACCGCAAGGTCGGCCAGAATCAGTGTTCCCAAACCCATGCTCAGCTCCTCTTCCGGGCTTCAAGATTACCGGTCTGAAGCGTGTTCACTGATAACATAACCGCGACGGGGCCGCCCTGGAATCCACCCGCCTCAGTCCACGACCGTCACTCCCATGCGCTTCGCGGAGAATCGGGCCTCCAGGGTGCACTCGACACCGCACCCGTCGGATACGAAGCCGTTATGGGTCTCCACCCCGGCGGTAATGACCGCCCATGAACCTTCCGGAACCGGGGTGGCCAGCATGAAGCATGCCTTCAGAACGGATCCAGGAGAGAGGGCTCGGAACCTCCAGTCCCGGTCTCCGCCGGAGTTGCAGCTGCTGATGAGGTGGTGCGGGCAGTACGTTCTGATCGCTTCCCCGGCGCCTGCGTACACCTGGCCGTACAGCCGGCCCAGCTGCAGCGTCGAGGCTCCGGCGCCTCCGGCTTCCTCCCGGAAGGTCCCGCCGCACCTCACTCCCGCGGCCTCCAGCTCCATGCTCAGCACCGGCCGCCCGGGCCTCGGAGCCCTGAAGACCAGCAGAAAGCCGGTGCGGCAGGTGGCGCTCACCAGCCCCCAGCCGCCTGCACCGAAGGCGGAGACCACGGTCATGGATCCCGTCTCTCCGGTGCCTCCCCTGAAGGGTGTGTCCAGGACCGGGGCGGGCACGGTCCCATCGGACTCGTAGTGGTCGTATTCCAGGGACTCAAGGGAAAACGGAGGAAGAAAGACCCGCCCGTCCCGCCGGGGAGCGGCGGTTCCGGTGAATCCGCAGCCCACTGTTCTGTGGAACAGGGCTTCGGCTCTGGCGGCCAGGGACTCCCTCAGAGCCTCCAGCCCGGGAAAATCCGCACCCCGGGCGGCCAGGAAGTCCCGGGATTCCCTGACCAGCCGGGCTCTCTGTTCCTCGAACTCCCTGGCCGCCTGATCGTCGGCGATACCCTTCTGAAGGCGTTCCCTGAGCTTCCTGAGCCCCGTCCTGCGGAACCTCTCGAAAATTTTCAGATTGCCGGAGCCCAGAATCCTCTGAAGGCCTTCGGCGTGAAGAGCCCTCAGGCGGCCCAGCCCGTCGTGGTACGACCGGGCGGTTCTGATATCCCTGATCTTCTGCTTCTCCAGATTCTCCATGGCCTTCCAGCGGAAATCCTCGGGAACATCTTCCGGCCATTCGGGGCTCCCCCACATGATCGCCTCTCTTTCCCGGCCGCGCAGGACCTCTTATACCGTTATCTGGAATCATATCCTTGATAATAGAAGAATCGTCCCATCATGACAACCGTTCATATCGGCAGGGAAGGAAGAAGGCATGCCGGGAGCATTCGCACCCGGCGGGAATGGAAGCGGCGGGGATCCGGGCCCCCGCCGCAGTCATCCCGGGAAATGCTCGGTTTCTTGACAGGGTGACCGTAAAAATCAGCTCCCGGTGCTGCACTTCTCCATCGTCAGAAAACAGGAGCAGTTCTGACCCGGACCGGGGTTGATGGACAGCAGCGAGTCGGTTCCGTCGCCGCCGTCGTCGTCGTACAGGATGCCGCCGTCCGGCAGGTAGACGGTATTCACCGGGTCGAGCCGGTCGCTCTCCACCGAAACGGTGTATTCGTGCCCCGTCTCCACGGTGAACCGGAAGTACAGCTTTGCGGTTTCCTCCAGGACAGAAGCCCTGACCGGTCGTCCCGGGCCATCCCGGGGCGGGTCAGACCGGGCTCGGAGAAAACCGCCTTCTGCGGAGCCACCCCGCCATGAAAAAGACCGCTATCGCCAGCAGCGGCCCGGAGATGGCCAGGAAAGCGGTCCAATAGACATCGCCCCAGGCGGCGACCGGATAGAACACCGCCATGGCGGTGAACAGCACCGTGCCGATCCATTCCCGGCGCCATGCCAGGGCCAGCACTCCGGCCACCAGGAAAACGGGGATCAGGTGGATCAGCAGACCCAGCATCTGCTCCGGGAAACCGGCGCTTACCGAGAACACGTCCAGGGAGAAGAGACTCAGAAAAACCCCGTACAGAATGCAGAGAATCCTGGGAACCCAGAAAACGAACCCTTCAGCGGTTCTGCCCATGAGTAGTTCCTCCGCGGATTGAGCCCTTGCGGGCGATTTTTGGAATGGTGGAAGCGATGACGAACCTCCATGGCAGCTCGGATCCCCTGCTGATTCCCACCCTTGGGGTCCTCACCGCTTCCGGCGGCCTGTGGTTCCGGGGAACAACCAGCCGCAGGGGAGGTATGGAGAGGTCGTGGCCGTCCAGTCTCCGGTCAATGCCCAGCGCCGCGCAGAGATTGCCCGGGCCGGCGGTGAGCCTGGGCTCAGGGGCTCCGGGCCGGTTCCGGCTCATCAGGGCGATGCCGGACATGGGCGAAAGAGACCTTATGAGAACCGCCTCCCCGGTCCCCTCGGGACCGGAACTGACGTTCAGGCAATGGTGAATGCCGTAGGACCTGTAGACGTAGGCGAAGAACGGGGGCAGGAACATGGACGCGTTTCTCCGGGTGGGCCCCCGGAACGAGTGGCTGGCGGGATCGTCCCGGGTGTAGGCCTCAGTCTCGGTGATGATTCCCTCCATGGCCCCCTCCGGAGTCTCCATTCTCAGGATGCAGCCCAGGAGAGCCGGAGCCAGGGCCATGGTGTCAGACGGAAGATTCATCCGTCGACATCGCGGGTCTGAAGGGAGACGACTTCAGGGCCGGTTTCACAAGCCTCACCCAGGTTATCCGCCAGAGGACCGCCAGAAAAACCAGGAAAGCCAGCCCTCCCAGGGCCTCGCTGCCCGCCAGCCAGTTGAAGGCCCCGTGGAACACCATGGCAGCCAGAAGCCCCAGGGATACCATGAGTATCTGGGAGCCGGGCTTCCTTCCCTTGGAATAGCCCAGGGCCGCCCCCCACCAAGAGCTGAAAAGAGCATGGCCCGGAACGCTCATGACCGTCCGGGAGATCAGGGTGAAAAGCCCGGACACCGGGCTGGCCCCGAACCAGCCTCCCGCCACGTACCCCACGTTCTCCACCGCGGCAAAGCCCAGGGCTGCGGACACCCCGTAGACGATTCCGTCCAGGGGCTCGTTGAAATTCCTGTTGCCGTAGACCGTCCATCTGACCGCCAGGAACTTGGCCGGTTCCTCCACCAGGGGGGCGAAGATCACGGCCGCCCACATGTACGGCCCCCACGGATAGTCCAGCCCGGAGTAGACCGTGCCCAGGGCCATTGCCACCAGCATGCCCACCAGGAAGGTCCTGGCCACCAGTTTCACCGGTTCGGGATCGTAACGGTCGCACTTGTAGAAGTAGACGAGCCATGCCAGTCCCGGAAGAAAGGCCGCCAGGGAAACCGCGAAGTACTTCATCAGATCAGGGAGCCTACGAAACGACCGAAGGCAGCCGGGTCGTCCGGACGCGTGCCGCTGATGATCCTGGCCAGCTCCAGCACCATCTCCACATGCTGCGTGATGTCTTCGCCGGCCCTGAGCCGGGCGTCCAGGGAGACGGTCATGGGGTGGCCGGGGTTGATCTCGAGAATCTTCCCTGGTTCATCCACATGCCGGTTCGTCGCCCTCATCATCATCCTGAAGGCTTCGCCCGGATCTCCGGCTCCGGCCACAAGTATACACGGGGTTTCGGTGAGGGTGGCGGAGAATCGGACACCGGCAACCCGGTCTCCAAGTACCTCCCGGAAACGCTCAATGAGGTCGGAGTATTTCTTCTCCGCCTCGGCCCTTTTCTCCCTGTCGCCGGAGGTGAGTTCCTTCTCGGCGCCCTCGGCGGCCAGGTTCACCAGGGAACGGCCCTTGAACTCCCGCAGGGTTTCCACCACCAGAACATCCAGGGGAGCGTCGAAGAGCAGCACTTCGCCGGGCCTGGATTCCAGCAGCGGAGACCGCCTCAGCTCCCGCATGTCCACCCCTGCTATGTAGGGCAACGAGGCATTCTCGGGAAACCGTTCGGCCACTTTGACAAGGGGCTCCGGCTCATCCGAGGCGGTGGTGGCCACGAGAAGCAGTTCCGCCAGCTCGGCGCCCATACCGTCATGGGTGCACACCCCCTCCCGGATGAAGTCTCCCATGTTCAGGAAGAACCCTCTGTAAGCCTCGAGGTCCTCCTCCATGATTTCCATGAGCCGGGCGACGATCTTTTTGGTGAGGGCCCTGTTGATCCTTGTGAGTTCCTGGTTGTGCTGCACGGTCTCCCGGGAGATGTTCAGGCTCAACCCCTCCGCCTCCACCACCCCCCGGACGAACCGGAGCCAGGGCGGCAGAAGGTCGTCGGCCTGCTTCTGGATCAGTACCCTTCTCACGTAGAGGCTGACCCCGGGGCGGTTGTCCGGAAGAAGCATCTCGAAGGAGCGCTCCCGGGGGACGAAGAGAAGAGCCCTGAAATCGGTGAGCCCCTCCCCCCGGAACACGATCCTGGCCAGGGGTTTCTCCTGGTCGTGGGTGAGGTGTGAGTAGAAGCGGTCGTACTCCTCGCCGTCCACCTCGTCTTCGTTCCTGAGCCATATCGGGGTGCCCGTGTTGACCCTGTCCTTCCGGCCTTCCCCGGTGTGAAGAAGCACGGGATGGTTTACGAAATCGCTGTACTCCGTCACCAGAGAGCGGAGGCGCCATGCTTCAAGATACTCCCGGTGGTCCTCCTTCAGGTGCAGGGTGACGGAAGTGCCCTGGGGAAGGCCCTCCTCCGGAGCGATGGTGTAGGTTTCTCCGCCGTCGCTCTCCCATCGCCAGCCGTCCTGCTCTCCGGCGCGCCGGGTGGTCACCGTCACCCGGTCTGCCACCATGAACGAGCTGTAGAATCCGACCCCGAACTTGCCTATGAGTTCCGGCGCGTTTTCCCTGGAAGCGGCCTCCGCGGCGAACCTCAGGGTCCCCGATGAGGCGATGGTGCCCAGGTTGTCCGTCAGGTCGGGCCTGCTCATGCCCACCCCGTTGTCGGTCACAGTCAGGGTTCCCGAGTTCTCGTCGGGTATGACGTGGATTTCCGGCGCGTGGTCCTCCGGCAGGAGTTCCTCCCGGGTGAGCGCCTCGAACCTCAGCCTGTCCAGCGCGTCGGAGGCGTTGGATATCAGCTCCCGCAGGAATATTTCCCTGTGGGAGTAGAGGCTGTTGATGACTATGTCCAGAACGCGCCGGGTCTCGGCCTTGAACTTCAGTCTGCTGGCGGCCTTCGTGGTCACCTGATCGCTCCTTCCAGAAAGGGCACCTGGAAAACCTTCTCGTGGAACACGGGGCCGTGGCCGAAGTACCCCCCCTCGCCGAACAGCTCTCCGTGATCGGAGGTGACGGTGATCCATGTGTTCTTCGGCACCAGGTCGAAGAGATCCTGGAACACACTGTCCAGCCATTTCACCGCGTCCACCTGTCTGGACCTGAGGGCGGCCATCTGGGAGTCGTCGAAGAACCTCTCCTCCTCCCTGCGGGCGCCGGGAACCGCGTGGTCGTCCAGGTGCTTGAAAACACCGTGCACACCGCTCATTCTGGGCCACCGGTTCTCCGGTTCGTCCGGCGTGGCGTAGGGATAGTGGGTTTCGCCGGTGTTCAGCAGGTAGAAACTGGGCCGGTCCGACGGAAAAGTCATCCGGTCCAGCATGGCCCTCATGTCGTTGTGCTTCTCCATGAGCTGGAAGGTGTCGAACCCGCGGTTCAGGGGGGTGAAGGAGTTGAGAACCGGCAGTGACACCATGGCGTGGGTTCTGTATCCCAGCGTATCCCGGAGGAAGTCCGGAAGGTAGAGCCCTGGAACAAGGCTCTTGAACTCGATTCCCGATGCTCCCAGCCGCTGGTTGAACCTGATGAAGTCCTTCTTGTAGTACTCGCTGGCGAATACGCCGGCGGGGCTGGTGTGGGGCATGAGCCCCATGAGGAGGTTGTAGTGGGACGGAGCCGTCCAGGAGGCGTAGCTGTACCTGGCTTCGGGGGATCCCAGCCGGGTGACCACCCGGGGGGCCGCCTCCATGAAGGTGTCGTACCGGCAGCTGTCCAGCACCACGATTATGAAGTTCCCCAGATCGTCGAAGGGCGGGGCGGGCCGGGGGTGCCCGGTTTCAGCGGCGGCCGCCTTCCTGCGGAGAAGGCGCACGGTCTACCTCCTGGGAAGAAGGGCGGAGATGATGTCGCCCCGGGCGGTTTCGCTCCAGATCTCCCCGAGAATGTCCAGCTGGCGCACCATCTCGGGGATTCCTTCGGTTTCCATGATCCTCTCCAGACGGTAGTTGCGGTGAAGAAGCACCGTGGTCCCCCGGTCTCCCAGAAGGGATACGTCTATGTCGAGCACCGCGGTCCAGACTCCCTCGGGGTTCCTCGCCGCTCCGAACTCCCTCACGAAGCCCTCCACCACCAGCTGGTCCTGAACCCCGGTGGCGTGTACGAACACCGAGGAAAACACCCCGGATGCCCCCAGGTCCCGGGAGAGCATCTCCGACAGCATCAGGGGAAGCCTGGAGGCCCACCGGTCTACGGGCGCCTCGGCGAGGGTTCCGTTCTCGTACCTGAGGTTCATTCCGGAGAGGGAGTAGTCCGAGGAGGCGCCGAATTCCTTCACCCTGACGGAGCCTCCCAGGAAGGGCCCCGATGGCTCGGGCTGGGGCCAGGCGAGAAACCACCGCTCGGCGGGCTCTCCATCGTTGCCGTTCAGGGGAACGTTCACCGTGATGCAGGAGGCTCCAAGCAGGCAGGCAAGGAGGACAAGGGCTCCGGTGTGCTTCATTGCTACCACGATACCTCTCTTCGGGGGGGTGTGACCATTCCGTCCAGACCTTCCCGGATAAGGGGGATCATCTCCCCCGCCTGGCCAGCGAACCGGGATACCGGTTCCAGGGCTGCGCCGGTGTTCAGGGCGAAGGCGTCCAGGGTCTCCGCCAGCCGTCCCAGCCTTTCCATGAGGGAATCGGCGTCCGAGGAAAGCTCCGGAAGTTCCCGTCTTATATCGGTAATCAGAAGGTCTGCGTTCCTGCCGAGCCTGGTGTAGGTAACCAGGAGGGTGTCGAGGTTCCGGGAGTTGGAGACCAGCGATTCCACCAGTACATCCACCTCGGCGTCTTCCAGCAGGCGGTTCATGTTGCCGAGGAGGTTCATAAGAACTTCCATGTCCAGGATGTCCACCACTTCCACAAGCCGGTCCGCCATGTGGCTCAGCTTCTGCATGATCCCCTGGGCGACCGGGATGACCGGCGCCGGGGGGGAGAAGGAAAGGTGGCCGGCGGCGTTGTGCCGTACTTCGTCCGGTCGAGCCCTGTAAAGGTCGATGTCCTGGCCGCCTGTGATTCCAGTGGCCACCAGGGTCGCTGTGATCTCCGGGCCTACCGTGAAGCCGGGGTCCATGTCCATGAGCACCTGAACCAGCCTGCCGTCCGGCGCAAGGGATATCTCCCTGATCCGTCCCACCAGAACCCCGTTGTACATAACGTCTCCGCCGACGTTCAAACCGTTGACCGACCAGTCGAAGTAGCAGGCGTAGACGGCGGTTTTCCGGCCGCCCAACCCGCCGGTGAGCCAGATGATCACCGCCAACAGGAAGAACATGCTGGCCACGAAGAATATCCCCAGCCGCAGCTTGTTGGCTTTCATCATGGTTTTGTCGGAGCCGCCTTTCTGTCGAAGAAGGCCTCGACCCTGGGGTCGTGGTGCCGGGAGGCAAGCTCACCAGGAGTTCCCACGGCAATTATCCCCTTTTCCTCGATGTCCAGCATCACGACCCTGTCTCCGATGGCGAAGATGCTGTCCAGTTCGTGGGTCACCACCACCAGAGTGGTGCCCAGGGCCCTGTTGATGGACAGCATGAGGTCGTCGAGGGAATGTGAGGTGACGGGATCCAGGCCGGCCGAGGGCTCGTCGAAGAACAGAACCTCCGGGTCCAGCGCCATGGCTCTGGCCAGGCCCGCCCTCTTCTGCATTCCTCCGGACAACTCCAGCGGATAATAATGCGCGAAATCCGCGAGGCCAACCATGTCCAGCTTGTGAAGAGCAGTTATCTTCCTCTCGATGCCGTTCAGCGCCGTGAACTCCTGCAGCGGCAGCATCACGTTCTCCAGGGCGGTGTAGCTGCCCAGCAGCGCCCCGGACTGGAAGAGCACCCCCCAGCGCCTTCTGGCCCGGTCCAGCTTCCCCGGCGATTCCCAGATGTCGCTGCCGCGGTACTCCACCACGCCCCGCCAGGGTTTCAGAAGACCCAGAAGGTGGTTCATGAGGGTGCTCTTTCCGCAGCCCGACCTGCCCACGATCACCAGGACCTCTCCGCAGCGGACCTCCATGCTCACGTTCTCCAGCACCGGGTCTTCCTCGTAGCCTCCGGTAATCCCCCGGGCCGCCATGAGAACCTCGCCCGGCATCTCAGATCACCGGCGGCCTTATCTCCGCCAGCACCAGGGAAAGCAGGGCGTCCGCCAGAATCACCTGGAAGATGCCGCTGACCACGGCGCTGGTGGTCGCCCGGCCCACCGCCGCGGCCCCGCCGTGAACCCTGATTCCCATGAAGCAGCCTGTAATGGCGATAATGCCCGAGTAGAACAGGCTCTTCACCATCCCCCAGTAGACGTCCA
Source organism: uncultured bacterium (assembly GCA_964607515.1). Classification (GTDB taxonomy): domain Bacteria; phylum Fermentibacterota; class Fermentibacteria; order Fermentibacterales; family JCC-6; genus UBA6080. The sequence continues at coordinate 27,025 of CAZSKU010000024.1, read as the reverse complement.
GGGGGATCAGGGCCAGCCTTATCTCCTCCACGAAGACCCTGGCGGGGATGTCCAGGAAAATCTCCCCCGCCATAAGGGCTCCGAACAGGCCGCTGAAGTTGGAAAGCAGCACCAGGAAGGGCATAACGGCGTAGAGGGCCAGGACCTTGGGCGCCACCAGGTAGCCGTAGAGGTTGAAGCCCATCACTTCCAGGGCGTCCACCTCCTGCCGCACCTTCATGGTTCCGATCTCCGCGGCGAAGGCCGAACCCGACCGGCCCGCCACCAGCACCGCGGTGAGCATGGGGCCGATCTCCCAGAACACAGAGTAGGCCAGAAGTCTGGGCATGTACCTGGCGGCTCCCAGGGTTCCCATCTGAATCCCGGCCTGGTAACCCAGGATGAACCCCAGCAGTATCTGAAGGGTGACGATGATGGGAATGGCCATCACACCGGCTTGTTCCATGTAGTACGCCACCAGGGTCCAGCGGATCCTTCCCGGGTGGAGCAGAGCCTGAACGATGGAGAACGACGAGTCGGCGGCGAACTGGATAAGGCCCCGGGCGCTGTCCAGCCCGGCCGCCACCTTCTCGCCAATGTCGGAGAAGTGCCGGTATGCCCAGCCTGAAGTGGTCTCCCGGGGCTGCCTCAGGTCAAGGGAGCTGTAGTCGTCCAGCAGCTTCGCAAGCTCCGGCTTCAGCCCGGAGACCTTCACCGAAGCTCCCCTGGCCTCCAGACCTCGAATGCCGTTCCAGATCCTGGCGGCCACAACCCCGTCGAAACCCGAGCAGTCCGTAAACTCCAGATGCACCGGCCTCCGGACGTCCAGGGAGGCGAAGACCTCCCCGATTTCCTTTATATGGCCCGTGGTGACCACCCCGGTGAAAACGGCTCCGGAGCCGCCGGTCATCCGGATCTGGGCTTCCGACAAGGTTTTCAATACTCCCTATCCATTCAGGAACGGCAGGTGACAATCCCGGTGTAATGCCCTATAGTGTACTAAACTTTGTACAACCGTCAAACCGGAGGAAACAGAGTATGGGAACACTGGCTTTCGTGATCCTGAGGTTCGGTTTCGGAATCAACAGCTACGGTGACGGACAGACCCTTGCCACGCTGGTATCCCTGGACACTATTGCGCTGCTTCTGTTCCTTCACATGAAGAAAAAGCACTAGACCACAGCCACCTGTTCCTCGAAGGTTCGCCGGAAGCTCAGCAGAAGTTCCGCGAATTCCTCCGAGAGCCGGTTCCTGTTCATATCCCGGGGGATGAACTCGTCCCGGACTACCCTTCCGGGGCGGGATCCCATGACGCAGATCCTTTGTCCCAGGAAAACCGCTTCCTCGATGCCGTGGGTTACGAAAACCACCGTTGCCGAAAGCCCCCGGGCCATCTCCCGCATCCGGTTCTGAAGGATATGGCTGGTGCGGGTGTCCAGACTGGAGAAGGGTTCGTCCAGCAGCAGAATCTCCGGGTCCGGCGCCAGGGCCCTGGCAAGGGCGACCCTCTGGCGCATTCCTCCCGAAAGCTGGTGGGGGTAGCTCCCTTCGAAGCCCGCCAGACCCATGTCCGCCAGCATTCCCGCTGCCCTGTTCCTGGCCTCCCGCCGGCCGGCACCCCGGGCCCTGAGCGGAAAGGCCACGTTGTCCATGGCGCTCAGCCACGGAAAAAGCGCTCCCTCCTGGAAGACGTACCCGATTCTGTCCGGAGAACCCGAACCGAAAAAGGAAACGACGCCCGCGGTGGGGGATTCGAGGCCGGCCAGAATCCTCAGAAGGGTTGTCTTGCCGCAGCCGGTGGGTCCCAGCAGGCAGAGGAACTCCCCGGGTTCCACAGTGAGTGTGAGCGGGCCCAGAGCCTTCACCTCCCTGTCGCCTTCGCCGAAGCTCTTTTCCACCTTTTCCATGCGGATGCCGGACCCCATCACCGCTCCTCAGCCCTGAGAAGAAGCCTGGCCTCTCCCATGTCCGCCAGCCCCTTGGCGAACAGGGCGCCGATCACCGCGATCACCGCCACGCACGCGCCCATGACGTCGTACCGGGATATCTGGTAGGAGTATCTCAGGAGGTATCCGATTCCCGAATTGGTCCCCGGAAGCATTTCGGCGGCTATTATCACCATCCAGCACCTTCCCACGGCCATCCGGTAACCTGAAACGATGTCGGGCATGCTGGCCGGAAGGATGACGTGCCTGAAGGTGAACCACCTCCCCGCCCCGGAGACCCTGGCCGCCTCGATGTGCCTCCGGCGGACCCCCCTTACTCCGTGCATGGTGTCCATGACGATGGGGAAAACCGCGCCCCAGAAGAGTATGAAAACCATTCCCAGGCCGATTTCGTTGAACAGGTGGCGGGAGTAGCGCAGTTCTCTCAGACCCAGAAGGCTCGTCAGGTTGGTTCCCCTGAACACAAGTATGGAAAAGGGCAGAAGCGCCAGGGGGGAAAGGGGCCTGGCCATCTCGGTCACCAGGAAGAGCATTCTTCTTGAAGGCCTGTGGGCTCCCATGAGGAACCCCGCCGGAGTGCCGATGAGAATCCCCGTCAACAGGCCCGCCGTCACCCTGGCCAGGCTCACGAAGACGTTCCAGATAAGCGAGCCGCAGGAGGCTATGTCGCTTCCGGGAGACATTAACACCGCGAGAACGCTTTCAGGCCGGGGAAGAACCGAGGCGCCGCCCCGGGTGACCCAGAACCACGCCGCCAGAAGAGCGAAGGGAATCATCAGCCCTTCCGGCGCGAACATGCCGGAATCCGAGCCTTTTCCCTTTTCCCGTCTCAGAATGGAACCCATGAAGCTCGTGTTCCCCCGATCCAGGACCGGCCCGCGCGGGGTGAGGCGCGGGCCGGCTTCAAGGAGGAGTTCCGGGGTATGCTTCCGGGGCCCCGGCGCCCCGTAGAACGTGGTGTCCGGGCGGGACGGCCCGAACTAGAAGTTCATCCTCCAGTTGAGGTACATGTCGGTGTAGCCGTCCACGTCCTCGTCCTCGAACCCGTAGCTCCGGGCGCCCAGCATCAGGGTGTTCTTGCCGCTGGTCAGGTCAAGCCCCACGCAGAAGTCGAGAGCCGTGGAGTTGTCCTCCATCTCGACACCCTCTTCCTCGATACCGGAGGGGTTCACCATGTCGTAGCGCACCGCGGGACGCACGGCCTGCAGGAAGCCCTCGCCCACGGCGAACTCCGCGCCCAGGGCCACGCTCATGCAGCTCGCGTCGTTCATCGTGACGCCCTCCATCTCGGGGCCAACCGCCCCGAGCATGGCGTACTCGCCCTCGAAGAACATCTCGGCGGTCTCGCTCATCGGGTAGTTCACCACGCCGAATACGTCAATGCCGCTGCTGCTCCAGCTCTCGGCAACCTCCTCCACCTCCGGCTGTCCGATGGTGGTGAAGGCGGCCCCGAGGGTCAGCCACTCCATGGCGTCGGCGCTGATCCGGGCTGCGAACTGGTTGTTCCAGTCGTTGTCGGCCATTCCGTTGGCGCCGGTGCCGTTGAAGAAGCCCAGGTCCACGGTGACCGGCTCGAAGGAGGCCACCAGGCACAGGCCGTTGTCCCGCATGGCGTAGTTCTTGTAGTCGTCCGCCGAGGAGATGAAGGCCCTGTCGGCGAAGTACATGCTGCCGCCGGATCTGGTGTAGGCGTAGCCGAAGGGAACCTTCATCTGCCCGCCCATAAGGGAGAAGTTCTCGGTGAGGTTCAGGTTCAGGTAGAGGTCCGCCAGTTTGATGCTTCCGTTGGTGCTGGAGAACTCCAGGTTGATCTTCCCGTCTACAAAACTGTTTAGCTTTGGGAGCCAGTCAATGGTGAAGAAGGAAGACATGTTATTGTCCGGATTTACTTCTTCCCCGCCGTACATGTTCCATCGGAAGTAGCCGGTCCCCTTGAACTTGAGCAGTTCGGCGGCTCCCGTACTGAACTCTCCCGCGGCCAGTGCCGATGAAGCAAGAAGAATCGCCGACGCCGGAATCAGAAAAGACTTCATCATTGACAACCCCTTTCGTTTTTATACGGCACCCGCAGTGCCGGGGGTAAGATTCCACGGGGATGTTAACCTGGCGTTCGCCTTATGTTAACGAACCGCTAAGAGGCCGGGATAGGAGGTGACCAGGGAAGAGAGACGGTGAAGATGGTCCCGGCTCCCGGGGTGCTCTCCACCCTGACATTGCCGCCCATACCTTCCACGATGTGCTTCACGATGGCCAGCCCGAGACCGGTTCCGCCCACCCGGCGGGACCTGGAGCGGTCCACAACGTAGAACCTCTCGAAGATTCTGGGAAGATGCTCCGGAGGAATGCCCGGCCCGGTGTCCGCCACCGCAAGGGCCACCCGGTCTCCGTACCTGCGGGCGCTGATCTGTATCCGCCCCTCATCGGTGTACCTCAGGGCGTTCTCCAGCAGGTTGACCAGCACCTGTTCCAGTCGGTATCTGTCCCCCGAAACCGCCAGCAAGGGGTCATCCTGGATGATCTCCAGCCCCAGCGTCTTTCTCTCCAGAGGAGCTTTGAACAGGGGGAGCACCGAGTCCAGCAGCTCCTTCACGGGCACCCGCTCCGGGGTCTCGACTGGACGACGGTCCTCCAGCTCCGAAAGGGTCTGAATGTCGCTCACCAGGCTGATCATCCTGTCGGTGTTCCTGGCTATCACCCGGAGAATTGGAAGCATCTCCTGGCCCGGATCCTCCAGCAGGGTCTCGGTATAACCCTTGATAGCTGTCAGGGGGGTTCTCAGTTCGTGGGCGGCATTCATGGTGAAGTCCCTTTTCATGCTCTCCACCTGCTCCTCCAGGGTCACGTCCCTGAAGGAGAAAACCCGCCCCCCGGCCCCCTCGATGGGAGCGGAGCCGTAGGCTATGGCGGAACCGGACACCTCGATCCTGCCTTTCTCCATCCCGGAGTGAAGTACTTCGACCACCGCCGGAGGCAACCCCGAAAATCCCTCCGGAACCCCGAACATGCTCCTGAATGAGTCGTTCACCATCGCTATGGAGCCCCTGGCATCGGTAACAGCCAGCCCTTCAAGTATTGAACCGAGCACAGCCCTGTTCCTCCTGTCGCTGGCGGTGATCTCAAACACCAGCTGCTGAGTTCTGGCAAGGGTCTCGTTCAGGGTACGGGCCAGCTGCATGTGCTCTCTGGTGGAGCCCGGCGAGGCCCGGGCGCCCAGGTCTCCGGCCTTCACCCTCTCCGCCACCTCGGCCAGCTCCTTCAGGGGATCTGCGATCCCCCGGGCGATGAGCCAGCCTGCGGCCAGGGCTGTCAGGAGGAGAAATAAAAGCAGTAGGAGGATTTTCCGGGTCAGGCCCGTCATGGCGTCGTGCCAGCGGTCGGTCTCCAGGCTCACCCTCATCACTGCTATAACACTGTCCACGAAGAAGATGGGAATGGACGCGTTCAGGGTGTAGGGGTCCCCCGGGGCGCCGGGATTCTCCATGGCGCTTTCCATGCCACGGAAAGCGGCTATGACATCGGGTCTTGTTCTGATGTTGTCAGGTACCGGCAGGTCGGGATCGCTGTCGGCTATGACCCTTCCGGCCCTGTCCACCACCAGGATTCTGGCTCCCATGGCGGTTCCGGCGCTTCGGACATGGCTGTTCAGCCTCGAGAACACGGAATCGGCCACCAGCGGCGTGACCGATGGCTCCAGCGCCCTTCCCACCCTGCTCAGGTCGTTGAGGGAGGCCCTGCGGGCGGAGCTGTGAAACTCGCCGAGGATCACCAGGGAAAGCAGGACCGCCATGGCGAAGATCACCGCCAGGTAGCCCCGGAATATCCTCATGAAGACCGAGGGCTGGTGTTTCAATTCACCATCCTGTAACCGATGCCCCGGACGCTTCCCAGAAGCCTGCCGGCATCCCCCAGCTTCTCCCGGATGTGCGCGACGTGGACGTCTATGGTGCGTTCGAAAACGAACTTCTCCCCCTCCCACAGCAGGTCGAGCAGGCTGGCCCGGGTCAGCACCCTTCCAGCCCCCTCCACCAGGGCTTCCAGGATTCTGAACTCCGTAGGGGTCAGATCCACCGGCGCACCGTTCACGGCGGCCCGGAAGGATCCGGGGTGAAGACTGATGGGACCCCAGGACAGGTTCTCCGGGGGAGTTTCCGCGCCGGCCGTCCGGCGCAGGACCGCCCGGACCCTGGCCACGAGTTCCCTTGGCGAGAAGGGTTTCACCACGTAGTCGTCCGCGCCCAGTTCGAGCCCTAGCACCCGGTCAGTCTCGTGTCCCAGGGCGGTGAGCATGATTACGGGTGTCGACGGACGCTCCCGGGATGAACGGATCATTTTGCAGATGTCGGTGCCCTGAATGTCGGGCAGCATCACATCCAGTATGACCAGGGACGGAGTGTTGACCCGGAACCATGAGAGGAACTCCCCGCCGGCATGGAACACCGCGGGGGCGAAACCGGCCCTTTCCAGGTGCATGGCCACCAGGGAGGCTATGTCCTCTTCATCTTCCACCACCGCCACCGGGGCGGGCGTGGCTTTATGAAGGGTCAGCTTCTCCTCCGGGGTCTCCCGGGAAACTGGTTTCGGACGGTCCGCCAAGTCTCCCTCCAGAAAGCGCCGGTGGAACCGCTCATCACCGCCCGGATCCATTCCAGGGTGACAATCCAGGCCAGCGCCAGAACGAACGCCAGCACCGTGACCATGAGAACCATGGTGGTCCTCCTGGGGTAGGCCCTTTCATGGGCCGGCGTCGGGGGGACGAGCACCTCCACGGTGGGACTTTCCTTGGCCTCCTCGATCCTGAGGTTCTCCAGCTCCTGCCGAAGCAGGATGTAGACCATCCGCCGGGTCTCCACTTCGAGGAACAGCTCCTCGTACTCCCGGATGTACCCGGGAAGACTGTCCAGGGGAGGAAACACAAGAAGTCCGTCACCCTCGCCGGTCACACTCTGATTCACCGCTTCCAGAAGGTACTCGTACTTGGCTGAGGCCCTGGCCCAGGAGGATGACCTGGCGGAGGTTCCTGAAGACACGGAGGAAAGCTCCGAACCCGCCAGAACCATCTCCTGCTGCATCTCCGACAGCATGGCCACCATCTCGACACCCTGCTCCGGAATGAGGAAGCCGGTTTCCCGGCGGAATTCCTCCAGCCTGGCATTGGCTGTGGAAAGGGAATCGGAGGCGATCGCTAGGGACCTCTCGGCCTGTATCCTCGCCCGGCGGGCCCGGCTGGTGACCATCCGGGAGAGTTCCTGGTTGGCGAAGTCTATGAGGTCCTGGACCATGGCGGCTGACTCCTGCCGGCTGTCCGCCTTGATTGATACGAAGAGCAGCCCCTCCGGGGTGAGGGTTACTGTGAGCCTCTTCTCGAACCTCTCCAGTGTCCGCTCCATGTTGGAGGCCTTCAGCCTTGTTATGAGGTCGTACTCGAGGATGATTCTCTCCAGCACCGGCCGGGACCCGAGCACCTGCTGGACCACCGTTATGTCGGTTCCTCCCGGGGCCTGTCCTGGTATGAGGTTTTCCAGCATCCCCCCGCCGAAGCCGCTTAGATCCAGGTTGTTCATCAGGCTTCCGAGACCCAGGGCGGAGGACTGCTGCCCCGGGACCATAAGCACCGCCCAGGAAGCCCACTGTTTTCTGACCGCCAGGGAATAGATGGAGGAACCCAGGGCGGCCAGGAAACAGAAAACCGCTATCCTTCCCGCGTTCCGGGCCGCGGCCCGGATCACCCTCGCCGTGAAGGTGTTACCGAATTCAGCAGTGTTCTCCGACATCAGTCCCTCGTCAGGTTGATGATTGTGGCGGTCATGGTTACGATGCTGGCGAGGATCACGATGGTGGTCTGGTACCTGGATTCGATGCTGTAGGGCACCTCGATCACGTCCCCCGGTCTGGCCTCCATGGACATGGCGTCCGATCCTCTGGCTATCACCGAGCCCATCCTGGATAAAACCGTCCCTCCGGTCCTGCCGCTGGCATTGGCTCCACCGGCCATGTCCACGCAGTCCCGCACGGTCATGCCGCTGTGGTAGAGAATCGTTCCGGGCCTGTTCACCGCTCCGGATACGAACACCTGGTTCGCGAGGTAGGCCATTCTGAGGGTGTCACCGGGCATCAGCACCCTTGGGGAAAACCCATCATCCGGGCTCCAGACAGGGTACTCGGCGCTTCCGGACACCAGAACGCTGCCCGCCGGATCCAGCCTGCCCTCGGGGCCTCCGGTGCGCCGCAGGAATTCCGCCACCGTCTCCTCCGCCTGAAAGTCCCAGGCCTCGACCTGGTGCCGGGCGTTGGGAAGGAGGGTGCCGTCGGTGGCGTAGATGGTCAACCCGGGACGGGCCAGGAAAACCGGCCGCCTGACCGGAGGGATCACCACCGAAGCGCCGTTGCGCAGGTATGGATCGCTGACCGGCCTTCCGTCGCCGCCGAAGGACAGATCCACCGCCACGGAATCGCCTTCCGCAAGGTACATGAAGCCCCGCCGGGAGCCGTAGGGGGTGAAACCCCCGGCGGTATGGACAAGGTCGGAAACCTTCTGGACCGACAGCAGGGAGTAGCGGCCAGGCTTGTCCACCATTCCGGAGACCCACATCGTGATGATCCTGGGTTCATAAAGGGAAAGGCCGATCCTGATCCCGGGGTAATACCTTCTAGCCAGGGCCTGAAGCTGCTGCTGGGCGTCGTCGAGGGTGAGGCCGTCCGCCTGGATCTGGCCCACCCCGGGCATCTGCAGGGATCCGTCGCCGGAAACCGGGCAAAGCGCCGAGGGAAGAAGCCCCGACAGGATCATCACATCGCTGCAGCCCCCCTCCACCACCGCCGTGAGCAGATCCCCCGGCCCAAGCAGGTAGACGTCCCTTCGAAGAGCCTCCGAATAGGCAACCGCCGCTTCTCCGGCGGTCTCCAGGGGAAGGGTGGCCTGGTCCATCTGAAGCACCAGCAGAAGGCACAGCGCGAAGGCGCTGATCATCGGGCGACCGCCCGCCTGAAAAAGTCTATTGTAGGAGCCAGCCCCTGTTCCAGGGAGATCTCCGGCTCCCATCCCAGGATCTCCCGGGCCCTGGAAATATCCGGTCTGCGGATCCTTGGATCATCAAGGGGAAGGGGTTCGAACCGGATTCCGCCTCCGCTTCCGACTTCCTTCTGTATCAGCCTGGCGAACGAGACGATGGTCATCTCGTGGGGGTTGCCGATGTTGACCGGCTCATTGAAGCCGCTCTCCATGAGCCTGACGAGTCCCCGTACCGTGTCGGACACGTAGCAGAAGCTTCTGGTCTGGGTGCCGTCGCCGAAGACCGTGAGATCTTCGCCCCGCAGGGCCTGGCAGATGAAGGAAGGAACCACCCGGCCGTCGTCGGCCCTCATCCTGGGGCCGTAGGTGTTGAAGATCCTGGCCACCCTGGTATCCACGCCGTGGGTTCTGTGGTAGGCGAAGACCATGGCCTCGGCGAATCTCTTCGCCTCGTCGTAGACCCCCCGGGGACCCACCGGATTGACGTTGCCCCAGTAGGACTCGGACTGCGGGTGCACCAGGGGATCGCCGTAGACTTCGCTGGTGGAGGCGAGGAGTATTCCGGCCTTCTTCTCCCGCGCCAGCCCCAGGGCCTTGTGGGTACCCAGGGCTCCCACCTTGAGGGTCTGGATGGGAAATGCCAGGTAGTCTACCGGACTGGCCGGCGATGCCAGGTGAAAGATGAAGTCGATTCCCCCCTGAAGGTAGATGTACTCGGTGACGTCGTGCCTGATGAAGCTGAAGTCGCCTCTGCCCGCAAGATGGGCGATGTTGTCGGTGTTGCCCGTGATGAGGTTGTCAAGGGCCACCACCGAATGACCGTCGTCCAGAAGCCTTTCGCAGAGATGGCTGCCTATGAAGCCAGCCCCTCCGGTAACGAGAATTCTCATTCCTGGGCCACCCCCCTGGATCTGGCCAGCCGGTCCCGGTACATCCGCTGGTAGTACTCCCGGAATTCCCCGGATTTGATCCCTTCCCACCACTTCCTGTGGGTCCTGTACCATTCAGCGGTGGTCTCTATGCCGCGTCGGAAATCAGTTTCAGGTCTCCAGGAGGTTTCCCTGATGATCTTGCCTATGTCCAGAGCGTACCGCCGGTCGTGCCCGGGCCGGTCCTCGATGAACCTGATCAGCTCCGGTCCTGCGCCCAAGGAGTCAAGCACCGCCCGGGTAACCTCCAGGTTAGACTTCTCGAACCCGCCGCCGATGTTGTACACCGAACCCCCGGGGCACTGCTCGAGAACCGTGAGAAGAGCCTTGCAATGGTCTTCCACGAAGAGCCAGTCCCGGCGGTTCAGCCCGTCACCATAAAGGGGCAGCTGCAGACCGTCAAGCGCGTTGGTGATGAAAAGGGGTATGAGCTTCTCGGGGTACTGGTAAGGTCCGTAGTTGTTGGACGCCCTGGTGACGATCACCGGAGTGCCGTAGGTGTGGTGGTAGCTCATGGCCAGGAGTTCTCCGCCCGCCTTGGAGGCTGAGTAGGGGCTCCGGGGACAAAGGGGGTCGGTTTCCCGGGAGTAGCCCGTCTCCACGCTTCCGTAGACTTCGTCGGTGGATATCTGCAGGAAAAGCAGGCGGTTCCCCTTCCTGAACTCCTCCAGGAGCACCCTCACCCCTTCGATGTCGGTCCTCACGAAGGAGGAGGCTTCCTCAATGGACCTGTCCACATGGGTTTCCGCGGCGAAGTTGACCACCGCGTCGCAGCCTTCCATGGCCTCCGCCACCACGGCCGGGTCGCAGATGTCGCCCCTGATGAAACGGAACCCGGAACCGCCCGTCACATCCTCCAGGTTCTCCATTCTGCCGGCGTAGGTGAGCTTGTCCAGCACCACCACTTTCCAGGACGTTCTCTCGGCGGCCAGCATTCTGGCGAAGTTGCTGCCGATGAAACCGGCCCCCCCGGTGACAAGAACTTTCATTCCCTCCCCCGAATCATCTCACCAGAGTGAATTTGAACAGCTCCATCCCGCCTTCCCCCTCTAACATGAGCATGTATATGCCCGAGGGGGCGGGGGATCCGTCGGTGGACCTGCCGTCCCATGAGAAGTCGTCCCTTCCCCTGGAATAGAACCTGTGCACCAGCGTGCCGCCCAGGTCGAAAATACTGAACACCGCCGGCTCGTCGGGGATTCCCGCGACCCCCAGGACCTCCCCCGCACCGGGCCTGAAGGGGTTCGGGTAGACCGCCGCCCCGGCGGCTCCCTGATGAAGACCCTGGCCCAGGTCCGCCATCCATACTCCGTGGGAGGTGGCCAGCCAGAGTCTTCCCCGGTCCGCATCGCATGCCATGTTGCGCACGTCGATCTCCGGCAGCGGAGAGTTGTACCTGGTGAAGGACTGGACATCCCCGTCGGGGCCGATCCTGTAGAGGGTGCCTGGCACCCCGGCCCACACTCCCCCCAGGTGGTCGGTACAGAGGCACTCCACGAAGCCCGTCACCTCCGGGACGACCTGTACCGATCCGTTCCTTATCATCGCCAGCCCCGTGGCGGTGCCGGCGTAAAGGTCGCCCGACCTGGTGATAGCAACACTGGCCACGTAGCTGGAAGGAAGACCGTCGGCTGTAGTGTACACCCGGGGCACCCCCGCAGGCAGCACCACCACCGCGAGCCCCGCCTCGGTGGCCGCATAGGACGTGTCGGGGGCCACGGCCTCTATATCCCAGACGAATCGGCTGGGCATCCCCTGGGAGCCCGAAACCTGGCTGACGACCGCGGTTTCGGGATAGCCCGGCTCCCAGGTCAGCCGGCAGACGCCGGAGGGCTCGGTGGACTGCTGGAAGGGCCTCTGGGCGAACCAGGCGGTCCCGTCGTTCCAGATGGACACCGCTTCCACCTGGTCGTTGATGAGACCGTCCTCCTTGGTGAAGGTGATCCCCTCAGACGGTTCCTGCCCGTCCCAGTGTATCCAGGTGATTCCATGGGAGTGGGAACCGGCGTAAACTGTTCCACCGGATGCCTCCAGGGCGAAAACCTGGTTGTTGGCCGGCAGCACGTCGTAGTCGAGTCTCGTCCAGTCGTCCCCGGACAGGTACGCCACACCGGACCTGTTCGCCCCCACCCAGCAGGCTCCGTCCCCGGTTACCCCCACGGAAACAACATCATTGAAGATTCCTCCGGGAGGGGTATGCCTGGTTACCCCCAGGGGACCCACCAGCGCCAGCCCCGTTCCTTCGAGCCTGTCCACGGAGATGGAGTGGGTCATTCCGGCGACCAGCCCCACACCCTCCACCTCCGTAACGGCGGTCACTGGGTTGCCCATGAATGAGCCTTCCACGGAGGTCCACTCCCCCCGGGAGTAGGTGTGCAGGGCGTCCAAGTCGCCTACGGTCAACCCCGAAGGGCCGGCGCACATGGAGGAGGGGCTGGTTCCCGGATACGACGCCATCTGCTCCCAGGCGCCTCCGGGAGGACAGACATAGACTCCTCCGCTGGCGATGGTCCAAAGGGAGTCGCCCTGGAAGACAAGGGCTTCCACAGACTTCCCGGCCAGCGGCTCCACCAGGCTCCAGGAGGAGGATTCCGAAGGGGGAAGCCCGGGAAGGAGCAGGGTCAGACCCGAGTAGGTTCCCACAAGAAGCCCCGAATCCACAGGGGCCAGGCAATTCACCACGGAGCTCGGCAGCCCGCCTCCGGTTCCGCTCTGATTGTAGTTAACGAAGTATCCCAGGGTCTTTATGGCCAGCCCCTGGGTGGTGGCGGCGTATACCGCCGAGTCGGGATAAACCTGGTTGACCATGAGATTCAGAGGGAGACCTTCCAACTGACCGTACCCGGTGACTGATCCGTCGGGATGGAAGACCTCCATGCCGCCCCCTAGGTATGTGATCCAAAGGTCACCGTCGCCGGCCCTGTAAAGGCTGGAAACCCGGTCATAGCCGAGTCGGCCAGGGTAGGTCCAGGTGGAATCGAAGGCAATTCCGTCTTCGGATACCGAGCAGTGGAGCACCCCCCCCATGGTGGCCGCCAGGACCGTGCCATCTTCCTCCAACAGCTGGTTGAAGCCCCCGAAATGGGGATGGTGCACCCACTGGGCGACCTCGATGGAGCATGCCAGCAAAAGGGAGAACAGACTCATTCAATCCTCCGGTTCCACCAGGAATATAGTTCCGCCAGGCCGGTTTCGTGACCTGTTTCGGGACCGGTCCAGCCCAGTGCCATCAACCGGCCGGGGTCGCCCACCTGACTGGAGTGGTCCGCCGGACGTACCAAGGCATCGTCGGTCTTCACGTAAATGTCCGGGCCGGAAACCCGTATGAGGGTTCGCAGCATCCATTCCATTGATACACCGGAGCCGCTGCAGACGTTGTAGATCCCTCCGGGTTCCCCCAGGGCCAGAAGCACCGCGTAAGCCTTTACCACGTCGGACACATGGATGTAATCCCTCACCGGAAAGAGGTTCCCCGCTGCGATGGTCTTCCGGCCCTCCCTCCGGGCCCGGATGATCCGCTCGCAGAACGAGGGAAGGGCGAAGCGCGGGGACTGCCCGGGTCCGTAATGGGGAAAGGGCCTGGCGGTGACGATCCGCATGCCCGATTCCCTGGCCATGAACCCCGAGGCGGCTTCGGCCGCCGCCTTGCTGGCGCCGTAGGGATTCCGGGGATTCACCGGGCTTCTCTCTTCGAGAAGGGCTTCGGAAGCGCCGTAGACCTCCGAGGAGCTCACCAGGAGAACCCGGGCCCGGGGGCAGCGGTCCCGGACATAACCCAGCAGGTCCAGGGTACCCATGAGGTTCACGGAGTACGCCTCCCTGAGGCTTTTCCGGGACGCAGCCACGGAGGTCATGGCCGCCAGGTGCACCACGGTCTCGAATTCGCCGATGTCCGGGGGAGGCGGCCCGGGAAGCCTCCACAGAACCTTTCTCACCCCTTCGGGAGGGTGGAAAGCGTCATGGGCATCGGCAGCCGCATCGCCGGAGGCCATGCCTAACCCGGCCATGAGATGCCCGCCCACGAAACCCCCGGCTCCGGTCACCAGAACGGGTCCTTCCGGGATGGGGATTCCCAGGGGTGTGTTCCTCATTCCCCGCCTCCCAGTATTCTTATTTCTTCCCGAAGCAGTATTCCCGTGCGTTCCAGCACCGTCTCCTTGGCCAGCCTCACCAGGGACAGCACATCCTCGGAATCGGCGCCGCCGGTGTTCTCGATGAAGTTGGCGTGCACCGGGGAAAACCTGGCGCCCCCCACCGATCTTCCCTTCATGCCGCAATCCTCCAGGAGTTTCCCCGGGGGAGGGCCGTTATCCGGCCGCCGGAAGACGCTGCCGGCGTTGGGCACCCTGATGGGAAAGCTGTTTCGTCTCTTCTTCAGAACCTCTCGGGCGCTCCTTCGCAGTTCCTCACGGTTCCCGGGGGTCAGTTTCAGGGTCACCCGGCAGACCGCTCCGGGCCGCTCCTGGAACAGGCTGTGCCGGTATGCGAACAGGCACTCATTCCCCGACAGCTCCCGCAGCTCGCCTCCGGGGAACACCGCCTGCACCTCCGCCACCAGGCCGCTCATGTCCTCTCCGTAAGCCCCGGCGTTCATGAACACCGCTCCTCCGACAGTGCCGGGAATCCCAGCGGCGAAAACCATGCCCGAAAGACCTGCGGAGCACGAAGCTCCGGCGATGGCGGGCAGGGGTGCGCCCCCTCCGGCATGGATTTCCCGACCCCGGATATCGAAGGTTCTGAAGAGCCCCTGCAGGCTCACCGCCACCCCGTCCCAGCCCCGGGAGGGCGCAAGAAGATTGGACCCCCGACCCAACATGGACCACGGCACCTTTTCCAGTGCTATCCAACGCATCATGGCGGACAACTCCCGCACATCGCCGGGAAGCAGCACCGCGCACGGGCCTCCTATCCTCCAGGTGGTGCAGAGGGACAGGGGAACCACTCGGCAGCGGTCAGGAAAGGCCTTCAGGGCGCCGGTATTGGTCAATCCGTCCACCTCCTTCCGGAAAGCCCCATGAGACAGGCTCCCACGGACAGGTAGGTGAACCCGGCCCGCGGCCTGCCGTACCTTTCCATGAAGGCCAGCACCCGCCGGTACAACCCGGGCCTCAGGGCCACCCGGCAGACCAGCCGCATCATAACGTTCCCCGGGGTGAGGGGTGAAGAGAACAAAGGTTTGACCCAGCTGCTCCCCAGCAGACCTTCCGCCTCGGGATGCTTCTTCAGAGTGTATCTGAGACCGGTGGCCCCGTACTCCCACATCTTTTCGGAGTGTCTTCGGGCTGTTACGGCGTCCATGTGGAAAACCCGGATTCCGGGTTCCCACCGGAAAACCGCCCCTTCCTTCCACAGACGAAACCCCGCCTCCACGTCCTCCCCGCCGTACCTGTCTATGGCCGGATCGAAGCCTCCGGCATTCAGGAGCATGACCGGGTCCACGCTCAGGTTCCCGGTGATGAAGTACTTCCAGGGGAAGGGCCCCGCCCTCCCGGCACCCATGGCCCGGGAATCGAACCATCTCTGCCAGGGAGTGGCTTCCGGAGAGTGAGCGTTAACCCGGGCCCCCATGAGGAACATCGAGCCGGTTCGCCTCCGGTGTTCGAGGTGATCCAGCAGCAGACCCGGGCCGAAGGTCAGGTCGGCGTCCAGAAGCAGGGCGACCCGGGCACTTCCCGCCTCCAGGGCTGCGTTCCTCGCGGCGGGCCTGTTGCCGGGGCCCTCCCGGCGTACCACCTTCACCGAAGCGTTCTCAGGGAAGGAGCTTAACTCCTCCCGAAATGCGGACTCCGCCGGAACCGAACTGCCGTCATCGCAGATGACGCACTCCCAAGGCATTCCCCGGGTGTCCTGCCGGGCGAGGCATTCCAGGGTGCCCCGGAACAGCTCACCGCCGTTCCGGACCGGAATCTGCACCGAGATCTCAGGCTGGCCCATCTTCCCTCCCGGCGGCCCTGAGACCCAGCAGAACCACCGCAGTGATTCCTGTTACGGCCAGCACCAGGGCCGACCTGACCCCGGGGCTGAAACCCGACACCGCCCCGGCGGCCACGGGAAAGACCATGAGAATCAGCACGGCGGGGAAGCTCACGGGGAATATCCGCCGTCCCAGCCAGAAAAGGCTCATCCCCATGAACATGTTGGCGGCCATGGTGGCGAAGGCCGCCCCGACAGCCCCCGCAAGGGGAATCAGCCGGAGGTTGAAACCGATGTTCAGAATCGCGCCGAAGAAAGTCATTCCGCCTATGTAGCGGGTCCGCCCGGCAAGGAGCGGGCCGGTCTGGCTTACGGTAAAGAGAGCGTACAGGGCTCCCGATGCGGCAATCCACGGGAGCACCCGGGCGGCGGGAAGCCAGCGCAGCCCCCCCACCAGGCCGGTCACCTCCCGGGATGCGAGTGAAAGAACCAAGGCCGCCCAGACCACGCAGGTCATGAAGGTCAGGGCGGTCCTGCCCATTTCCCCGAGGGTTCCGCCCTCCTTCTTCTTCCGGAAGATGTAGCGCTGCCAGGCCATCCCGAAACCCAGGGTAACCGGCGAGAGCACCAGAGCCGCCCGGGAGGCCCATTCGTAGTAGCCGCTCTGATCCAGGTCGGCGCACATGGTTCGAAGCATCACCACGTCCGCGCCGGAGAGTACGATCATCGCCAGACCGGCGGGGATGAGGGGAAGCCCGAAGGCCACAAGTCTGGAAGCCAGGCGGGGATCCCGGACCCGCGAGTCCTGTGCCGTTATCCTGAACATCACCAGGGTCACGGTGCCGAAGGCCGCCAGGGTGGGCACCCACCGGGCGGCCAGGAACGCCTCGAGCGGCGGGATGTTCCCGGGTCCCGCCACCAGGAGCAGCAGAAGGCCCAGGCTGGCCAGCCCCCGGCAAAGCTGAAGCAGGAAGAAGAAAACCGCCATGCCCCGGGCTCTGGCGGTGGCTGACGCAGACTGAAACAGGGCCACACCGCACCCCAGGATCAGGGCGTGGAAGATCAGACCCGGGTCGGAGACCCTGAGGATGCCTGTAATGCCTTCTCCCAGAAGCGCCGCCAGCCCGACGCAGGCGATCCCGGGGGCCAGGGGCAGAACCGAGGCCAGCACAACTATCCGCCTCTTCGCGGGGCTTTCGTGCCATGCCCTGATCACCGATGCCGGCAGCCCCAGAAGCGATACCGCAGCCACAACTTCGCTCAGAGCCGTCAGCACCCCCAGTTCCCCGGCCTCGGAAGGGGAAAGCCATGCGCTCATGAAGGGAAGAAAAGCGAGCTGCACCATGCCGCTCACCACCATGGCCCCGGCGTACAGCAACGTTTCCAGCCCCAGATCCCTGCGAAGGGAATCAATCCTCAAGATCCCACCCCAGCTGTCTGTAGCGGGAATGAAGGTGTTCCGCCACGGTTTTCCAGTGGTGCCGCTTCCTGACCCAGGGCGGACCGGAGGCGGCGTAGCGCTTTCTCATGTCGGAGTCCAGCACAAGTTCTTTGAGGGTCTTCTCCAGTGTTTCCTGATTCACGAGGCAGAACGGGTGGTCGGGTATGAACTCCCGGTATGCCTCCGACAGGTTGGTCACCGTGCAGATGCCCATGGAGAGGCTTTCCAGGGAGTTCACTCCGTATCCCATGTCACCGCTCGCCACCTGGTCCACGGCTATCTGGCATCCCGCCTTCAGCTTCAGCGCGTCTGAATGCTGCAAGTTCTCGATGAGGACCAGATCCACCGGCAGCGATCGCGACAGGTTCTCCACCGCCCTGATGATATCCCCGGTGCCCTTCACCGAGCGTATCCGGGGAGCGTGGCAGATCCTGATCCTCGCCGGATCTTCCCCGGCCTCCGGCATCTGTTCCGGATCAAAGGGAAGGAAGAGGTACTCGATCTCCGGGAACCTCCGGTAGAGGTCGAACTCGCATGTGGTGTGCAGGTCCGTGGCGTCCCACACCGGGCGTATCGCCCCTCTCATTCTCAGGTCCAGACCGTGGTAGTTGCTGACTATCCTCTTACCCATGGCCTTGAGCCTCTTTACGTCCCTGCCGTCCCTGAAGAAGCTCATGCCCCCCTCCAGGTGGTAGACCTGAAAGTCGTCCAGACCGTATCTGCGGCGGGCGCGGTTGATCAGGGGAGTCCACGCCAGGTTCCTCAGGGCCATCAGCACCCTTTCGGTTCTGGACGGCGACCAGAAGATCCTCTCAGAAGTGCCGGTGAAGGGAACCCTCATGCTTCCGCTTCTTACCAGGCGCTTAAGCGCCCAGAGCCATTCCATGGGGCCCACGAAGGGAAGGTTAAGGCAGATGTCGTCGGCGTAGAGGTTCTTCGAACGGTAGAAGGTTACCAGGTTGCTTTCATGCCCCAGGCTCCTATGCCCACGGACGAACAGGGTGAGGACTCCCGTGTAGTTCTGGGGGGAGAGATGAAGAATCCTCAATCCGGGTTCCTCCTCAGAAGAATCATACCGGCGGCGGTGACAAGCAGAGCCCCGGATACCTGCGCCAAAGCTCCGAATACCCCCGCCGCCCTGTATCCCAGGATGTCGGGCTCCGTGAAACCGGGTGCGGCGAGGGTGTTCGCCAGTGGAGAACCGGAGACAGTCCAGACGACTTCACGGCGGCCGGGGGTGTCGATCAGGTCCGGCCCGAGGCTCCGTTCCATGGAGTTGGTGTCGGTGAATCCCGCCGCCAGGGAGACCGCCAGGGCCAGCCAGGCAAGCCACCAGAACACCCTGCCGCCGGCTCCCGGCTGAAGCAGGGGAAGGAAAAGAACAGGCAGTACCGGGTACAGGAAACGGGGGCCCCAGCCGGTTCCCCCGGTCCAGTCATGGAGCATTCCGTGGAGGAGAAGGGAAAGGGCGAAGGGAAGCCAGAACCTGAAATCCCTGCACAGCAGCGCCGCCGGTATCCACATTGGTGCGTACCAGGTGAGCCCCTTGCCGGGGCTGAAGAGAAGGCCCGTTATCCCCCGGGAGCCGGGGTCGAAACGGATCGCCGGGTCCTGACCGTGACCGTCCTCCAGGATGCTCCCGAACCGGTACAGGTTGTAGGCCATGGCCGCCAGAACGAAGGGCACGGCGCCCCGGACGAAGGCCAGGTATCCCCTGCCCTCCCGGAAGCCCATCCAGTACAGGGGAAGAAGGACCACGGAATCGGTCCTGACCAGCAGGGACGCCCCGAACAGCACTCCGGCGGGGCAGAACCTGCGCCGGTGCATCATCACCGCCCCCCAGAGGGCCATGGCTGCCGCGGCGGTGACATCGTAGGGCATTCTGCCGTAGATAAGCCCCATGCTTCCAAGCATCACCGGCACCAGACGCCGCCTGTCGATCCGGCCGAAAAACCCCTTGGCCAGGGCTTCCAGAGCAAGGATCAGCAAGACGCTCATCAGGGCGCCGGTGGCCGCTCCGGCGACCTTTCCCGGGGAGGAGCCCAGCAGAAGGCCCGCCCCGGCGGCGGGAAGGAGAATGATGGAATACCCCGGGCCGTGGGGAACGTAGCCGTCGGAACGGACCCCCTCCACCAGCCAGCCGGATTCGGCGGTGAACAGGGGTCTTGCCCCCAGCAGGGACTCGGCCACCTGGTACTGGGCGACGATGTCGGTGGTGAAAAGCCTTCCACCGAAAACCAGAAGCAGAAGCCCTGACCAGATCACAGCCGGGGCGGGAACGCCCCGACCGAAGGAACGCCGCTCAGACCTTTCCGACAAGGGTGTTCCTGAACTGCCCCCGGGCGGTGAAGCTCTCCTTGAAACGGCACAGGCCGTGGTTCACTTCCCCGTTCAGGGTGAAGGTGCCCAGGTCGAGATGGCTGTACCCCATGTGCCGGGCCCATTCGATGACTTCCCTGTAAACGAGGTTCACGGGCCTGCGGGCCTGGTGCTTCTCGTTGTGGCTGATGTAGAAGGCCAGCGTGACCCTCGGGTTCGCGTGGAACATCACCATCCCCGCGAAAACCTCCCCCGTCCCGTCCACCGAGACGAACTGCCGGATCTTCTCCGGTCCGAGGAGTTTCTCCAGCCTGTACAGCTCCTCGAGGGTATGGGTTGGGTTCACCCCGTGCCGGTCCTTCAGGTTGCCGGCGAGAACCGGGTAGAACCTGGAGAAGTCGCGGTCCTCCACCACCGTCAGCCCTGATTTCACGGCCTTCCTGACTCCCCTCCTGACGGATTCCCGGAAGGCCAGGTCTATCTCCTCCCCGAGCCTGCGAAGATCTATCACGGCGGTGAGTTCCCTCTTCGAGTAGGAAAAGCCCCTGTTCGCCAGGGCGAAGTCAATGTAGTCATGGGGTCTTCGGAAGTAGACCGAGGGCGGCAAGGTCATCTCCACCATGCCGAAGCCATTCTCCCGGCAGTAATCCAGGATGGCGTCCATGAGTGATTCCACGAAGGAAAGGGATGCCCCGTCCTCCAGGACCGGCCCCCCGTAGGAGGCGCCGGGATAGCTCCTCAGCCAGGTTACTCCGTCCCGAACCGCCAGCGCGCAGGGCATCACCGCGCATATGCTTCCGTCGGGATCCTCGGCGACCAGGTGTTCGTTCCTGAACCGCCCCTCGGGGTGATAGTCCAGAAACGCCGGAAGGTGAAAGATCGTGCCGTTGTTGGAACGGAGGACGAAATCCGCCCATCCCTTCCTGTCCTCGGGGGTCGCCTTTCTAACCTTCACCATCATCGCACCACCGCGATCCTGCCGGGAAAGATCCGGCCGCCGGTTCGAACCAGAACCATGTACACTCCCGAGGCGGCCCTGGCCCTGTTGAACTCGCCGTCCCAGGACCATTGGGAAGGAGATTCCGCCTCCACAGCTTCCAGGAAAGCCCCGTCCACCCCGTAGAACTCCACCCGTACCGGGCCGTCGCCCTCGATCCCGAGCAGAAGGCTTCCCTGCCCGGGCAGGTATGGCTGGGGGTAGAACACCGGAAGATCGCCGACGCCGGAACCGCCCTGGGAGGAAATGCTCCACATCCCTATCTGCGAAGAGAAGAGGACCGCCCCGGAATCGGGCAGGAAGAGGGCGTACTCCTGGTCAACCCGGGAGGACTGCAGGAAATCCGAGTTGGACTGGTCGAACCAGTACACCTGGTTTCCCTCGAGACAGAAGACCCCGGAAGTGCCCAGACACCATATCCTGCCGGCGGCGTCAGCCGCCATGGCCTTGATCTGCCCGTCGATTCCGGGTACTGACACGAACCCCTCCGGAGTGAACCGGGCCAGCCCCGAGGCGGTTCCGGCGTAGACACCCCGTCCGGACACGGGAAGGATGCAGAAGACATCGTTTGAAGGAAGGCCGCTGGAGATTGTATAGGCCTGGCCGATTCCGGGATGCCACGAGTCCCCGGAAGGGTCGGAAGGATCGCCGGAGTGAACCAGAAGCTGGCAGCCGCCGCTGTTCAGGAAGGCTATCCACAGGCTGTCCGTTCCCTGGGGGAAAACCCCTCTCACGTTCTTCAGGGCAAGTCCCTCGGAGGGAGTTCTGACGGCCCACTGCATCTGAAGCGAGCCCGGGTCACCCGAGAAGCCGGTGATTCCGCTGGACTCGCTGGTGGACTCGAAGTATTCCCGGTGGGACGACCATACCCCGGGGCCCTGGGAGGCCAGCATGGTGACCTGGTTGTTGACCAGCCCCGAGGGAACCAGGATCGTGGAGGGGGGAACGGGGTTCTCGATAGAGTCGGCAAAAAAGGTGAGCATCCGGTCGTCTCCCGATTCGGGGGTGCCGTTGTCGTCAACCCAGGTCAGACCGAAATGGTAGCTGGAAGCCCAGACTCCCTGCCCTGCCCAGGTCGCCGCGGCGAAGACCTGCTGGCTGTTTGGGAAACCGGAGTTGTCCGCGGTGAAGACCCTCCAGCCCCATCCGGGGTAGCAGGCCTGAAGACCCCTGATGTATGTGCCCGTGTACATTCGCCCCGAAGGATCCCGGGCGATCTGGTATATGCTCATGCACTGCATCCCGGGAAGGGTGGTCCCAAGCCAGGCTCCACCCTGCCGGAGCAGTATCCCCCTTCCGGCGACCTCCATCTGAGGGTTGGCGACTCCGTAACCCATCCAGAGGTTTCCATCCACGTTCTCCAGGAAACTGGGAGTGACATCGATGGGGATCGGCGGGGCGAGAACCTCCCACCGGTCCTCCTTGAACTGCAGAACCGCGCCGTTCCTGGCGGCCACCAGCATGCCGTCCAGCACCGCCGCTCCGGTGACTGTGGTGTCCGAGGATGTGTAGTTCAGAATCAGACGGAAGTCTTCGTATCCCGGGCTTCGAATGGTCAGGCCGGAAGAGCCGTAGGCGCACACTCCCAGGGACGTAACCTCCACGCCCCTCAGGGCGAGCCCTGCGGTGGACTCCCACCCTTTCCATGCCGACGGGTCGAAGGGGGACAGTCCCAAGTCGAGGGAGAAGACCCCACGGTCGGTGGCAAGCCAGAGAGTGTCGGAATCTGCCGCCAGACCGTACACCCTGTCGGCGTTGAAGACGGTGCCCTCCTCGATGGGAATGAAGCCTTCGGCTTCCCCCCGGGCCAGCCCCCCGTCGCTGCCTGCCCAGATGTAACCGCCCGCCTCGGTCACGGCGTAGGTGACTCCGGTTCCTGGTATCCCCTCGAAGGAGGTGAACACGGTGGTCTCGCCTTCCTCGATGAGTACCAGCCCCTTCTCGGTGGCGACCCAGAGCCTTCCCGCCGAATCCAGAGCGATACCCCGGGTTCTGGGGTGGGGAAGGTTATCCGGATACCCGTAGGTTTCCAGGACCCCCTCACCGTACCTGAACCTGATGACTCCGCCGGTGGTGGCGCACCAGAGACCGCCTGCCCCGTCGGAGCATACCCCCCGGACGAAGGTGTTTGAGGTGACCAGATCCCATTCGGGGACCACGGCCAAGAGAACAAGCATCAATGATACCATGGCGGCCTTTCAGAAGAGCCACGGGAAGCGCAGGCGCCACACCATCCAGACCGCTTCCCAGACGATGGATTTGGACATCTTGCTCGTGCCGGAATGCCGGTCGACGAACACAATTGGTACCTCGACCACACTGCAACCCTTCTTGACCAGTTTGTACGTCACCTCGATCTGGAACGAATAACCGTCTGATTTGATTCCCTCCAGATCCAGCAGGGCCAGTGCGCTCCTTCGGAAAGCCTTGAATCCGCCCGTGGCGTCCTTCACCGGAAGCCCCGTGACGATCTTGGTGTACATGTTGGCGCAGTATGACAGGAGCAGTCTGGAGAGGGGCCAGTTCACCACGTTCACGCCGTCGGAGTACCTGGATCCGATGGCGAAGTCGTGATTCCGAAGGGCTTCCACGAGATGGGGGATCCTGGCGGGGTTGTGCGAGAAATCAGCGTCCATCTGGATCACCGGATCGTAGCATTCCCTTTCGAGAGCCCATCGGAACCCCGCCACATAGGCCTGTCCCAGACCGCTCTTGGATGGTCTGGTGAGCAGGTGGACCTTGCCCGTGCCCGCAAAACCCTCCACCACCGAGCCGGTTCCGTCGGGGCTGGAGTCATCCACCACCAGCACCTCTGGGGCTATCGGGAGATCGAGCAGCACGGGAAGGAGTTCAGCTATATTCCTGACTTCGTTGTAGGTTGGAACGATGATGAGGGTTTTGCCCACTCCACTGCCTTTCGATGACTTCCGGGCCAATATAACCCCCCGGACGACGAGAGGAAATTCTTGACAGGCTATCGGCTCCTACCGGCGTTGCTTCTTCTCGCGGCCTCCGAACTCCGGGCCTTTTCAGTATTCCCCGCTCTGGGGTACGGTTCCTCCACAGGGTTCGTCGCAGGCGCCGGGGTCGCGGAACCGGTCATGAACTCGGACAGCGTCCAGGTGGGAATTCTGACCCTGGGCGCCTATTACGGAACCTCGGGGATGGTGAGGTTCAGCGCCGGTGAGATCAGGGCCGCCGATCCGGGCGGCCTGCTGTTCTCCGCAGAGTACGAGCGACTGACCGACAGGAAGTGGTTCGGGCGGGGCAACAACACATCCCCCGATTCCACCGCCTCCATGGACTATGAAAAGCAAACCCTCTCCATGCTCTACAGGGTGGCGGTCACACCGGTTATCTCCCTGGACGCAGGGCTGAGCCTGAGACATTCGTCTGTATATGACAGGGAGGACAGCCATCTCTGGGAGGAATCCTCCCTTGGGAATTTCGGGTCCACATGGTCCGCAGGCCCCGATCTGGGAATCATTCTGGCGGGTGGCGGAGACAGGGGTTTCCGCTGGTCGGCTGGTTTGTCGGGATTCCTTCAGTCGGGCGACGCCGGGTACGGGAGAGCCGGGAGCGAGTGTTCGGTCAGCTTCCCGGTGCCTGCGGGGATCGAAATGGGGGCTTCCGCCAGGGTAGTCCGGCACTTCGGCTCCGAAATCACGCCTCTGCCCTTCTCCCCATGCCTGGGGCAGGCCCAGGGATTCCGGGCCTACAGCGACTTCCGGTTTACCGGCCCGGTCTGGGCCCTTTGCACGCTGGAGCTAAGAAAGATGTTATTCCAGGTGGAGGTTCCGACGATGGAGGAACCATGGCGGGCCGGGGTCGCTGTCTTCGCCGATGCGGGTCAGGTTGCCGGGGAATTCGGCGGGCTGAGGTTCGACCGTTTTCATCTGGGCGCCGGCACCGGTCTGAGGTTGACAACCGCCGAGAGGTTCACCCTGAAGCTGGACGGCGCCTGGGGTGACGAAGGTTTGATGATGAGCGCGGGGATGGAACACCCATTCTGAACCGGGAGGGAATTATATGAGAGCATCCTGTATACTGGCATTTTTGCTCATGTCCGCCCCGATCGCGGCTTTGCCGCTGGATCCGCTTCCGGGGAACCGGATTCCATTCCGGTTCACCGCGTACCCGGAGGCTTCCGGTCCGTTCTTCTCTAACCCGGCGGGCTTTCCATGGCTGAAAAGCAAGGAAATCACTTTCACCTGCTCCTTCACCGACTCCACATGGGAAGGGTTCGACGGTGTCGTCCTGCACGGCGGGGAGGGCGGTATCGCTGGATGGTGGGAGGACCGGGCAAGCCTCCGACGATTCGACACGGGAGCTGGGGTGCTTCTGAATGAAAACCTCTCCCTGGGGGGTGGTTTCTCCTGGTTCGATCCCACCGTCAGGGATCATCCTCTGCAAGGCGCGACGTTCTACACCCTTGGGGCATGCTTCAGACCGTCCGGAATCGTCAGTGCAGGGTTGGCGTTCAGGAGTTCGGTGCGGGACTACGAGCACCACATGTCCGCGGGAGTAGCCTGCCGACCTATGGGAGGCATTTTCACGGTCACCGGCGACTGGTGCTGGGATGAATGGGAGGTTGACCGGGGCGACTGGCAGTTCGGCCTGGAAGCTGTGCCCGTTCCCGGTATCACCCTGAGAGGACAGGTCTCGGAGGATCTGGTCACCGCAGGGTTTCAGCTGGATATCAGGAACGCGGGGTTCCGTGGTGCCGCCGGGTGGGACGACGGAGACTACACCGGAGGCGTCGGGAGCGTTACTTTCAGGGATGCCTACGCTCCCAGCGTTCTGAACGGCGCCGGAGGCTTCCTGGAATACTCAGCGGACTCGGGAGACGAAGAACCCTCCAGAGGCTTTTTCGGTCCCAGAAGGCCATCCTTCACTGAACAGATGGTCCTTCTCAGAAGGGCAGCGGAGGATCCGGGGATCACCGGCCTAATGGTCGACTACTCCGACTACTCCCTGAACGCCGCCCAGACCGAGGAACTCCGGGAAAACATGGTCCTTTTCCGGGACGCCGGAAAACCGGTCTACGCCTACATCGAATACGCCACAACCTCTTCCTACTACAGCGCCACCGCCGCCAGAAAGATCTGCATGCACCCGGCCGGGCAGATCAGCATAAACGGTTTCACTTCGTATACACCCTTTCTCAGGGGCTTCCTGGACAGACTCGGCGTCTTTCCGGACCTCATGCACATCGGTGAATTCAAGAGCGCCAGCGACATGCTCACCCGGACAGACATGACCGATGCCCAGAGGGAAGCCACCCGGGCCCTTCTCATCAGCGCCCGTTCGGAGATCGCCCGTGGTCTGGGGGATGGCAGGGGATACGATTCAGCCCAGGCCCGCTCCCTTTTCACTTCATCGCCCTACTGGGCCTCCAGAGCCCGTCAGATGAGTCTGGTGGACACCCTGATCCATCACGACAGGTTCCACGGGTTCGTGGAGGGTGTGGAGGGGACTGGGATTCCGGTGATATCCCCCGATGAATACGCCTCCTCAATTCCCTACTCCTCTGACTGGAACCATGAGCCCAGAGTGGCTGTGGTCGTTGCCACGGGAAACATCATCAACGGCGAAAGCGGCGGGTCCATCATGGGAGCCAACATGGGAAGCGACACCATCGAAAGGCTTCTGGAGAGGGCCGCCGCAACAAGGGGAGTCAGGGCCGTCGTTCTCAGAATAGACTCGGGAGGCGGCGACGCCATGGCCAGCGACGATATGAACCGGGCGGTGGAGCGGATTGCGGAGGACATGCCCGTAGTGGTCAGCATGGGCTCCGTGGCGGCCAGCGGAGGCTACTACATGGCCTGCGGCGCCGATGCTATCTTTGCGGACCGATTCACTGTGACCGGTTCCATCGGCATCATAGCGGGGAAGTTCGTCTTCGGAGAGCTTCTGAGCAGGCTGGGAGTAAACGTCGAAACGGTTTCAATCGACCCGGCGGGATCTCCCGGGAATCCCTTCGAACCCTACACGGAGGATGAGTGGCAGAGGGAATTCGATGCCATGAGGGGCGGTTACGAGCTTTTCGTGAATACCGTGGCCCGGGGGCGGGACATGACCTTCGAGGAGGTTGACTCCATCGGCCAGGGCAGGGTGTGGTCCGGTTCGGACGCACTGGCTCTGGGGCTTGTGGACTACAACGGAGGAGTTGCGGACGCCGTGCTCCACGCCGCCAGACTCGCCGGAATCCATGACCGCTTCCCAGAAATCGTGGTCTTCCCCGAGCCTTCCCCCTTTGGCTCTTTCTCCCCGGGCATCCCCTCCCTGTCCACCCTGGTCAACCACCCCATCTTCACCGGCGGTGGCTACATCTACCTTGGGGACGGACTAAACTAACGCAACTTATCACCAGAAAATGAGGCGCATCATCACTTTACGGCGATGCGCCTTCTGCCTTTTTAAATCTATGCCGGATATAGTGTTACATAGATAAGTTGCACAAGTTTAGTCCGTCCCCATGAGTATTCGGGC
>CAZSKU010000023.1:0-44518 GCA_964607515.1 uncultured bacterium | reverse complement strand
GAAACCCGAAGGGGAACAGGCGGATGGTTCTCAGCGGTTTTCGGAAGTCCCCGCTTCGCGGGATTCCCGTCTTTTCCTGGTCTGGGTTTCCAGAAGGTTCTCCAGAAGCTTCCTGTTCGAGCTGCCGATATCCGCCACCGAGGCCAGGATGAGAAGCAGGATGCCGAAGGTGATGAGGAAGAGCCCCCCGATGCCCAGACTGGCGAAAGGGGACACCCGGCCGGAGGATATCCAGTGGACCAGGACGAAAAGGTCCATCAGGGAACCGAGTCCCATGAGAACAAGGGCGGGGCCTCCGTAGACCCGGAAGGGCGAGTGGCCGTGGGCCACGGAGTACATGGCCTCAAGGGAAAGCAGGGCGTATCGCCAGAGGTTCCCGGCGATTCTCGAACCACCGGATGCCCTCTCCCCGAGTATTGGCAGGGGGACCTCCCGAATCCTTATCCCCTTCATGGCCAGGTCTATGATCACCTCCTGGGTGTAGGTGAACCGGGAGAGGCAGGCAACCCTGTCCAGGGCGCCCGGGCCATAGAAGCGGTAGCCGCAGGTGGCGTCGTGTATCCGCAACCCGCTCAACCGGCTCACCAGCCGGGCCACCCGGCGGTTGCCCCACTTTCGAATGCCGGGCATGGACGGGGTGAGGGACGGTTCGGCGAAGCGGCTGGCCGTGGCGAAGTCGCACACGCCGGAGAGCACGGGTTCCGCGAGAACCGGAAGGTGTGCGGGGTCGAACTGGCCGTCGGCGTCGAGGGTGGCCATGTAGTGATAACCCTGCTCCCTGGCGTAACCGAGCATGGTTCGGAAGGCGGCGCCCAGCCCCATGTTCCTGCCGTGGGAGATGACCCGGGCTCCCGCCCGGGCCGCCAGAACCGCGGTGCTGTCGGTGGAGCCGTCGTCCACAACAAGAACCTCCACCGGGAAGCCTCCCACCTCTTTCGGGATGGCCCCGATGACCCCGGAAATGGTGGCTTCCTCGTTCAGCGCAGGCAGAGCCGCCAGGATTCTTTTCATGTGGCGACTATAACGACCGCCGTTCCCGGGGAAAACCCGCCGAGGTGGCGCCCGGCGGGCCCATTCCCTATCATACCGGGTCGGCGCCAGTCATCCGGTGAAAGGCTCGTATGTCGAAGCTTCTTCTGGTGAATCCCCCGTCGGCCATCGGGGTGTACAACAAGAGCAAGATCAGGGTGGCCATCACCAGCGCGCCCTTCATCACCCTGGCATCCCTGGCGGGGGCCGCCCTGGAGGACGGCCACGATGTCAGGATAGCCGATCTGATGATCGAGGGACGCCCCATGGAGGCGTACAAAAACGTACTGGCTTCCTGGAGGCCGGACTACGTCGGGGTAACCTTCACCACCCCCCTGTACCGGGAAGCCCGGGAGCTGGCTGCCCTGGCCAGGAAGGTGCTTCCCGGAGCGGTGCTTGTCTGCGGAGGTATCCACGCCAACACCCTGCCGGAACAGGTGCTCAGGGAATCGGAATTCGACCTGGTGGTCATGGGGGAGGGGGAGAACACCCTTCGGGACATCTGCTCCGGGAAGCACCCCGCGGAAATTCCGGGGATTGCCCTGCTCTCCGACGGGGAGTTCGTGATGAACCCTTCCAGACCCCTTATCGAGGACCTGGACAGCCTTCCCCTGCCCGCCTGGCAGCTTCACGATCTGGGATTCTACCACTCCCCCCACATCGCCAGCCGCCGGAACCCCGTTGGGTACATGGAGACCAACCGGGGGTGCAATCACCACTGCCTATACTGCAGCCAGAGGATCTTCGGCCACTCCGTGAGGAGCAAGAGTTCCGGAAGAGTGGTGGACGAGATGTTCAGAATGCTGGACCTCGGCTTCCGGGACATCCACTTCAAGGACGACAACTTCACCGCCGACCTTCCCAGGGCCAAGGAGACCGTGGAGCTGATGATGAAACGGGGCTTCGACGCACCCTGGGCCCTTCCCACCGGGGTCAACGTGAACGACGTGGACCGGGAATTCTTCCGGATGGCCAGAAAGGCCGGCTGCTACCAGGTTTCCTTCGGAATCGAAAGCGGGGTGCCGGAGATTCTCTCCAGGGTGAATAAGCACCAGGACCCGGACACGGTGCGCCGGGCCGTGGAGAACGCCCACCGGGAGGGGCTGGAGACGGTGGGCTTCTTCATGCTGGGCCTTCCCGGCGACACGGTGGAGACCATGGAGGAAAACCTCCGTTTCGCCTGCAGCCTGCCCCTGACCTACGCCAAGGCCTCCATGACCCTGCCGTTCCCTTCTTCGCCGCTGTTCAAGCTCATAGAGAGGGAGGGCAGAATCCTCTCAAGGGACTGGGACAAGTACAACTTCCACTGCACCGGCGAGGTCTGGCGGCACGAGAATCTGGACTGGGACACCATCAGGGGGTTCTACTCGGCCTTTCACCGCCGGTTCTACTTCCGGCCCTCCTACATGCTGAAGAGGCTGATCAGAGATCTTCGGATGGGACAGCTGGGCGCCGACATCATGGCGGTGCTCCGGAACGACTGGAGCGGATAGCTTGAAGCCGGGTCCCCTGCTGGCGCTGCTGGGAATTCTGGCCGGCTGCTTCGTGGTCGGTCTTTTTCTTCTGGACATCGTGCCGGTCCACAGGACGGTGATTGTGACGGTTCCCGGGGGAGCCGAGGTTTCCGTTGGGGGGGCGACCCCGATGCCCGCCCCGCTGTCGGTGCCGGTGCACCGCAGAGGGACCCGGGTGTCGGTGTTCAGGGATGGATTCGTCCGCCGGGACACCACGCTGACCCCCGGAAGCGATACCGTTCTGGTCTACCTTCCCAGGGAGACCGGCCTGGCTGTCTTCACCGATCCTTCCGGCCTCACTGTCCGCTGGGAAAGCTTCGAGGCGGCCTCCCCGTGTACAATCCCCCTGCCGGGCGTCGGAAGCTTCACCGTGTCCATAGCCGGCGAACGGGGGGTAATGGACACCTTCACCCACGTGATGCTGGCTCCGGAGCTGACGGCGGTGACCCGGGAACTGCCCTTTCCGCTTCCCGGCGAGCCGCCCTTGGTGAGGATACCCGGCCCGCTGCTTTTCTCCGAATCGCCGGGGCTTCTGGCGGGAGCCCGGGAGGTGACCGTGGCGGAGTACGCCGCGTTCCTGAACGCCGTGGACCCGGAACTGGAAAGAACCGACGCCCAGCTGCCGGGGCGCACCGTCATGATGGACAGCGTTCTTCGGTGCAACTGGACCCTGCCCGTGGAGGCTCCGGAGCTGGAGGGGGCCCGGTACACCCCACGTCCGGGGATGGGGAACCTTCCGATGTACGGCATGACCCAGCAGGGGGCGGAGCTGTACTGCCGGTGGCTTTCCGGAAGCGATCCCAGGGGGTTCGAGTACAGGCTTCCGGACCCCGGGGAGCACCGTGCCCTGGCGGAGGCCGGTGGGACTTGGAGCCCCGCTCCCGGTGAATTCAACTGCTCCGACTCGGCCGATACGATTCTGACAAGGCACCCGGAAATCGGCGACGGCTTCGCCGGTCCGGCGCCGGCGGGGACATACCCGGCGAACCCGTGGGGGCTTTATGATACCTCGGGGAACCTGTGGGAATGGACCTCCCGGCGGGGAACCGCCGCCGGGGGAGGCTGGCTCAGCTCCCTGGACGACTGCCGGCCGGGAACCCTTGCAGATTTCTCCCCGGAGATAGGGTATCCCTTCGTGGGTCTCCGGGTGGTGGCGGACCCGCCCCGGCAGGCGCCGACGGGCAATCGAGGAGGATCATGAAGACCATCCCAGGAGGTCCCCTTTTTCCGGTCCCCCCCATGGACAGCCTTCCGGGGGCCATCGAGAAGACGGCCCGCCGCTTCCCTGACAAGACCGCCGTACTGGAACCCGCGGAACCCGGCCACTTCAGATCCGTCACCTACGGTCAGCTCTGGAACAACGTGGAATGGGCGGCCCGGGGGATTCTGGCACTGAATCCGAAACCGGTGGTGGCCCTGGCGGGCGACAACAGCATCCAGTGGTACACCGCCTACCTGGCGGTGATGCGGGCGGGAGGCGTGGTGGTTCCCATAGACCGGGAGCTTCCCCCGGCGGACATGCGGACCATCGTCCACTACTCCGGGGCGAATACGGCGGTGCACGACCCCAGGTTCATGGACGTCTTTTCGGACATCCACGGGGTGACCAGCTTCGCCATGAACATGGGCGGCATGAACGCCCCCAGGCATCTCAGCGATCTGGTCAGAGCCGGAAGGTCGGGGGGGGCCGAGCTGCCGGAGGGTTTCGACGTGAACGCTCCCGCTTCGATCTGCTACACCTCCGGCACCACGGGCATGGCCAAGGGAGTGGTTCTATCCCAGGAGAACATCGTCTCCGACCTGCGCCAGGTAACCTCCTTCGTGCGCATACTCCAGAAGGACATCTTCCTGTCGGTGCTTCCCGTGCACCACACCTACGAGTGCACCTGCGGCTTCCTTCTACCCCTTTCCAGCGGGTGCACCATCGCCATCGCCCACGGCCTCCGGTACGTGGTGGAGGACCTGGTGGCCACCCGGGCCACGGTGGTCATCGGGGTGCCGCTGCTGTGGGAGAACATGTACCGCCGGATCATGGCCAACATCAGAAACGCCCCGGGGGGCAGGACGAAGTACCGGGTGGGCAGCATTATCTCGGGCATCGGGGAGTTCTTCGGCGCGAGGAATCTGCGAAGGAAGGTCTTCGCCCAGGTTCACCAGAGGTTCGGAGGGGGGCTGCGGCTGTTCGTCTCCGGGGGCGCCGGAATAGACCCCCAGGTCATTCAGGGTTTTCAGGCCCTGGGATTCAACATCCTGGAAGGGTACGGACTCACCGAGACCGCCCCTATAGTTTCGGTGAACCGGGACAGCGCCTGCAGGCCAGGCTCGGTGGGGCTGGTCATGCCGGAGTGCTCGGTCCGCATCGAGGATCCCGACGAAAGCGGTGTGGGCGAGATTCTTGTGAAGGGCCCCAACGTGATGCTGGGATACCACAACGACCCCGAGGCCACCGCCCGGGTGCTCACCCCGGACCGCTGGTTCCACACCGGCGACTACGGCCGCGTGGACCAGGACGGCTTCCTCTACATCACCGGCCGGAAGAAGAACGTGATCATCGCCAAGAACGGAAAGAACGTGTTTCCCGAGGAGATTGAGACGGTGCTGAACCGGGCCGACCACGTGAACGAGTGCATGGTCTTCGGAAAGACCGTCGAGTCGAAGGGGGAGGAAATCTGGGTCGTGGTGGTGCCCAACAGGGATCTTCTCATCGAGGAGGCGGAAAAGGCGGGCAGAAAAATCACCCCCGAGGACGAGATCCAGGCGGTGAGGGCCGCGGTGCGAAGGTACAACGAGGCGGCTCCGCTGTTCAAGAGAATCGCGGGTTTCATCGTGAGCGAAGAAGACCTGCCCAAGACCACCACCAAGAAAATAAGAAGGAACGAGGCGCTGAAGGCCGTGGGGTACGCCCCGAGCAGCGTCTACAGACCGTAGGAGACGGCAAGAGATCATAAGAGCAGTACACTCTGTACCGTAAGGTTATGGGAGGGGGGCCCATGGAACCTGTAAGAAGATGTACCAGGTGTATTCTGCCAGAGAACTATCCGAACATGAGTTTCGACAACAACGGAGTCTGCAGTGTTTGCAGGGAGTTCGACGCCAAGTTCGCGGGCGTTGACTGGATTGCTAGGGAGAAGGCTCTGCAGAAAATCCTCGACCGCTACAGGGGGAGGAAGAAGGGCAAGTACGACTGCATGGTGCCCTTCAGCGGAGGCAAGGA
This sequence comes from uncultured bacterium, assembly GCA_964607515.1. GTDB lineage: Bacteria > Fermentibacterota > Fermentibacteria > Fermentibacterales > JCC-6 > UBA6080. Next base: position 38,761 of record CAZSKU010000023.1, on the reverse strand, counting down.
CAGCACGTACACCCTGTGGCTGATGAAGAACAGGTACCGGATGACGCCCCTGGCTTTCAATTTCGACAACGGTTTCGGCCACCCGGATGCCCAGATGTTCGTCAGAAGAACCGCATCCAGGCTGGGGGTGGACCTGTACACCTACTCCCCATCCAGGAACCTGCTCGACCGGGTCTACAAAAGGGCTCTGGAGAAGACCGGGGAGTTCTGCAGCGCATGCGTGGTGCTGATGCCCACGGCGATTTTCCGGGCTGCCGACATTCACGGCATAAGGCTGATCATCGCCGGCTTCAGCGACATGCTGGAAGCTCCGCCGCCGGAGACATCCTACATGGACAGGGTGTGTTTCTGGGACATCATGAAGGGAGCTTTCACCCGGAAGGAACTGGAGTGGGACTTCTTCTTCCCATGCTGGAAGCGGATGTTCGGGGTGAAGCAGATCAACCTGCCCGACTTCATCCGATGGGACCTTCCGGTGATCTATGAAACCCTCAACCGGGAACTCGACTATAGAAGTGACATGTCGTCGATCAGGCACGACTGCCTGGGAACACCCCACTCCAGCTATCTGTTCCGACGGAGGACCGGTTTCGGAAAATACGAATACCTTTACGCCAACATGGTAAGGGCGGGGGCGATCGACCGCGAACAGGCCATGAGGATTGTGGCGGAGAGGGATCCGGTGGATCCGCCGGAAGGGTTCGACGATTTCCTGGCTTCCCTGGGATGCGACCTGGGAATCCTTGAAGGCATCACGGAGAAGAGCGTGTACAACTTCAGAACCAGAAATTCAAGGATCAGGAGGCTTGTGATCGCATTGAGAGAGAGGCTTCCCTGAGACCAATCCTTGTCCGAATTTTTTTACGATGAAGACCGGCTCTTCCGTTTCTCAGGGGCGCCGGGCCAACAGCATCCACATGCTCGCCGGGCAGTTGATGAGCAAGGGCGCCGTCTTCCTGGCCATGATGCTGCTATCCAGATATCTGGACGATGTCTGGTTCGGGCGGCTTCTCTTCGCCCTGGCTCTCTCTCTTTTCTCCTTCTTCATCACGGACTTCGGCACTGCGATACTGGTGAACAGGAGCATGAGCCTGGCGGACATGAAACACTCCCTGGAGCTTTGGAGAAGCGCCCTTGGTTTCCGCACGGTCACGGGATTCATCGCGGTTGCCGTCATCACTCTGTTCTCGTTTCTCTCTTTCCCTGAATCCCAGACGTTACTGCTGCTGCCGGTACTCCTGGGCATGACCCTGGAAATCTACTCCGAACTCCCTTTCGCGATCTTCCGGGCATCGGGCGCGACAAGATTCGAGTCCAGGGCTCGATTCCTATCCTCCCTGGTCTTCCTGGTTGCAGCTGCGGTCATGATCCTTCTGAGGCTTCATCCCATGGCCGTGGCATCGGCTTTTCTGCTCCGGGGCGTCGCTCTGGCCGTGTCCGGTTTCTCCGCGTGCGGTTTCTTGGGATTTCCGTTCAGGCCGGCATTCCACGGCAGACACCTTCTCAGGCTTTTCAGGGAGGCCTGGCCTCTCGGTGTCATGGGTTTTCTCACGGTAATGCATCAAAGGGTGGACAACCTTGTTATCGAGGGTAGGCTCGGGGTGGTGAGCGTCGGGGCGTACAACGAGATCTACAAGGTGGTCGAGGTGCTTGTTCTGGTTGTGACTCCGACCCTGCTTCCCGGTTCCCTCTTTCCGGGCCTGTGCAAAGCATTCGAAGCCGGCCGCCGGGAAGCCCGTCTGGAGATGCGCAGAACGGCCATTCTGATCGCCGTTCTCTCGGCTTCGGTCACCGCTCTGGTTCTTCCTCCGGGACAGCCGTTCATGAGGCTCCTGTGGGGCGGCGCCTATCTGAGGGGTGTTTCCCCCGGGGAGTTCGATTCGGCGCGGCTGATTCTCCTCTCGGCGATTCCGGTGTACTACTTCATGAATTTCCTTATGTCGGCCCTGATCGCCTCGGGCAGACAGAGGGCCACACTGCCGGCAGTGTTTGCGGGATTCGCGGTCAGCCTGGTTCTCAACCTACTGCTGGTTGGGTTGTTGGGACTTCCCGGGGCCGCAGTGGCTGCAATGGCGTCGAATCTGGTGATTGCGGCGGTATGCTGGGCGTTCCTGGGGCGGAGTGCCGGCCTCGGGATGATTCTCCCGATGATTCTCGGCTCCCTGCCGGCGGCGGCGGTACCGGTCCTGTCCGGTGTTCTTCCATGGCCTGCGGTTTCGGCTGCGGCGCTGGTCTGTGTGCTGCCGGCCTTCATGCTCTGGAGGACCTGTCTCAGAGGAGGAGTGTCTTGCCCCGGACTGAAGCGGAACCATCCTCCGCTCTGATGAAATAGACCCCTCTGGGGTTTCCGCGGGCATTCCATGCAAACCGGTGTTCACCGGCGGCGAGCCCTGACTCGCAACAAAGGCGCTCGACGATCCTGCCTGTCAAGTCCAGCACCGTCACCTGCAGAGGTCCCGGTGAAGTGGTTGTCACCGTCAGCGAGAGGACCCCGGAAAACGGGTTCTCGTAAAGCAGGCCCATTCCGTTGATACGGGGCACGCTCTCCCCTTCAATCCACGTGCCGTAGGGTCCGAGTCTGGCTACAAAACAGTCGGTCAGCCCTCCGCCGAACGTTCCCTGATATGGATTCCAGAGAGGGAAATCCGTCGAGAAAACCCCCCCGGTAACGCTGGCGGAGCCATCGGAATGGACCGCAATGCCCCTGCTGCTGTCGTTCCCGGATCCCCCGAGGTAAGTGGAGTATTCCAGCTGGCTTCCGTCCTGTGAGAGCTTCAGCACAACCACATCGTTGCCGCCTCCGGCGTGGAACTCCTGGTAGGCATTCACAACCGGGAAATCCGTGGAGGATGTGTAACCGGTCACGAAGGCGCTTCCGGTGGCTGAAACGGCGATGTCCCTGCCCTGGTCGAGTCCCGAACCGCCGATGTAGGTGCTGTAGGACAGGTTTTCTCCGTCGGGGGTCAACCTGGAGACGAACATTGCCGCGGTCCCCGGTAGCGCGCCTTGGAAGGGGTTCAGCAGAGGGAAGTCGGCCGATCCCGTTTCTCCCGTGAGATAGGAACCGCCATCCTGGTCAGCGAAGACATTGTGGGCCAGATCGTCACCGGCGCCCCCCAGAAATGTGCCGAAGACCTGTTGCCCGTCGGGGGAAAGCCTGGCAAGGTAACCGTCTATTGAACCGCCTCCGAAAACGCCCTGGAACGGATTCTTTACCGGAAATCCGGGAGACCCGGTCTGGCCGCAGTAGTAACCGTTTCCCTGCACGTCCGAGAAAACGCCTTCCCCTGCGTCGTTGCCTGCCCCCCCCATGTAGGTGCCGTAGACCAGGTCATCCCCCGATGTTGACAACATGACGCAGAACGCGTCTCCCGCTCCGCCTGCGTACTGGCTCTGGAACGGATTGGCCAACGGGAAATCCGCCGAAGAGGTGGTTCCGGTTACAAGCGCCCTTCCGAATCCGTCCACCGCTATGTCCCTGCCCAACTCCGTGCCGGATCCGCCCAGGAATGTACTATAAACAAGCTCGTTGCCCTCTGACGACAGTTTGAGGACGAAGGCGTCGCTGACACCGGACAGCGCAGGCTGGAGAGGATTTACCACAGGGAAGTCCGCCGATTCCGTGGGACCCGTCAGGCAGACACCACCCTGGTTGTCCACCTTCACGCCATAACCGTTTTCATTGCCCGAGCCGCCTATGAAGGTTGCGAACTCCAACTGGGAGCCGTCAGGGGAAAACCGTGCCACAAAAGCATCCCAATCGCCCCCCTGGAAGACGCCCTGGTAGGGATTCCAGACCGGGAAGTCGGCGGAGCCTGTTCTGCCTGTCACATACGTTCTTCCCTGGGAGTCCACCGCTATGCTGTAGGAACGGTCTTCAGCGCCGCCTCCCAGGTATGTGCTGTACATCAGTGATACCTGGGCGGAGGTCCGGACGGGGTCGAGTGTTTCCTCGTCGGAAGCCGGGGCGGTCCTGGCCCCCGGTTCGGGAATTTCCAGGGAGAAAGCGATCATGGAGGGATCACCGCCTGTTCCGGTGACCTTCTCGCAGCAGATATCCCCCTCCTCGAGGGAGAACAACAGGTCAATCCCGGGATATGCGTTTCTGTAGATAAGACCTCGAAAGCTCCGGACTCCGGTTCGCCAGCGACTCGGGTCATTTCCGAGGAAGAAGTTCATCAGATGTGGAAGCGGGTCTATACCAGCTGCTGCAATGTTTCCGGAAGAGCCGAGTATCTCCACGGGCTTCCCGTCGAGAGTGAAACCGTTCTCCAGAAACCATGCCGTCCCGCCCGGTGTCCGGGCCATGAAAAGAACATCCCCGGGCCACTGCCCCCGGTTCTCCGTGAAACCGCCTCCCCAAGGGAGTACGGTTTCGGTGGCAAACATGCCGTAGACCGCCAGGAGAAAGCAGGTTATCAATCTAGCCTCCGCTCTGCATTCCAGGCCTTCCGGCAGGCCGCCCGAGGCGGTATGCCGGAAGGCATCGTGACCAGGTGGAAAAGAAGCGGAGAAACCGGGAATTCCGCCTGGGAAGAATCAGCCGATTGTCAGCAGCGCAGCGGCAGCCAGCAGGGGCAGCGCCAGGGCGTACACCGTGCAGCCAAGGCAGCAGCTTCGCCTTCTTCCCCCGGAAGTCTGGGTTGTTTCACCACTGTCGGCAACTTCGGAGGACTGCTCCGAGGATCCCTGCCGGTTCTTGAACCTGTCCAGCATGGCCAGACGCCTCTTGGCGCCCGGATCCCTATCGGGCTTCCTAAGGGGCTTCTCTTCGGGCTTTCTGGGAGGTTTCTGCTGGTCTCGGAACCGGTACTTGTCCTCGGGTTCCCTGACGGGCTTCGGCTCCGGCCGGTATTCCGGCTTGGGCTCCGGCCTGTAGTCCGGCTTGTGGGACGGTCTCTCCGGCACCCGGGAAATGGGTTTCTGCTCCGGTTTCCGGGGCGCCTTGTAAGGAGCCTGGGACTTGGGCATTCCCGGGCCCTTTCCCCCTCCACCGCCTGGCGTCTTCATCCTTTTCTCCCTCTCTGGTTGGAGTGAAAGCCTCTTTGCGGACCAAGCATAAGGCATTCGGACCCCTCGGGAAAGCCGGGGCGGCCATACCACATATGGTGGTTGAAGGCCCGGCAATGGTGTATACTTGGTTTGTCCAGAGGTATTTCCGGGGCGGCGGCCACATGTTGTGCCTCCCCGGAAGCATACACCCACATCTTGTGGAGGGTCAGTGTCCATCACCGGGGAGAACATCGGGGTCTACGACGAGAGCAAGGTGAAGACACTCTCGTCCATCGAGCACATCCGTCTCCGAACGGGCATGTACATCGGCCGGCTGGGGGACGGCTCCAGCATGGACGACGGCATCTACGTCCTGCTGAAGGAAGTCGTGGACAACTCCGTTGACGAGTTCATCATGGGGTGCGGCAGCAGGATAAAGGTCAGGCTCGAGGAAGGCACCGTAACGGTGAGGGACTGGGGCCGGGGAATCCCCCTGGGCAAGCTGGTGGAGTGCGTGAGCGAGATCAACACCGGCGCCAAGTACAACACCGACGTGTTTGTCTTCAGCGTGGGGCTCAACGGGGTGGGAACCAAGGCGGTGAACGCCCTCTCCAGCCGGTTCAGGGTGAGGTCACACCGGGACGGGAAATACCGGGAGGCGGTTTTCGCCCGGGGGGTGCTCCGGTCCGACGAGTCCGGCGACACTACGGAGAAAAACGGAACCCTGGTGGAGTTCACGCCGGACCCGGAGATCTTCGGGGAGTACCGGTTCCAGCCCGAGTTCATAGAACGGCGCATGCAGCACTACGCCTTCCTGAACTCGGGGCTCAGGGTCCAGTTCAACGACCGGGTCTTCCGCAGCGACGACGGCCTCCGGGACCTGCTCAACGACGAGACCGGCGACGAGGCCATCTACGACGCGGTCTACTACCGGAACACCACCCTGGAGTTCGCCTTCACCCATACCAACAGCTACGGCGAGAAGTACTTCTCCTTCGCCAACGGCCAGTACACCAGCGCCGGCGGAAGCCACCTCTCCGCGTTCAAGGAAGGGGTGCTGAAGGGGGTGAACGCCTACAGCGGCAAGGGATTCACCGCCGAGGACGTGCGCGACGGGCTGGTGGCGGCGGTCTCGGTGCGGCTGAAGGATCCCGTGTTCGAGAGCCAGACCAAGAACCGGCTTGGCAACACCGACATCCGGCGGGACATCGTAGGCCGGGTCCAGTCCGAGATAGAGCAGATCCTTCACCGGGACAACCGGCTGGCCGACAGGATCATAGCCAAGATCCAGGCCAACCAGAAACTCCGCACCGAGCTTCAGACCGTGAAGAAAAAGGCCCGGGAGAGGGCGAAACAGACCGCCATTCGGATACCCAACCTGAAGGACTGCAAGGTCCACCTGGGCGACGGCCACGAGAGGGAGGAGGAGTCCACCATCTTCCTCACCGAGGGGGTGAGCGCCGCCGGAAGCCTGGTCTCCAGCCGGGACGTGCACACCCAGGCGGTGTACGCCCTCCGGGGCAAGCCCCTGAACGTTTTCGGCCTTCGTCGGGATACCGTATACAGCAACGAGGAGATCTACAACATCATGCGGGCCCTGAACATCGAGGGCGGAGTGGAGGGGCTCCGGTACAACAGGGTGGTGCTGGCCACCGACGCGGACGTGGACGGCATGCACATCAGGAACCTCCTGATGACCCTGTTCCTGCACTTCTTCGAGGATCTGGTGCTGGACGGCCACCTGCACATTCTGGAGACCCCCCTGTTCCGGGTGAGGAACAGGAAGGAAACGGTCTACTGCTACAGCCAGGGGGAGCTGGACCGGGAAGCCGCCAGGCTGGGGAAGAAACCGGAGATCACCCGGTTCAAGGGGCTCGGGGAGATAAGCCCCGGCGAGTTCGGGCGGTTCATAGGCCCTGACATCAGGCTTACCCAGGTGAGGATAGACAGGCTCCGGGAGGTTCCGGAGATGCTGGACTTCTTCATGGGCAGGAACACCCCGGAACGCCGGACCTTCATCATGGAGAACCTCCGGTGACCGGGCTTCGGGGGCTTTACCGCGACAATTTCCTGGAGTACGCCTCATACGTTATCAAGGAAAGGGCCATTCCCGACGCCGCCGACGGCCTCAAGCCGGTGCAGCGCAGGATTCTCTGGGCCCTGCGGGAGATGGACGACGGCCGGTTCAACAAGGTGGCCAACGTCATCGGGCACTCCATGAGGTACCACCCCCACGGCGACCAGTCCATAGGCGCCGCCCTGGTGGCCCTGGCAAACCGGGGCTACTTCATCGAGGGCCAGGGGAACTTCGGCAACATCCTCACCGGCGACGAGGCCTCGGCGCCCCGGTACATCGAGTGCCGGCTGACCCAGCTCGCCCGGGACACCCTGTTCAACCCGGACATCACCGAGTTCGTCCCGAGCTACGACGGCAGGAACCTGGAGCCGGTGCTTTTCCCGGCAAAGATTCCCGTGCTTCTCCTCCTGGGGGCCGACGGCATCGCAGTTGGCATGTCCACCCGGATCCTTCCCCACAATTTCAGCGAGGTTATCCAGGCCCAGATAGCCTGCCTGAGGGACGAGCCCTTCGGCCTTCTTCCGGACTTCCCCCAGGGGGGGGCCATAGACGTATCGGCCTACGACGACGGCAACGGCCGGGTCAGGAACCGGGCCAGGATAGAGCCCCGGGGGGGCAAAAAGCTGGTGATCAGCGAGATCCCCTACGGCACCACCACCGAGTCCCTGATGGCTTCCATCGAGAACGCCGCCCGGAAGGGGCGGCTGAAGATCACCAGCATAGACGACTACACCACCGAGAAGGTGGAGATCGAGGTCACCCCGGCCCGGGGGGTGAGCGCCGAGGAGACCCTGAGGCAGCTCTACGCCCACACCGAGTGCGAGGTCACCCACACCTCCGCCATGCTGGTGATACAGGACGGCGTCCCGGTGGAGACCACCGTCAGCGGTCTGGTAAGGTACTGCACTGACCGGCTCCTGCACATTCTGAAACTCGAGCTGAAGCTGGAGATCGGCAATCTGGAGGACGCCCTCCACTGGATGACCCTGGAGCAGATTTTCATCGAGAACCGGCTCTACAAGCTCATCGAGGAGTGCCCAACCCTGGAGGAGGTGCGGGACGCCGTGGGCCAGGGGCTGATCCCGTTCCTGGAGAACTACTCCAGGGAAGTGACCGCCGAGGACATCGAGCGGCTGCTGGCCCTGAAGATCCGCCGCATAAGCCGGTTCGACATCGAGGCCCACCGCCGGGAGATGGGGGACATCCGCTCCAGAATGAAGCTGGCCCGGAAGAGGCTGGGCGCCCTGAAGGACTACGCGGTTGAGGTTCTGGAGGAGATTCTGAAGAAGTACGGCAGGCTCTATCCCCGGCGCACCTCGGTGGAGGGCTTCAGCGGCATAGCGCGCCGGGAGGTGGCCATAGCCAACCTCCGGGTGGGGTTCGACAGGGAGACCGGCTTCGTGGGAACCTCCGTGAAGGGCGCCGATTCCTGGCACGCCTCGGAGTACGACAGGATCCTCTTCTTCCTGGGCGACGGCACCTACAGAGTCATTCCCGTGCAGGAGAAGTACCTGGTCGACGGGGAGGTTCTGTGGTGCGGCCCCGCGGACAAGGACAGGCTGTTCACCTGCGTCTACCGGGACAGGGACGACAGGATACCCTACGCCAAGCGCTTCCGAATCGGAGGGTTCATACTCGACCGGGAGTACCGGTTCGCTCCGGAGAACAGCCAGGTGCTCCTGTTCCACCACAGGGAGGAGTTCATCCTGGAGTACTGGTTCGAGAGGAAGAAGCGGATGAAGACCCGGAAGGGTCAGACCGGCTCCGCGGACATCCCTGAAAAGGGGGTGAAGGCCCGGGGGGTGAGGCTCTGCGGGAACCGCACCCTGGCCAGCATCAAGGTGCTGGAGATCATCCCCGAAGAGAAGCCGGAGCCTGCTCCGGAACCAGAAACGGAACCCGAACCCGAACCCGGGGAATCGCCCAGGAACGACGCCCGGGAGGAGACGGAATCCCCGCGTCCCCGGCTCACCCTGCCGGAGATAGAGGAGCGGGCGGAGGAGTTGAGCCGCAGGCTGAGAAGCATCGTGGAGAAGTACGACGCCCCGGACCTCTTCGACGACCGGGAGCCGGTGGACGAATGAAGGCCTTCAGCCAGCCGCCGAGACCTGTCCGGGTTTCGGTGAAGGCGGTGATCATCGTCCGGGGAAGGGTGCTCATGGTTCGGAACGTGGACGAACGGGGCCACTGGTACCTTCTGCCCGGCGGCGGCCAGGGCCCCGGGGAGACCCTGCCCGAGGCCCTTTCCCGGGAGTGCTCGGAGGAGATTGGAACAGGGGTGCTGATGGGCAGGCTCCTCTTCATCCGGGACTACATCGGCAAAAACCATGAGTTCGCCGCCACCGACGGGGGCGCCCACCAGCTGGAACTCATGTTCGCATGCCGCCTTCCCCGGGGCGCTGTGCCGGCCGTGGGAGCCGCGCCGGACCCGTACCAGAACGGAATAGAGTGGCTTCCACTGGACCGGCTGGAGGACCACCGGGTCTACCCTTCCGCCCTGCGGCTGCTTCTGGCCCGGCCCCTTCCCTTCCGGGCGGTCTACCTGGGCGATGTGAATTGAGCAGGGCCGCAAGGCTCTCCCTCCTGACCGCCGGCGCCCTGATGATGCTGACGTCCCTGCTGGCGGACCTGTTTCTGCCCCGCCCGGATCCCGGCTTCGGGGCCGCCCAGGCAGCTGGGGCGGTTCTGGGCGCGATGACGCTTCTTCTGGCAACGCAGACGGGCAGGCGTTTTCTTCTCCGGGATCTTCCCGTCATTCTCGCAAACACCCTTGTCCTTCTTCTGATCGTGGAAGCCGGAGCCCTTCTCACTCTGAAGCTCCTGGCGCAACGCCCCATGAGGGAACCCCGGGGGATTGGTCCCCGACCCATGGAGGAAAACCTGTTCACTCCGCCGCCGGCCGTTTTCTACCCCTTCGTGAGATTGAGGCACGAACCCGATTACCGCGGACCCGGAGTAAGCACGGACAGCCTTGGTTTCAGGATCACGCCCGGGGCCGATTCATCCCCGAACGCCGTCACCGTGAACATGTACGGCGGATCAACGGTGTACGGCTGGTCCCTGCCGGACTCCCTCACCATTCCCGCTCTCCTTCAGGAGGAGCTTCGCGCCGCCACCGGACGACCGGTGAATGTCGCCAACAGGGGTGCCATCGCCCATAACTCCACCCAGTCCATGATCGAGTTCCTGCTGGCTCTGCAGGCCGGCGACATCCCGGACGCCGTGGTTTTCTACGAGGGCTGCAACGACGCGATCACGGCATGGTACGAGGGAGACCCGAGTCGGTCATAGGGAACAGACGCGCCGCCGGGATTTTCACGGCGGGAGCTGTGAAGCCGCAGGTTTCATGGCGGCCTGCACTGATGGTTCTGGCGGGGCTGATAGTCGGTCCCGGCTCCATGGCTCCCGTCCTGTCTCCCGATGAAAGCCGCCTGGGCAGATCCGCGGATCCGATGGAGCTGGCGGAGGAGACCGTCAGGGTCTTCCGGTCCAACTGCCGGCAGATCAGGGTCATGGCGGGAGCCTTCGACATTCCCGTGACGATACTGTGGCAACCGATCCTTGCCGGCGAATCAAGGTCTCTCCAACCCGGTGAGGAATCCATCAAGGCCATGATGGATCCAGAAGAGGTTCGATTTCAGGAGGCTGTCTGGGCTCTTGCCGAGGAAGCCTCGGAAGAGGGTCGGTATTCATGGCTCGGAGATGCCGCGGATGATTCGGACTGCACTGTGTACATGGACTTCTGTCATATGAACGCACAGGGGCACAGACTCACGGCCGGAAAGATAACCGCCCTGGTCGTGCTCCCCGGCGTTGAGAGGTAGCGGAATGCCCGTCGGACATGCGACCCTGCTCCGGGCCGGCGTTCTGATCCTGGGAGCGTTGATGCTCCTTGGCTCGATTTTCGCCGACAGCCTTTCTCTTAGCGCCGCCGGGGGAATCAGCGAGGGCAGGGTTCTTCAGGCGGTTTTCGGCGCCCTCCTTCTGGGCGCGGGAGCCGCCGGCAGACGGCTTCCCGTCCTCTGGCTGGCCTTCGGCAGGCTTCTCCTCCTTGCCTCATGCATCTTTCTTCTCGGGCTATCCGTTACGGGCTTTGCAAGAGCCGTGTCGCGTCCTGAAGCCCGGCCATACCTCCTGCCTCGTGGAATGATCCCGGGAGTCGATGCACCGATTGCCTACGCCCCCAACGTTATGTGGACGCTTCCCGGTTCACTCCGCATAACGCTGGATTCATCGGAGGTCTGGTTGTACGGAGCAGCCCCGGTAAGCCCGGACTCGCTGACCGAGGCCCTCGGTTTCCCTTCCGGGACGGTGTTCGCCGATCGCCGCCAGCCCGGCTACAACTCGACCCAGTCGCTGATACTCCTGATGCTGGACCTCAGGGACAGCACCCCCCCCGACACTGTGGTGCTCATCGCGGGAGAAGCGGATGCAAGGGCGGCATTGGACACGGGAGACCCCCGGTGGCCCCTGGGCTCGGGGGGTTTCATCGCAGCCGTCGGTTCGAGGGACCTCTCCATGAACCTTGAAGGCCGCGAGCTCGCGGAGCGCGTCGCCGGAGTGCAGATGGTAAACCGGTCCGTCCTCCATGCCCTTGCCGGGGAATACGGCTTCAGGGCGGTTTTCCTGTGGATTCCGGCGTGCGGTTCGGACTCGTCCGTGTGCCGGACTCTGGATTCGCTCATGGCAATCCCGCAGGAGGAAAGGTTGGATACCCGGTTTCTGCCAGCCCGGACAAACCACCCGGGCGATGTGAACTGAAGCTCATATCCTGCCCGTTCCCTGTACGTTTAGCCTTTGAATGCCCTTGACCGGCTGAGTAATCGGATGTTAATATCTCATCGGATTCTGAACGTTTCCGTAACACCACCGGGAGGTCTAGCATAATGAGAAACACGTTTTCTACTCTTCTTGTCGCGGGTACCCTCCTTTCAATCCGGGCGGAGTGGTCCTTCTCCCAGATCAACACGAACTCATTCACTCCCGTCATCGGCCTCGATGCTTCAGGAATCCCGGCAGTGGTGTACGCCAGAGACCCCTACATCAAGTACGGCACCTACCAGGATCCGTACTGGACCGAGGAGAACATCTATCAGTCCCCATACGGAGGCGTCGGGTGGCCTTCGCTGGTCCTGGACCAGCAGGACGTGCCCCACGTATCCTTCTCGGGCGGGTCCGGCGTTCTGTGCTATGCGGTCATGAATCCCGGAGACAGGAGCTGGACGGTCCAGAATTTCTCATACTCCTACTATGGCAGTTGGACGTCCATCGCACTGACATCCGGGGGCTACCCCTGCATTTCCTGGTACAGCTTCGGCCAGGATCTGAATTTCCTGGCGTGGACCGGCGCCGGCTGGATTCATGAGACGGTGGACCAGTCCGGCGACAACGGAACATGCAACTCCATTGAGGTGGATGACGGCGGAGTCGCACACGTCGCCTACTGCCGGTTTCAGCCCTTCGAAGCGGTCATGTACGCCCGCAGGGAGTCCGCCGGCCAATGGAACATTGCAGTGGTGGATTCATCCATGGGATCACAGCCCATGGGAACGAGCCTGGCCCTGAACGGCGCCGGTTTTCCGCGGATGTCCTACTGCGCCGACGGCCAGATCAGGTACGCCTCCTGGAACGGATCGTCATGGACGGTGCAGACCGTTTACTCCACCGACACCGGAGCCGGGATCTACGATACCTCCCTGGCCCTCGATTCATACGGATACCCCCACATCGCCCACTGCTCCGCGGGGGGCGACTCCCTGATGTACTCGGTGAACCAGGGCGGCGGATGGCTCACGGAAAGCGTCTATCCCCTGTCGTCGGGTGGGGCGGGAGAACCTGACCTGGCCATGGACCAGTGGTCGAGGCCCCACATCGTGTTCCTCGCCCAAGAGGGGAGCCTGCGGCTTTACCACGCCTTCAACGACCAGCCCTCGGGAACCGGCGGGGGGTGGGCCTCCGTAGGATCCGGCAGCCTTGACGTGGGCCCCACGCCCTTCTCCCACTATTTGGACATCGTCTTCACCGTGCCGGAGGGTTCTGGTGCAGACGTGAGGGTGTTCGACATCACCGGCAGGGTCGTCGCCCGGATACCATCGGAAGTCCGGGGCGCGGAACGCCGGGCGGTCTGGCGCCCCGGGCCATCACTTCCGTCGGGGCAGTACATCGTGGCGCTGGCCACCGGGGAAACCCTGGAGGTCCGGCGGGTGGTGTTCCTGAGGTAACCCTCAGACTATCCGGCCCACCGCCTCCCTCAGGCTCTCCTGAAGGTTGCCGGTGAGTGGTTTGAACTCCCGGCCGGTGATCATCTCGAAGAGCCTGATGTAGCGGCTGGAAAGCTCCACCACCAGCTCCTCCGGGGCTTCCGGGAGAACCGGATCGTTGTATGGGTCGCAGTGGTCCCGGAACCAGAGCCGGAGGAACTCCTTGTCTATGTTTTCCGGGTCGAGCCCCTGCCCGAACCGCTCTTCGTACCCTTCCGAGAGCCAGTAGCGGGAGCTGTCCGGGGTGTGGATCTCGTCCACCAGTACGATATCCCCGTTTTCGTCCCTGCCCATCTCGTACTTGGTGTCCACCAGGATGAGGCCGTTGTCCGCCGCGGTATCCATGCCGTGGCGGAAGAGCCGGAAGGCTATGTCCGAGGCCTTCTCCCAGTCCTCCCGGCTCATGAGGCCGGTCTCCACGATGCCCTCCGGGGTGATGGACTCGTCGTGCTCTTCGCTCTTGGTGGTGGGGGTGATGATGGGCCGGGGGAACTTCTGGTTCTTTCTCATGCCGTCGGGCAGCACGTTCCCGCAGATGTTCCTCTCCCCCTTATTGTAGAGGGTCCAGGCGCTGGTGCTGGTGCTTCCGGTGAGGTATCCCCTCATGATGAACTCCACCGGGAACACTTCGACCTTCTTTGCCAGGGTGGCGTTCGGGTGGGGGATGGATATGACGTGATTGGGGACGATGTGGCTGGTGTTCTCGAACCACCAGGCGCTGACGGTGTTGAGGACCTGTCCCTTGAAGGGCACTGCGGCAAGGACCCGGTCGAAGGCGCTCTGCCTGTCGGTGGTTATCAGCAGCAGCCTGTCCCCCAGGTCGTAGATGTCCCTGACCTTGCCCTTCCGTCCTCCGGGGAGGCCGAGGTTTTCAGTGCCGGTGAGGCAGTTGGAAATCTCCCTGCGAATGGTCTCCCTCTGGATCATGCCGTTCCCTTTCTTGTTTCATTGTTGCCGGTGAATGCGCTTTGCCGGTGGAGCTATCATATTACCCCCATCCAAAAATTTTACTTTTCCGCTGAATCGGCGGTTTTCACCACCGGGCGGAGTCTGGAGGTTTCGGTGACCGGAAAGCTCATCCTGGTTGTCAACACCGGGTCCACCACCACCAAGTGCTCCATCTACGGAGACGACGGCGAAGGCGGACTGGTCCACGGGGTGTCCGCCGTCATCGAGCACCCCGACGACATGATCCACAGGTTCCACAGCATCAGCGCCCAGGTGGACCACCGGGAGGAGCTGGTCCGGCGGTTCTTTCAGGAGAACCTGCCCCCGGGGGCTCAGGTGGCCGCCATGGGGGCCCTGGGCGGAATGCTTCCGCCGGTGCCCAGCGGGGTCATCGAACTGAACCGGGAACTGGCCGACTTCAGCCTCAACACGCCGGTGTACCAGCACGCCTCCAACCTGGGGGCGCCCCTGTGCCACCGGATATCGGGAACCCTGGGGGTTCCGGCCTACGTGGTGGATCCGGTGGGGGTGGACGAGATGGCCCCCATCGCCAGGATTTCCGGCGCACCGGACTTCCCCCGGTTCTCCTTCGTTCACGCCCTGAACATCAGGGCAACGGTGAGGAAACTGGCCCGGAAGCTGTCCCTGGGGTTCGACGATATACGGTGCGTGGCGTGCCACCTGGGGGGAGGCTACTCGATCGCCCCGGTGGCCGGCGGCAGGATAGTGGACAGCGACAACAGGATGGAGGGGGCCCCGTTCACCCCGGAGAGGGCCGGAGGGATTCCCCCGATACCCCTGCTGGAGGCGTGCTTCTCGGGCCGGTGGACCCGGGAACAACTCTACGGGAAACTCTACGGAGCCGGCGGGGTGTACGCCTACCTGGGCACCAAGAACGTCCGGGAGATGGCCCGGAGGGCCGAGGAGGGCGACGGGTTCGCAAGCTTCATCTACGACGCCATGATCTACCAGATCTGCAAGGAGATCGGCGCCATGGCCTCGGTGCTGGACTTCGACCTCCACGGCATCGTGGTCACCGGGGGCGTTGCGAACGCCGACCGGATAGCCCGGGAGATACCCCGGAAGTGCGGCAGGATAGCGCCGGTCTACCTGTACCCGGGCGAGAACGAGAACGAAGCCATCGCGGAGAGCATCAAAAGGGTGTTGGACCGGGAGGAAGCCCCGCTGTCCTGGCCCGGCTGCGTGCTGTCCGACAGGGAGATAGACCCATTGCACCCGTACCGCGACCCTGAGGGATGCTTCAGGCCGGTAACCGGGTGCGCCGGGGAGGCGAAATGAGCGTAACCGGTTTCAAAGAGCTTATACGCCTGGTGAGCGGCCTGCCGCCGGTTTCGGTGGCGGTGGCCGGAGCCGCGGACGACCGGGTTCTGGCAAGCCTGCGGGAGGGGCACGAGCTGGGATTTGTGGGAAGGTGCTTCGTCACCGGCCCCGGGGAGGCGGTTGCCGGAGCGGTGAAGGAGTCAGGCGACGACCCGTCGTTGTACGAGATAATACCCGCGGCCGACGACCGGGCGATGAGCGCCCTGGCGGTCAGGGCGGTGCGGGAGCAGGGGGCGGGAATACTGGTGAAGGGCAGCGTGAAGTCAGAGGCTTACATAAAGGCCATACTGGACTCGGAGCAGGGGATCAGGGCTTCCTCGGTGCTGTCCAACCTGAGCCTCTTCGAGATGCCTTCGTACCCCAAGTTTCTGGCCATGACCGACAACGCCATTCTCATACTGCCCACTCTGGCGGAAAAGGCGGCGGTGATCGAGAACACCCGGCCCCTGTGGACCGCCCTGGGTGTGTGCCCGGTGAAGGTGGCCGCCCTGGCGGCGGTGGAGACGGTCAATCCCAAGATGCAGGCCACCGTGGATGCCGCGGCCCTCTCGGTGATGTCCGCCCGGGGGCAGATTAAGGGTTTCCTTGTGGAGGGCCCCCTGGGGTACGACGCCGCAATCAGTTCCGAATGCGCCGCCACCAAGGGTCTTGAAGGGTCCCAGGTATGCGGCTTTCCCGACATGATCCTGGCGCCCAACCTGGAAACAGCGAACTCCCTCGGCAAGAGCTACAAGTTCCACGGCGGGGCCGTATGGGGCGGGCTGGTGTTCGGGGCCCGGGTGCCCGCGGTGCTCAACTCCCGTTCCGACGACGGCAGAAACAGGCTCAATTCCATGGCGATAGCCCGGGCGGTGGCCCAGAACGCGCCCCTCGCCCGGGGCTGAAGACCGGGAAAACCAAAGAAAGCAAGGCTAACCGTATGAATATCTATGCCTTCATCATCCTGGCATACTTCATGCTGGTGGTGGGCGTGGGGCTCCTCACCCGGAAGGTGGCCAGCAAGTCCGCCAGCGACTATCTCATCGCCGGCAGGAACCTGGGAACCATCGTCTGCGCGGTGGTGGTGGCGGCGGAGTGGCTGGGGGGGATGAGCACCATCGGAGTCAGCGAGAGGGCCTTCAACACCCTTTCCCTGCAGCCCATCTTCTACAACATATCCACCGCCATCGGCATGGTGATAATCGGTTTCACCGTGGCGGCCCACTACCGCCGCAAGGACGTCCACACGGTCAGCGAGATGATAGAAACCCTCTTCGGAAGCCACGCCCGGCACATCAGCGCGGTGGCTTTTCTGATAGCGTACATCACCCTGGCCTACGTGCAGCTTCAGACCTGCGCCAGCGTCATGGCCCCGCTGTTCGGCGTGAGCTGGAACTGGGCCGTGGTGATATCCGCGGTACTTATAATGATCTACACCTACCTCGGAGGCATGCACGCCCTGGCGGTGACCGGCATTCTGTATCTGGTCACCATGTACCTGGGGCTGGGGATAGCCTTCGCCATCGGTCTGGGCAAGGTGGGGGGCTTCTCCGGCCTGTCCGAAACCCTGGTCTCCCTGGGGGGGCCGGCCAACCCGTACAACCCCTTCAGCGCCGGGGTGAACAGCTCCGTGGCGCTCCTTGTGGGGGGGCTTCTTGGCGGAATGGCCGCCCAGGCCAGCATTCAGCCGGTGTTCGCGGCCCGGGACGTCAAGACCGCCCGGAAGGCCTCGATGCTGGCGGGGCTCATCGTGGCGCCCTTCGGCGTCATGACTGCCTTCCTGGGGCTCTTCGCCAAGACCGGGCTGTTCTTCGGCGAGGGCGTGGAGGTCACCGCGAAGACAGCGCTTCCCACCCTTCTTCAGACTCCGGCGTTCATACCGCCGGTGCTCGGGGGGCTGGCCCTGGCGGGGGTGCTGGCGGCAATCCTCTCCACGGTGGGCCCGGTGAATTTCGCCGTGGTGACCATCGCCGCCAAGGATATCTACCACGGGCTAATCAACCGGGACGCCGACGACAGGAAGATCATCTCCGCGGCCCGGAAACTGGTCGTCCTGGTGAGCGTGGTCACGGTGCCCCTGGCCATCTTTCTCAAGGGGGCGGTGCTTGACACCGCCTACATCTCCTACGCCATCCGGGCCATCGGGGCCATCGTGATCGTGTCGGGGCTGTACACCCGCAGGCTGGTGACCCCCCTGGGCGTGAGACTGTCCTTCATCATCGGAACCCTGGCGGTGTTCTTCACCATGGTTGCCGCACAGCAGGGCTGGTTCGAGGTGGACAAGACCTACGGAGCGGTGATAACCACCCTGGCGGTTATCCTTCTGTCCACCCTGGGCGACCGGCTCTTCAGAAGGAGGGCATGACATGGCCGAGGCGGGAAAGACTGCCTTCATAGACGGTTCCCGGCTGATGATCGAGGGAGCGGTGAGGGCCGGAGCCGAGGTGTTCGTGGGATACCCCATCACGCCGGCCAACCTTCTGTACGCCTACTCCAGCAGGCGATTCCCCGTGGTTCTTCCGGCCCCTGACGAGATCACCACCCTTCAGTGGATGAGCGGGTTCTCTGCCGCGGGCCGGTATCCCGTCACCGCCACCTCCTATCCCGGGCTGGCCCTGATGATCGAGTCCATCGGCATGGCCTTCATGATGGAGCTGCCCATGCTGGTCATCCTGGTCCAGCGGCTGGGCCCTGCCACGGGCACCGCCACATGCGGCGCCCAGGGGGACCTGGCGCTGCTTCACGGAATCAACTCCGGCGGGCACCCCATACCAACCCTCTGCCCTTCGGACATGGACGACTGCTACGACCTCTCCGCCAGGGCGGTGGGGCTGGCCCTAAGGCTCCGGTGTCCTGTTATCCTGGTATCCTCCAAGGAGATGGTGATGACCCTGCGGAGCTATGATCTCTCCGGGCTCGCCCCGGTGAACCCGGCTCCCCGGGAGTACTACCGGGGGACCGCACCCTTCCTGCCCTACGCCGCCGGCCCGGACGGGGTTCCCCCGTTCCTGCCCGTGGGCAACAGGGAGCACCAGGTGCGGTTCACCGCCAGCACCCACGAGAGGAACGCCAGCCTGCAGCACTCCACTCCGGAGGCTCTGGAGAACACCCGCAGGCTGCGGGAGAAGACCGAGGGCAATCTGGGCGAGTACACGCTGTTCGATTACGATGACCGGCGGTCGGACATTCTGCTGTTCTCCTTCGGAATCACCGCCTCCGCGGCCCGGGAGGCCGCGGACAACCTGGCCCGCCGGGGCAGGCCGGTGTCCCTGCTCATCGCAAAAACCCTTTTCCCGGTGCCCCCGGAATACCTGGAGATCGCCGGAAGGCACGGAAGGGTGATCGTGGCGGAGGAGAACCAGTCCGGCCAGTACCGGGAGGTTCTCTTCGGGAGGAACGGCAGGGAAGGGGTGTCCGGGGTGAACGGAATCGGCCGGCTCATCTCGCCCGCGGAGATAGAAAGGGAGGTGGAGCGATGAAGGGGAACTTCCTCTCCACCGAGAACCTTCCGTTCTGCTCCGGCTGCGGCCACGGCCTCATGTCCAGGTGCCTGGAGAAGGCCCTCCAGAGGATCGAGGGTCTGAACCCACTGGACCTGGTGGTGGTCACCGACATCGGGTGCATCGGCATCATAGACAAGCAGTTCACCTCCCATACCGTCCACGGGCTTCACGGCAGGTCGGTGGCCCTGGCAACCGGCATCAGCATGGGGCTGGCGGACCCGGGAAAGAAGATACTCGTGCTCCTCGGGGACGGCGGCGCCACCATCGGTCTGCACCACGTCATGGAGGCCGCCCACAGGAACATCGACATGACGGTCATCGTGCACAACAACATGCTCTACGGGATGACCGGGGGGCAGCCCTCCGGGCTCACTCCATGCGGCTTCAAGACCTCCACCATGCCCGAGGGCAGGGCCGACCACGGGATGGACCTGTGCCGGATGGCCCATGTGGCGGGCGCCGCCTACTCCCGCAGAATACTTGCGGCCGGGGACGTGACCGACGCCCTGGAGGAGGCCCTCCGGGTGAAGGGCTTCTCCCTGATCGAGGCGGTGGAGCTGTGCCCCAGCTACGGAGTGAAATTCAACCCTGGAAAGAAGCTTCCGGACATCACCGGCGAGGCCGGCATGGATCCGGTGCTTCTGACCAACCCGGAGGCCAGGGTATTCAGCCCGGAGGTCAGGCCCCGCACCGAATCCCTGTTCAACGGCGTTCCTGCGCCGGAGAAGAGGTTCGGGCACAGCCTGCCGGGGAAGGTCTCCATCATCCTGGCCGGGTCCGCCGGGGAGGGCGTCCAGTCCACCGCGGAGCTGCTGGCCCTGGGGGCTATCTCCTGCGGGCTCGCGGTGACCAAGAAGGGCAGTTATCCCGTGACCGTCGGGGTGGGGTTCTCCCTGGCGGAGGTGATCTTCTCCACCGGCGAGATCCACTACACGGGCATCGCCCGGATTGACGCCGCCCTGGCCACCTCCCGGGAGGGTCTTCAGAAAGCCCTTCCCAGGGTTGAGGCCATGAAGTCCGGCTCGGTGTACCTGGACTCGTCCCTGAACAAGCCTGAAACCGGCGCGGAACTCGTGAACAGAGACTACCGGGGCCCCCTGGGCGCCCGGAGCGCTTCGCTGCTTTGCGCCGCCCACTACCTGCGCCGCTCCGGCATCTTCCCCCTGGAGGCCCTGCTGGAAGCCCTCTCGGCCTCCCGGGCTGGCCGGGCCGTGGATACGAGGAAGCTCCTGAAGGCGGTGGAGGATATGGAAGGGGCCGGAGCATGACCGCATCGAGCAACGTGACATGGCGGGAACTCACCGTTACCAGGGCCGAAAGGGAGGCTCTGAACGGCCACCGGGGGGTGACGGTCTGGCTCACCGGCCTATCCGGCAGCGGGAAGTCCACCGTGGCCGACCTTCTGGCGGCCAGGCTCCACTCCATGGACGTTCGCACGGCGGTGCTGGACGGCGACAACATCCGGCACGGCCTGAACGGAGACCTGGGCTTCAGCCCGGAGGACCGCACCGAGAACATCCGAAGGATCGGCGAGGTGGCCAAGCTCCTCACCAGCTTCGGAGTGGTGAACATGGTGGCCTTCATAAGCCCCTACGCCTCGGACCGGGACAGGGCCCGGGGCATCCAGGCCCGGGGCGACTTCGTGGAGGTGTTCGTCCACGCACCCCTGGAGGTGGCGGAGGAGAGGGACCCCAAGGGGTTGTACAAGAAGGCCCGGGCGGGGCTCATCAGGGAGTTCACAGGTATTGACGCCCCCTACGAGGAGCCGGAAAACCCGGAGCTGGTTCTCCACACCCATCTGGAGACGCCGGAGGAATCGGTGGAGAAGGTGGTGGCCTACCTGGGGAAGGCTGGCGTACTGAAGGAGGCCTAGACGGTGTTCCAGGAGTGGCCGACCCTCATGGCCCGCCTGGGCAGGCTTCTCAGGGTTCCCCTGAAACCCGGCGAGAGAAGCGCCCTGAAGTTTCACCTGACGGCCCAGGCCCTGGGGGCGGTTGCCTCCGGGGTGGTGCTGAACCACGACTACATAGCCGGCAACGGGCTTGGCGGTTCGGTGGCCCAGATCACCGTTCTGGCCATGATATGGCCGGTGAGCAACCTCTTCAGCGTTCTCGCCAGCCACTGGCTGGACAGCACCAACAGCCACTTCAGGGCTATGATGGTCGGGGCGGTCATGCGCCTGGCGGTGGCCCTGATGGTGTTCTCCTCCAGCGTGAACACCATGCTGCTTCTCCTGCTTCTCTTCTTCGGTTCCAACAGCGTGGTGATCCCGGGCACCAACGCCGCCCTGAGGCACCGGTATCGGCGGGGTAACCGGGGTGTCCTCTTCGGCTGGGGCATGAGCGTCTTCAACCTGGTGAGCCTTCCCGCCAGCATCCTGGCGGGGGCTCTGCTGGACGCGGACTTCTCCTTCTACCGGTGGCTCTTCCTGGCGGAGGGCATCTTCGGCGCCGGTCAGGCCTTCTGCTTCGCCATGATGGTCCGGGGGCTGAAGAACGACGGGGAGACCCCTTCGGTGTCGGTCCGGGAGATGCTCCGGGGTCTCGGCGCCATCTTCAGGGCTGACCGGGAGTTCGTGCTGTTCGAGGCGTTCTTCATGCTGTACGGCTTCGGCTTCATGGGTATCCAACCGGCGATACCGTTCTTCGCCCGGGACGTTCTCCATCTGAGTTACGAGCAGTACGCCACCGCCAAGGGGGTTCTGGGGCAGATGGGGCTGGTTTTCCTGGGGCCCCTGCTGGGGGCCGGACTGGAGCGTATCAGGCCCTTCAGGTTCACCGGTCACATGTGTCTGGTCCTGGCGGGCTACCCCCTGCTGCTGGTGGCCTCGAGCCTGGTGCCGGGCATGGGGGTGCCCCTTTTCTACGGCGCCTGGGTGATGTACACAGCGGGGATGGCCGGGGTCCAGATCTCCTGGAACATGAGCAGCATGCATTTCGCGCCGGAGGGAAAGGCCGCCACCTACCAGGGGTTCCACGTCACGGCGACCGCTCTGAGGGGTTTCGTTGCCCCGGTGCTGGGAAGCGCTGTAATGCAGATTGCCAGTTACACCGCCAACTTCGCCATGTCCGCCGGTTTCTTCCTGGCCGCGGGCATCCTCTTCCTGAGGCACGCCGGGAAGAGGGCCCTGCTCAGTCAGCCACCACCAGCCGGGAGGTCTGCCGGACCCCGGTCTCCCCGGTGAGCTGCAGCAGGTAGACCCCCGGGGGAAGCCCGGAAACCGACAGGATCCTGTCCGACGGGGGCAGGGAAGCTTCCCGGACGAGCCTTCCGCTCATGTCGAACACCCTGGCCCGGATCTCCAGGACCTCGGCGCCTGGCCAGTGGACCGACACGTTCACCGCGGCCGGGTTGGGGGACACCCAGGCGGTGCTCAATCCCCCGGGCGGCAGGTTGTAGTCCTCGATGCCCGTGAGGATGTTCCCGCAGAGGATATGGTGGAAGGGGTCGAAGGTCACCTCCACCGGCTCGAAGGGGATCAGCCAGCTTTCGCTCTGCTGCTGCTGGTCGTTCCACATCACCAGAACCGTGTCCACCGACGTTCCCTGAACCAGGAA
This sequence comes from uncultured bacterium, assembly GCA_964607515.1. Lineage (GTDB taxonomy): Bacteria > Fermentibacterota > Fermentibacteria > Fermentibacterales > JCC-6 > UBA6080. The sequence continues at coordinate 16,104 of CAZSKU010000023.1, read as the reverse complement.
CTCCAGGGGCATCTCGAAGATGGTCTGGGTGGTCTGGGTCTGGGCCACGTCTATTGTTATCTCCCAGTCTCCGCCGGACTGCTCCGCGGCGTGGGTCACGTCGTAGACGGGGTAGCCCCAGCCATGGATCCAGGTGTCGAAAAACCAGTCTATGTCCTCGCCCGTGTAGGTCTCGATGTCGTCCCGGAAGTCGTCGGTCCACACCAGGCCGAACATGTGGTCCTGGAAGTACTGGTTCAGGGTCTCGAAGAAAGGCCCGTCCCCCAGTACGTAACGCAGCATGTGGAGCACCGCCCCGGCCTTGTCGTAGGTGGTGGCGCTGAAGATCTCCGCCGGCGTGGACGGCTGGGAGATGGGGAATATCTCCCCGCTGTTCAGGTACGGCTTCATGATCTGGTTCACCATGTACTCGTCGTAGGCTTCCTGGCCGTAGGTCTCCATCCACAGCGCCTCGCCCAGGGTGGCGAACCCCTCCTTCAGCCAGATGTGCTGCCATTCGCCGGGAGTGACGCAGCACCCCCACCAGTGGTGGGTCATCTCGTGGGCTATGAGCCAGTCGTAGCTGGTGTTTCCGTTCACCGCCTGGGCCACGTGGGTCACGTGGGACACGTGCTCCATGTCCCCCTTGGGAGTCTCCACCAGGCTGAACCGGCAGTCCCACGGATACTCCCCGAACAGCCCCTCCAGGTTCGCCAGCATCAGGTCCACGTTCACGAAGCTGCCCAGGGCGTCCGGCACGTCCCAGGAGTAGACGTAGTAGTAGATCCTGGCGTCGGTGGAATCGTGGAGCACCTCGTAGTCGCCCACGTTCATCCCGACCAGGTAGGTGGGCATCTGCTGGGGCATGGTCCAGTGGAAGGTGGCCTTTCCGCCGGCGATCTCCACCCCCGCGGAATCCCCGTTGGCCACCGCGTAGTCGCCCTGGTCGCAGGTTATGTGGAAGTCGAAGGAAGCCTTGTCGTTCTGGTGGTCCCAGCAGGGGAACATGCACTTCCCCATGCACTGCCCCGGAGTGTAGATCCCCACCCCGATGTGGTAGGTGATCACGTTCCCGAACCAGAAACCCCCCCAGCTCTCGTGATACGGAGCGCCCCCGTAGGAGATGTGCACCTCGGTGGTGTCCCCCGGGTTCAGGGGCTGGCCCAGGGTGATGAAGATCGAGTCCTCCTGCTGGTAGTAGGCCAGGGGTCCGGACGGGCACCACACCGAATCCGCCTCCAGCTGCCGCAGGTCCAGCCTGACCGAGGATACCGGGAAAGTCTTGGCGGCCATCTGCACCACCGTCACCCCGGCTATCTCCTGCAGTTCCTCGAATACCTCCAGGGAAACGTCGTAATGAAGGATGTCCACGGGGTTCTCCGGATGATCGAACTCCTCCACGAAGGCCGCGGATGTCAGCGGCCTGGCCAGCGCGGAGAACTCCAGGAAAACCTCCTCAGGATCGTTGACGTAAAGCGCAAGAATCAACAGCAAAACCATGAACGCCCCCTTCCGCCCCGAAAAACCACCGAACTGAATATAGCAGAGGAGAACCATGGAGAAACCGGACCCGGAGTGATCAGTCACATGAACTGCGCGTTCCCGACGTCCGGGCGGGGAAGCCGCTGTCGGGACCGCCGGACGAGGCCGCCCGGCGGAGCGATTCCCGGTTCTCCCGAGGGAAAGAGGATTGCCTGCGATCATGAACCCATTGCGAATAGTGTCAAACAAAAGTATAAACTTGCGAACAGAGATTTACCAGCCGCTTTCCTGGCAGTCATGCGCGGCGTTCGAACAAGGAGGGGATTCCCGATGGGTTCCGACAGAGTGAAGGTCGAGACGGGAATGGGCATGGGCGTGGTATGGTTCATCGGCTGGCTCTTCACCATAGGCTATCTGAAACTGCAGTTCTGGAGCGCCGTCCTCGGGCTCGTCATCTGGCCCTACTACCTGGGCGTTCATTTCAGATGAGCAGGCTTCAGGCTTCGTAACAATCGCCGGGTGTTCAGCCGAATACCGAACGATGCTCGAGGAGTCCCGATGATGACGCCCCCCGTGGAATGGTTCGCCGATCAGGATTACTGGAAGGCCAACCGGGCGTTCATCTGGACTGAAAAGCGGATGGAGGCCTCCGGGGCCGCCGCCGGGCAAATCTCGGCGCTTCTCCGGATGAAACCCGGCGATTCGGTACTGGATCTTGCGTGCGGATTCGGCAGGCATTCCCTGGCGCTGTCGGCGCTGGGCTGCAGGGTCACCGGGGTGGATCTCAACCCCGGTTTCATCTCCGAAGCGTTAAAGAATGGGGAACTTGCCGGAAGCGACGCCAGGTTCATCCGGGCGGACATGAGGGAATTCATGGAAAGGGACGGCTTCGATCACGTGATCCTGATGTACAATTCCTTCGGTTACTTCCGGGACCCGGGGGACGACGCCAGGGTCATCGGCAACTGTTTCGCCTCCCTGAGGCCCGGCGGCCGGTTTCTTCTGCAGGTCGTTCCCCGGGAGCTGGTCAAAGCCGGAAGACCCTCCGGGCGGTTCCGTCACTGGTACGAGGAGAAGGACGGAACCATCAGACTGGAAGAGTCTGAGGTCGATCCGGAGTGGACGTGGAACACCACCCGCTGGATTCTGCTGAAGGGCGCCGACCGCCGGGAGTACGTCTACGGAATGAGGCTGTACGGTTCGGAAGAAGTCAGGGAGCTTCTGTCATCCCGGGGGTTCTCGTCCGTCGCCGCGTACGGAGACCTGGGAGGAAAGCCCTATGAGCCCGGCAGGGATCATCTGTCCGTTGCAGCGGAGAAGCCCCGTCAGGCTTCCCGGAACAACCGGAACCGCTGACTCTGCACGAAGGCTGGCTGAAAGGAGAGGTTGTGCCAAAAGACCCCTACCGTCTTCTCGCCGAACGGCTCGACAGTCTGCCGAACAGTTTCCCCTCCACCGAGAGCGGCGTAGAGCTCCGACTGCTGGCGAGGATCTGCACCCCGGAGGAAGCGCTGATGGCTTGCTCCATGAGCCTGGAGTACGAGACCGCCGCATCGGTGGCTGCCCGGGTCGGGATGGATCCGGAGGAGGTTTCCCGGCTTCTGGAGAATCTGTCCCGAAAAGGCGTGCTGTCCCGCTGCTCGGTGGGCGCGAGGGGCGTTTTTGCCCTCAGACCTTTCATCGTAGGCATATACGAGTTCCAGCTGCCCCGGATGGATCGGGAAATGGCGGCCCTGGTGGAACAGTACTTCCTGGAGAGCGGTGGGGGCATGTCCCGGGAGAAGCCCCACCTGCACCGTGTTCTGCCCATAGAGAAGTCGGTCTCGTTCAACATGGAGATCTTCCCCTACGAGAGGGCAGCAGAGATTCTCGGGAACGCAAAATCATGGGCAGTGAGGCAATGCATATGCAGAACGCAGCAGAAGTTGATAGGCAGGGGGTGCGAGCATCCCGTGGATAATTGCCTGGTGTTCGCCCCCTTCGAACATGCCTTCGATGGCAGCGACATTGACCGTCCGATCAGCAGGGACGAAGCCCTCCGGATTCTGCGGGAGGCAGCGGAGTCGGGACTGGTGCATTCCACGGCCAACTACAGGGAGGGAGTTCAGTACATCTGCAACTGCTGCACATGCTGCTGCGGAGTTCTCCGGGGGCTGGTATCCCTGGGGATCGCCGGAACGGTTGCAGGATCGGGCTTTCAGGCGGTCGTAGCCCCTGAAGCCTGCATCGGGTGCGGCGAGTGTGTCGTGCGCTGTCCCTTCGGGGCGATGACGGTGGTCGAGGGGACGAGCAGGGTTGAGCCCCATAAATGTGCAGGCTGCGGGCAGTGCTCCCAGGTCTGCCCGACCGAGGCCATAGGTCTGGTACGCCGGGAAGGCGACGACCGGCTGATTCCTCCATCGGACGTCAACGAATGGAGAGCCTTCCGGCGGCGCGCCCGGGAGGAAGCTGGTTCCATTTCCGACAAGGTTTTCCAGGTCGTGTGATATCCGGTTCTTGTGTTCCTGCCCGATACGGATGAAGTCGATATTGACAATCCTCATATCGATAGCATATACGTATGACGAAAAGGAGATCGATATGAATACCGTTACCGTTTCACCCAAGTATCAGGTTGTCATTCCCAAGACCGCCCGGGAGCAGACAGGTCTCCACCCTGGGGAGAAACTCCACGTGATCTGCTTCGACGACAGGATCGAGCTTGTGCGGGTACGGCCCATGATCGAATCCAGGGGATTCCTACGGGGCCTCGATCCGGTCTTCGCGAGAGACGAGGAAGACCGGATGTGAACCTCGTTGATACTTCAGGCTGGTTGGAGTACTTCTACGATGGCTGCAATTCGGGTTACTTCGCAAGACCGCTGGAGTCCTTGGGAGACCTGATAGTACCCACGATCTGCGTCTACGAGGTCTTCAAGAAAGTTTTTTCCGTGGGAAGCGAGGCGCAGGCCTTGCGGGCTGTCTCCCAGATGAGGCTGGGTAAGATCGTTGATTTGACCGAGGACATTGCTCTTAGTGCGGCGATGATAAGTCTGAAACACCATATTCCTATGGCGGACAGCATGATCCTGGCCACCGCGAGGAAGTTCAAAGCGGTACTGTGGACCCAGGACGAGCACTTCTCCGGGCTGGATGGAGTGAACTGCAAGAAGGCTTGAACTTCCATCCGGCGGGAACGAAAAGAAGGGGCGGGCAGTGCCCGCCCCTTCGTCCGCGCCGCGGCCGGCTAGAAGTTGATGCCGCCGCCGAGGCTGATCATGAAGTCGTCGAAGTCCATCCAGTGGGCCCTGGCGCTGAGGTCCAGCTTGCCGAAGCCCGTCCTGTTCACCATGCCGGCGCCGATGAAGCCGCCGATCTCGCCATCGGAGTCCTCGGTCTCAACGCCGCCGACTTCCACGGAGTAGCTCATGTTGTCGTACTCGAGACCGCCGGCGATGTACAGGGGGCCGCTGTAGCTGCGGATGCCCGCGGTTATGGGGATGAGGTGGGCGCTGACCTCGGCGCCTTCCACTTCCTCGGGAGAGAGGAAGACGTAGCCGATGGAGCCCTCCAGGGCCACTACCGGCATGTGGTAAAGGAGCTGGTAGTGGATGCCGAAGCTGGTGTTGTAGGCGTCGCCCATGTCGCCGGTGGGGAGCCAGACCCTCACCTGGGGGCCGTGGCTGATGTAACCGAAGGAAACAGCCGCGAGTGCGAGTACCAGGACAAGGTATTTCATTTTCTTCCCTCTCCGTTTGCCCGGGCAAGCACGCCCGGTAGTTGAACCATTTCCACTATTTCCGCGATCCGTTCGCCGGGGGCGTCGAAGCATCCGTCGGGCCGGAACCAGATGAACCGGATTCCCGCGGCCCGGGCGGCTGCCATGTCGCTGGCGGCGCTGTCCCCCACGAATACCGCGTTCGCCGGTAAAACGCCAAGCCTTCTCAGGGTTGTGTGAAGGATTTCCGGATCGGGCTTGGCCACTCCTTCGTCCCGGCTGTAAACCCTGACCGGAAAGTAATCAATAATGCCCCCTTCTGCCAACCTCGAGTCCTGAACGGCGCCCTCGCCGTTGGAGACCACCGCCATGGCGGTCTTGCCCTTCAGGACTTCCAGGGTCTTTACGACCCCGGGCATCAGGTCTCCCCGAAGGGCCAGCCTTCGGAAGTAGCCCTTCAGGAACTCCCGAAGCTCCCCCCGGGGCTCCGGTGTTCCCCTGGATTCGTAGGACTGGACGTCATGGCCGTTCACCAGCCGGAACAGCTCCGGATCCCCGCCCACCGCCTCCATCTGGGCCCGACGGTAGTCCAGCAGGGTTCCGTCCGCGTCGAACAGCACCGCCTCGGGGACGGAGTAAACTTTGTCAACTAATTCGTCCATGCTATTGACTGTCATCATTTTGTTTTTTCACCGCCGAAAACCTGTTCCACAGTCCTTTTGACGAGGTCGCCGTCGGCCGTCTCCGGCAGGGTCACCCGCATCAGGGGCTCCTCGCTCATGGCATGCTTCACCGCCCATACGGCGCCGGGATTCCGGGCCCAGCTCCTGCGGGTGAGGCCGTTGCCCACGTCCCAGCTCAGCATGGAGGAGGCCCTGCGGGCGGCTTCGGGGGAACCGTCCAGAACCAGGCCGAAACCGCCGTTGATCACCTCGCCCCAGCCCACGCCGCCCCCGTTGTGCAGGCTGACCCAGGTCGCGCCCCGGAAGGAGTCGCCTATCACGTTATGCACCGCCATGTCCGCGGTGAAGGCCGAACCGTCCCTTATGTTTGCGGTCTCCCGGTAGGGGCTGTCTGTTCCCGACACGTCGTGGTGGTCCCGGCCCAGGACTATCGGGGCTGAGATGTCACCCCGGCCGATGGCATCGTTGAAAGTCAGGGCCAGACGTATCCGTCCCTTCCAGTCGGCGTAGAGAATCCTGGCCTGGCTTCCAACCACCAGCCTGTTGTCCTTGGCCCGGCGTATCCAGTGAAGGTTGTCCAGAAGCTGCTGCCGGTTCTCTTCGGGAGCCGTCTTCGCCATTTCCTCAAGCAGGTCGCCGGCTATCCTGTCGGTGGCCTCCAGATCCTCCGGTCTTCCCGAGGTGCAGACCCATCGGAAGGGACCGAACCCGTAGTCGAAGCAGACCGGGCCCATGATGTCCTCCACGTAGGAGGGGTATCCGAAGGTTCCGTCGGGCCTGAGAATGCCCTCTGCCCCGGCCCTGCCCGCCTCCAGCAGGAAGGCGTTGCCGTAGTCCCAGAAGTACATGCCCCGGTCGTGAAGAGAGTTGATGGCCCTGACCTGCCTGCGGAGGGACTCCTGCACCCTGGCCCTGAACTCCGAAGGATCGGCGGTCATCATGCCGTTGCTCTCCTCCAGGGTGAGGCCCGCCGGGTAGTATCCGCCCATGAAGGGGTTGTGAAGGCTGGTCTGGTCGCTTCCCAGGTCCACGTGAACCCCCTCCGCGGTCAGCCGCTCCCACAGGTCCACCACGTTGCCCAGGAAGCCGAGGCTCAGGGGTTTCTTCTCCCTTTTCGCCCGGTCTATCCTGAGCAGGAGCCGGTCCAGATCGTCCTCTACCTCCTGCAGCCAGCCCTGTTCATGCCTGGTTCTCAGGGGCTTGGGGTTGATCTCGGCGATGACCCCGACTGCTCCAGCAATAACCGCCGCCTTGGCCTGGGCGCCGCTCATTCCCCCCAGACCGCTGCTGACGAAGAGTCTGCCCGCCAGGGAGCCGTCGCCCCCGAGGAACATCCTTCCGGCGTTCATCAGAGTGATGGTGGTGCCGTGGACTATGCCCTGGGGGCCTATGTACATGAAGCTGCCGGCGGTCATCTGGCCGTAGCTGGTCACCCCCAGGGCCGCCATCCTGTTGTAGTCGTCGGGGCTGGAATGGCTGGGTATCACCATGCCATTGGTCACCACCGCCCTGGGGGCGTCGGGATGGCTGGGGAAGAGTCCCAGGGGGTGTCCGGAGTAGAGCACCAGGGTCTGTTCTCCGGTCATTTCGGAAAGGTACTTCATGGTGAGCAGGTACTGGGCCCAGTTCTGAAAGACGTTCCCGTTGCCTCCGTAGGTAACCAGTTCCTCGGGATGCTGGGCAACCCGGGGATCAAGGTTGTTCTGGATCATGAGCATGATCGCAGCCGCCTGAAGGGTGCGGCACGGGTACTCGCCGATGGGCCTGGCATGCATGGGGTAGGCGGGTCTGAAACGGCGCATGGTTATTCGGCCGTCGCGGAGGAGCTCTTCGGCAAACTCCGGGGCGAGCCGGGGGTGCCAGGCTTCCGGGAAGTACCTGAGGGCGTTGGAGAGAGCCAGTTCTCTCTCCGCCGGGGTGAGAATACCGGGACGCGCCGGGGCGTGGTTGGCGCCCGGTATAGGCGGCGGCATCGTCGGGATCTCCCCGGGAATGCCCTTTCGTATCTGCTCTGCAAAGCTGTTCATGACCACCTCCGGTGCTCCTGTCTCTCCGAGGAAAGATACAAAAATCCTGACAGGCGGGTCCCCGGGCCCTATATTTGCCCTTGGAAGCAACTTGCACTGGAGGCGCTCCTTGAGAAACGCCATGATCGAAGCGGTCGAATCCGTGCCGGACCGGTGGGTTGCAGCCCGGCCATGCCAGGTCCGCCTTGGAACGACGGACGCGGCAGCCCCGGCCTCCGGATTGACGGTGATTCCATAGCAAAGCCGCTGAAGGGGCTGGAAAAGCGGGGCAAAAGGCTCGCTGCCGGGTTCCTTGGAGCCCTGGCTTCGGCGCCTTCCATGGAAGGAACCAGCCTTGAGGGGAATGCTTCCGTACTGTTCCTGCGGTACGACCGCCTGGGGGACATGGCCATCAGTACAGGGCTGTTCCGGCTGATCCGGGAAGACCACCCCGGGCTGGCGATCCACGTGCTGGCCTCGCCGGCCAACGCGGGCCTTGTCCGGCGCGACCCCAACCTGGACAGGGTACATGTCTTCGACAAGCGAAGACCCCTTCAGTTCCCGAAGCTGCTTTGGCGTCTCAGACGCGTGAGGTTCGACACCGTGGTGAACCTGGTGTTCTACCCTTCCCTCACCGGAGCCCTGATCTCCCGGCTGTGCGCCCCCCGCAGGGCCGTCCGGGTCAGGGTGGCGGTGGAAGGCCGGCTGGACCGTTTCTACAACGTCAACCACAGGAGAACCATCTGGGGGGACGCCCGCAGGAGCATGCTCGAAGAGACGGTCTCGCTCTACCGGCTGCTCGGAGGAAAACCGGAGGGCAGGGACATATCCCCGGCGATCTACCCGGGACCCGATGCACAAGCCAGGGCCGCAGACCGTATCCCCGACTCGGCCCGTCCCAGAATAGCCGTCAACTTGGCCGCCGGGGATCCACGCCGGGAGTGGAGCCTGGAACGCTGGCGGGATGCAGTGGAACTTATCCTGCAGGGAATGCCCGGATCGGAGGTGTGGGTGTTCGCCCCCCCGGGAGACCCCAGGGGATCCCTTCTCGCTGGCATGTGCCAGGGGCTTTCAGTGAAAGTTCCCGAACCTTCGCCGGACATCCTGGACGCGGCGGCGATGCTGGCCAGGATGAGCCTCCTAATCACCCCGGACACGGCGATGCTTCACCTGGCGGACGCCTTTGGGATTCCCCTGGTGGCGATGTACATTTCCAGGGAGAAGTCGGTTCTCTGGAGGCCCTTAAGGGCTGCTTACCGCGGCATTATCGCCGAGGGGGGCGTCATGGAATCAATCCAACCGCAGGCGGTGGCCGCAGCCGCGGTCTCTCTGCTGGGGAGCTAGCGTGAAGAACATTCTCTTCTCGGCCACCCGGCAGTTCAACCCGGGAGACGAACTCATCCTCCGTGGAATACTGAACCTGCTGGACTCCATGGGCCTTCGGTACAACCGGCTGCTTTACAACCGGCATCCCATGATTACCCCCAACCGGCTTCCGAAACGTCTGGCTTTCCGGAGGAGCTGGCATTCCGACAACTCCTTCTATCTGGACGATCCTGAGGCGGTGGACTACATGATCATCGCCGGCTCGCCGGAATGGCGAACAGGCGGAAGGATGGAGGCCCTGTTCGAGTACGTGCTGAAGAACAGGATACCCTGCGCCTTCCTGGCCGTAGGAGCAGGTTCCGGAGGAGCCTTCACCGTGGACGACCGCCGCCACCTGCTTCTGCGCCGGGTTCTGGACAGCCGCTGCGAACTCCTGACGGTCAGAGACCGGGAAGCCGAGAAGGCCCTGGCTGAATGGTCTCCCCGGCTACTGCCCTGCACGGCCCTGTTCTCCGCGGCTACCCAGAGGCTTAGGACCGGCCCGGGTGTGGTGGGGCTGGTGTTCCAGAACAGCTCCCAGAGGTTCAACAGCGTTCGCCCCGAGATCTCCGAGTACCTGGCCGGGCAGTACCGGCGGATCCTCCGGGAGTATCCCGACTGCAGGGTGATCTGCCACACCTGCGCCGATTTTCTGGAAGCCCGCAGGACCCTCCCCCGGGCGGACGTCCGGTACAGCGCCCTGGCTGAGGACTACGAGGGGATCTTCGACGCCTGCGACGTGGTGGTGGGGCCCAGGGTGCACGGGGCCGGGCTGGCGGCATCCCTGGGAATTCCCAGCATACTGGTGCAGCACAGCGCCAGGGGACTCACCGGATGGGGATTCCGGGCGGTCCCGGCGAACCCGGGGGACGACCTGCTGGGCATGATCCGGGGAATCGACGTGGAGGGGGAGTCCCGGAAGCTGATGGAGTGGAAGGAGCACTGGTCCCGCGTTACCGTAGGACTGCTCGCCTCCGGTACCACTCTGTCCGGTCCGGGGGGAGAACCGTGAAGATCAGGTGCGGCCAGTGCGGCGGCCCGGTGGAGATGACCGGCCCCGACTCCCTGGCCAGATGCCCCTGGTGCGGCGCAAGATCCCGGTTCGTATCCCCCGGCGGTGTTTTCATGCAGATGGCGGCGGTTGCTCCGAGGGAAGCCGAAAGGATGTTTCCTTCCGGCGCCGTGTCGGGAGTGGAACTCCTTTGGTTTCCCTATTCCATGAAAGGCTCGAGGATGGTCCGGGCCTTCAGTCAGCCCTATCCTTCCATGGACGACTATTCCCCCCCTTCCGGGGATCTGAGACCCTGGCCGGATTCCGTGGAGACCGAGGGAAGAACGATACCGGCGGAAACCCATGAGGGCAGGCTCGTGTACCACCCGGTCTATTCGATCGAATTCCGGGACGGTCGGCCGGGCTCCATGGTGGACGGGGTGTCCGGGGGGATCATCGGAGCCGTGGAACCCGTGCGGAAGGGATCGGGCTCTCCGGAAAGGCTGTTCATGTGGTTCGCCCTGGCGGGGCTTGTGCCATCGACATTGATCTACCTGGCTCTTCACCGGGTTTCCCCGGCGCTTTCCTTCCTCGTGTCCGCCCCGGCGGCCTACCTGACGGCGTCCCTCCTGTGGCGTCGCCTTGGAAATCCCCGTTGAGCGGGGCGCTTCTGACCCTGTCATGTCCCTGCTGCGCCGGGCTGTTGTCGGTAGCGGAGGGGGACACCAACACGGTCTGCCGTCATTGCGGGAACCGGCTGCTCCTGCCGGGGGGCGTGCGAAGGTACATTTCCAGGGACGTTGTGGGAAGCAGCTGTGCCGCCCGGGCCGTCAGGGAGCGGTTGCTGGGACCAGGAGGGGCTCTCCCCGAGGGTTCGGCGGTGAAGTCGGCCAGGCTCTACTACGTTCCCTTCTGGAGCGTCACCTGCCGGGTGGACGGGTACGTGCTGGGAACCAGGCCCCTGTTCGTGGAGAAGGAAATAGATACCGAGGCGGAGTTCTCCGAGAGGGGCCACAGACCCGCCTTCGCCAGGAAGAAAGTCAGATACCGCACCGGAAGCGGGGCGGTGGAGCAGGGGGTGAGTCTGAACCTGGACATCACGGTGAGCGGAGCCCGGCTGGAACCCCTGGGAATACCCTCCCTCGGGTCGAAGACCCAGATGGCCCTGTCGGGCATGGAACTGGGCAGGGGAAGGCTTCCAGAGGGCCTGTCGGTGTTCGATTCGGGAAACCTTCCGGAAGGTACCGTGGTGGATCCCGTGGTGGGGCTGCAGGAAGCCAGGGAAGAAGCCGGCAGCGTGGTGGAGCGGCTTTCCAGGGGAGCGGGACCGGACCTCGAGCAGAGGGCCGTGCACCTGTCCGTCACCGGAAAGAGGGAGAGGCTGGTTTACTACCCTCTTTGGACGGTGGGCTTCACCGTCCGGGGGGACCTTTATACGGCGGTGGTTGACGGAAGAACCGGGGCGGTTCTCACCGGCCGGTTCCCGTCGGACGCCCGGCAGCGCAGGCGTCTGCTGATGTTCGCCGGCGCTTTCGCGGCGGCCCTCACCCCCCCCGTGGTCCACGGTCTCGCCACCGCTTCCCCCGGCATCTTCCTGCTGGGACTGCTGGGAGCCGCCCTGCTTTATTCGGTGGCAAGGAACGTGATCAGACTCGCCGGAGCGGGCATATTCCGGGGTGAAGATGGCTGAGAGGGCGACGGTTCTGTCCTGCGCCCGGTGCGGCGGCCCCCTGAGGGGGCTGTCCACGGACTCGGGATTCCTGTGCGGGAACTGCGGTGCCGGCTGGGCCATCGGCGAAGAAGGCCTGGAACCGGTGACCGCCTCGGTGAGGACGGTCCGCGGGGGGGAGTTCCCGCTGCCCTTCTGGCTGGTCGAAGCCTGGGTGACGGTGAAGAGCAGGATAACCCGGCGCGGGCACCACGCTGTGCCCATGAGCCGCGGAAGGTGGTTTTCCCCCTCCCGGGAGACCGGTCTGTCGGAGACCGGCGGGTTTTCCGGGGAAAGGCGCCTGGTCATTCCAGCCTTTTCGGTGAACGGCATATTCAACCTGGCGGTTAGGCTCACCGGGAGAATGGACAGGCTTCCCGGCGAGAGGACCGGGGGGCCGTGGCCCCGGCTGGCCGGCCTTTTCTCCGGAATCGGGGAAGTTCCTGAATTGGCCAGGGGAGTGTGTGTGGGGCAGGAGGCTTCGAGTGCCGACTGGCTGGCGGACGTGGCGCTCACCGTGGAGGTCCGTTCCACGGAGCTTATGGTGCTTCCCGCGGTACTTCTCCCGGAAACCGTAACCCTTCCCGGCCCCGGGGTGTCGTTCTTCCGCAGGAACATGCCCGACCTGGACAGAATAATCGCATTTCATGAGGGAAGCCCCGTTGACCCGGGGCCCGGTAGTTTCTAAAATCGCAGCAAAAGAACCCAGGCACCCGCGAAGGAGAGGCAATGTCAGGCCACAATAAATGGAGCAGCATCAAGCACAAGAAGGGCAAGGCGGACGCCGAAAGGGGCAAGATCTTCAGCCGGCTGGTGAAGGAGATCTCCGTGGCTGCCCGGGAGGGCGGCGGAGACCCGGACATGAACCCCCGGCTGAGGGTGGCCATTGATACCGCCAAGAGCCAGAACATGCCCAACGACAACATCGACAGGGCTATCAAGAGGGGGACCGGCGAACTGGAGGGGATTACTTACGAGGAGATAACCTACGAGGCCTACGGTCCCGGGGGCGTGGCGATCCTGATCGAGGTGCTCACCGACAACAGGAACCGCTCCGCCGCGGAGATCAGGCACACCCTGAGCAAGGGCGGCGGAAGCCTCGGTTCCCGGAACAGCGTGGCCTACCTGTTCACCAAGCAGGGGCAGCTCACGGTGGACGGCGCCGCCTTCACCGAGGAGCAGGTGATGGAGGCCGGGCTGGAGGCCGGTTTGTCGGATGTGTACGAGGACGAGGGTCTGCTGGTTCTCTCCAGCGCCCCTGAAGACGTGTACAGTGTGAAGGACGCCCTGGAGGCCGCCGGGGTGAAGGTGGACTCGGCGGAGATAGTCAAGGTTCCCGCCAATACCGTTTCCCTTTCGGGCCGCGAAGCGGAGCAGACCATCCGGCTTCTGAACACCCTTGAGGAAAACGAGGACATCCAGGCCGTGTACTCGAATTTCGAACAGGCGGACTGATTGCCCGGCGATACGCTGGTGCTTGGAGTGGATCCGGGGCTCAACATCACGGGCTACGGCGTGGTGGCCCTCTCGGGGAGGGTGATGAGGCTGGTGGACGCGGGGGTGCTGAAGCCAGCCCCGGGGTCGCCCCTGCCTCTGAGGCTCCGGGAACTCCACCGGGACCTGGGGGAGATAATTGACACCCACCGTCCTGCGGTCATGGCTATCGAGCAGGTTTACAGCCACTACCGCCATCCCCGGACCGCCATCATCATGGGCCACGCCCGGGGGGTGCTCTGCCTGGCGGCTGCCCAGAGGGATGTTCCGGTCAGATCCATCCCCGCCACCCACATCAAGAAGGCGGTCACCGGCAGGGGAAGGGCGGGAAAGGAGCAGGTGAACGGCATGGTTTGCAGGCTCCTTGGGATTTCCGGGCCCCTGAGTCCCATGGACGTGAGCGATGCCCTGGCGGCGGCAATCGCATATTGCGAGGAGGAGACGGATGCTTGACGCGGTGAGGGGCATCGTGGAATCCGTGGAGGAAGGGACCCTTCTGTTGAACCTGGGCGCCGTGACCCTGGAAATGCTTGTTCCCGGCTACTTCGCCGGGGAACTGGTCAGGGGGGAGGAACTGGAGGTGTTCACCCACTTCCAGCTGGTGTCCGAAGGGAACCGGGTGCTTCCCCTGGCGGTGGCCTTCCCATGTCCCGCGGACAGGGCTTTCTTCCGGAGCTTCATCACCGTGTCCGGGGTCGGGGCAAGGGCTGCGGCCAGGGCCCTTCAGCAGCCGCCCGGGGCGGTGGCCTCTGCCATATCCAGGGGAGACATCGGATTTTTGAAGGCGCTTCCGGGTATCGGGGCGGCAAGGGCCAGGCAGATCGTGGCCAAGCTTCAGGATAGCATGTCTTCATTCCAGGAAGGCACGGGAACCGGGGTCCCATGCTCAGGGGGCAGATCGGAGGCCCTACTGGTGCTCAGACAGCTGGGGGTTCCCGGGGAACAGGCGGCGACACTGGTTGCCAGGGCCGTCGGGGAAACCGGCGAGGGGGCGGACGCCCCTGAAATCATCAGGGTCGCCATGCGGATCAGGAGCGGATCGTGAGGGAGTCCATCGTCACAGGAGACGCCTCCCCGGGGGAAGAAAAGGAGTTCGCAAGCCTCAGGCCCGGCAGGTTCGACGACTACATCGGGCAGGGCATGGTGGTGGAGAACCTCCGTATAGCCGTGCAGGCCGCCCTGGAGAGGAACGAACCCCTGGACCACATCCTCATGCACGGCCCTCCGGGGCTTGGCAAGACCACCCTGGCCCACGTCATTGCGGCGGAGATGGGCGCCGAGATAGTGGTCACCTCGGGCCCCGCTCTGGAAAGGGCGGCCGACCTGGTGGGCATCCTCACCAACCTTCGACAGGGGGCCGTGCTTTTCATTGACGAGATTCACAGGCTTCCAAGGATAGTCGAGGAATACCTCTACCCCGGGATGGAGGACTTCGGCATAGACTTCGTGATAGAGCCCGGGCCCCACGCCAGGTCGGTCAGGCTGGAACTGGCCCGGTTCACCGTGGTGGGCGCCACCACCAGGGCCGGGCTTATCACGGGCCCCCTGCGGGACAGGTTCGGCCTCTCTCTTCACCTTGAGTTCTACGGGGTGGACGATCTGGCCAGGATCGTCAAGAGGTCCTCCAGCATTCTGGGCGTTCCGGTTACTCCGGAGGCGTCCCGGGCCATCGCCCTCAGGTCCAGGGGCACTCCGAGGATAGCCAACCGGCTTCTCCGCCGGATCAGGGACTTCGCCCAGGTGTCGCGGCGCGATCGGGTGGACGAAATGACCAGTCTCGAGGCCATGGACCTGAGCGGGGTGGACGAGGCCGGGCTCGATCCTCTGGACAGAAGGTACCTTACCGCGGTGATCCGCCAGTACAACGGCGGTCCCGTGGGGGTGAGCGCCATCGCGGCAACCCTGAACGAGGAGCGGGACACCCTGATAGACATGGTGGAACCATTCCTTCTGGCGGAGGGCTTTCTTAACAGAACCAGCCGCGGCCGGGTGGCCACCCCCAAGGCATGCCGGCACATGGGTTTCCCCGGGGACGTGGACGAGGGAAGGCTTCCCCTGTGAAACCCCTGCTGCTCCACGCCTGCTGCGCTCCGTGCGCCACGGTAACGGTGGAGGAGTACGCCCGGGCGGGGTACGAATCTTCGCTTTACTTCAGGAATCCCAACATCCATCCCTACAGGGAATTCGTAAGAAGGAGGGAGGCTGTGGAACAGTTCGCCGAATCCATGGGGCTTCCTCTATACGTTGAAAGGAGCTACCCCCTGGAGGAGAACGTGGCGCTGCTGCTGACCTCCAGCCCGAGGTGCCGGGGGTGTTTCCGGGACAGGCTCGGGGCAGCCGCGGAGTTCGCCCGGCGAAACGGTTTTTCCTGTTTTGGAACAACTCTGTCGGTGAGTCCCTATCAGAATCAGGAGTGGATAATCCAGGCGGGCGGGCAGGCCGGCGGCGAACATGGAGTTGAATTCGTGTACATCGACTGCAGACCCCGCTACCGGGACTCCGTGGAGGTGTCCCGGGAGATGGGGCTCTACCGGCAGCCTTACTGCGGGTGCGTGTTCAGCGAAAGGGATAGGTACGAGAAAACCTCCGGAACTACTTCGGCGGGGACCATTGACACTGTACGACAAAACGGTTAGTTGTTTTCTGTATTAGTGTACCCGGAAGAAAGGGGTTATCAAGATGAGGTATATCCTTCTTGT
>CAZSKU010000022.1:0-45069 GCA_964607515.1 uncultured bacterium | reverse complement strand
ATAGCGGAGGGAAACATGGATCTTGACCCTGTGGGCTTCCTCGTGTGCGCGGCGGCGTTCATCGCCCTGCTGTTCTTTATTTTTCTTTTGATATACCGCAGATACTTGTTCAAGTGCACATGCCCTTCCTGCAACGGCCACGGCGAATGCGCCGCCTGCGGGGGCACCGGAAAGATAGGCAGCGACGTAGTCTGCTACCTGTGCGAAGGAACCGGCATCTGCTTCGTCTGTGAAGGCAAAGGGACCTATTAGACCGCCGGCACAGAACCGGTCACCGGGAAAACCCCGGAAGAGAACCATCCATCCGCGAATCCCGGACGTGACTTGATCGTTGCTTCAGGGCATATTGACCCATTCCGGGAGGTGGAGTTGACCGCACATTCTGCGGTTGTTCTTCTTTCGGCAGGGTGTATGGCTGTTTACGGCGCACCCTCGCCCTACCGGCTGGACTGGTCAGCCGATCTGCCTCTGACCGGCGCCTGCGCAGTGTCAGCCATTTCCGGCTTTCTTCTCGCGAAGGACGATCAGCCGGTCTGGAACGGCATTCCCCTGGACCCGTCGGAGGTTCCGTTCTTCGATCGCTGGGCTGTGAATCCCTACTCCCAGGAACTTGACGATGCCGGTACAGCGTTTCAGCTTGCGGCCATGGCCGCCCCGGCGGCGCTGGCCGCCGTTGACCAGGACCAGTGGCTCACGGCAGGGGTGATGTACGCCCAGTCCGTTCTTCTTGCGGGCGGCCTTAAGAACATTCTCAAAGGACTCGTGGACAGGAACCGCCCCTACATGTACACCTCGGAGACCTCCCCTGAGGGAATCGCCGACGGAGACCGGCTGAACTCCTTCCCCTCGGGCCACGCCGCCTACGCCTTCAACGGGGCCGTGTTCACCTCGGTGGTTTTCGGGGAGTACTTCCCCGATTCTCCCTGGAGAGTGCCCGTGGCGGCCGGTTCCCTGGGGGCCGCCGTGGCTGTGGGATGGCTCAGAATCGAGAGCGGGAACCACTTCTTCTCCGATGTGCTGGCGGGGGCGGCGCTGGGCTCGCTGACCGGATACCTGGTGCCGGAACTGCACGAGAGCGGTTGCGGCGCGGAAGGACTGTCCGTGGCGCCCCTGCCTGCAGGGGCCATGGTCACTCTTCGGTTCTAGCCGGAACGGGAGCGACCCTTTTCCGAGGGCCGGCCCCGGCGGGCTGGCACGGAAAACGGTTGGGCTCTATGATGGCTCGGGCCCGCGGAATGATATGAGGTAGCAGTGAAGGCCAGACTCCTTTTCGTTTCCCATGCCGCGGAGGACAGAGACCTGGCCTCCCACGTTCTGCAATTCCTGGAGGCCCGGGGGCTGAAGTGCTGGATGGCTCCACGGAATATCCGCCCTTCCGCAGACTGGGCCGAATCCATAATCGACGCAATCGATGCGGCCTCGGGCATGGTGCTCCTGGTATCAAGGCATTCCAACGAATCGCCCCAGGTCCGGCGGGAACTGGAGAGAGCCGTGAGCAGGGGGCTCGCCATATACCCCCTGTTCATGGAGAGCGTGGATCTGTCCAAATGGATGCAGTACTACATATCGCCCCACCAGTGGCATGATGCAACGGACGTTTCCCTGGGCAGGAAGCTGGAGGAACTCCTCGACGCTCTTCGGAACACGGAGTCCGGAGATGGAGATGTGAGTGACCTGGATTGCCTCTCCGCGCTTCTGGCCGATGACCTGGAGAATCTCGCCGAAACGCTGGACTCTTCGGGAGTGGAATCCGAAAGGCTTCTTCCCGGGGAGCGGAAGAAGATCGCGGTACTGCATCTGACCGCTTCCCTTGCGGACCGGGAGGTCCCCTTCCAGGTGAGGGCCTCCGTATCGAGGACGGTGGCGAATCTGTTGGAGCGAAGCGCCAGGCTGCACGGCGGACATCTCGAGCAAGTCCCCTTCACGGGCTACAGGTGTCTGTTCGGTCTCGACCGGGTTCACGAGGACGACGAAAGCAGGGCTCTCAGCTGCGGAATCAGCCTTCTTGAAGGCTTGGAGCGAATCAACGCCGTTCTCGGCCGTCGAAGTGTCCGGTTGGATTTCGGACTGGGCATCGCATCGGGAATAGTGAGGGTGGTCGGAACCGGAGGAGATGAAATCTCCGTCCACGGCGAGGCTCTCCTGTCGGCGCAGGAACTGGCGGGGGCAGGTTCAGGCGGCTTTCTTGCCACGGAAGAATTCCAGCAGTCCAACCGAAACCGCTGTTTCTGGAAGAAGCAACGCGACGGCGTATTCCGGGTGCTCGACGGCGTGGCTGTTCCGCCGGGCTCCGGGGTGGTCTCCGTCAAATCTCCCTTCGTGGGCAGGGATGGCGAGATGTCGAGGTTGGAGTCCCTGCTGGAGCGCCAGGCTTCCGGCATCGGCATTAGCCCCCTCGGCGGCTCGAAGCACCTTTTGATGAGAATCACCGGGGAAGCCGGCATAGGAAAATCGCGTCTGGTGCACCAGTTTATCGGGAAGCACTGCGCGGAAGCCGATTTCCATGTTCTCCGCGGACAGACCCTGTCCTTCGCGCAGCCACCTTGCTGGCTGTGGACCAGCCTCCTTCGGAACCTTCTCGGCATGGAAGCGGGCGGTGATTCGGACTACGGCAGATTCCTGTCGGGTCTGATGAAACTGAGGGTGTCCGACGAAGTCGTCGACTCGGCTCCGTTTCTCGCGTCGCTTCTGGCCCTGGATTCGGGAGACCCACGACTGAAGGCGCTTGATGAAAGAGCCGTCGCCCTGGAAACGAGGATCGGGTTCGGCAGGCTGCTCAAAGCCCTGTCCGCTGCGGCGAAAATCCTGGTCGTGCTGGAGGATGTTCACTTTCTGGACGAGGTTGACCGGAGCATACTGGAGTTCGTGCTGGAAAACTGCGTTACCGAAAACCCGATTGTATTCCTTCTCGTCTCAAGACCGGAGAACGAGGATGGAAAGCCTGCGGAAATCACCGTCAATCCACTGTACGCATTCAGCGAAACTCTTGAACTCGGCGAAGTGGAAGAGTCCGCGTCCCTGGATCTGGCAGGGCTGCTGCTCCGTTGTCTGGACGACTCCGGCGTATCCGGGATCTCCCCCGAAGCGTTTCGGTTCATTCAGGATCGTTCCCACGGGAATCCGTTCTTCCTGGAGGAACTGGTTTTCGATCTGGTGGAAAGAGGAGATCTGGCAGTCCGCGAAGGCCTTTGGAGCCTGGAAGACCGGAGGGGAGATCCCACGGTTCCGGGGAGCCTCGCCGGACTGATCCAGTCGAGGCTGGAAAGGCTTCCGGAATCCTGGAGATCCGTCCTTCAGAACTCGTCGGTCCTCGGAATGGAGTTCCAGTTGAATCTGTACTGGAAGCTGGTGGACAGGTTGTTCCTCGGCCGGTGTCACATAGACGTTTTCGACGGTCTGGAGGCGCGCAGCCTGCTCTTAAGCAGGATGAGCGACTTCGACAGGACATATTTCTTCAGTCACATCCTGGTGCACGACACGGCCTACTCCAGCATCCTGGAGAGCAACCTGAGGAAACTCCACAGGGCGGCGGCCGAAGCCTTGCAGGAGATGTTTCCGGGAGAACTTACCCGCATTCCCGGTATCCTGATGCACCACTACGAAAGGGCCGGCGAACCGGACAAAGCCATGGAATGGGGTTTCAAAGCACTGGAATACTACGGAGGCGAAGAAGCCTTGAAGCTCTCATTCCGACTGGAGGAGATGCTCGCCCGGCTACGGGACGGCGAAACAGACGATGAACGGCTCTTCAAAATCCTGTCCCAGCGCGAGAGGGCTCTTGACCTTCTGGGCAGGAGGGAACAGCAGAAACATGTGGTGGACCGGATGATGGAAATTGCATTCCGGTCCGGCAACGACATGAGAAATGCCGTATCCCTGAAAAAGAAAGGGGCGCTGGCCCGGGTAACCGGCAGGCTGGACGAAGCCAGGTCATGCCTGGAAAAAGCCCTCGAACTGTCCCGCAGGGCCGTTGACCGTGCATTCGAGGGCATCGTGCTGGGAAACCTCGGCGCTCTGGACTTGAACCAGGGCAGGTTCGACCAGGCCAGGGAGTTTTTCGAAAAGGCCCTGAGAATACACCGGGAGGCGGGAGACCTGCGCTCCGAGGGGATCATCCTGATGAACCTGGGCATAGCTCACAAGAACCTGGGCCGGGCGGACGAGGCGAGAGCCTGTTACGAGAGCGCCCTGGAGACCGCCCGAAGGGCTGGAGACCGGCGCACCGTCGGGGACGTCCTGGGCAACATCGGCACCCTGCTGTGGGCCGCCGGTTCCCTGGAGGAAGCGGCGGACTACTACGGGCGGGCCCTGGACGGGCACAGGGAAATGGGGAACCGGCGCTCGGAGGGGATAACCCAGGCTAACCTGGCGGTTCTTCACATGAACCAGGGCCGCAGGGACGAAGCGCTGGAAAGGTTCGAAAAGGCCCTGGACATGGTCCGGGAAAAGGGGGACCTGTTCATCGAGGGAAGCATCCTCTCGAACCTCGGGGTCCTGCACGCGGACATGGGACACGCCGAGGACGCCCGGGGCTGCTACGAGAGGGCCCTGGAGATTCATCGCACCACCGGAAACCGTCCCTACGAAGCTCTGGCGCTGGGCAACCTGGGCAACGTTCACATGAAGCAGGGCAGTCTCGAACGGGCCAGAAGTCTTTACCTGGAGGCCCTGGAGGTGCTCAGAGCGGTCAGGAACAGGGCAGAGGAAGGGAACGTCCTGGCGAACCTGGGGCGCCTGAACGTCGAGGAAGGCAGGATGGAAGAGGCTTCCGAATGCCATCTGAAGGCGTACCACATTATTCAGGACCTGAATCTGGACAGCGGGAGAGTTCCCGGCTTCGCGGACCTGCACGAGAGCCTTCTTGCCGCGGGGATGTCCCCGGGCTGGCCCTCCCACTGGGAGCCCAGGCAACAGCGCACTCCTCCCTTCAGAGAAATCCCTTGAAGCCGTATTCACGACGGGAAGGTCCATGATCCGGCCTTTAGATCGGGCAGGCACGGGATCATTCCCGAAACCGCCGTTTCACTTCTTCTGGAGAGGGAGAGCGGCACCTACGCCACCCATTGGAACCCGCTTCCCGACCAGCCCGGGAAGATGCTGCGGGCCATTGCCCTCGAAGGCACGCTTCTGAAGCCGACATCGGGAGGCATGGTGAGGAAGTACGGCTTCTCATCTCGCCTTCCACTGCAAAGAGCGCCCTGCTTCACCTTCTGAGGCACGACCATGCCGCTCGGGACGAGAAGGGCGGCTATTCTCTTTCCGACAGGTTCCCGGCCATGTGGTGCCGAAGGGAGCTGGCGACCTGACGGCGGACCTTCAGATGGCCAGTCTCAGCTGAGCCCTCAGGGCGGTGTCGGTGCTCTCGCCGCCCTCCATCGGGGGGATATTGCGATAGGTCAGGTCGTAGCCGAGAAGAAATGCCAGGTTTCCCGTGATGGTTGAAACGGCTTCCAGAGTGCTCTGAAAGGTGTAGTTGTCCGCTTCGTTGAAATCCCCCTGGAACACGCTGTTTTCGGTTACGCCGAACACCGCCGAGGCCTGCCAGGCAAGGTCGAGCCCGGTGTACCAGGTGGAGGTTTCCAGGATGCTGTCCTCCACGTCTCTGCGGGACAACAGACCGGCGCCGGTTTCGACGGAGGCCGAAAACTGTTCCCCTGTGCCGAGCCTTCGACCGTAGCCCAGGGAAACCCCCAGTTCCCGGTCCACACCTGCGAACTCGTCCCTGGCCCAGTAGCCCTTCAGATTCGTGAAGTCCACCGGGGAAAAATCCCATCTTACGGTCCCCGAAGTCCCGTACTTCTCCCGGTACGTCTGTTCGTTCTGTCTGCCGTAGGATGCTTCCCCCTGGATAATGCCGGTGAGTTCCGGCCCCGCCAGCCAGCGGGAGACTGAAAGACCGGAATCGAACTGGGCCGACTCGCTGTTTCCGCCGGTGAAGAGACCGCCGAGGCTGAACTCCCCAGCCCAGGGGGAATCACCCCGGGCGGACAGCGATAGCAGCATCACCACGGGCACGATCATGTTTTTCATCCCGTTCCCCTTCCGTAGGACGTTCGGGTGACTATCGGCATCCGCGGATGGCAAGTCAAACCGGCGAAGGACCGGTGTTCACAGGATTCCGTGAATCTTGCCCACCTTCACGAAGGCCTCCACGGCGCGGTCCAGGTGCTCCCTGGTATGGGCGGCGGAAAGCTGGATCCTGATCCGGGACTGCCCCCTGGCCACCACCGGATAGAAGAAGCCCACGGCGTAGATCCCCTCCTCCAGCAGATCGTCGGCGAACCGCTGCACCAGGGCCGCATCGTCGGGGAACATTCCGAAAAGTATCGGGACGATGGCTGTCTCCCCGTCTATAACGGCGAATCCCGCCTCCCTGATTCTCCGCCGGAAGTAGGATGCGTTTTCGTGGACCCGGTCCCGGAGTTCGGTGCTCCTCTGGATGATGTCCAGCACCTTCAGGGTTCCCCCGACCACAGGCGGGGCCATGGTGTTGCTGAAGATGTAGGGCCGGGAGGTTTGCCTGAGCCAGTCCACCAGCACCTGACGGCCCGCTGTGACTCCGCCGCTGGCCCCGCCGCATGCCTTGCCGAAGGTGGTCGTGATCAGGTCCGCCCTGCCCAGCACGCCGTGCCTCTCCAGGGAACCTCTCCCGGTCCTGCCGATGTAGCCGGTTCCGTGGCTGTCGTCCACCATCAGGAGCGCATCGTGCCGGTCGCACAGCTCCACGATGGCGCGTAGCGGGGCGATGTCGCCGTTCATGCTGAAGACTCCGTCGGTGGCCACCAACCGGTACTTGGCCCGCCTGACGTCTTCCAGCAGGAGGATGTCCTCCAGCCCCGGCAGTTCCCGGCCGTCGAAGCTCCGCAGCCCCCTGCCGGTGTGGCAGTGGCTGTAGACGTGCCTCCGGGCCTTGCAGAGCCTGACGCCGTCGATGATCGAGGCGTGGTTCAACTGGTCGGCAATGATGGCGCAGTCCTCGTCCAGGAAGGGCTGGAACACCCCTCCGTTGGCGTCGAAGCAGGACGAGTACAGGATGGCGTCGTCGGTGCCCAGGAACTGCGCCGTCCTTCTCTCCAGCTCCCGGTGGATGTCCTGGGTGCCGCAGATGAAACGGACGCTGGAGAGGCCGAATCCCCTGGTCTTCAGGGCCTCGGCCGCGGCCTTCACCACCTCCGGGTGGTCGGCCAGGCCCAGGTAGTTGTTGGCGCAGAAGTTGAGCACCCTCCGGCCGCTTTTCACCGTGATCTCCGGGCCCTGGGGGGAAAGGATCTCCCGCTCCCTCTTGATCAGCCCCTCGCTGTTCCTGACATCCATCAACTGCGCGAGATCCACCAGGATTCTGCTGGACATCCGTTCCTCTCCCGGGCCGCAAACCGGCTTCTGCTGTGTTTTCCACGGAGTGCTGCGCCGGAGTGCCCCGGCCGGAGGTAATATAGCGAAAGGGGGGCGCCGGTGCGCCCCCCCGGGGAATCGAGCCGTAACGGCTACATCCCGTACTTCTCGATGATGCCGTTCTTGTCCAGCCCCAGGATTCCGTACTTCTCCCCGACCTTCCGGAAGGCCTCCACGCAGCGGTCTATGTGATGGTTCTCGTGGGCGGCGGAGAGCTGAACCCTGATCCTTGCGGCCCCGGCCGGAACCACCGGGAAGAAGAAGCCCACCACGTAGATCCCCTCGGCGTACATGTCCCGGGCCATGTCGTTGGCCAGCTTGGCGTTGAAGAGCATCACGGGAACTATCGGGGTCTCCCCCTCCCGGATGCACAGCCCCGCCTCGGTGATGCCCTTCCGGAACCGGATGGTGTTCCGCTCCAGCTTGTCCCGGCGCTCCGTGCTCCTGGAGATCAGCTCGATGACCTTGATGGAGCCCGCCACTATGGATGGGGCCAGGGAGTTGGAGAAGAGGTAGGGCCTGGCCTTCTGCCGGCACAGCTCCACCAGTTCGCGCCTGCCGGAGACGCAGCCGCCGGAGGCTCCTCCCAGCCCCTTGCCGAAGGTGGTGGTTATGATGTCCACCCTGTCCATCACTCCGAAGTGCTCATGGGTTCCCCGGCCGGTCCTGCCGATGAAGCCCGAGGCGTGGGAGTCGTCCACCAGGATCATTGCGTCGTATCGGTCGCAGAGCTCGCACATCCTGTCCAGGGGGGCCAGGTCTCCGTCCATGGAGAACACCCCGTCGGTGACCACCAGGCGTATCCTCTTGTCCTGATGGAGCACGAGCTTGCTTTCCAGGTGCTTCATGTCCATGTGTTTGAAGGTGTCGTACTCCGCGGAGCACAGCCTGATGCCGTCCACCAGGGAGGCGTGGATGAGCCTGTCGGCTATCATCACGTCCTGGTTGGTGAGGATGGCCTCGAATACTCCGGAGTTGGCGTCCATGCACGAGGGGAACAGCAGGGTGGACTCCATGCCGAGGAACTCGGAGACCCTGTCCTGCAGCTCCCGGTGGATGTCCTGGGTGCCGCAGATGAACCTCACGGAACTCATTCCGTATCCCCGCTCGTCCAGCCCCTTGTGGGCCGCGGCCACCACCTCGGGATGGCTGGAGAGGCCCAGGTAGTTGTTGGCGCAGAAGTTGAGGACCTTCTTTCTGGGCGCCCCCTCGGGGAACTCCACCAGAATCTCCGCGTCCTGGGGCGAACAGATGAACCGTTTCTCCTTGTAGAGGCCCTTCTCCCGGATTGCCTCGATTTCCGCCATGTAGGCGGCCCTGGTCCTGTCGCTGTATGCCATGGCCGTTCCCGTCAGCCCTGGTGCTTTCTCACCAGGTCGCAGATGGAGTCCACCGTGTCGAAGGCTTCAGGGGTGGCCTCGTCATCGGGGAGTTTCACACCGTACTTCTTCTCCAGAAAGACCTTCAGGGAGACCATGGAGAAACTGTCCACGAGCCCCGAGGAGATCAGCGGCGTGGTGGTGTCCATATCCATCTCGTCGTCCTCGTCCACGTACTCGTCTATGACGTACTGGAGCACCACCTTTTTCATCTCGTCCATTTCGGTATCCTTCCTTATGGGTTTGTTCACATGGAACGTCAGTCGTCCTCGAGGGTGGAAAGGTCTCCGGTGTCCTCCCCCCACTCCAGGGCCCGGAGGTAGCGCCTCAGGATCTTGCCGGACCTGGTCTTGGGAAGTTTTTCGAGGTATTCGATCTCCTGGGGCATGGCCAGGGGGGAGAGCCTCTTACGGATGAAATTCATTATGGAGAGTTCCAGATCGTCGCTTGGCTCGTAGCCCGGGTTCAGGGTGACGAAGGCCTTCACCACCTCCATGTTCACCTCGTCGGGCTTGCCCACCGCCGCCGCTTCGGCGATAGCCTCGTGCTCGATCAGGGCCGACTCCACCTCGAAGGGGCCCACCAGGTGGCCGCCGGTGTTGATGACGTCGTCGTCCCGGCCCACGAACCAGTAGTACCCGTCCTTGTCTATGCTGGCCCGGTCGCCGGACACGTACCAAAGGGACTGGTTCCCCCTGAGTTCCCCGGGGGAGGCGTTCTCCGGGGCGCCGGGGAACTTGCTGCGGTACAGGTCGGGCCTGTCCCGGTACTCCCGGAACATTGAGGGCCAGCCGGGTCTGAAGGCGATGAGCCCCACCTGTCCCGGTTCCTTCACGGGAACGTGGGTCTTCAGGTCCAGCACCGTGGCGGTGATGCCCGGGAAGGGCTTGCCCATGGATCCGGGCTTGATCTTCATTCCAGGGTAGTTGGTGATCATCATGGCCCCGGTCTCCGTCTGCCAGAAGGTGTCGTGGAAGGGAAGGCCGAAGACCTTCTCGCTCCATATCACCGCCTCGGCGTTCAGCGGCTCGCCTACCGAGGCAAGGTGCCTAAGGGACGAGAGGTCGTGATTCTTCACGGCCTCTTCGCCGTCCCGCATCAGGGACCTGATGGCGGTGGGAGCCGAGTACCAGACGGTCACCCGGTTGTCGGCTATGAACTGGTACCACCTCGCGGAGGTGAAGCCCGAATCCAGGACGCACTGGGTGATGCCCAGGCTCCAGGGCCCGATGATTCCGTAGCTGGTGCCGGTGACCCAGCCCGGGTCGGCGGTGCACCAGTAGACGTCGTCCTCCCGGAGGTCCAGCACCCAGTGGGCGGTGAGGGCCTGGCCCCACACCGAGCTGTGCACGTGCTGGGCGCCCTTGGGCTGACCTGTGGTGCCGGAGGTGTAGTGGAGCACCGAGGGGGTTTCAGGGCCGGATTCATAGCAACGGAACTCCTCCACCCGGGGCGCGGTTTCGAAGTCGTAGAGGCTCTCCCCCTCCCGGAGCTTGTCGGCGCTTCCCTCGACGAGGATCACGTGCTTCAGCCCCGGAAGCCTGTCCCGGATGGCCCTGACCTTCTTCACGTGCTTCTGGGTGGTGAGGATGGCGGTCGTGCCCGCCCCGGACAGCCTTACCTCCAGTGACTCGTCGCCGAAGGCGCTGAAGAGCGGCTGGACGATGCCGCCCATCTTCAGAACCCCCAGGAAGGAGATGTAGAGGGCCGGAATCTTGTCCATGAAAACGCATACCCTGTCGCCGGGAACTATGCCCAGGGACTGCAGGAAGGAGGCGAATCCGTTGGAGTACACCCTGACGTCGTCGAAGGTGAAACTCTTCTTCTTCCCGCCGAACCCCTCCCACACCAGGGCGGTCTTCCGGGCCCCGCCCCGGGCGCACACCCGGTCGGAGCAGATGGAGCCGATGTTGAGAAGCTCCCCTTCCTGCCAGCCCAGAACCTCCTTGGCGATTCCCCAGTTGAATCCCTTCAATCTCTCCTCATAGCTGCCGATGTTGCTCAAGGCCGCCCCTTCCGTTCTCCCGGGGGGGCGCACCGGCGCCCCCCCTTTCGTCGTTCCGTGTCAGTACCACCAGCGCCAGGGCCGCGGTCCCGCTGTGGCTCATGGAAACGCTTACCCCGTCAACGCCCCGCCGGGCCGCCATTCCTGCGGCCTCCCCATGAAGCCTTATGCCAACTTCCCCGGAACCGCTGTTCCGAAGAACCTCCACCTGGTTCAGTTCGATCCCCGGGCCGAAACCCCCCAGGGCGGCTATCACCGCCTCCTTGGCGGCCAACCTGGCGGCGAAGCTCTCATGGCGCCTGGCCCGGGAACCGGCGTAACTGGTCTCTCCCGGAAGAAAGGCGCCGGAAACGAATTCATCGGTGAGATTCCTCCTGAACCGGTCCAGGTCCAAGATACGAATCCCCACCGCCACTACCAAGGCGCACCAACCCTAACCAAGTACCCGCCCGGTGTCCACCGGCGCCTCAGGGCCATATCGCCCGGTACACCGCGAAGTTATGGGACACGATCTCCACGTACTTCTTGGTCTCGTTGTAGGTTATCCGGGAGTAGAACTCCTCCGGCGAGGCCCTTCCCGCCCCCCATCGAACCGCATTGTGGGGGCCTCCGTTGTAGGCGGCCAGGGTCTCGTAGAGCCCTCCGCCGATTTCCGTCCGGTAATCCGCGATGCATGCGGTGCCGTACTCAATGGATACCGCAGGCAGATACAGGTCGTCGGGGGTGAAACCCTCCCATCCCATGCGCCCGGCCACGTACTCCGAGGTGCTGGGAATCATCTGGAGCAGGCCCCGGGCGCCGGCAGACGAATAGACCCGGTGGGAGAAGCCGCTCTCCTGCTTCATGATGCTCCAGATGAACCGGGGGTCCAGACCGTACCTTCCACATGCGCTCCGCACCAGGGGCTCCCACGCCTGGGGATACCTGAGCCGCCAAAGCTCCAGGGGACGCACCGAACCCTCCAGGCTCCACATGGTGTAGGCCGCCCAGGGCCCCCTCTCCCAGATTCCCCGATCGGCGTAGAAGGGGCCAAGCCGGAACGCTCCGCCCACCTGGGCTTCCGCGGTTCTGAACAGGTCCAGGGCCCACTCCCTTCTGCCGGCATCCGCCAGGAATGCCCCGGTGACCGCCGATTCCGGGGGGTCCGCCGGGGGGCGTTCGTTCCTGGTCATCCACCGGTCCAGTGGCTCCATGGTGTAGACCGGCTCCCACGGAGGCAGGCCCAGGTATTCCCTGGCGAAGGCCGCCGGCAGACTCTCGGGCTTGTCGGAGATCAGGGAGGTCAGGACCCTCTCCCCTTCCGTATCGCCGGACTCCAGAAGAAGCCGGCCGTGCCAGTAGCGGGCCGGCGGGGAGTAGACGCTCTCGGGCCAGCGGGAGACTAACCGGGCGAACTCCGCGGACGCCGAGGGGTCGCCGGTCTTCATGAGCCCCAGGCAGAGGTGGAAGTGGGCGTCGTCCGCGGTGGTGTTTCCTGGATACCTGGACAGGGTCTCCCTGAAATACGGCAGGGCTCCCTCCCAGTCGCCGTTCTCCGCCAGCAGGCTTCCGATGTACCAGGGCAGGTTGCTGATCCTCGCGTGGGAGGGCCAGGTGCGGCCGTAGTACTCGAGAATTTCAACCGCCTCCCCGGTCATTCCCATGGCTCCCAGGCTTCGGGCCCGGTTGATGGCGGCATCCGGGGCGTCGGCCCCGGAGGGCCATCGCCGAAGGTACTCCTCCAGCATCTCCGCGGCCTCCCGGTACATCCCAAGCCTGTCCCGGGTGCGGGCCGCCAGGTAGTAGAGGTCCGCCGGCGGCTCCGGGCTGGAGACCGCCAGGTCGTAAAGCTGGTTCCACATTCCTCCGGCGTAGTAGTCCGACGCGGCGGACGAGGCCAGGGAAGGATCCGCCAGAAGGGTGTCCCGAAGGGCCGCATACCCCCGGGCGTGAACATCCCCGGCGGGCCACAGGGCAAGGGAGGCCAGAAGGTCCGGACACCAGCCGGGCAGGCCGTTCTCCCGCCGGAACATTCCGCGGTGGTGAAGCAGAAGAGACATCAGCTCCGGGTCGTCCATGGATTCGGCCCGGCGCCATAGCCTCTCCTGGGCTTCTATGTCCCCGGCGCCCAGGGCGCTCCTGTAGGAGAGCACCAGGTGGTCCCTGCCCGCGGCTCCCGGAAGGCTGTCAGGGCAGTTCGCCAGGAACACCGCGGCGCCGGCCGGGTCCCCGGCCTCCACCAGGGCCTCCCCGGCTGCCAGGGAGGCGTACTCCCAGTGGGGGGTCGCCCGGGTCAGTATCAGGGTCGTCAGTTCCCCTACAGC
Organism: uncultured bacterium; assembly: GCA_964607515.1. Lineage (GTDB taxonomy): Bacteria > Fermentibacterota > Fermentibacteria > Fermentibacterales > JCC-6 > UBA6080. Next base: position 31,990 of record CAZSKU010000022.1, on the reverse strand, counting down.
CCCGGCTCCACCGAGGCGGATGGCCTGGAAGACCGCCAGGGAATCGGGATTCTCCAGAAGGAGCATGGCGGCAAGCTGGCTCGGCCCGGGGGACAGGGAGGCTGCCCGGCGGGCCAGGACGTTTCTCTCGGGGCTTCCCCGGGGAAGAAGCATCGCCGCGCACGCCATGGAGTCGGCGGCCCGGCGGTAAAGACCCAGCGAGGCCAGGGAGTCACCCCGGGCGGCCAGTCTTGCGCTCCGCACGTCGGGGCTTTCCGGAGGAGTTTCGTCCAGCTGGACGCTGCCGCACCCGGGGAACAGACAGACCAGGGCTGTCAGAACGATACCGGCGAGCCTCAACTCCCCGCTTCTCCGGTGTAGGCGGCCAGTTCGGCCTTGACTTCCGGATTGGCCGGGGCCGCCCCGGCGGCCTTCTCAAGGACCGAGACAGCGTCGGCGTGGCGTCCGGAGGAGGCCAGAGCCCGGCTGTAGGCTATCATGGTCCTTATCGAGGGGCTCTCGTCGGCCATGAACTTTTCCAGGAAGGATATTGCTTCCTCGGACCTGCCGCCGGCCATCATAAGAACCCCCAGCCCGGAAACCGCCTGGTCCAGGTCGGGCTCCAGCTCCAGGGCCTTTCTGAAGGATGTCTCCGCTTCGGAATCCCGGCCGGAAGCCGCCTGCACGTGCGCCAGATTGCACCAGACCTCGGCCCGGCCGGGGTCCAGGTTGACCGCCTCGGCGAGGTCTTCCTCGGCGGCCCGGTACTCGCCGATGTTGTAATGGTGGACGGCGCTGCGGTTCAGCGTGGCGATACCGTTCTCAAGGGCTTTTCCGGCGAACCTGGTGGTGACCTCCTCGAGCCTGGACAGGATGTCCCTGTTCTCGGAGAGACTTTGGGCCATCTCCTCCTTCACGGCGTCCACGCCCTTCTCGGTCTTCTTGCCGGTCTTCACCGCGTCGTCCAGAACCTTTTCTGAACGCTTGAGGTGTTCCTCCGCCTGCTCCAGGGATCTGGCGGTGTCCCGGCGGAGATCGTCGGCCTTGCCCTCCAGGGACTGCTGCATGGCTTTCACCGCCTCGGGAATGGCGCCTATGGCTCCGATGACGAGCCCAGAGGCTTCATTGATGCCGGAGGCGTTCTTTTCCGCCGATTCCTTCATGTCGGCTCCCAGACCGGTGATGAGCCTCTCTATCCGGTCGCCCAGGGATTCCATTGCCTGCAGTCTGGCAGAGTCGGAATCCGCGCCTCCCGGCGCCAGCCCCGCGGCCACCGCATCCAGTTTCTCCGCCAGGGCGTCCAGCCTGCCGGCCAGAAGGCCGCCGTCTCCGGGCGCCAGCCCCGCCACGGCGGTTTCCACCCGGCCGAACTGGGCCTGGAAAAACTCCTCGCCGGGAGCCGGAGAGGACGCCCTGCCGGCCAGTTCCTCCCGGACGGCTTCCATTTTCGACGCCAGTACGTCCATCTTCTCGGACATCTGGACAACCGCCTGCCCCAGCGCCCTGAGAAGCTGTTCCACCGTCACCTGGTTATCCGCCATTGGTCATCCCCCGTCCAGTATGCCTTTCACGGATCTCGAGATCGTTCACCGCCCAGGCCCGGCCCCGGTTCGCGGGAAAGGCCGCGCAGAGGTCGGGATGTCTTTCGAAAATGAACCTTTCCAACGCCGCGGTCTCACCGGGCAGCCCCATCTGGGAAAGAGCCCAGTGAAGCTTCACCAGGCGGGCCGGGTCGCCGGTGCTCCTGTAACCCGCCAACCACCCGGCGCAGGCGGCCTCCCTCCGTCCGGACTTCCAGAGCAGTTCCTCCGGGGAAGGGTCCGGCGTGGGGAGTCCCGCCACGGTTTCCCTGAGCGCCGCCAGCAGGGCGTCGCTGCCCCGGGCGGCCCGGAAGGCCTCACCGGTCCTCCCCGCGGCGGCCAGCAGCCTGATCATCTCAGGGGTGGCCTTCTCGTCGGAGGCCTTCAGAACCTTGTCCACCAGCAGGGAGGATTTCAACCGAAGGCCGGGATCGTCCGAATCCGCAAGCCTCATGGCGAAGCCCGTGAGGATCTCCCCGTCCAGCCCCGAGTCCGCCAGCGCCGAGGCGGCCGCGGCCGCTTCGTCCGGCGGGGGAAGGGCGCCCTGGGGTATGAACTCCGAGAGCCCACGGGCCAGAAGATCTTCGGACCTTACCGAGTTCCAGAAGTCCAGCCTTGCGGCCCCTCCCGCCCGGGCGTCCTCCAGAAGCTGCTCTTCCACCTCCGGGAATCCCTTACCCGCCAGGGCAACCCTTGCCCTGTGGGCCAGGGAGGCCAGCCCCGAGGCGTGGCAGACTTCCATGAGCCGATGGACGGCACCGGTCCGGTCTTCCCTGATCCAAAGGTCCAGGCAGCGTTCCACCGGTTCCACCGGCGGGTCGAGCTCCCCGGAGAATCCCGAGGAGAGGAACATCTCGTGATTACCCGAGGCGATTCCAATCAGCGCCCTTACCCCGGGGTCCTCAAGTCCCAGCACCGCAAGCTGCTCGTGGTACAGGGGATCCAGCCGTACAAGATCCCTGGCTGGACCCGACACGTCCATCCCGGTGCCGTGTCTCACGGCCGTGGTGATGCCGAAGAGAATCAGTTCCGCATCCCCCGACAGACCGCCCCGGTCCAGGGCCGCGGATGCCAGTTCCTCCGCGGGGGAGGCGTTGATCTCCAATGCGGTGCTGGCGGCCATTCTGAAACCAGAGGGATCGCCGCCGGACAGCCGGGCCAGGGACAGGAGCTTCCAGAGTTCCCAGGAGTCAAGGTGTTTCGGGGTGTTCTCCTCCAGGAACCTCAGGGTCTCCCTGGATTCGGGGCATTTCGCCAGAACCCCCGCGGCCCCGGAAAGGTCGCCGGTGTTGATCAGCGACTGGGCCAGCGCCAGGGTGGTGAGCCCTGATTTCTCCCCTCCCGCCAGGGACTCCAGCACCATCCTTGCCATCGGGGCGGTGCCGGAGTCAGCGGCGGCGGACGAGAGGAGTTCCACCGCCCTGGACCTGTCCCCGGTGGCGGCGGCCCTGCAGCCCGCAGCCAGGTCGGCGGCGGGCCCCGCCGGAATCCTCAGGGATTCCACGGACACCGCGGCGGTACCGAAACGGCCTGAGTCTATGAAGTATTCCAGCCGGAAGAGGGCGGTGGATAGGGGATCACCCGTATTGATTCTCGAGGCAAGGGAGTCCATCCACTCCTCCCGGGCGCCGGGTTCGGAGAGCAGGGGAAGGATCTTGGCCACCACGTCTCCCCGCCCCGATTCATTCAGGGCGGGAAGGTAGGTCTCGGGAGACGTCCTGTGAAGAAGGCTGAGCCTCATATCCGAGACAAGGGCCGCCATCCGGTCCGCCAGGGCCCGCTCCCGGGAGGCCTCGGCCATGGCCGGCCCCCCGGAGGCCGCGTCCTCCTGGGCCGCCGCTGCCGCCGCCATCACCAGATGGCCGGCGGGTGTGGCAGGCGTGAAGCCCGAATCCAGAATCTCCCGGGACCGGTCCCGGGCCAACCCGTTGTCGAAAATCTCGAGGAATCCGTCTTCGGGCACCTTTTCCCCCTTGAACAGGAGGGCCAGCCAGTCCGAAGCCGACTCTTTGGCGTCGCCGATGCCGGCGGTCACCGAGGCCCGGAAGCGTCTGAGCCTGGGGAACCGGTCCATGAGGTGGGACAACCTCGAGAGAACCTGGGCCACATCGGACTTGGACTTCAGGTCCTTCCTCGAGGAAAGGTGCTGCAGGGCCGCGCCGGCCTCCCCCTCCCGGCCCGCCAGAAGCTTGTGGACCGCCAGGAGGATAAGCACCGAAGCGTTGGTCTTCTCCCGCTGAAGCAGTTTCTGTATCTGTGCGAAGACCCAGTCCGGGTCGTGTTCCAACTGGTAGAGGATGATCTGAACCGCGTCCTCCACGGAGCCCCGCTCCACAAGGAACTCGCCCAGTTTCCTGGACACCCTGCCCTCCCGGTCCAGCCCCCCCTCGATCACTTTCCGGCAGACCTCGGCCACGGGAGCCTGGTCGAGGTCGGGGCACTCGAACACCTTCGCCAGGGATTCCACCCCGAGGGTGCTCTCCCCGCGGGCTATCCTGAGACGGGCCTGGAGCAGGTGGGCCCTGGCGCTTCCAGGAGCCGCCATGACGATCCCGGTGGCCGCCTGGTCAAGAAGGTTGGCGTCCACTTCCCGGTCCATCAACCCCTCCAGGGTGGTACAGGCGTCGCTGATCCTGCCCGCCGCGGCCATCAGCCGGGCCAGAGCTATGGAGGCCCTGCCCGAGGCGTCGGCGTGCACCAGGCTCTTCTCGGCGATGGCAATGGCCTTCTCCACGATCTCCCGGTCGGCCTGCAGGAGGGTGGTCAGCTCCGCCACCGCCCTCTCCGTGTCCGAAAGGGCCACCAGTATCCTGATCCGCCCCAGGTTCACGTCCATGTCGGTGCCGCCGGTTCGGTTGGCTATCCAGCCGCTCAGCCGCGACAGACTCTCGTCGGGAAAGGACGATCTCTCCGCTGCGTTCACCAGCACTTCCACCGCCTCGGCGGCCCTGCCCTTCCGGTACAGCACCACCGCCATAGCCAGGAAGGGCTCCGTGTTCTTGACTTCCTCCCCCGGAAATCTGGCCTGGGTGTTATGCGCGCTCTCAATGGAATCGGTGAACCGGGATTCGGTCAGGCGGTCAACGGTGGAGAGCAGGTCCAGCATGCCGTTGTAGTCCTTGCTCCTGAGCCTGAGGCGCCACAGCACCTTCAGCAGCTCCGTGGAGCGGGCGTACTGCCCGAGCTTCTCCTCCAGCATCTTGACCACCCCGGCCCGAAGGTCGGGGTGGACCTTAATCACCCTCTCGGAAAGTCTGGCCGCCAGGTCCGGATGACCCACGTCCATAAGGAAGGGGATGACCTGCCTGGCGACCTCCTTCTCCTCGAGAATGCTTTCGATCTCCTCCTCGATGAGAACCGCGGCCTGGTCCACCATGTCGTCGGCGGCCATGTCCCTGGCCTTCTTCATGACTCTCTGCGACTTAGATTTGAAAAGCGCCATGATTCCCTACTCCGGTCTTATTATGAGAACCTCTCCAATGCTCAGCGAGGAACCGGTCTTTTCGTTGAGCGTCTGAATCTGTTCCACCGAAACGCCGTACCGTGCCGCCAGGTCCCACATGGTGTCTCCGGGGACAACGGTGTGGGTGAGTCTGCCGCCTCCGGCCACCGTGACGGGCGCCGGGGAGGAACCTTCCCGGGGGGTACCCCGGAGCAGGAGAACCTGCCCGGGGTGAATCGTGGACGATGTGGATATGCCGTTCCACTGGGCCACTTCCCGGGAGGACACCCCGACCGATGCGCCGATACCCCCCAGGGTGTCCCCGGAGCGCACGGTGTATCGGAAGAAACCCGAATCCTCCGCAGCTGTCGTGTTCACCGGGGTGCGGGCGCTCTCGGGAAGGGTCGCGTAGGAGCCGGGCACCGGATCCGCGCCGCCGTTGGTCTCCCGGAGCCTCTGAGGATCAACCCCGGTGGCGGAGGCGATCGTCTCCCAGGTGTCACCCTGCTGCACCACGTAACGGCCCGGCTCCCCGGCCCAGGCTGCCCGGAAGGCCGCCGGGGCGTGTTCCGTGGGGACCACCACCTCCCAGCCGTCGCCCCTGCCCGGGGTGGTCTCGGAAAGGTAACCCCTGTTCAGTCCCGCCAGGACGTCCGGTGGAATCCCCGCCTCCGCGGCCAGGACCCTCAGGTCCAGCCCCGGGGGGACCAGGACCACCGAAAGCCCGCCGCCGGATTTCTCCAGCTGTTTGTAAGCCTCCAGGGCGCTCGCGAAGCGGGGCACGAAAACGCTGGTCTCCCTGGGCAGGTCCAGCTGGGCCAGACCCATGGCCCCGGAGGAAAGCGCCCGTTGAATGGTTCCCTCTCCGCAGTTGTACGCCGCCAGGGCCAGCTGCCAGTCGCCGAAGAGCCCGTGAAGGTACTCGAGGTATCTGGATGCGGCCCTGGTGGAGGCCACCCAGGAGTACCTCTCGTCCACCCTGTCCTCTATGTGCAGGTCGCAGAAACGGGCGGTGCCCCTCATGAACTGCCATGGACCCGCGGCGCCGGCGGGGGAATGGCTTCCCACGGAGTATCCCGTTTCCACCCAGACCAGAGCGGACAACTCCGCAGGAGCGCCCTCGCTTCGAAGAACGTTCTCCAGAAGACCCCGAAGGTCGGCGTCCGCCGGGCACCTCTCAGGGCTGTAGCTCACGTCGCTGTAAGTGGACAGCCCCGGGGGAATGCCCATGGAGGGCTGCCCGGAGCAGGCGGTTCTGGCAATGAGGGGGATTACCGGAGCGGCCGCGGCTGCCTGGGGCGGGGGGATCACGCCGGCGTTCCCGGCCCGGGTGCGGGCGGTCCTTATGCCGGAACAGGCCGGGTTGATTATCATTGACGCGGCCGCCAACAGCAGCGGAAGCACTGAAAGGGAGGTCATCCGGTGTACACCGTGGGGGTGGTGGGAGCCACCGGTCTCGTCGGTTCTAAAATGGTGGAAATTCTTCAGGAGCGATCCTTTCCCGTGAACAGACTTCTTGCTTTCGCATCCCGGGGAGGCCCGGACAGAACCGTCACCTTCCGGGGGGAATCGGTACCCGTTGAAATAATAAACCCCGGGGCTCTGGAAAAGGGGACCATCCTTCTGGGGGCCACCGGTTCCGCCGCGGCCAGGGACTGGGTTCCCCGCTGCCTTCCCCGGGGAGTCGTGATCATAGACAACTCGTCGGCATTCCGCATGTCCCCCGGGGTTCCCCTGGTGGTGCCCGAGGTGAATCCCCGGGCAGTGCCCCGAAACCCGGGGCTCATCGCCAACCCCAACTGCTCCACCATCCAGCTGGTGGTGGCGCTGGCGCCGCTGACGGCGATGGAGGAGATCGAATGGGTCTCCGTCTCCACCTACCAGTCCGCCTCCGGGGCGGGCGCCCGGGGGCTCTCCTCCCTTGACGCCGACGAGCTCGCGGCTCCGGCGCAGGGAAGGCTCCACAGGAACGTCCTGTGCGAGATCGGAGACATGACCGGTTCCGGGTACACCCTCGAGGAACTCAAGCTGGTGCAGGAAACCTCCAAGATCATGGGAACATCCTTCCCGGTGTACCCCGGGGCCGCCCGGGTGCCGGTGGGGGTGTGCCATACGGAGAGCGTCGTCGTGCGCTTCAGAAGGCCCGTGGATTCATCCCGGGCCGTTGATGCCCTCTCGAAGGCTCCCGGGGTGAGGGTTATGCCCCTGGGAGTGCAGCCGGTGACCGTGGCGGGAACCGATCCCGTGTGGGTGGGCAGGGTCAGGAACCACCCGGCGGACCCCAATGCCCTGCAGTTCTGGGTCACCGCGGACAACGTCCGCAAGGGCGCCGCCCTGAACGCGGTGCAGATCATGGAACTGGTTGCGAAAGGGGGCGGCCCTGAAACGGGCCGCCCCCCGGAATTCCTTCTGACTACAGATCCAACTCGTCGTCGTCTATGAGGTCGAAGTCGTCGGCGAAGTCTTCGTCCTCGCCGGCGAGGGCGGCGCCGCACTCCTCGCAGAATGGGTTCTGCGCAGGGTTGGAGTGACCGCACGAGGGGCACTTGACGCCGTCGGGGGTCTCGGCCTCCTCAAGGTCTTCCTCAATGTCCTCTTCCAGGTCGAGTTCGTCTATGGACGCGGAAACCTCGTCATCCTCGTCCATGGCCGTGGCGGCCGCCGCGGCGGCGGCGCGCCCGACGGTCGCCTCGTCCACGTCCCTGAGGACCTTCCTGAGTTCCCCGAGTTCAGACCTGAGAAGGTCCAGCTCGTTGGCGGTCTTGTTCCTGTCGGTCTTGGCGCTGTCCAGCCGCTTCTGGAATTCGGGGTCGTTCTCGTCGTGTTCCCTCAGCCTCGCCCGAATCTGAAGCTCGTCTACCGCATCGGTCTGCTCCTGGTGGTTCTTCTCCAGTTTGTCTATCTGGCTGGAAAGCTGGTCGACCTTGGAGACCAGTGCTCCCTTCTCTTCGCCGATGCTTCCCAGCACGGTATCCAGCTGGGATTCGTAGTCCTTCTTGATCCGTTCGTACACCCTGCTGCTGGTCTCGTCCTTCAGGGAATCGAGATTGGCAAGACGGTCGACCAGTTCCAGGCGCTGATCCAGGAGTTTTTGGATCCTTGCTTCGAGCACTTCGGCCATTTCCCCTCCTTCAGAGAGCACTGACGAAAAGCGGACGCAGGCAAAACCGCGATGAAAGATAATTGTCTGTCATTCCTGGAGCAATGTCAAGGTAACTATGAAGGGAACCAGGGCGTCCAGGGGGTCCCACCCCCGCTTCAGCCGATGGTCGGCCTCGGCGAAGGCCTCCGCGGCTGGGCCCAGCGGCTTTCTCACCCAGCGGCTTCCCGCTTCGGACACCCAGCGGGCCCGGTAGGGGCTTATACCCAGGGAAGACGCCAGGGAGGCTTCTCCCTCGCCCCGGCCCAGAATCCCCGCCGCCGAAGCCGCAAGGAGCCACTGGGAGTGGATCAGGGCGAGCAGCCGGATGGGTTCCTCCCCGGCGGCCAGGAGCAGGGACAGCTTTTCCAGGGCCTGGCTTCTCCTGCCGGTCACCGCGTCCTGGGAAAGGTCCAGGGCGCTGCACTCCGGGACACCGCCACTCGACGCCAGCACCATGGGCGCGGTGATCCGGGCTCCCGGGCCGTAACGCAGGGAGAGCCTCTCCAGCACGCTCCACAGGTTGAAAAGCCTTCCGAAAGCCAGGCCTTCCGCCGCTTCCGCCGCCTGCCGGTCGAGGTTGAGCCCCAGCTCCTTCGACAGCCTTCCGGTCCACTGCCACATCCTGCCGGGGAAGGGTTCCCAGCAGGTGAATGACACCGCCGCCCCCCCGAGCTTCTTCAGAAAGGCGGTGCTCTGGGGGGGCTTGTCGGTGAGGAACAGAAACATGTGGCCCGCCTCCGGGCACCCCGCCGCCGAAAGAACCTCGGGTTGTGTCTTCAGGGGAAAACAATCGGAGTTCCTGACCAGGATGAACCTTCCGCTGCTGAACAGGGAACCTTCGCTGGCCAGGCGGCGCACCCTGCCCGGCTCCGTCTCGTCGGCGGAAAGCCTGACCGTTTCCAGCCCGAGAGCCTTCGCTCTGGTCTCCAGGGCGGCTTCCAGCCGCCACGCCTGAAAGGCTTCCTCGCCGCCCACCAGGAAGACCGCCCCGGGGGACCCGGAGGCAGCCAGTTCCATCACGCGGTCGAAATCCTTCACAACCATGCCAGAACTCCCGGGGCTTTACGGAATGCCATGATCCGGTGTATTTTCCCGGCCGGTCACTCACTACATCGAAGGGTTGAGAAAATGCTCTCCTGGTTCCGGGATAATGCGAAGATATTCCTTGTGGCGATCATTGTCATCTTTGTGGTGATGATATTCGTGGACTGGGGCTCAGGCAGAAACAGGGCCGTCTCCCCCGAGACCATGGCCATAGCCTCGGTGAACGGAAACCCGATCCTTCCCGGAGTCTACGACGCCGCCAGGAACGAGGTGTACACCTCGCTCCAGACCCAGATGGAACGCAGCGGCAACCCCTACCCCGAAAACGAGCTGGCCCTGCTTTACAGCGACATCAACGAGGCGGCCTTCGACCTGATGGTGGAACGGACCCTGCAGCGGGAATTCCTGGACAGGCTGGAATGGAAGCCGATACACCCGGGCCTGGCCGACCATCTCGTGCTGGCCCAGATCCGCCTGGCCGGAATCCCAGACCCGGAGACATACTTCCAGCAGTTCCGAAACGATCCGAACTACGGCTCCGCAGCGTATCAGCTCCTGGCCCAGGCGGACAGGTCCAGGTTCTCCTCAGCGATGAACCTCTTCCGGATGAATTCCCGGGCGGAAGCCCTCTTCATGGCCCAGGACATGTACACCCAGGTGCAGGCCAGGTACGTACCCTTCAGAGCCACCCCCGAGCTTCCCGGCGACTCCGAGCTCGAAGCCTTCTACCACGAACGCACCGATCTTTTCCAGCTTCCCGCCAGGGCCGTCCTGAGGTACGCCACGGTGCTGATCTCCCCCTCTCCCGAAGACGAGGCCTTCACCCTCAACCTGGTGGACTCCCTGGCCATGGCCGGGGGCGGAGTCCCCGACACCCTATCGGTCACCAGGATTCAGATGCTCGAAAACCTGGGCTGGAACCTGGACCTGGCCCCGGGAACCCTCTCCACCCCCTTCAGGGGCCGATCCCTGCAGAACCCCCAGAGCCCGATCACCGCATGTCATTCGGTGGAGCTTCTTCAACTCCATCCGGGACCGGACGCCTCGGGCGCCCTGGACACCCTGGTCATAGTTCACTGGGAGCTGCCGGCCTACCCCGGCATGAACACCATAAGGGAGGCTCTCTGGCGCCTGCAGGACCTGCAGGACGCCATGATGGAGACCCCGAACCCCTTCGTGGCCGACAACCTGCCTATCGTGGACTGGGGGGAGATCACCGTCACAAAAGACACCCCCCTGACCGCCAGCCTCACCAGATCCATGGTTTCCTTCGCCCTGGACACCCTCTGGGCGGACTCCACTGGACCTGTGTTCTACAACCCGAGCTTCCAGGGGGGCTATCCCGCTCTCACCGTGGCCGAAAGGCTGTCCTACAGCCCCGGTGGCACCCTCAGCCTGGAGGAGGCCATGGAAAACGGAATGCTCCTTCTGGAGGCATACACCGAGATCCAGGCCGAGCAGGCCCTGAATGCCGCCGGTCAGGCGCTGGCCCGGTGCGAATCCACCGGATGCGACCTGGCGATGCTGGCTGAATCCGACACCCTGGAACTCTACTCCACCGAGCCGTTCTCACCTATGTCGGTCAGAATGTGGGCCGCCTCCGGGGAAGCCTCCTACCGGGGTCTCCTGGGGTGCGAAGACTTCGCCGACGCCGCGCTGCTGGCGCCTGAATACACCGTCATCGGCCCCTTCGTCAACGGCGGGGTGGCCTACCTGGCGGAGGTCACGGGAAGGTCCCTGCCGGACCTCGAGTCCCAGCAGGGGATGCTGGTCTCGGTATACCTCTCCCTGGAGCAGGGAAGGAGCCAGGAGTTCGACGGACGGTTCCTGCAGATGATCCGGGACAGGGCTCTTGTGGAGGACCTCAGGGAGCAGTTCTTCGCCGCGGTTGACTCCATGCGGGCCGCCCGGGGCGATCAGGACTACTACTGATCGGTTCCGCTTCTCAGCAGGTACAGGAAGTAGGGTCCGCCCAGCAGGGCTGTGATAATGCCTATGGGGAGTTCCCCGGGGCTGACCGCAACCCTGCTCACCACGTCGGCCCACACCAGTAGAACGGCGCCGCCCAGGGCGGACAGGGGAAGCAGCCTTCGAAGATCGCCCCCGGCGACCCTTCTCAGGATGTGGGGCACCACAAGCCCCACAAAACCCACCGGGCCCACGGCTCCCACGGCCCCTCCGGCAAGCACCGCCGCGGCGGACAGCATCAGGACCCTCTCCCGGCGGGTGTTCACGCCCCTGCTCTCCGCCAGTTCCTCGCCGGCCAGCATCTGGTTCAGTATCCCCGACCTGGGAAGCACCGCCGAAAGACCCGCCAGGGTGAAGGGCAGCAGGTACAGGGGTCTGGAGTAGCCCGCCGCCGCCAGGTCGCCCATCATCCACCGGACGATCTCCATCAGCCTGGACGCCGGGCTCAGGTACTCCATGGTCAGCAGCAGGGAGGCGCCCAGCACGTTCACCGTCACCCCCGCCAGGATCAGGGTGGAGCCGTCGCTCCCTCCCCTGCCCGCCAGGGACGCCACCAGGGCGGTGGCGGCCAGGGCTCCCGCGGTCCCCGCCAGGCTCGACCAGCAGCCGGACAGCCCGGCCCCGAACAGGATCACCGCCCCGGCGGTGACCCCCGCGCCGGCGCTGACCCCCAGGGTGTAGGGGGTGGCCAGAACGTTCCGGAGCACCGTCTGAAGAACCGCCCCGGCGACCGCCAGGGACGCCCCGGCGAGCACCGCCAGGGCGGTCCGGGAGAGACGGAGGGATACCACAACCGATCCCGGCGCCCCGGGACCCATGGGGCCCGCCAGGGCGGACGCCGCCACGCCAAGGGTCAGCAGAAGGACAAGCCAGGCCAGCACCTTCACTGCCGTCCCTCCGCGGCCACGATCCAGCTTCCCGTGGCCGGGTCCCGGGAGACGGAAAGGGGAATGCCGTACACCCTGCTCATGAGTTCCGGCGAAAATACCTTGTCCGGAGGCCCCATTCCCAGACACCGGCCCTCCCCCAGGAGCACCGCCCCACGGAAGTGGGCCCCGGCCATCCCCAGCCGGTGGGTGGAGACCACCACCGTGGCGCCGCCCCGGGCAAGCTCCTCCAGAATGTCCCACAGTATTACGGTGTGCCGGTAGTCCAGGCCCCCTCCGGGTTCGTCCAGCAGAAGCAGCCCGGGCTTCTGGGCCAGCACCGATGCAAGGAACACCATCCGCCTCTCGCCCCCGGAAAGCTGCCCCACGGGCCTGTCCCTGAGGTGGGCCACGTCGCACAGGTCCATCATCCGCCGGCAGACCTTCCGGTCACCCTCCGAGTCCGGGGCCCAGGGAGACCTGAAGGGGTGCCGGCCAAGCAGGACGGTCTCCTGCACCGAGAGCCCCTGGGGCACCGGGGGATCCTGGGGCAGGTAGCCGATCGCCGCCGCCCTCTCCCGGCCGGGAATCCGGTCCAGGGGTCTGTCGTCCAGCAGAGCGCCGCCCCGGCGCCAGAGCCAGGGAAACCCCATCACGCCCTTCATCAGGGTGCTCTTTCCGGCCCCGTTGGGCCCCAGCAGCGCCCATATCTCCCCGGGGCGGAACACCAGGTCCACCCCCGAGACCGCCGCCTCCCGGCGAAGGTAGCCGGCGGAGAACCCGTCAAGTCTCAGTTCAGGCAGGATTCGAGCCTTTCCGCAATCTCCGGAAGCCTTGCCCCGGGTATGAGAATGAAGTCGTCGTCCAGGACGAACACCCTTTGCGGCGGATACCCCCGGTCCCCCCAGAAATCCCTCTGGCTTCGAAGCAGGCCGCCGGGGTCCGGGTGATCCGGGGCCAGGAAAACCAGGGCGTCAGGGTTCAGCAGGAGTATGCCCTCCACGGAGACGTCCGGGTAGGTCCCGCTCTCCGGCGCCGCCAGGGCGCAGCCCATGCCCTGCAGGAGATCCTGGTAGAAGGTACCCCCGCCGGCCAGGGTGAAGCGGCCGTCGTCGCTCATGTAAACCACCAGGGCGGCGCTGCGCGGTTCCCTTCCCCGCCCCCGGGCGAAAATCCTCCGAAGCCTCTCCCGGAAACCGTCGAAGGACGCCTCCGGGTACAGGGCCTCCAGGCTGTCGCAGACCGTCAGGACATCCCCCAGGTCGTCGAAACTGTAGGAGTGGTAAGGGATTCCCAGCTGGGCCGCCAGTTCCCTGAGCCTTCCGCTGCCGCCCACGGAATGAATGCTCGTGGGAGTCAGGGCGGCCACGGCCTCCGGGGATGGGTCAAGGTAGCCCCCCAGCCTCGGCAGGGTGTCCGCCCCGGGGGGCCATTCGGTGAAGGAATCCACCCCGGCTACCCGGCTCCAGACGCCGCCCTCGTAGAAAAGCTCCGCCAGGGAAGGGCCGAAGACCGCCGCCCTGGTATCCCCCCCGGGGGCTGGAACGTCAGTTCCGCACCCGGAGATCAGTATCAGGGTAAAGACTGTCCCTGAGCCTGCGAAGAGCGTCCTTCTCAATCTGCCTCACCCTCTCCACGGAAACTCCGAGGATGTCCGAAATCCTCTTCAGGGTCTCCCGGCGCTGGTCCACCAGCCCGAGCCTCAGGGCCAGCACCGTCTTGCTCCTTTCGGGCAGCTCCGCCAGGGCCTCCCGGACCCTTCTGACCTCCATCTCCTCGGCCACCTCCACGTGGGGCTGGCCCGGGGAGGCGGGCAGCTCCCGGAGGTCGTGGGCGTCCAGGGACACGTGCTGGAATTCCAGAAGCGACAGGGCCAGGATCCAGTCCAGGTCCAGCTCCAGCAGGTCCCGCATCTCTTCCATCGTCGGAAGACGCCCGTGACGGGAGGCGAAGGAGTCCAGAAGCCCCCTGGCCCGCACCCCCTTCCGAAGGGTGCGCCTGGGGACCCTCACCAGGCGGGACTGCCGGCTGACCTCCTCGATGATGCTTCGACGGATCACGCACACCGCGTAACCGCAGAAAGCCGAGTAGTCCTTCAGGTCGTGCTTCCTGGCGGCGGTCAGAAGCCCCCGGCATCCTTCCTGCACGATGTCCATGTCCTCAAGGGCTCCGATCCCCCCCAGGAAGTAGCGCCGGGCCACATGGAGCACCAGCCGGAGGTGCCCCTCCACCAGATCCTCCTCCAGGTCCAGGAGTTCGTTCCTGAGCTGTTCGAGCCGTTTTCCGGCTTCGCCGTCGAGCAGGCTCATCCCCCGGGTGGCCGCCTCCTGCCACTCCCCCTCCCCCAGGCTTTCCATGCCGGGAAGCTCCCCCATCTCCCGGCGAAGCCTGCGCATCCGGGCCAGCAGGTCCTCCCAGAAACTGTCGTCCCGGCGGGGGACCCTGTTCAGGGTCTTTCCCAGGACCGCCATGGGGTCGCCCGGTGAATCAGCCCTTTTCCGCATGACGGCGCCTGGCCAGCTCCTGCAGCCGGTTCAGAATGGCGCTCCTCTCCTCCCCGGAAACCGTTTCCCTGAGCCGGCTTCGAAGCTCTTCCTCCAGAACCAGCAGCCGGCGGTTCGCCACCCGTTTCCTTATCAGCTCCCGGTCTCCGGGTCTCATCCCGTTCATGGAGGAGGCCAGCCGGGAGCATATCGAGGCGTGTTCCGGGGAGAGAACCCCGAAGTTGACCGTGACGCAACCCTCCTCCACCTGTTTCCTCAGGGCCGAAAACAGGCTTCTTCCCGGTTCGGAACGGAAGTCGCCGGGTTCCAGCCAGCGGATCAGCCCGCAGTCCAGGGAGCCCCCCGCCACCAGCGCCGCGGCCAGGGCGTCGTCGGTCCGGTCGGGCTCCTCCCGGGATCCCGGCCGGGGTCTGTCGTCCTGCCGGCCGCTGTATTTCAGATGGTTCTCCAAGGCCGCCCGGGAGAAGCCGGAAGCCGCTTCGACCTCCAGAAGGAGCTGCTCCCGGACCAGGGGATCCGATCCCGAAGACACGATCTCCATGAGCCGTTTCGCGGCCCTGACCCCGGCCACCCCCCTCGGAAAACCGCCCTCCAGGAGGTCCAGGCAGAAACCCACGGGCCCCGGCGCCTTCTCCACCAGGTCCATGAAGGAGTCCATCCCCCGGGATGCGATGTGGTCGTCCGGGTCCATCCCTTCAGGAAGCCTGACGATCCTTGGAAAGCCCCCCGCGGCAAGGATTGTCATGGCGGCCTTCACCGCCGCCCGGGTTCCCGCCTGGTCGCCGTCGTAGCAGACCACGGTGTCCTCCGCCATCCCCCGGAGGGTCCTGGCCTGAAGCTCCGTCAGGGCGGTCCCGCAGGTGGCCACCACCGCGGGAAACCCACCGGCGGCCACCCTGGCGTGGTCGAAGTAGCCCTCCACCAGGATCACAAGCCCGGCCTCCCGAGCCGCCGGAGCCGCGTCGGAATATCCGTAGAGGATTCCTCCCTTGTGGTAGACATCGGTATCGGGGCCGTTAAGGTACTTCGGTCCCTGGTCTCCCAGGGTGCGGCCCCCGAAGCTCACCACCCTCCCCCGCCGGTCCCGGATGGGAAAGGTGATTCTGTTCCGGAAACGCTCCCGCCGGCCGTCCGAGCCGGGCAGGAGCAGGCCGGCCTGCTCCGCCTGGGAGTCGCTGTAGCCGAGGGTCCGCAGATGGCCGGCAAGCCCGTCCGGGGAGTAGCCCACCCCCAGGGAGTCCGCCGACTCCAGAAGGTTCCTTCCCTGAAGGTACTCCCTGGCGGGGGCGCCCTCCCGGGACCTGAAACGCTCCACGAACCATTTCTGAGCGTCCCGCAGAACCTCCAGAAGCCCCGTTTCGGGGCCGGTCCATGAACCCTTCCTCTCCAGCACCACCCCGCACTGGTCCGCCAGCTCCTCCAGGGCCTCCCGGAAGGAAAGGCTCCCGTAGCGCATTACGAAGGCGATCACGTCGCCTCCGGCGCCGCAGCCGAAGCAGTGCCAGGTGCCGGTCTGGGGAAAGACGTAGAAGCTGGGGGTCTTCTCCTGGTGGAAGGGGCACAGCCCCTTGTGGGACGCGCCGGACTGCTTGAGGTTCACCACCCTGCCCACCACCGACAGGATGTCCGAGAGCTGTTTGACCCGTTCCACGTCGCCGTTGATCACGGGCCCTCCTTCAGCAGCACGATGGACGCCCCGGCGCCCCCCTCGGCGGGGGAAGCCTGGGTCACCGACCGCACCCGCCTGTCGCGGCGGAGCCATCCGGTCACCCCGGCCATGAGGGCGCCCTTGCCGTGCACCACCCGGAGCCTGAACAGCCCCGAGGCCGAAGCGTTGTCGATCCTCTCGTCCAGCTCGCCGACGGCGTCCTCCACCGTAAGCCCCAGAAGATTTACCTCGGGACTCACCGGGATGGGATCCCACTGGGGAACCCCGGGAACCGCCGGTTCGGGCGCTTCAATCCTCGTCAGGGAGGCAAGGGGCATGGAGAGCAGGAAACTCCCGGACCTGACCCTGGCGGTGGAGCCGCCAACGCTCTCAACCCTTCCCGGCTGGTTCCAGCCCTTGATGCTGACCCAGTCCCCGGGGCCGGGCGCGGAACTCAGGGGGGGGATTTCGGGAACCTCCGCGGAGGTTTTGCGGGGGGCAGGAGACGGGCCGCCGGCAATATCCCGGATGGCTTTCCTGGCCTCCCTGGCCTCCCCCGGATCGCCGCCGCCCCTGGATATTACGGCAAGCAGCGAGTCGGCCCGGGAGTTGATCTCCCGAAGTCTGCTCCGGTATTCCTCCTCCAGGGTTCTTCCCAGGGACTCGAAATCCTCCATCGCCTCCCGGTGCTCCAGCCGCCGGATCCCTTCCGCCTCGGCCTCCAGGCTCCTCTGAAGCTTCAGAGCCTCTGTCTCCCGGGCCCGGGCCTCGTTCAGTTCCGTGAGGGACGCCAGCAGGTTGTCCAGCCGGTAGGAGTCCCCCGCCAGTTCCCCCGCCCTTTCGATGACCTCCCCCGGGATCCCCGCCGCCCGGGCGGCCTCCAGGGTGAACGACGCCCCCGGGACTCCGAACACGAAGGAGTAAGCCGGGGTGAGGGTCTCCCGGTCGAAGGCCAGGGAACCGTTGAGAAAACCCGGGGTTTCCAGGGCCATCTTCTTGAGCTGCCCCATGTGCGTGCTCACCAGCACCCTGGAGTTACGGGACGCCAGTTCCGTCAGAAGGGCCGCCGCCAGGGCGGCTCCCGTGGAGGGGTCGGTGCCCGCCGCCGGCTCGTCTATCACCAGGAGAGTGGAGCCGTCCGCCTTCTCCAGCATCTCCCTCTGCTCCGAGAGCCTGGCGGAATAGGTGCTCAACTGGTCGGCGATGGACTGGTTGTCCCCCATGCTCACCATCACCCTGGAGAAGAAGGGCATGGAGGATCCGGGCTCCACGCACGCCCCCATGCCCGCCCGGGTCATGACCGAGGCCAGGGCCGCGGCCTTCATCAGTACGCTCTTGCCCCCGGCGTTGGGGCCGGAGATCACCAGCACCCGCCAGTCGCCGGGAAGCACCAGGTCGCTGCACACCACCCTTTCCCTCTCGATCAGCGGGTGGCGCAGCCCCATAAGCCTCATGGGCCCGTCTGCGGGGAAAACGGTGTTCTCCCGGGAGCTGTAGAGGAACCGGGCGAAGACGGCGTCTATGTCGGTGGCCGCTTCCAGCCCCTTCTCAAGGGCTTCCGCCTCCCGTCGAACCAGGGCGGTGGCGTCCCTGAGTATTCTTCTTCTCTCCCTCTGAAGCTCCACCTCGGCTTCCTGAAGGGCGTTACCCTGCTCCACCAGCTCCGCCGGCTCGATGAAGAGGGTGGAACCGCTGTCTGACCTGTCGTGGATGATGCCCGCCACGGCGCCCCGCTTTCCGGATGCCACCGGCAGCACGAACCGTCCGTTGCGCATCGAGGGTGGCGAATCCCTGAGGGCGCCCGCCGAGGCGAGCCTGGAGGCGACGTGGGCCACCCGGGAGGACATCTCCCTGCGCAGCCGGTCGGCCTGGGCCAGGAGCTTCCCGTACCTGGGGGTGGCCCGGGGGGAGACCTCGCCGTCCTCGGTGGTTATGGCCAGCAGGTGGGAGGAGAGCCCGTCCAGCGCCGGAAGCCCGGCGAGATGGCTCTCCAGGGGGATCGCCGGAAGATCCTGCGCCCTGGCGGCGGCGGAGAACAGGGCGAACTCCCGGGCCGCCATGCCGATGTCCCTCAACCGGGCCGGTTCCAGGGCCACGGCGCCCTTTCGGAGTTCACCGAGGCCCTCCTCCAGGGAGCCCGCCCGGGACACCGGCGGGTGAAGCCCCCGCCCGACAAGTTCCCCGGCCTGCAGGGTTTCCATTTCCAGGGTCAGGGCCCTTTCGGGGGTGTCGCCGGGCAGCAGCCCCAGGACCTTGCCGGCTCCCCGGCCCGAAAGACAGCCGGATGCCGCATCCCGCAGGATCCGCTGGAACTCCAGGGGTTCCGGGACTTCCGGCATGGCTACCGTCCCGGGGGGACGAAACCTTCCATGGAGGCCATCTCCTCCAGAAGCTTCCTCTCCCGGCGGCCGGGTTTCCTGGGTACGAATATCTCGATATGGACCAGCAGGTCCCCCCGGCCCCGCCGGTCCAGCCGGCCCAGCCCCTTTCCCCGCAGGGATATCCGGTCGCCGGTGGAGGATGCATCCGGCACCTTTACCGAAAGCGGTTCGCCGCCGCAGGGGTCCGGCACCGTCAGGGAGGCCCCGGCCACGGCCTCGGGGTAGCTCACCGGAAGACGGTACACCAGGTCGTCCCCCTCCCGGGCGAAACCCCGGTAGTCCACGTCCCTGATCAATACCCTGAGGTTCCCCGGGGACCCGGACTCGCCGGGGTGGTGTCCCTGCCCCCGAAGGGTCAGGCAGTGGCCCTCGGAGAGCCCCGGGGGAAGCTGGACGGAAATGGACCTGATCTTCTTCACAACTCCCCGGCCCCGGCACTTGGAACAGGGCTTCCTTGGGACCTTGCCGGTGCCCCGGCACACCTGGCACTGGGATACCGACCGAAAGGTCCCCAGAAGGGTCCGGCGATGGCTCACCACCCGGCCCTGTCCCTGGCACTGCAGGCAGGTCTGCATCCCCTCCTCCGGATCAGCGCCGTTGCCGCCGCAGGTCCCGCAGGGCTCGAACCTCTCCGTCTTCAGAAGCCTCTCGCCCCCCATCACCGCCTCGGGAAGGGTCAGCTCGATGGAAACCGTCAGGTCGTCCCCCCGGCTTCCCCTGTCCCCGCCGGAGAAACCTCCGAAGCCGAAGTTCTCCATGAAGGCCCGCAGTGCGTCCTCCATGTCGAAGCCGGCGAAGGGATTGCCTCCCTGGGGCCCCGCCCGGCCGTCCACGGTGCCGTACCTGTCGTACAGGGAACGCTTGCCGGGGTCGGAAAGGATGTCGTAGGCCCTGCCCACCTCTTTGAACTTCTCCTCGGCCTGGTGGTCGCCGGGGTTCCGGTCGGGGTGGTACTTCATGGCCTGCTGTCTGTAGGCCTTCTTGATGTCCTCTTCGCCGGCGTCCCGTGGAAGGTTAAGCACCTCGTAGGGGTCAAAATGCATCCGCACACCTCCAGCGGGGTTTCTGCCGACGGGCGGAAACCCTTGGCGGAAAACTGGTCATGGGCATCGGGAGCCGGGGCATCACTGGCCCGTCATGCCCTCAATCGGTTCATCGGTGATCTCGATGTCGTCAATGAGCCCGCCGACCCCCTCCTCCTCCATCCCTTCCTCCATGACCTCGATGAGCCTGGCGACAGCGTCCAGCTGCACCCTGGTCCTGGAAGCCTGTCTGGCGATGGCGTCGGAATCGGTTCCGTCGCGGGCCTCCCTGAGTTTCTGCTGCTCCTCCTCGAGCCCCTGCCAGGACTCCAGATCCAGCTGGTCACGGGCGGCTTTCAGCACCTTAGTGACCTCGTAGTTCAGTTCGTCGGCCTTGTTCCTCTGGCCCATGAGGACTATCCGGGCCCGGTCCGCCTCGGCGTTGGCCTCGGCCTCCTTCTTGAGCCTGGAAATCTCGTCGCTGGTGAGGCCTCCGCTGGGGTTCACCTGGATGCTGTGGGCGTTGCCCGTGTTCATGTCCTTGGCGGAGACGCTCAGAATGCCGTTGGCGTCTATCTCGAAGGTGACCTCCACCCTGGGTTCGCCCCGCTTGGCCGGGGGAAGGCCCCGCAGCTCGAAGGTGCCCAGGCTCCTGTTCCCCTCCGCCAGGTCCCTTTCGCCCTGCAGCACGTGGACGCTCACCACGCTCTGATTGTCCACGGCGGTGGTGAACACCCTGCTGCGGCGCATGGGAATGGGGCTGTTCCTCTTGATGATCGGGGCCATGACCCCGCCCAGGGTCTCCACACCCAGGGACAGGGGCGTGACGTCTATCAGCACCAGGTCCTTCTTCTGACCGGTGAGCACCGCCCCCTCCAGGGCGGCCCCCATGGCCACCACCTCGTCGGGGTTCACGCTCTGGGCCGGCTTCCTGTGGAAGACGTCCTCCACCAGCTCTTTCACCATGGGTATCCTGGTGGACCCGCCCACCAGAACCACGTGGTCCAGTTGCTTCATGGTGAAGCCCGCGTCCTCCACCGCCTTGGCGCAGAGGTCCCGGGTTTTCTCTATCAGGTCGGCCACCAGGCTCTGAAAGAGCTTCCTGGTGATGCTGATCTCCATGTGCACCGGTCCGGAGTCTCCCGAGGCGATGAAGGGCAGGTTGATGCTGGTCTCCAGGGTCATGGAGAGCTCGCACTTCGCCCTCTCAGCCGCCTCCCGCACCCTCTGGGGGGCGATCTGGTCGCGGTTCAGATCTATGCCCGTCTCGGTCTTGAACTGCTCCATGATCCACTCCACCAGCCGGCTGTCCAGGTCGTCCCCGCCCAGGTTGGTGTCGCCGCAGGTGGACTTCACCTCGAAGACCCCGTTCACCACCTGGAGGACGCTGATGTCGAAGGTGCCGCCGCCGAAGTCGTAGACCGCTATCTTCTTGCTCTCCCTGGGTTCCATGAACGCCAGGGCTGCCGCGGTGGGCTCGTTGAGAACCCTTCTCACGTTCAACCCGGCTATCACCCCGGCGGCCTTGGTGGCCTCCCTCTGAACCTCGTTGAAGTAGGCGGGAACCGTGATGACCGCGTCGTGGATCTCCTCGCCCAGGAATTCCTCGGCGGTGTGCTTCAGCATCTGGAGGATGATGGCGCTGATCTCCGGCGGGGTGTAGAGCCTGTCCATTATTCGCACCGCCGCGTCGCCGTTGGCGTTCTCCTCGATGGTGTAGGACACCCGGCCCACCAGGTCGGACACCTCGGAGAACTTCCTGCCCATGAGCCTTTTGATGCTGTAGACCGTGTTCTTGGGGTTGGTGATGGCCTGCCGCCTGGCCACCAGCCCCACCAGCCTTTCGCCTTTGGCGGTGAATGCCACCACCGAAGCCATAACCCGGGCGCCCGCTTTGGACTGGATGACCGTGGGGTTGCCGTTGTCCACGAAGGCGATGCACGAGTTGGTGGTGCCCAGATCTATTCCGATGGTCTTTCCCAAAGCCCGTACCTCCTGACGGGAATGAGCCGGTCTATTCGGTGAAAACCGTTTTCACCTTGGCCCAGGTGGCCGGGGAAAGATGCTGGGTGCCGGGGTCCAGCTGGTAGATCTGAGCCCCGGTCTCCTCGTACTCGGTAATCCAGATGTAGGTTCCGTCCCAGGCGATGTCCTGGGGGGTTTCGCAGGAGAGCATGAAGTAGGACACCGGCTGGGGCACCATGGGCAGAAGGACGTAGATCATCGGGGTGTTCTGCATGCTCACGTAGATGTTGAATCCGTCGAAGGCCAGACCGGTGCAGCCCATGGGGCTGTAGGGCTGGAAGTACTCCAGCACGTCGCCGGTGCCGGGATCGAGCTTGTAGATCACGTTGTTGCTGTAGTTGGTGCTCCATATGTAGGTGCCGTCCCAGGCGAGACCCTCGTTGTTGCTGGCGCTGGGGGTGGGAATGGAGTCTACGGCCAGGCCTGTCTCTGTGTCTATGAAGTAGATCCGCCAGGGGGGCGCCTGGAGGGTGCACAGCAGGTGCTCCCCGTCCCAGGTGAGTCCGGTGAGGCTGCCGGAGCCGCTTCCCGGAGGGGTGATCTGGTCCACCACCGCTCCGTCCGCGGGATCCACCTTGTAGAGCATGTAGTCGGTGTCGCTGGTGATCCAGAGGTAGCCGTCCACCCAGGTCAGGCCGTCGGGATTTCCCCCGGGGGCGGGAATCTGGCTGATTATATCGCCGGGGGCCGCCAGAGCGGCGGCGGCGACGCACATCAGCAGGAAGAACTGGATTCTCATTAAAACCCTCCCTTTATCAGGTTGCACTGGCTTGCCCCAAAGGACCGGTTCCGGCTGACAGTAAACCGTTCATGGTCCGCTGTCAACCGTGGGTTGCGGAATGTCCCCGGGGCTTTCGAAAACACCGGCCTCGCATATGAACCCGTCTATCAACTCCACCGGGGTGACGTCGAAGGCCGGGTTCCATGCCCCGGCTCCGGGGGCCAGCACCCGGGCGTCCCCGAACCGGGCCACCTCGACGGGGTCACGGTTCTCGATGACGATGCCTGAGCCGGTCTCCGTGGCCGGGTCGAAGGTGGACCGGGGAGCCGCCACATAGAAGGGGACCCCGGCCCGCCGGGCAGCCATGGCCAGGGGGAAGGTGCCCACCTTGTTGGCGGTGTCTCCGTTGCGGGCTATCCGGTCTGCGCCGGTGACCACCAGGTCAACCCTTCCCGAGGCCAGCAGGGAAGCCGCTGCCGAATCGGGGAGCACCGTAACCGGTATCCCCGCCCTGACCAGTTCCCAGGCGGTGAGCCTGGCGCCCTGAAGCAGCGGACGGGTCTCGTCCGCGAAAACCTCCCTGACCAGCCCCCTGTCGTGGGCCCGGTACACCACCGCCAGAGCGGTGCCGAGCCCCCCGGTGGCCAGCCCCCCGGCGTTGCAGTGGGTGAGTATTCCCGCGTCCGGGGGCACCAGGGCGGCGCCGTGATCGCCCATGGCGGCGCTGGCTTCCAGGTCCTCCCGGTGAATCTTCATGGCTCTATCCAGCAGGGCCGCCACGGCCCCGTCCCGGTCTTCGGACTCCATGAGAACCTTTCTCTGGACGTCGAGGCAGAAGAAAAGGTTCACCGCGGTGGGCCTGGTGGACGCCAGCACCTCGAAGCCCTTCAGGCAGGCGCTGCGAAAGCCCTGCCCCGGCGGGGCCTCCATGGCCGCCAGCACAGCCCCGTAGCCGGCGGCGAGACCTATGGCCGGGGCGCCCCGGACCGCCAGGGCCCGGATGGCCTCCGCCAGAGTCTCCACCCGGCGGCACTCGATGTAGACCTCCTGAAACGGAAGGAGTCTCTGGTCGAGGAGCCTGAGGCAGCCCCCGGTCCATTCCAGTGTGGGAACCGGGGTCAAACCGTACCTCTCCCGAGAAGCCGGAAGCAGACCTCGAATATCTCCTCCGGCTCCATCATCCGACCGGAGCCGGAGGTGCCGCAGGCCAGTTTCCCCTCGGCGGGGCCGGCCATGACAACCCCCATGTCCTGGAGAATCCGCACGTTTTCCCTCACCGCGGGGTGGTTCCACATCCTGGTGTTCATCGCCGGCGCCATAACCACCGGGGCGTCGCACGCCAGGAAAGCCGCGCAGAGCAGGTCCCCGGCGAGTCCCCGGGCGGCCTTGGCCAGGAAGTCCGCCGTGGCCGGGGCCACCACCATCAGGTCCAGGTTGTCGGTGAGGGTGATGTGGGGCGCCGGTTCCGCGGGCTGTTCCGGGAACAGGCTGGTGTACACGGGATGCCCGGCGACGCACGCCAGCTGCACCGGACCGATGAAACGCGCGGCCGCCGGGGTAAGCACTCCGGTAACCTTGTGGCCGGCCTTCCGGAACAGGGAGGCCAGGGCGCATGCCTTGAAGGCCGCCGCCCCTCCGGTGACCCCCAGCAGAACCTCAGCCATTCTCCGTCCTCCTCTTCCTTCCGATGGAGTCAATTCCGGAAAGGGTAAGCTCCGGGCAGATTCTGAAGGGCGCCCGGCACCGGGAGCACACCGCCTCGGCCCACCCTCCGGTGGCCAGCAGGATCGGAGTTCCCCTGAGGGATTCGGAAAGCATCTCCACCATCCTGTCGGCGCTTCCCACGGACCCCCACAGGACTCCGGACCTTACCGCGTCCACCGTGGACCTTCCCAGGGGGTGTTCCGGGAACTCCAGGTCCACCGGGCTCAGTCTCTCCGCCTTCTTGAACAGCTCCGAGGCGGCGGTGCCCACCCCGGGCGCAATGGCGCCGCCCAGGTACCTTCCCCGGTGGTCTATCACGTCGAAGGTGGTGGCGGTGCCGAAGTCGGCCACTATCGCCGGGGGGCTGCCGGTCAGCAGGGCGCCGGCGGCGTTGGCCAGCCGGTCGGGACCCAGCTCCCAGGGGTTCGGATAGTCTATCTCCAGCCCGGCGGTGTCCGGGTTCACCTCGATTGGTTCGGTGCCGATCCACCTTCGGGAGAACCCCACCAGGGCGTGGGTCACCTGGGGCACCACGCAGGCGTACGCCACCACGGAGGGCATCGGGGCCTTCGACGCCTGAAAGAGGCAGTAAACAAGGGCCCACAACTCGTCGGGGGTCCAGTGGGCCGTGCGGACCCGCCACTGGAACACCGGACGCCCCATCTCGAAGAGGCCCAGGGCGGTCTTTGTGTTCCCCACGTCAATCGCCAGCTGGTACAACAGGTTCCTCCCTCCAGTCCAGGCCCACGTCGGCCGAGGGGGCGGAATGGGTCAGGGCCCCCACCGATACGCCGTTCACGCCGGTGGCGGCTATGGAGGCCACCGTCTCCAGGGTGACCCCGCCGGAGGCCTCCAGGTAGCACCGGCCTTCCGCCAGCTTCACCGACTCCCGGAGCATGGGAACGGTCATGTTGTCCAGGAGCACCCGGTCCGGCCCGAAGGGCAGCACCGCCGAAAGCTGGGCCGGCGAGTCCACCTCTATCTCCACGGGCACCCCCAGGGCCCGGGCGGACTCCACCGCGGGGCCCAGGAACTCGGCCCCCCCCAGGGCCGCGGTGTGGTTGTCCTTGAACATGGCCATTTCCGACAGCCCCATCCGGTGGTTGACCCCGCCGCCGGCGGCCACCGCGTACTTCTCCAGAATCCTCAGCCCCGGGGTGGTCTTGCGGGTGTCCAGGATGTCCACCCCGGGCGCAGCCTTCACGTATTCACGGGTCAGGGTGGCTATGCCGCACATCCGGCAGAGGATGTTCAGGGCGCTCCTCTCACCCCTGAGGACGGCTCCGGTGGGGCCCCTCACAACGCCCAGCAGGGCGCCTGCCTCCAGGAAGGCTCCCTCGGGGGCCTCCCTGGCGGACACCACGGCTCCCCCCAGGGCTTCGTAGACAGCTTCCACGGCGAACCACCCCGCCAGCACCAGGGGCTCCCGGGCCCTGAATTCGCAAACCGCGGGCCGGTGGGCAGCCATTCCCAGGGAGTCCGTGGCGGCGTCGTTCCACGCGTCGTCCTCGGTGAGGGCCTCGGCGGCCACCCTGGACGCCTCCATCAGCACCCTGTCCTCCATCATTCCTCCTTAAGAATCCCCGGGTCGCCGAAAACAGCTTCCCCGTCCAGAACGACCGCTTCCACCCGGATGTCCTCCCAGGACGCCCCGGCGAAGGGGTCCTTCGAGAGCAGGCAGAGGTGGGCGGGTCTTCCGGGAGCCACGGGGGTCTCCAGGTCCCGAAAGCCGCACACTCCGGCGGCCTCCAGGGTGTAGGCTCTGAGGGCCTGCTCCACGGTCAGTCTCTGGGCGGGGCCGGGGTGGTCGGTGGCCCCGGACAGGCCCTCCAGTGGGCCGAAGGGCATTCCGTCGCTGCCGAATCCCAGCCGGAGACCCCGGGAAAGCACCTCCCGGAAGGGGTTCAACTCCCCGACCCGGCGGGAGGAAAGCCTCTGTTCGTACATCCCTCCGGGCATCTGCCAACGCCGGACGAAGTTGGGCTGCATGCAGAAACTGTGTCGGTGCGGATTCCACCCGGCGTCCATGGCGGGCATCAGTTCCTCGGCGTGCTCCACCCTCACCCGGACCGACGGCTCCCGCCGGGATGCCCCGGCCACGGTTCTCAGCGCTTCGGCGCCGATGGCGTGGGCGCACAGGT
Source organism: uncultured bacterium (assembly GCA_964607515.1). GTDB lineage: Bacteria > Fermentibacterota > Fermentibacteria > Fermentibacterales > JCC-6 > UBA6080. The sequence goes on along the minus strand of CAZSKU010000022.1, from coordinate 5,823 downwards.
CCACCCGGCAGCGGGAAGCGGCGGAGAGAAGTTCCAGAAGCCGGTCTTCGTCCAGCATCGGGGCGCAGGTGGAACCGTCCAGGTAAGAGCCGTCCACCGCGGCGTTCCGGGAGCCGAAGGTCCCGTCCATGAAGACTTTGATCCACCGCACCAGCCTTCCGGCCCCCCGGCGCTCCAGCTCTTCGGCGTCCTCGGAGAACACCCCCAGAGCGGTCCTCAGCCGGGGGCCCCATTCCTCCATTTGCCTGGCCTCCCTGAGGTGCTCCATGCTGCCGATTCCGGTGACCCCCCGGGAGAGCACGAACTCCTGGTAGCGCTCCATGTTCTTCACCAGCCGGGCCTCGGGCACGGGAAACATCCTGCTGAACCCGAGGGAAGCCCCTTCGGTGAGCCTTCCGGTCTTCCTGTCCACATCCGGCGTTCCTTCCGGGATGAGCGCCAGAAGGGCGGAATTCACCAGGGAAAGGTGTCCGCACACCCGGGTGAGGACCGTGGGTCTGCCGCCGATGGCTGCGTCCATCCGTTCCAGTGTCGGCAGCGCCGGGTCGTCCCAGGTGGATTCGTCGAAACCAAGCCCCCGGACGAGAGGGTCTTCCAGGGCCGGGGCCCGGGCCGCGGCGTCCAGCATGCCGTCGGCGCCGCGAAAAGGGGAAAGATCCAGGAAATCCAGCCCGGAAGCCTTCCATGAGAAGTGCATGTGGGCGTCCACGAAGGAGGGGATAAGAAGCCCTGGAACTCCGCCGGTACAAGGCTTCAGGGATTCCACCCTTCCCCCCGGGCCGATCCCTATTACAACCCCCTCCAGCACAGGGCCCTTCCCGGGCCAGAACCGGGAACAGGCCAGGGATTTCATCCCCCCACTTCCTCCAGACACCTCACCATCAGGTCGAACACCTCCCCGTCCACCTCGAAGGTGAACCAGGTGGCCGCCCCCTGTCGCTGGACCTCCACCACCCGGCCCCGTATTTCCGCCTCCACCAACCCCCCCTTGGGAAACCTCCCCTCGGAGATTTCGTGGGTTCCCGAGCCGGGGAGGAATATGTCCCGGGCCTCGATCTCGGTTGGGTCGTTCTGGTGGGAGAACCACCGGCGAAGAATCACGAAGGCGCCGCCCACAACCGCCGAGTGATTGGGGAAGTACACGTCTATCCTCACGTTCTCCCGGTCGGGAGCCTTGCGGGACTCATAGGGAAGGGCCTGGTTCCTGCCCCCGTTCTTGGCCCGGAGCAGGGCCTTGTCGGCGCACACCAGAATCTCGTCGCCGCCGACGGTCTCGGTGGAGGCTACCCCGAGGGACACCGACACCAGAAGGGGCTCCAGCCCCGGAATGCTCAGGGGGGTGTCGTAGACCCTTCCGCAAAGCCTCTCGGCGCAGGCCAGGGCCTCCCGGGTGTCGGTGTTCGGGAGCAGGACGGTGATCTCCTCGCCGCCGTACCGGTAAGCCTCTCCCCGGTAACGGACAGCCTCCCGGATGAGACCGGACACGTGCCGCAGGACCCGGTCGCCTATGTCGTGGCCCCACTTGTCGTTGAAGAGTTTGAAATGATCTATGTCCACCATTATCACCGAAAGGGGAAGATTCTCCGGGCCCAGGAATCGCAGCAGCGCCGGAAGGTCCTGGTCCAGATGCTTTCTCTGGGGCAGCCCCGTCACCGCGTCCGGTTCGACCCGCCTGGGAAAACTGATTACGGCCTTCTCTTCCGCCATGTCACGCCCCTCCGGTTCGTGTAAAGATAATCTCCGCGGGAACCGGAACAAGGATTGACCCCATACCCGTGGAAGTATAGTGTTACCGGTGTATTCACACTTTTCCGGGGGGGGATTTGGCCAGGCTTTCGGCGATCGCGCTTCTGCTGGCGCTCACTGCGGCATGCAGGTGGAATCAGGGACAGCAGGCGGTGTACGACAGCTACGCCCTGATGTCGGAGGCTCTGGAGGAGGAACGCTTCGAGGACCTCTACCAGGGGCTCTCCCATGCCACCACCGGCCTGCTGGACACGGCGGCCACGGTCATGACCGGGCTTGGGGCCCCCCTGGACAACCGGGGCGACAGGCTTCTGGAGGAGATCGCCTCGAGCCGCACCCTCTTCCCCGCGGGAAGGAACGTGGCGGACATCACCCTGCGGGGTGACCTGGCGGTGGTCGAGCCCGCCGGGGAGGATGATCAAAGAACCGTCGCCTTCGTATTCGAGGACGGCCTCTGGAGGATGGATCTCACCGAAGAGATCACCGATGTGCTGACAGGCGCCCTGCAGGGCTCCGGCACCACCCTCCGGGAGTTCCTCCACCCCGAGGGCCCGGGCGCGGCCACCCCCGCCGAACCGGGGGGCTGCCCTCTCATGGTGACCAACCTGCTCGACGGGCCTGATGTATATTACCTTTTCGTATCCCCCTCGGTAAGCGACGACTGGGGGCCCGACGTGCTGGGCAGCGGCGTGCTGCTTCCGGGGTCTTCCTGCACCCTCTACGTTTACCCCGACACCTACGACCTGATGGCTGTGGACGCACAAGACAACTCCTACACCCGCTGGGGGGTTGGAATAGCAGAGGAAGGGTACGGCTGGGACATCCACCGGTCCGACCTGGTTCAACAATGAAAAAGGAGGATAGTGTGAACTGGAAGTTTGTGGCAGCGGCGCTGCTGGTTCTCCTGGCCGCGGGCTGCGGCAGAAAAACCGCGGTCACCGTCGAGAACGCCCTGGGCGAGTGGGAGATCACCGATCTTTCCCTCAAGAATCCCGACGGCACCGAGACCCCCCTGACCCCGATGCCCCTGGCGGCCGGCGGCACCATGGCCCTCTCCCTGGCCCCCGGCGAGTACACCCTCAACGCCACCGATGAACAGGACTACGAGTACTCCGTAGCCTTCACGGTTGCCGCCGAGGCGATGACCGTCAAGATCGGCTTCAACAACAGTCTCGGATTCGAGGAGACCATCACCGTCACCGACGGAGTCTACTGGTCGGGCACCGGCGAAGGCCTCATCTCCGTCACCAACTCCCTGGGCGACTACCCCATCTACTGGGTGAGCGTGGTGGAGGCCGGCGGCGACCTCTACTGGGATTCCACCGAGTACTGCCAGAGCGTCATCGTCTACGAGGGCGAGACCCTGAACATCCTCATCGAGCCCGGCACCTACGACATCCAGATCGAGGACATAGACGGCGACACCTACACCCGCTACGGCGTGGAGATCACCCGCGAGCCCTACGCCTGGGCAGTCACCCTGGACGACATTGACGTGCCCGCAGAGCCCGTCGAGGGCACCGCTCCGGTGACCATCTACAACGACCTGGGCGACTGGGGCATCTGGTACATCCAGTGCGACCCCACCACCTCCGCCTGGGGCGATGACAGACTCGGTTCCGAGATTCTGGCCCCCGGCGACGAGTTCACCTTCTACGTGGCTCCGGGCGCCTACGACATCCGCTGCGAGGACGAGGACGGCGACACCTACACTCTCTGGGGAGTCGACATCCCCGAGACCGGTTACTACTGGGCCGTCACCCTGGACCAGATGGACTAGTTTTCCCGCGGGGGGGGCGAAAGCCCCCCCTTTTTTTATTGCCGGAGGAAAACCTGAAGACAACGGCGACCTTTCTGCTCTGCCTGGCCCTGACGGGCTGCGATGTGACCGTCGGAGCCACCGCCCCTGTGACCATCCAAAACGGCCTGGGCGGCTGGAGCATCCACTACGTGCAGTTCTCCCGGCCGGGCGACAAGGGCTGGAGCGACGACATGCTGGGCCCCACCGAGATCATCCGTCCAGGGGCCTTCAGGGTGTTCCACATCCAGCCGGGACCCGCCGGCATCCGGGTAACCGACAGCGACGGAGACACCTACACCCTCGCGGATATCGAGATCCCCGAGGAGGGTTTCACCTGGGAGGTCACCCTGGAGCAGATGGACTCGGTCCGCCGGGACAGCCCCGGGAGTACCGGGGAATGCCCGGTAACCGTACTCAACTCCCTGGACGCGCCCGTGGACTCCCTCTGGATTTACCGGACAGGGATGGACCGCGGGAACGAAGACCTGCTGGAGCCCCCGGGGATTCCCCCGGGAGGGGAGTTCATCCTCTGGGTGGAACAGGCTTCCTTCGACATGATCGCGGTGGACGGAATGGGAAGAACCCTGGCGGCGTATAATTGCCCCGTGGACATCAACGGGTTTCTCTGGGAGATTACGGAACACTACGTGGAAAGGCAGCCATGAAGAAAACACTCCTCATCGCGGCGCTGCTGCTGGCCCTGGCCGGCTGCGGCGTGAAACAGGTCCCCGTCACCATCACCAACGATCTCGGCGCCTGGGACATCATCGAGGTCTACATTGACCCCTCGGACAAGCCCTGGAGCACCAACCTCCTGCAGGCCACCCTCACCCCCTCCAACAGCGCCGTATTCCAGGTGGCCCCGGGCACCTACGACATCCGCTGCACCGACGAGGACGGGGACACCTACACCAAGTGGGAAGTCGTCATCGGCAACGAGGGCCACACCTGGAACGTCACCCTGGCGGACCTGGACTAGGACTGAGGGGGCCGTGAACAGAAGAATCTTCCATTTCGCGGCCTTCCTGCTATTGGCCGCATGCGGCCGGAACGCCCCCGTGGGAGTCGTGAACCGGCTTCCCGTGGAGATCATCATAGAGGTCCAGACCAGAATCCCCGGCGGCACATGGAGCGACAACCGCCTGGAAGCCTCCATCCCGCCGGGGGAGTCCGGAGCGTTCCCAGCCCCTCAGGGCCGGATAGAGCTGCTGGCCACGGACAACCTCGGCAGAACCTTCACCCACCGGGGGGATCTGACCTCCGAGGGGATCGTCTGGGAGGTCACCGAGGGAGCAACGGCCACGGGCGGCAACCCCTGGACAGGCCAGTGCCCGGTTACCGTCATCAACGACCTGGGCTCCTGGACCATTACCCGGGTTCTCTGCTCCCCTTCGGACAGCTCCGAATGGGGCGAGAGCTGGATATCCCAGCCCCTGCAACCGGGGCAGTCCGCCACCTTCAACGTGGCCACGGGCACCTACGACATCCGCCTGGAGGACAACGACGGGGACACCTACACCCGCTGGGAGATAGGCGTCACCGACTCGGGCTACTTCTGGAACGCCACCCTGGAGGATCTGGACTCATCGGGAGGTTGAGGGGGGTGACACCGGGGGCGGCGCCCCCGGCAGAGGAAGACGAACCGTCATCTCCGTTCCCTCCCCCTCCACGCTGGACGCCTCTATGGAACCGGAGTGGACCTCCACTATCTGCTTGACCAGACTAAGACCCAGCCCGAGGCCCCCGTCCGGGTTCCGCCGGGCCTTGCTGCCCCGGTAAAGAAGACCGAACACGTGGGGCAGATCAGCCTCGGGAATACCCACCCCCGTGTCCGCCACCCGCACCACAGCCCAGGATTCCTCCACCGAAAGAGACAGGGTCACCGAACCCCCCGGCCTGTTGTACTTGAACCCGTTGACGCACAGGTTGTGGACCACCCGCCGCAGCCTGCTCTCCACCCCCGCCACCACCACGGAAGTCGGAGGAACAACCAGAAGGAACTCCACCTCACCGTCCGCCATCATCGGCGCAAGAAGGTGGTGGACCCCCTCCAGCAGATGAACCAGGTCCACGTCCTCGTAGCAGACGAAGGGCTGCGAAGCCAGGCTTCCAAGCTCCAGCACGTCGTTCACCAGGGGCACCAGCTCGTCGGCCCGGACCCTGGCCCGGGACACCAGGGCAAGAGCCTGAGCGGGATCCGATGCGTACCCCTCCTCCACCGTCCGAAGCAGTGACGACAGGGCCGTTATCGGGCTCTTCAGCTCGTGCCCCAGGAT
>CAZSKU010000021.1:0-47172 GCA_964607515.1 uncultured bacterium | reverse complement strand
AGTGCTCATGTTTATACAATTCACGTTCGTATCGGGTTTTTACCTGAAATAGGAGGGGTGATATATGCAGATATTGATGATTGCGCTCTGCCTTGCCGGCTTCAGCGACGACGGCAACCTTCACACCGCGGGGCTGCCCGGCTGGTCCCCGGTGGACGCCACCATCGAGTTCGAGGTGCTCAACACCTGGACCATCACCTGGGCCTACCATGCCCTGGGGCTGGCCTGCTGGGAGAGCGGCTCCACCGTGAACATCATCTTCGTGAACAGCTCAGGAAGCGAACTCAACAGCCTCGATCCCGCCACCGGCGGCAGCGCCGGCTCGGCGCCCAAGCCCGCGGGCTCCGGCAGCGGGTTCGGCGTGGCGTACAACGACAGCCCCACCACCCCCATCTGGCATATCAACAGCTGGACCGCCTCCAACCTCTGGTACACCGAAGACCAGTTCTCCACCTGGCAGACCGTTGCCAACGTATGCGGCTCCAACGGCAGGGGCATGTCCTTCGACGAGGACGAGTACTACTGGCAGAGCAACCAGACCAGCCTGGTAAGGTTCATCCCCGGCGGCGCCAGCACCACCTTCTCCGGTACAGCCCCCACCCAGATCTCCGGCGTAGCGGTGGTTCCCGGGGAGAATCCTTCCAACATCTACGTCCTGGTCACCACCTACAACACGGACACCTACGTTCTGTGGTCATACGACGGCTCCAGCATGACCCAGGTCGCCACTGGCACCTCGCCCTCGAGCCTGGGCGTATCCAACAGGTACGGCCTGACATGGTGCCCCAGCCGGGAATCCCTTTTCTTAGCCTACAGCTCCTCCGGGGTCTACAAGATCAGCGAGCTGGGCATGGAAGTGGTGTCCCTCTCCCGGGACACCTGGGCGGGAATCAAGAGCGCCTTCTAGGCCTCCGTCGGGCAACGAAGAGGGGCGGGAATCCTCCCGCCCCTCTATATGTTCACGGATCGAAATCTACTTGGAGTAGAACTCCACCACAGCCCGTTCCTGAACCTCTATGGGAACGTCCTCCCGGGCGGGAATCGCCTTCACGGTTATCCTGCGGTCCTGCACCGCCGCATCCAGGAAAGAGGGGACGCCGATGCCGCTTCCTCCGGTGATGTGGTCCACCACGATCTTCATGTCGCGGCTCTTCTGCTGAAGGGTCACCACGTCGCCCACCTTCACCAGGTAGCTGGGGATGTCCACCCTGCTGCCGTTGACCTGGACGTGTCCGTGGCTCACCAGCTGCCTGGCGGCGGCGATGGTGGGGCTGAAGCCCCCCCGGGCCACCACGTTGTCCAGCCGGCGCTCGATGAGCTGGAGCAGATTCACGCCGGTCTCGCCGGACATCCGGCTGGCCTCGGTGTAGTAGGAACGGAGCTGCTTCTCGCTGAGGCCGTAGTTGAACCGGATCTTCTGTTTCTCCTGGAGCTGAAGGCGGAACGTGGATACCCGCCTCCTCTTCTTCATGGCGCCCTGTTCGCCGGGGGCGTTGGGATTCCGGGACTCCTTGCGGACCAGCCCCGGAAGCGGGGTTCCCAGGGCCCTGACCTTCTTCAGCCGGGCGCTACGGAATCTTCCCATTCCAGTCTCCTTCTGCTTTCACAGGTTGTTTCGCGGCAGCATCAGCTTCCACATCTGCCGCGGGCTGCTTACGGAAAACGAGGCTGTAACTTACAAAAATCGAGGGGGGCGGTCAACCGCCCCCCTCCCTGTATCACCGGGCTGTGGTCAGCGGATCACCACGCAGGACCGGGAAGCGGCCCCCTCCGGGGAGGAGAGCCTGTAGAGGTATAGACCGCCGGGAACCGGGGTTCCGCTCTGGTCGGAACCGTCCCAGAGCACGTTGTGGTCGCCGGCGGGAAGCTCTCCCCGGTGGAGGGTCGTCACTACCCTGCCGGTCACGTCGAACACCTGAAGGGTGACGGGACCCGGCGCGGAAGTGCTGAATCCGATTGAAGCGCCGGAGGATATGGGGTTCGGTGTCGCGCCGTACAGACGGAAGCCCGGGACCGTTGATCCGGTTGCGCCCTCGCCCCCCACCGATGCGGGCACGGACTCCTGCAGGGGATAGAGGTTGTGGGCGGTGACCGTGAGGGTCACGTCCTCGGCGCCGGGCACCGAGGGTACGTCCAGGGTCACCGTACCCGAAGCGTCGGTATAACCCCCGGCCAGCACGGTGCTGACCTGGCAGAGCCCCACCATGGCGTTCTCAACCGGGGTTCCACCGGCGGTGACGGTAACGGTGAAGGTTCCCACCGAGACCGTCCCGTCATGGGAAGCGGAAAGGTGAACCAGGGGGCCGGTGGTGGTGAAGAGGTCATGCTCCGGCTCGCCCATGATCATGTGCATGTTGCTGTTGCCGGAATGGCCGGTGTATTCGTAGGCCTTGATCTTGCCGTAGTCGAAGGCCTCGCCCATGTGGTACATCTCCTCCTGGAAGTAGCCCCGGAGCAGGAAGATGGCCAGAGAATCGGTGGGGCCGTAGGGGCTGCTGACGGTGGCCCCCATGAAACCAACGGCGCCCTTGGCGTCGGCTACCGTGCCGCTTTTCATCCAGGCCTCGCCGAAGCAGTCGCCGCTGCCGCTGGCGAACTCGGCGTTGTTGCAGGCGATGGAAAGGATCCACGGAAGCCTTCTGCCGTTGGTAAGTGCGGCCACGTGGCTGTTGTTGAAACCGGTGGTTCCCCAGGAGGTGCGGGAACCGTGGCCGATGTACGACATGAAGGAGACCCCGCTGTTGAACTCGCCGGTGAGCAGGGCCACCGAGGGGGGTATTCCGCCGTAGGTGCCCACCGGGCAGTAAAGACTCACGACCATGTTGCCGTCGTTGGCCATGATCTGCTTGTGCCGGTAGGATTGCAGCGGGTCGGTGAAGTCGCTGGAGCCCACGCACACACCGTGCTGGAACCAGCTGGAGGCCGGTTCAAAGGGATCGGTCTCGTGGGCCCACACCTTCCAGGCCACGTAATCGAGCTTCGAGACGTCGGCGCAGAGGCGCCCCACGTGGACGCTGGGGTCCACCCCCGTGCCTATCACTCCGTACTGGTTGTCGGAGGCGATGCTTCCCACCCAGTACGCAGGCACAATGGATTCGTCGCCCAGAAGCAGCAGCCACTCCGGAGGGTTCTCCCAGGTGTTGAAGGCGTTCTCGACGTAGTCGTCAACCGCCGCGGAGGTGAAGCCTATGGTCTCCATGGAGGTCACCACCACGTCGAAACCCTTCTCCCGCTTCCACTGGATCAGGTCGGCGCAGAGGTCTATCGCCGCCTGGGAGCCGATGACCAGGTAGGATCCGTCCACCATCGCGTCGGTCTCCTGGAATCCCAGCACTTCGCGGTAAACCGGAAGGAAGCTGCGGGTAGTACCGGTGGAGACCCTGGCGAGTTCATTCTCGCCCGGGGCGCCGTTGGGTGTCAGCCTGACGGTGATGCTGGTGGTGATGGTGGTGAGCCCGGTAACCGGGTTTACCTGAATGGGGCTGAAGGAAACCCATGCCACCCTGATGTCCCGAAGGACCGAGATCCTGTCTATGGTCACGGGCGAAGCGGGGAACGGAGTGGCGGAGCCGTACACCCGGGCGTTAACCTGCAGGGGCTGAGGCTCGCCGCTCCTGTCGGGGAAGGGCTGGAAGGGAAGCACGTTGTAGCACCCCAGGACGCTGGTCTCCGCGGAAACCACTTCCACGTCGAAGCCTCCGATGGCCGGGATCTGCACCATCCTGCGGATCACCGGAAGGTCGGGAGTTCCCGGTTCCGTGCCGTAGCCGCCGCCGGGCACCCGGAAGACCACTCCGGAGCCGAAGCCCTCGAGGACACTTTCCTCCGCCGCCACCGCCGGCACGTTGAACTGGACCGCCGGACCGTTGTCGAACCCGAGGTACACCGCCGGTTCCACCGGTTCGGGAGCCCGCCAGAGCACCTCCGCGGGGGCCGAGAACGCCGCCAGCAAGACTGCTGAAAGGAAGAATCTCACCTTCTACCTCCGATTCGATGGCGTTATGGAAAAGAAGTTTACAAAATTCATTAGTACCTTACTCAGAATCTACCCGCAAGTCAACGATAAGTTTCAGGCGCTTCGGAGATTCCGCGCCCGTCGGCCCCCTTCATGGCAGCATTTCCAGGGCTTGTTCCACCGCTGCCTCCAGCTGCCTGTCCGTACCCGTCCGGAAGTCCGACGGCTCGGCGGGAACGAGGACATCGGGCTGAACCCCGTGGTTCTCCAGATTGGTACCCGAGAGGGTGTACCAGCCGGTGCCCGGAAGCCTGAAGGAGGTGCCGTCAGCCAGGCTCACGTCCACGGTGCCGATGACCGCGCCGTAGGTGGGCACCCCCACCACAGGCCCCAGTTCGAGTTCCTTCCAGGCCGCGGCGAATATCTCCGCGTCGGAGTAGCAGGTCTGGTCTATCAGCAGCACCAGGGGCCCCCTCCATACCCCCAGGGGCTCGAAGGTGCTGCGGCCGCACCTTCCCCGGCTCTCGGCGTAGGGCTCCCTTCCCAGGGCGGCCAGCAACTGGTCGTGGGTGCTGCCTCCGCCGTTCCCCCGGATGTCGACGATCATCGCCTCCCTGTCCAGCCCCTCGGCGTAAAGGTCCCTTCGGAAGTCCTCCACCGACTCCTGGTTCATGGCGGGAATGTGCAGATAGCCAACCCTGTCGCCGGTGAGACCCGCCACGATCCTTCTGTTCCGGGCTATCCACTCCCGGTAGACAAGCTGCCACATCCTCCAGGTGGAGGTGGGTTCCATGGTCACCGTCCGGGAACCGCCCCTCCCAGCGATCTCCAGGTTCGCCTCCCTGCCCGCGGAGAGCTGCAGGGGGGCGTAAAGGTTGTGATCCCTCCCCACGGGAGTCCCGTTGATGGAGAGGATTACTTCGCCGGGAAGGAGCCTGTCCTCGCCCATGAAGGCCGGGGAGCCGGGAATCACGCTGTCCACCGCCACTCCGCCCCCCGGGGCGAACCCGCCGGGGATAACACCCAGCTCCCCGGTATAGGCCACGCTCCGATAGGTCCAGGGGCCGTTGATGCCCAGGTGAGAAGCGCTCAGCTCCCCCAGCATCCTTCTCACCACGTCGTTGAAGTCCTGGTTCAGAAGGCATCCCAGAGCCCTGGGCCTGTAGTACTCCCTGAGCCGGTCCCAGTCGGCGCCGTGCATTCCGGGGTCGTAGAAGTTGTCCCGGAGGAGCCTCCATGCGTGGTCGAACTTGGCCGCCTGGAGCGCCCTGAGGTCCATGGGGAACGGGCACGACCACCCCAGAACCCCCTGGGCTCCGCCCTCGGGGGCGACGGTTCTCACGGTGTTGCCGTAACTCAGAAAGTACACCGTCCCCGAATCGTCCGTCTGGATCCTTGTGGGTTCCAGCCCCTCCCAGGTGAGCCTGGAGAGATCCCCCCCCTCCCAGGAGACTGACCAGAGGTCCATCCGGCCGTCCTGGTCGTGGCCCGGCAGGAATACCGTTTTTCCGTCCGAGGAAAGGCCGTAGAAGTCGTACCAGCCCCGGACCGTGCACAGGGTCTCCACGCGCCTCACGATGTCCCGGAAGTCAATGGACACGTCTCCGGAAGCCTCCTCGAGGATATCCTCCCTGAGGCTGTTCTCTGTGTTCCAGTCGGACTCCCTGAGCCAGGCCTGCCGGATGGAGTAATCCCCCTCGTCGGTGCGGCTGGCCCACACGAGCCTTCGGCCGTCGGGGGGCCAGAGGGGTTGGAAGTCATCGTTGGGATGACGGCTCACGTTCACCGCAACGCCCCCGGCGGCACTCACCACGAATACGTCCTCCCGGTGGGCCTCCCAGGGGGCGCTGAACGCCAGCCACCGGCCGTCCGGGGACCAGGAGTGGTGAAGAACCCCCCGGACGTCGCAGACCCGGATGCTCCTTCGGGAGGCCAGGTCGTAGACGTGAAGGGCCTCATCCTGGTCCAGGAAGGATATCATTCCGCCGTCGGGGCTCCACTCCGCGTTTCGGGCGACCAGTGTGCCGGTTTCCAGCGTTTCCGTGGAGAAGCCCGGATCGGGCGCCCCGAAGGCCGCCACCAGGCTCACCCCGGCGCCGTTCTCCCTCTGGTAGACCAGGGCGTCCCCCCGGGGGCTCCATCTGGGTCTCTGTTCCAGGTCCTGGGAACCGGTGAGCCTGCGGGTGTCGTCCCGGACCTTTCCGTCCTCCAGCGCCCCGACGAATATCCCGCCTACCGCCTGGGCTGCGATGAGGGCGCCGTCCGGGGATACCGAGAAGTCGTCGGTGTAGGTGCCCGCCACCTCCATCCTTTCCGGACGGAAGGGCAGGTCCACGGAACCCCGGAAGCGAAGGGTGTCGGGCCGCCAGTCCGGCGGAGCCGCGGTCAGCAGCTCGCCTCCGCTCTCGAAGGCCACCAGCCCTCCACCGGCGCCGGGGAATGTTATCCCCCCGGGAAACGGGCCCGAAACCTGCTCCGCAGAACCTCCGCCGGAGACGGTCCAGAACCGGTCCGTCCCCTGGCCGTCCTCCATGACGAAGTACACGGAACCATTGAGAACCATCGGCCACCTCTGATCCCGGGAGTCGGGACACAAGGGCATCCAATCGTCGCGGTCGCCGGTCCAGAGAGAGGATGAGGCGCTGCCCCGGTAGTGACGGAGCCACCATGGAGTGGCGCCGGTCTCCAGGATGAAGCCTTCCTCCAGAAGGGCCAGGGACCGGGCGGGAACCGGGATCCTCAGCTCGGGAGTACCCCCGGCGACGGGCACCGAGTAGACCGCTTCTCCTCCCCCCTCCCGGGAACTCAGGAACAGAACCCGGTCGTCCTCCCATCCAAGCACCGTATCCTCGCCGCTGTGATAGGTCAGCCGCCGGGACTCGCCTCCGGGAGCCGGCATGACGTAAACGTCGCCGCCCCCGCTGGCGTCGCTGGTGAAGGCTATCCAGCGTCCGTCCGGGCTCCATTCGGGGTTGGCGACGTACCCTTCGCCCGGGGTGACGCATCTGGGTTCCCCGCCCGGAAGGTCGGCAAGATACAGCATCCCCCGCCAGGTGAAGGCCAGAAGGGTTCCGTCCGGGGAGGGCGACGGGTAGCGGGGGTCGCCGATGAACGGGGCCAGGGCCGCGAGAACCAGTAGAAGCATACGCTACTCCTTCACTGCCATGACGAGAAGTCTGGGCGATTCTTCGGAATCGAAGGGAACCCGGTGGTAGTCTCCCCAGAGAGCCTCCACCCGGAACCCCTCACCGCCGCAGTCATCCACCGCCTCCATTACCGGAAACGCCGCCAGTTCCAGAACCACTCTCCTGACATCCGGTTCCCCCCCGTCGGGCACCGTTGTGTAACACATGTCGTAGACCACCGTTTCTCCGCCCCCGGGACGGAGCACCTCCTCGTCCAGGATCAGTGCGCCCCCGGGAACCTCCGCCCTGTACCTTCGGGAACGGCCTTCGGCGGGTCTTCTGTGGAAGGCCGGGCTGACCTCGAAGACCAGAGCCCCCCCGGGCTCGAGAACCCTGAAGGTTTCATTGAACACCGCCCTCCTCTCCCCCCGGTCCAGAATACATTGGAGACCGTTATAGGGGAAGCAGGCAAACCTGAAAACCCCGTCCCTGAAGGGCAGGATCTGACCCAGGGCCCTTACCCTGCACGCCAGGCCGGCCTTCTCGGGAGCCCAGGACTCGATCATCGCGCGGCTGGGCTCCAGGGCCACGGTGAACCCGCCAGTGAAAAGGCTCGGCGCCAGTCTTCCCCCGCCGGCCCCGATCTCCAGGCACAGGCCGGGGAAAAGACCCCTGAGCCGGGTGTAGAACTCCATTTCTGGCAGGTCGTGCTGGAAGACCGTTCCCTCCTCCAGGTTGAAGAAGGGCGCGTATTCCTCCCAGACATCAGTGTCGGAAAGCCCCGGCAATCCTCTCGACCCCCCTCAGGAACTCCCGCTCCACATGTTTGAGTTCGGCAAGCACGTCCGCGGCTTCCCGGCGGGCCGTACCCTCCGCCAGGAGCCTGAAACCGCGGGAGACGGACTCCATCAGTTCCGCGGCTCCCAGGGCCTCGCCGGAAATCTCCGGGCGCAATCCGGCGGCTTCCTTCAGAAAGGCCGACGCCATGCCCCTGCACTCGGCCAGGGCGCCGAAATCCACTGAATCCCGGCGGTCTCCCATCGCCGAAAAATCCCTTATCCACAGGTCGTACACATTCAGGGAGTCCCCCGGATTCCCCGTAGAAGAGTTGCGGGCCGAAAGAAAACCGAGGCTTTCCCTGAAAACAACTGCTTCCTGCCTTCGGGCCACCCGTCGGAAGGCCTGGAAGGAAATCGGTTCCCCGGGGGTGAATTCCTCCCAGCATCCGAAGGAGAGCCTTCCGGGAAGGAGATTATCAGGTGTGGAAGGGGGCGAGTCCAATAGAAAACCCTCTTCGTCGAAACCTCTTATCAGCTGGTACTCCCCCCGGTTCAAACCGCAGGGCATCCCCATGGAAATCAGTTTTCTGACTCCGGACTCCAGACGATTCCTCTCGGTTGCGGTTACATCCGGTCCGAAACAACCCAGATCGCGGTACTCGACTCCGAGGTTGGGAAGCAGCCGGCGGATTCCCTCCGGCGGATTCCCGAAACCCGGGCTTCGCCCCGGCGCCCCGGAATACTCCAGTTGAAAGGCGGCGCCGGACCCGCCGAAGAAGAGGGGTTCCTTCACGGGGTATTCGAAATGGTCGGCCACCCCGAGGACCGCCCCCATGAACGAGGTCAGCAGTGGCTTCTGATGCAGGGGTTTGCCGCTCAAGACCGGGCTTCCTCCGTCCCGTTTCCTCAGAACACCGCCGCCCGGGGCCCGGTTCTTATGATGAACTCCTCGGGGTCGATCTGGACCCCGTTCCTGAGAACCTCGTAATGCAGGTGCGGCCCCACGGAGCGGCCCGTGCTGCCCACCCGGGCGATGATGTCGCCCCGTTGCACCTGCTGCCCCACCGCCACCTCCAGCCGGGAGCAATGGGCGTAGCGGGTGGATATCTGGTCGGTGTGCTTTATCACCATGTTGAGCCCCCAGCCTCCGCTCCATCCGCAGAAGGTCACCACCCCGTCCGCCGGGGCGTGGATTGGAGTGCCGGTGTCGTCCGAAATGTCTATTCCCTGATGGTACCTTACGGCTCCCGTGAAGGGATCTATACGGGCGCCGAAATCGCTCACGAAGATCCCGCTTACGGGCCAGATCGAGGGGGTTCTCCGGAGGATGTCGGACTTCTCCACCAGCAGCCTGGCCAGCGAGTCGTAGGCCATCAGTTCGGCTTCGGCAAGCCTCTCGCTGAGGTAGAGTTTCAGCTCCACGTCTTCGATGTACTGGAACATGTCAAGGGGTTCCCGTTCCGGAGCCTGTCCCAGCAGGCCGGAGAAGTCCAGGTTCAGGTCAGCTGCGGCGGTGAAGGCCCTTTCCTCCCTCTGGGCGACCTGCCTGAGGGTTTCCTGCAGGTTTTCCACCCGGGCCCCCAGCTGGAGAAGTTCCCCCTGGAGTATGGTGTACTCCCGGGAACGGGCCTCGGGACCGGACCCGACCCTTCTGCCCAGAGCGAAGGCCCCGCCCAGGAGAAGGCTCATTATCCCGGCCGCCAGGAACACCAGCAGTCGCACCCGGTTGGCGTTGATCCGGATGGGACGGCGGCGGCCGGAAGGATTCTCCGGTATCCAGTCCAGCGAGCCCCTGAGCAAGACAGGCCCGCCCGGCTACTTCAGGAAGTGGAGAAGCGAGCCGCTCTCACCGCACTCGTGCAGTTTAACGATGGCCCGGTTCTTAAGCTGCCTGACCCGTTCCCGGCTGATGCCCATGGTACGGCCGATCTCCGCCAGCGTATGCCTCCTGTCGGTGTGGATGCCGAAGAAAAGCTGGATGATGGTGCGCTCCCGGTGGTCGAGTATGTCCAGCATGTCACCCACGCTCCTCTTGAGGGCCTCGTGGAGCACCGCCTCGTTGGGGGTCACCCCGTCGTCCGCGGCGATCATCTCCTGGAAGGTCTTGTCGCTGCCTTCGTAGACAGGGCTGTCCAGCGAGAGGTGGGTGCTGTGGATGGACATCATGCCCTCGATCTCGTCCCGGCTCAGGTCCAGCTCCCGGGCGATCTCCTCGGTGGAGGGGTCACGTCCCAGGGCGTGGCCCAGTTCCCTGGTGGCCCTTCCCATCTTGTAAAGCTCCCCTACCCGGTTCAGGGGAAGTCTGACTATCCGGGACTGCTCCGCCAGAGCCTGGAGTATCGCCTGGCGGATCCACCATACGGCGTAGGTGATGAATCTGCAGCCCTTGCCCTCGTCGAAACCCTTGGCGGCCCTGATGAGACCCACATTGCCCTCGTTGATCAGGTCCTCCAGGGCGACGCCCTGATTGGCGTACTGCTTGGCGATGCTCACCACGAACCTCAGGTTCGCTTCGGTCAACTCGTTGAGGGCCTCCTGGTCTCCCTCCCGGATTCTCCGGGCCAGGGACGCCTCCTCCTCCGAGGTGAGGGTGTCCCGGGTGCCGATTTCACGGAGGTAAAGCTCCAGAGAACGGCCTTCGGTTCTTCTAGTAGCCATCACGCCGCCTTTCGGTAAACCGTATATTAGAAAAATGTATGTCTTGTTCCACCGCGGATTCGAGTGGGGCGGAATCTCGTCAAGCCTTGACGTTTTGTCAAGGTGTTGACATGAGCATGTGGCGGCGGCTCCCCAGGGAAAAGACCCCCTGCTCCCTGTGCGGAAGCGATGCTCCGGTGATCCTCAGGCGGGTCGAGGGCTGGCCGGTTTCCAGGTGTCCGGTATGCGGTCTGATATATCTCTCGGAGAGGCCCGCGGAGGTCTCCCTGGAAACCATGTACTCCGCCGAATACTACGACCGGGCCGAGGTAGGGTACGGGGGGTACGTCGAGAACTTTCACAGGTACAGGAACATTTTCGACGGAATCTTCCGGGCCAGGGCCCGGAGCCTCGAACCCTTCCGGGGCGGCGGAAGACTTCTGGAGGTTGGATGCGCCCACGGTTTTCTGCTGGATCATCTGAGGTCCCTGGGCTACCGGGTGTCTGGAGTCGAGGTAAGCCCTCTGGCGGCGGACTACGCCGGGAACACACTGAAACTGGACGTCCGCCGGGGTTCCCTGGCTTCCGCCGGGTTCGAGTCCGGAACCTTCGACGTGGTCATGATGCTGGACGTTCTGGAACACCTTCACCGCCCGGGGGAGGCGCTGAGGGAGGCGGGAAGGATACTCCGGCCGGAAGGGGTGCTCCTGGTGCAGTGCCCGTGGGAGCTGACCCACTGGGAGGAAGTCATGGAAGCCTTCCTGCGGGGGAGAAAGACCGGCTGCATAGTCCCAGACGCGGTGCCGGCGCACCTGTACTTCTTCAGTCCCAGAACCCTTGAGGCCATGCTGGGGGAGGGCGGGTTCCGGGTGGTTCGCCGGGAGAGCGGCAACTACGGGGCGATCCGGCGAAGGATGAAACCCCCGGTTGTAAACACCGGATCCCCCCTGGAACGGGTCTTCCGGCTGGCTTACTTCCGTCTCGGCCTGCAGAGATTTCTCTACGGAGCCGCCCGGGCGGCCGGGCTGGGCAACGGCATCATCCGATACGCCCGTTATGGACCCCCCAGGTGAAGCTTGTAATACACACTGTTCCGGGGGAGACCAGGCAGGTCTGCGGAATCGCCCCGATGGACGATCTGAAACCCAGGTTCCGGGGAGCCCGGTTCGATTCCCTTCCGGGATTCCTGTCGGTAAGGGACGACCTGTTCACCCGGCAGCCCCTGGAGTCCCTTCCCCGCCCGGGTGCCGACGCGGTGCTGGCCCTCTCGCCCACGGGCGCTCCATGGAATTCGCTGTGCGTGTTCACGGACCCCGACGGAACCGTCAACCACCTGGACCCCTTCCCTCCCCCGGAAAGAGCCGGGACGAACCTGCGCCTGGCTGGAGCCTGCTGGTTCGCCGGAAAACCCTCCGGCGCAGGGTCCCTGGAGGACGAAGTCGGTAACTGCCTGGACCGGGGCGGTGTGGTCAGGGCGGTTCTCCTACCGGGAAAGGCTTTTTTTGTATGTTCCCGGGAGGAGCAGCTCAGGGCCTGCCATGCGGTGCTTTCCGGGCTGGCGGTTCCCGGAGTTGCCGGATGCGAACCCCGGAACGGAAGGTTCATTCAGGGCAGGGTTTCGCCCTCGGCGATCCTTCTTGGAACCGTTTGGACCGCTCCGGGTTCAATAGTGGAGGAGGACTCCCGGCTGGAGAACTGCGTGATTCTCCCGGGAGCGGTCGTGGGCAGGGGTTCCAGGCTCAGGAACGCCCTGGTGGATCCGGGGGTCAGGGTCCCCCCGGGCACCGACCTTGAAGACAAGTACCCGAGTTTTCCTGGAGAAGACGGATGATAGATGAAATCCGATCCTACCTCGACCAGGTGAGCAACCTGGTGCTTCAGATTCCGCCGGCGGAAATAGAGAAGGTCACCGGAATCATTCTTAAGGCGTACCGCTCGGGAAACCGGGTGTTCGTCTTCGGCAACGGAGGCGGCAGCGCCACCAGCGCCCACTTCGTGTGCGATCTGGCCAAGGGTACCGCGCTTCCGGGAAGGCCGCGGCTGAAGGCCATTTCCCTGGCGGAGAACATCCCCCTGCTCACCGCCTGGGCCAACGATACGGACTACACCAACACCTTCGGCGAGCAGCTGAGGAACCTCGTTGAACCGGGAGACGTGGTGATCGGCCTCTCCGGAAGCGGCATGAGCCCCAACGTGATAAACGCCTTCCGGGTGGCCGGCGAGGCCGGGGCGGTCTCGGTGCTTCTCTCGGGTTTCTCCGGCGGGGAGGCGGCCAGGGTGGCTTCGGAGGCCGTAGTCGTTCCCTCGGAGGACATGCAGCAGATCGAGGACGTGCACCTCATCCTGGCGCACATCATCTTCAGGTGCCTTAAGCGGGAGCTTGCCGCGGGAAGCTAGTCCTCCGGAACCCAGTCGTCGAAGTCCGTCCCTCCCGCGGCCAGTATCTTCCTGAGGGCGTCCCGGAAAATCTCCAGGCCGTCGTTCTGGGCGGCCTCGGGAAACCTCGATTTCCACAGGTCCCACGACCTCTTCAGATCGCCGGCCATGACCTCCGCCAGATTCCCCTCAACCCGGGACTTTTCCACCATTTCCTGGTTGTACACCAGAATGTCGCTGGCAAGAACCCTGGCAAACCTGGCTGCCCGCTCGTCGGTCCGCCGGGAAGGGGAAGCCGGCGGCGCCTCCGGGGATTCGGTCTTTTTCTTCGGGGGATGGATGATGAACACCTCGGAGCAGTTACGGCAGCGGATCCTCTTCGCCTTGCCCCCCAGCTTCTCTTCCGCTATCTGGTAGCTTTTACCGCAACTGGGAC
The DNA here is from genome assembly GCA_964607515.1 of uncultured bacterium. Classification (GTDB taxonomy): domain Bacteria; phylum Fermentibacterota; class Fermentibacteria; order Fermentibacterales; family JCC-6; genus UBA6080. The sequence goes on along the minus strand of CAZSKU010000021.1, from coordinate 33,864 downwards.
AGGTGACCGTCATCTCATACCCTCCCGGAGATGAAGCCGCAGAGGCGCTTCACACCCCTCTCAATATCGCTGTTCGAGGCGGCGAAGGAAAGCCTGACGAAACCTTCCGCTCCGAAGGCGCTGCCGGGAATCACCGCCAGACCCTCCCGCTCCAGTAGACTAATACAGAAGGAGGCGCTGTCAAGCTGCCCGGAGGCCGGGCGCAGGTCCACGAAAACGTAGAAGGCGCCCATGGGTTCCGGAAACCGGAGAACCCCTTGATCCCGGAGCAGTGAGCACATCAGGTCCCGTCGGCTTCGGAAGGCCTTCAGCATCGAGAGCCTGTCTTCCTCAGCCTCCCCCCGGACCACCGCCAGGGAGCCGTACTGGCACATGGTGGGGGCGTTGGAGGTTGTGTGGGACTGGATCCTTCCCGCTAGGGCGATCCATTTCGGGTCGGCCATGGCGAACCCGATCCGCCAGCCGGTCATGCTCCAGGTTTTTGAGACCCCCGTGACCACCGCGACCCGGGAAGCCAGCTCCGGCCGGGCGTCAAGGAGGTGGGGCACTTCGCCTTCTCCGTAGTACAGGTACTCGTAGATGTCGTCGGAGATGGCCCACATGCTTGTCTCCGCCAGTGCGTCCGCCAGGGCGGCGGTCTCCCGGGCGTCGTGAACCCTGCCGGTGGGGTTGCAGGGAGAGTTGAAGATCATCCCCACCGCCCCCTCTGAGGCGGCCTTCCTCAGGTCTTCCGCGGTGAGGTGCTCACCTTCCCCGGCGACCGGTATCCCCCCCAGCCTCTTCACCATCTCCGGGTAGCTGACCCACCACGGTCTGGGAATGAGAACCCTGTCGCCCTCCCGCACCACGGCCTCCAGCAGGTTGGCGATGCTGTGCTTGGCCCCGCAGGAGACCAGCACCCGGGCAGGATCCGCCGGTAGTCCGTGCATGGCGCCCCACCGGTCGGCCACCGCCTGGCGAAGTTCGGGAAGGCCGGCGTTGGCCGTATATCCGGTCCTGCCCTCCCGCATGGCCCTGGCGGCGGCTTCCACCGCGGCGGGCGGCGAAGGAAAATCGGGCTGTCCGGCGGAGAGGGAGACCACGTCCCTGCCCGCAGCCTTGAGTTCCGCGGCCTTGGCAGTAATCTGAAGCGTTGCGGAACCCTGCAGGGATTCCGCCCTGGGGGCAAACCTGATGTCACCCATTATTCGCGCTCTCCTCCAGTGCCCGGCGGACGCAGGGCAGTACAAGGCTTGAAACGTCGCCGCCATGCCTGGCGATCTCCTTCACCAGGGTTGACGAAAGATAGATGTTGCTTTCGGACGGCATCATGTAGACCCCGGTGATGCCGGGAGCCAGCCGTCGGTTCATGAGCTGGAGCTGGAACTCGTACTCGAAGTCCGAAAGGGCTCTGAGGCCCCTGATGAAAACGGTGGCGCCGATATCCCTCATGTGGTCAACCAGCAGCCCCTGAAAGGACCCCACCGTGATACCCTCCCCGATTCCCGCTTCTACTATGGAGCGCTCCACCAGTTCAACCCGGCGGGCCGCGGAGAAAAGGGTCTGCTTCGGGGTGGCTTCGGCCACCGCCACGTGGATCTCGCCGAACACCGACGCCGCCCGTTTCATGATGTCGATGTGGCCGGTGGTTACGGGGTCGAAGGTTCCCGGGTATACCACCCTCATGCCGGAGCCTTCACCCTCTCCTGATGAACAGCCAGGAGCTTCCATACCTTCTCTTCTCCCAGCCCGGCAGGGAATCCGACGACCCGGACTCCGCCATGACAATCGCGCCCGGGGAGACCAGGTCCGACCACCGGACCGACTCGATCCAGGAATATATGCCGGAGAGCCGGTAGGGGGGATCCAGGAAAACCGCTTCCGCCGGGCCCGGAAGGGATGCGAGGTCGAAGGGGAGGGTTTTCCTTTCCAGCCGCCCTCTGTCCCGGGCGTCCCTGGCGGCCAGAAACCGGCCGACGCCCTCGAGAGCCGCCTGGCTGGAGTCCACGAAAACGCTTAGTGCGGCGTCACAGCTGAGGGCTTCCAGACCCATCGCGCCCGTGCCGCAGAAAAGGTCCCAGAACACCGCGCCCGAAAGGTCTCCTCCAAGAATGCTGAACACGGCTTCCCTCAGCCGGGAGGAGGTGGGCCTGATTCCGGAAACGCAGGGGCGGAGGACATGGCCCTTCCATGCCCCCCGCCCTATTCTCGTCAAGTCTCCCGCCTAGTAGGGCCTGATGATGTGCGGGGTTACGAAAATCACCAGCTCGGTGCTCTCGGTGTTGTCAGAGTCGTAGCTGAAGAGCAGGTCGCCCAGAAGCGGGATGTGACCGAGGATGGGCACCCTCCTTCTCACCGACGTGGTCTTGCTTCTCATTATGCCGCCGATCACGGCGGTGGCGCCGTCATCTATCATCAGCGTGGTGTTGGCCTCCTGGGTGAGGATGATGGGTTGCTCGGAGGCGGTGGATTCCCCGGAGAGGTCGCTCACCACGGGCCTGAGTTCCAGGGTGACGTTGTTGTTGGCGTTGATGTGAGGGGTCACCTCCAGGCTCACGCCCACGCTGTAGAGCTGGACGTAGGGGTTGCCCGCCTGGTCCAGCAGGGTGAGGGGAACCTGTTTGCCGCTCATCACGAAGCCGGTCATGTTGTCGCAGATGGCTATGCGGGGTTCCGACAGGATGTGCGCCATGTTCTCCGACTCGAGGTAGCTGATGGTGGCGTTCAGGTCCAGGATGTTGGTGATGGTGCCGAAGCTGATCTCCCCGGTGGGGTCGCCCACCGCGAGGCCGGTGTTCATCTGACCCCTGGTGAGAACGTCGGACCGGCTGAGGTTGCCCACGGACCAGTCTATTCCGAACTCGCGGCTGGCCCCGGCATCAATCTCCACCAGCTTGGCCTCGATCATCACCTGCGCCGTGGGGCTGTCCAGGATGGGCAGCATCCTGCCGATCTCGTTCAGCTTCCTGGGGATGTCGGTGACGATCAGGGAGTTGGTCCGGGTGTCCACGCTGATCTCGCCCCGGTTGGACAGCACGCTCTGGGTGGCAGACTGAATGTCCTCGGCCTTGGCGTAACGTATGATGAACACCTCCGTGTGCAGGTCCTGAAGGTTCTCCCTCTGGGCCTGGGTGGTGGCCATCTCGTTGACCTGGGCGTAGAAGTCCGCCCTGCGGACCACCCTCAGGGTGTTGTGCCCGCTCTGGGTGGCCACCAGGTCCTGGCTGGCGAGGATCGCCGTGAGGGCGTCGCACCATCCCACGTTCCTGAGCCTGGCGGTAACTGTTCCCTGGTAGGTTTCCGGAATGATGATGTTCATTCCGCTGACGTCGCTGATGGAGCGCATCACGGTGCGGATGTCGGCCTCCACCACGTCAATCGTGATCCGGCGTCCGCCGGAACCGCTCCACACCACCGGGAAGCCGTCCTCCACGGCCCTGCCCGATTCTGACACCCTGACTCCGGAGACCGTGGCATCCATTGTGGAAAGCCCGGAACTCCCCGCGGGTGGAGTGAGGGGCGGCACCGAACTGGCGGAGGCCACCGACTGGATGCTCTGGGAGGAGGTGGCGGACCATGCGCTGAACGGGGTTCCGGAGGGGTTCGTCAGCATGGTGAGCACCAGCCTGTTCGGCTCTGTCAGGTCGGAGGTGTAGTTGAGCAGCTCGCCGGTCACGTCCACGATGATCCTGACGATCCCCTGGGGTGGAGCCTTGTACTGGCTGGTACGGAGCGCCCCGACCCCGCCCCTGTCCACAGCGAAGTCTGTGGCGGGCAGGGCGTGCACCCCGTCGGTCAGGTCGATCACCACCCTCATGGGATCGGTAAGGAGGAACTTCTCATAGGTTATCGGGCCGTCGGCGACCACGGTAACCATGGTGCGGTCTCCATCGGGGGCCACCGAGATGTCCGTCACCCTGTAGGCCATCAGGGGAACCCACAGGAGCAGCAGAAGCAAAGGGCTGATTGTTCGCATCAGAAACCACCTTCTTCATGCAGCCGCATCGAGTAGATGGTGGGGATGGAGGTCACCGCTCCGCCCTCCACCGACGATCCGACTGTAACTTCCTGAACGACTATGACCTCATTGCTTGTAATCTCCGCAATGTGGGTGTTGTTGGCCAGACGGGTGCCCTCGCTGAGAATGTAGGCGACCCCGTTGGCGTCCTCCACCATGGCCTGATCCCCTCCGGAGGGGTCCAGGGTGATGCCCACAAGGTGCAGTTCCTCGATGGTGAGATCCTCCAGCGGCCGCCGAAGGTCGCGCCTGGCGGCGGGGAACTCGGTGAAGGGGTCGGGCCGGCTGGAAACCGACTCGTAGATCCTGAACACACCGCTGACCGAAACGCTGGAGGAGGATACCCCCGGCGCTCCAGGCGCCGGCTGGCTTCCGGTCTGCCCGGCGAGGCTGCACTGGATCCGGGCCAGGTCGTAGGAAGGCAGCCTGGTTTCCACCTGGTCCATCCCGGCCCACACCGAAAGGCCTGATTCGGTGAGGGCCCAGACCGGGCCGTCGCCGCTGGCGCAGATGCCCGTTGGATCACCGGGGATCCGGCCGGCCAGGGGCTCATCGATTTCCCCGGGGAACACTCCCTGATCGTTGACCACCAGGCCCGCGGCCTGCAGGCCGCCCCGGGAGCACTGAACCCACCGGTCCGGAGCCGTGCGGAGATAGACCGTCGAGCCGTCGCCCGCCAGAAGACCGTCTTCCCCGGATGCGATTACGGTGATCCCGTCGGGAAGGGTTTCCACCCGGCGAAGCCCCACTCCTGTGTCCAGGAGGGTGAGTGTGCCGTCGTCGTTCAGCCAGGCCCAGTCGGGGCCCGACCTTGCGAGACCGCCGACCGGGGCGGCTTCACCCGGCTCGAAGAACCCGGGGGACCCGGTCTGCGGGTTCAGTTCCAGGGAGCCGTCCGGATAAAGAACCGCCAGCTGGCCTTCCGCCGCGGCGGCGTCTATAGGAACCGCCCCCCCGCTGAGGGGATGGATGGTTCCCTCACCCTGGGAAACCGTAACAACCGAACCAGGGGTGAGCAGAACCGGCTCCCCTTCCAGAAGGACTATATCGAATGCGTCTTCGGCGCCCTCGATCCACGATGGGGTCCAGGCTCCGGTTTCCCGTGACCAGGCAAGCAGCAGCCCCGACTCTCCCAGCATGTACGCCCCCGCCTCGTGGGCCGCCATGGCGGTCACCCGGCCGGGGGTGTCCACCGAGAGCCATCCGGCTATCGGTTCCGGTTCCAGCACCGTGACGGTGCCGTTGGAAACTCCGGAGACCTCCTCCCCGCCTTCGCCGCACCCGGGCGTCAGGAGCAGGAGGGTGACCGCGGCCGCGAAGAGTGTTACGGTCTTCGACATTACCTTTACCTCCCTCCTGTTCAGGGCTGCACGAAGGCGCTGATGGTGAACGACGCCTCGATGTTGTCGAACTTGCCCTCGGCGGCCTTCTGCTGGTGTATCTCAAGGTTGCTGACGGCGGTCATCATCATCTCCTGGGTGAGCTGGTCCATGAAGACCCCGAGCCGGTGGAACCGGCCGGTAAGCCTGATCCGCCATTCGTAGACCTGATGCTCCCCATCCATATGATGTTCCATAGGCGTGAGTGACACGATGGAGAGACCGCTTCGGGCAGCCCCGCGGGTGATCATCTCCATCACTTCCTCCTGGTCGTAGCTTCTGGGAAGCAGAAGGTCCAGGGTGTTCAGCTCCTGAGTGTACATCTCGATTCTCTGCGCCATGACAGCCAGATCCTCGGTGGTCCTGCTTCTGAGGGTCTCGTGTTCGATCCTCCGCATGTCGAGATTCTGCTGTTCCACGGCGATCTCCTCCTGAAGGCCCTTGGCCAGGAACATGAAATAGCCAAGCACGATGGCCGCCAGGAGCAGAATCCCCACGATGAACCTCAGGACCCGCGCATCGCGAATGTCTATCGCCATGGTGAATCCTTTCCCCTGATTGCCGGGATTTCAGCCTCGGGCTTCATATCCCCGCCCTCGCCTACTGGAACTGTGTCAGGGAGACGTCCCAGACGACCAGGGTGTCTCCGGCGGTGACCACGAAGGGTGATTCATCGTAGGTCCTGTAAACGTACTCCTTGCCCTCGGCGTAGGCCCTGAGGCCGACGCTCCCGGAGCCGGGGTACCCGTAGCCGCTCATTCCCTCCTCGCCCATGGCCGGGAAGAAGGGGACCTCCAGCATGAAAACGCCGCTGGCGTTGGTGAGGCAGGAGATGGATGGGATTGCGATGCTGTCGGGGTCCACATCCACCACCACCGTGGCGCCCTCGTAGGGTACCGTCATCAGGGAATCGGCGTAGATCCTGCCGGTGATGTAGGCTTTGGTCTCACTGGTGCCGAAGGGATCGCAGCCGGCTGCGAGCACCGCCGCGACCACGAACAGGAACAACAGCTTCTTTCTCATGTCTCCTCCGTCACAATCCGGCGTAGTCGCCCACCAGCGGTTCCAGGGACGACAGGTTTATTCCCATGCTCATGCTGAAACGGTACCTGGTTTCCTGCCCCTCCCCCTGCAGCACCGGGGCAACGTCGTAGCTCTGCCCGAAGTCGCCGGTCACGAAGAGGGCCTGATTACCGTCCGGGGATATCTCCTCCAGCCTGCGCTGGAATTCTATGATGTCCCCCCAGGAACGGGCCACTCCGGTGATCTGAAGGTTGGTGTCCATCAGGGTTAGGTCGGTGAGGTAGATGTTCTTGCCCGACTCCTCCGCCAGGGCCGACTGCTGAGGATACAGGGACCTGCAAAGGTATTCCAGAACGTAGACGGTGCTCTTCTGCTTCAGGGACAGCGCTGCGATGGCGGCCCTCTTCTGGTTGAGGGTCTGCTCCAGTCCGGTGAGTTCCTGCTGCCTGGACAACTGCTCCTGCATTCTGGCTATGTCCGCGTCCACCTCGGCGATCTCCTGGCGGATCTCGTCGCGGTTCTTCTGCAGGCTCATGTAGTGAAGCCCCAGGAGCACCACGCACACCACCACCAGCCCCAGGGGGAGCCAGCTGATCACCGAGGCCAGTGGCGAGGCCTCGGCGGCCGCCGAGGCGGATTTGGCCTTCTGTTTCTCCTCCTCGGGAAGGATGTTGATGTCCATGTCTCCATGTACGAATCCCCGAAGGGCGAGCCCGGTGGCCACCGACAGCAGTGCGTCCAGGCCGGCCTGCTCATCCTCGGACATCAGGCCCGGTTCCACCTGGATGTTCCTGAAGGGGCTGAACCTCTCCACAGGAAGCCCGTGCTGTTCCGAGAGGATGGAGGCCAGGTCGGGCATCAGCGAGCAGCCCCCGCTGATGTACATCTTGTCGATCCGGGTGCTCTCGCCGGAGGCCTGGAAACTGATGAAGGACCGCCGGACGCTGGTGGAGAGCTCCTGCACCACGCTGCTCACCGCGTTCTTCAGATCGTCCGTGCTGACTCCCTCGGGGAGGTTGCCCCGGAGAACCCCCTCGGCGGTCTCGTAGTCGAACCCCAGGAACCTCTGCACCGCCTCCACGAACCTGGTTCCGCCTATGGCAAGGTCCCTGTTGAAGCTTGGTATGCCGTTCTTGGCGATCACCAGGTTAGTGTTGTCGGCGCCGATGTTGAGAATGGTCACGCACTCGTCTTCGGAGGGGTTGTAGGCGTGCTGGTAGGCCCGAAGCAGGGCGAACTGCTCCAGGTCCACGCTGGCGGTCCTCAGGCCGGCTCCCTGGATCAGGCCACGGTGAAGGTGGATGACCTCCTTTTTGGCGGCCACCAGCAGCACTTCCATCTGCCCCGGGCCGGCCTCCTCGTTGATTATCTTGAAATCGATGCTGACCTCGTCCACCCGGAAGGGGATGTGCTGCTCGGCCTCCCAGTGGATGGCCTGCCGGGCCTGGGCCTCCGTCATCTTCTCCATGGGAATCCGGCGGACGATCACGCTTCTGCCCGAGACCGCGGAGTTCACCGCCCTGGGCTTTATGCCCGCCTTGGTGACCGCGTCCCCGATGGATGAAACAAGATGATCCCTGTTGACAACTTCACCGTCGACAACGGTGCCGGGAGCGAGTTCCACTACCGCGTATCTGCTGAGCTTCATCGCCTTGCCCGACCGGGTGAGCTCAACGACCTTCACGGAGTGACTACCGATATCGAGGCCGACGGTGGTTTTTCCCGAACCTCCCAGAATCAGCATCTTCTCCCTCCCGGGAACCGATCCGGTCCTGGCCGGATCCATTAACGGCCGCAAATTCATTGCGACACCTTTACAACAACTCCTGACGGAGTTTAGTACATGGCAGACCCAGCGTCAATACCCTAATTTCATAAGTGCCGAAATGCCGAATTTCATACTTTCCCTTGACACGCCGTGGCCATTCCGTATCTTTGCCCCACGGGAGGCTTCAGATGGCTAAGACGAACGGCAACGGTCCTGCGTTGAGATTCAATGACATAGAGGTTCACAGCGAACCGTCCGTGAGGCTTACGGTTCCGGTCAGACCCGATCAGGAGGAGGTGCTCTCAAGGACTGTGCGCACCATCAGCCAGAACAGGTCCAGGCAGAACCGGAGCCAGCGCATCACAAAGGCCACCGTGATGAGGGCCTACATAGACGCCCTTTCATCGCTGGCGGTTGACCTGGATGAGATCCCCGACGAAGCCACCCTGCTGGACAGGCTTCTCAGGGCTATGCGGCAACGATCTCGGCCGATCTCCTGACAACCGGCTTCACCCTGACGCCGTAAAAGGTTGATTACTTTCAGACAACGGTTCCATCTGGGATGACCGCTCCCTTGGGGATCACTATGATACCGTCCCTTATGAACCAGGAGTCTCCGTCCGCCTCCTCGATTCCCGACCGGTTCAGAAGTTCCACCCCGGAACCGATTCTGGCGTTTTTGTCAATTATGGCCTTCCGTATCCTGGTGTCCTCGCCGATTCCCATGGGGGGCAGCTCCGGGTGGAGCACCACCGGATCCTGCGGGTGACCCCTCCAGAAGTCAGCCCCCATGAGCACCGTCTCCTCCAGAACGCACCCCCTGCCCACGTGGCTCCGGATTCCCACGATGGAGTTTCTTACCACCGCCCCGTTCAGGTCCGAGGCGTCGCAGACTATGGCGTTGTCTAGGGTGCAGTTCCTCAGCCTGGCCCCTGGAAGTGCCCTGGCCCGGGTGTAGAGCGGCGAGAACTGGTTGTACATGTCGAAAGCCGGTGCAGGCATGGCAAGATCGATGTTCGCCTTGAAGAAGCTCTTTATGGTCCCGATGTCGGACCAGTAGCCCCGGAAGGGGAAGGAGGTCATCCGGTAGCGCCCCAGAGCGCTGGGAATCACCTCCTTGCCGAAGTCATCGTGCTCCGGGTGGTCCGTGAGGAGGTTCTCCAGGACCCGGGGTTTGAACAGGTAGATTCCCATGCTGCCGAGGAACGGCTGGTCCGCGGTCACCCGGCCGGGGGAGCTCTCCAGCCCCTCCAGCTTCTCGGGCGCGGGTTTTTCATGGAATCCCATGACAGCCCCGGTCGAGTCCACCCGGATAATCCCAAGACCGGATGCCTCCTCCCGGGAGACAGGCTTGGAGGCGATGCAGACGTCCGACGAGGTGGCCTGGAAATAGTCGATGAACTCCAGGAAGTTCATCCTGTAGAGCTGGTCGCCGGAGAGGATCAGCACCAGTTCGGGCTGCAGGGACATGATATGGATCATGCTCTTGCGAACCGCGTCCGCGGTTCCCTGGAACCAGTCGGCGCTCTCGAAGGTCTGTTCGGCGGCCAGAATGGAAACGAAGCCGTTGGTGAACCTGTCGAAACGGTAGGTCTGGGCGATGTGGCGGTTGAGGCTTTCACTGTTGTACTGGCTCAGGACAAGGATCTGACGGATTCCGTCGTTCACGCAGTTGGAGACCGGAATATCTATGAGCCTGTACTTGCCTCCTATGGGTACCGCCGGCTTGCACCGCAGTTTGGTCAGCGGGAAGAGCCGGGTACCCCTGCCTCCCCCGAGGATCACCGCCACGACGTTTCTCATGGGAACCCCCTCGCCTGTTGAACCTTTGTTCTGATTATTCCCCATCTCCGGCGGAAGTCAACTCCGGTTGTCCCGGGGAAAAACGGGGCTGAGCTTGACATTTCTAAACCAGGTGTTATGGTTTGTTCAAGAATGGAGGTGCCAGAATTGGATATTGGTGAGATAAGGTGCCCATCATGCCGGCGGGTGATGACGCCGGTCAGACTTTCCTGCCCCCTGTGCGACCTGACCGTCCAGGGCTCCTTCTCCGTTTCCCCCCTGGCCATGCTTCCCCCGGAGGACCAGGCCCTGGCCATGGCCTTCATCAGAAGCTACGGATCCATCAAGCAGCTCCAGGAAACCATGGGGGTCAGCTACCCTACCGCAAGGGCCAGGCTTGACCGGCTGGTTGCGGCCCTGGACAGAACCATGGAGGCGGACGTGAACCCTCGCCAGACCCTGAACCGGCTTTCCCGGGGGGAGATAACCTTCGACGAAGCCATGAGGTCCCTGTGATGCCCGCCCTGTTCCTTCTCTTCAGAATCGGCAGGATGCGCTGCCCGATCCCCCTGCCGTGGTTCCCGGTGTGGCTTATTCTGCTGCCCTTCGCGGTCCTGGGGCAGGCGGTCGGTGCTGCGGCGGTGCTCTTCCGGGCCAGGCGGGGCACCTGGCCGGTTTTCCTGTCAGAATCCCTGGCGGTCTGGAGTATCCTGCCGGGGCTCCACGGAACGGAGATAACGGTGAGTTCCGAGGCTGAGAACCTTAGTTTCAGGTTCTTCTAGCGTGATGAACGGAGGTAAGGCGATGAACGAGGCCAGGATGAAGATCCTCGAGATGCTCAGCAAGGGCAAGATCACAGTGGAGGAGGCTTCGGCTCTGCTGGAGAAGGTCATAGTCCGGGAGAAGGAGCCGGAGTCGGAGTCCCTCGCCGGGGAGTCTTCCGATGCCGCCCCCGGGAAAAAGGGTGTTCCCAGATACCTCAGGGTGGTGGTGGACAGTTCCGACGGAGACAAGGTCAACGTCAGGGTTCCCATGAGCCTGATCCGCACCGGCCTCAAGCTCAGCTCCCTGATGCCCGCCGAAGCCGCCTCAGCCGTGCAGGAGCGGGGAATAGACCTGTCGGCCCTGAAGGACATGGACGGCGAGGAGCTGGTGGAGGCCCTCCGGGAACTAACCGTGGACGTGGACAGCGCCGACGGCGACAAGGTAAGGGTATTCACGGAATAACACCCGGAGGAACCGTATGAAGATCGCCATGGCGGGCGCGCCGTGTTCCGGAAGGTCCACCCTGCTGCGGGCCCTGGGAGGGTCCCCCAGGGTAGACCCCGGCAAGCCCCTTACAGTGAAGGTTCCCGATCCCAGGCTCGACTTCCTGGCTGAACACTGGAAACCCAGGAGCGTTGTGCACGCCACGGTTTCCTTCACCGACATCCCCTCCCCGGCCTTCGGTCCCCGGAGCATGGCCATGCTCAGGGAGGCGTCGGCGGTGGCGCTGGTGCTTGACAACCACGCCATGGGAAGCCTTCGGGAGGAACTGACCTCGGCGGAGGGGGAGATGATGCTGGCGGACTACGGGATCCTGGAGAAGCGCCGGGACAGGCTGAGGAAGGAGAGCCGGGCGGGCAGCCGGGAGTTCGAACTCGTGAACCGCGCCCTGGAATTCCTGGAACGGGAGACCCCCCTGAGAATGGCTGGTTTCGACCGGCATGAGACTGAACTCCTCTCGCCCTACTCCCCCGCCTCGCTGAAACCCCTGATGGTGATATCCAACAGGGCCGGCGACGGGGTATCCGACGAATCGGAGGTCCGGGAGATGAGCGAGGCCGCCGGGGCGGCTTTCCTGACAATAGACGCCGGTCTGGAGCTTGAGCTGTGCGATCTTCCCGAGGAGGAACGGCCCGAGTTCCTGGCTGGGATGGGCTACACGGATTCGGGGCTTTCCCGGATCATCCGGGCGGCCTACTCCCTTCTGGACCTGGTGAGCTTTCTCACCATGGGCCCCGACGAGGTCCGGGCCTGGCCGATACCCCGGGGAAGCACCGCTCTGGACGCCGCCGGAACAATCCATTCGGACCTGGCCCGGGGATTTATAAGGGCCCAGGTGATACCCTACCGGGTCTTCCGCGAGACCCCGGACGAGGTGGCCCTCAGGAAGAAGGGCGTCGTGGGGCTCGAGGGGAAGGAGTATCCCGTCCAGGACGGGGACATCCTGGAGATAAGGTTCTCCGTCTAGCGCCGGCCATCTCGTGGATGATGCTGGCCACCTCCGCGGAGGCCAGGAAGATCACGCACAGCCAGTACACCCACAGCAGGGTGGCCATGACCCCTATGAAGGAGCCGTAGACGAATCCCCAGTCGGGGCTCGAGATGCTCCACATGTAGAGGCTGGTTCCCAGCGCCGTCAGGGCGGTGCACGCCAGGGCCGTGGGAATCGCCAGTTTCAGGGGGATCCTCCGGTTCGGGCCCGCCCAGTACAGCAGGAAGTACACAAGGAACGCGAAGGTCAGGCTCAGCACCTTTCCCAGGAAACCGCTGAGAACCGGTCCGAACAGGGGGGTTCCCCCGATTATCCGCCCCGCCCCGGATTCCACCGCCACCCTGGCGCCCACTGTGGACAGCACGGCCAGGATGAAACAGACCGCCACCAGGATAGCCAGCAGGAAGTCGAAGAGCTTTCCCAGGACCATGTGCCTTCCCGGGGCGTTGAAAATCCTGTCCAGAGCCGTCCTGATGGTCCCGAAAAGCCTGCTCACCATCCAGAGGAGGGTGACGAAGCCGATGAACCCCACGGTGGCGCTCTGGTCGAGAACAGCCCCCTGGACGTCCGAGAGCACCCTGTCGGGGATGAAGGGTTCCAGCTCGGCGAGCCAGTTGTTGAACCCCTCCCTAAGGGTGGAGTCCCCCTGGGCGACGTTGCTGCTGATGGCGAAGATCAGAACCGCAAGAGGAATGGCGGTCACCAGTATGTTGAAGGCTATCGCCGCGGCGCAGAAGTAGATGCCGTCCCGGTCCCAGTCGCGGTACAGGGTTCGCAGGAATTTCCTGGCCACCAGCGAGGCGGCCCGCAGACCCGGTATGAGCCTACTCCACCGTGACGCTTTTCGCCAGATTCCTGGGTTTGTCGACATCGCACCCCCTGGCCACTGCCACGTAATAGGCAAGCAGCTGGAGGGGTATCACGGTGAGCAGCGGCGTGAGCTGATCGGCTACCGCCGGTACCTCGATGACCCACTGGGCGTGGTGGCGGATGTCCGGGTCGCCCTCGGTGGCCACCGCCAGAATCCGGCCCCTCCTGGCTTTCACTTCCTGAATGTTGCTCATGATCTTGTCGTAGGCCGCGTCCCGCACCGCGATCACCGCCACGGGCATAAGATCGTCGATCAATGCTATGGGGCCGTGCTTCATCTCCGCCGCGGGATACCCCTCGGCGTGGATGTAGCTGATCTCCTTCAGTTTCAGGGCGCCCTCCAGGGCCACCGGGTAGTTGACCCCCCGGCCGAGGTAAAGGAAGTTGGAGGCGTAGGTGAACTCCCGGGCCAGATCCCGGATCTCCCCTGCCCGTGCAAGTATGGTCTGAACTTTGTCGGGCACCTCACGGATGGCGTTCGCCAGGGTCAGCCCCTCGGAGCGGTCGATGCACCCCCGGGCCCTGCCCAGGGCCAGACCGATGAGGGACAGGATCATCACCTGGCTGGTGAAGGCCTTGGTGGATGCCACCCCTATCTCGGGACCCGCGTGGATGTACACCCCGGCGTCGGTCTCCCGGGCGATGGTGGAACCCACCACGTTCACTATTCCGTAGCAGGAGGCTCCCTTCTGGCGCGCCAGTTTCAGGGCGGCCAGGGTATCCGCCGTCTCCCCGCTCTGGCTGATGACCAGGACCATGGTGTCCTCGCCGATCACAGGGTCGCGATACCTGAACTCGCTGGCGTACTCCACGTCCACCGGAACCCTCGCCATGGTTTCCAGCACGTACTTCCCTATCAGGGCCGCGTGCCAGGAGGTTCCGCAGGCGGTGATGATGATCCGGCGGATCCGGTTCATCTGATCCGGGGTCATGTTCAGGCCGCCCAGATGGGCGGTGCCCTCGGCCATGTCCAGCCTTCCCCGGAAGGCGTTCCGAAGGGATTCCGGCTGGGAATGTATCTCCTTCAGCATGTAGTGGGAGAACCCGTCCTTCTCGATCTCCGACAGGTCCCAGTCAACGTGGGTCATCCGCTCCCGGATCATCCTGGGGTCCCGGCCGTGGCTGTGCACGCCCCGGGTGGTGATCTCCACCAGTTCCCCCTCCTCCAGGTAGACCACGTCCCGGGTGTGGGCCACTATGGCCGCCACATCGCTGGCCACGATGTTCTCGCCTTCCCCTATTCCCACCACCAGCGGGCTGCCGTAGCGGGCGGCCACCAGGGTGGACGGCTCGTCGGCGCTGACCACTGCGATTCCGTAGGCGCCCCGGACCCCGGCGAGGGACCTCTTCACCGCGGAGAGCAGGTTGCCCCCGGCCTTCATCTCCCGGCCGATCAGCTTGGTGAGAACCTCGGTGTCGGTCTCCGAAACGAACACCTCGCCCATTGCCTCGAGCCTGTCCTTGAGGGACTTGTAGTTCTCTATGATTCCGTTGTGCACCAGGGCGATCCTGCCCGAGGAGTCGGTGTGGGGGTGGGCGTTTTCGGTTGAAGGCTCACCGTGGGTGGCCCACCGGGTGTGGGCGATGCCCGCCGTGGCTCCGACCCCGTCGCCGGGATCCAGGGAGGCCAGGTCCGAAACCCTTCCCACGCATTTCCGTATCACCAGGGAATGGTTGTACTGCAGGGCGTAGCCGGCGGAGTCGTAACCCCGGTATTCCAGCCTCTCCAGACCGTGAATGAGGATGTCCAGGGCCGGCCTGGAGCCCACGTACCCGACTATTCCGCACATGAAACGACCTTTCGGAAAGCCTCGGAGCAGGCCTCCAGGGGTGCCCGGTCCCGGCTTTCGCCGATGAAGCGGACCACCGGTTCGGTGCCGCTCTTCCGTATGTGAAACCAACCCCAGTCCCGGCGGTACCAGAGGCCGTCCCGCGTGTCGTCGGGAACGCCGAAACCTTCTGTCACGGCTTCCTCGAGGCTCCGGAAGGGGCCGGCAAAGGGAACCTTGGTCTTGATCATGGAAAACCTGGGAAAACCCCCGGCCCAGGCTGAAAGGGTGGTTCCGGGGTTGTTCCGCAGCATGGAAACCACCGCGGCCATGGCCACCCCGCTGTCCCTGCCGCTGTGGCACGCCGGGTATATGACTCCGCCGTTTCCTTCTCCTCCCACAGGGGAACCAAGCCTCTCCATCTCCTCCACCACGTTGACCTCGCCCACCGGACTCCTGTGCACCGGACATCCGTGGCGGGCCGCCGCCTCCTCGGAAAGCATGGAGGTGGAAAGGTTTATCACCACGGGACCCGGTGTCCGGGGAAGAATATGATCCAGGGCCAGGGCCAGGGTGTACTCCTCGCCTATCAGCAGGCCGCCGTCCGCCACCAGGGCCAGCCGGTCGCCGTCGGGGTCGAAACCGAATCCCGCATCGGCGCCCTGAAGCCGCACGGCCTCCGCCAGTTCATCAAGGCTCTCCACGGTGGGTTCGGCAACCCGTGGAAACTCTCCCTCGGGGGAGATGGAAGGATGGATCATCGTCCACTCCACCCCCATGGCATCCATCAGGGTTGAAGCCAGCCCCGCCGCGGCGCCTCCGGTGACGTCCAGCACCACCTTCAGCCTTTTTCCCCGGGGAACGGCCCAGGGCAGGGCCAGAACCCGGTTCACGTGCCTTTCGATGGAGCCATCCAGGATCCTGGGCAGACCGCAGTCCGAACTGCCCCGGAAGACCCTGGGGCGGTCCAGCAGGTTCATCAGCCTCTCCCTGGCCTCGGCGCGCAGGAAGACGCCGTCGGGTCCCACCAGCTTCAGGGCGTTCCAGCAGCCCGGGTTGTGGCTGCTGGTCACCGCGATTCCCCCGGCGATTCCCGGTTCCATGGCTTCAAGCTGAACCGTGGGAGTCGGAACCACCCCAAGAAGCACCGGAGAACAGCCCACGGACATGAGCCCGGCGCACACCGCCGCCTCCACCGCGGGGCCGCTCCTGCGGGTGTCCCGGCCAACCGCCACGCCGCCGGGCCCGATCAGTTCGCCGAAAGCCGCGGCGAATGCCGCCGCATCGAATACGGTGAAGCTCTCCCCGAAGACGCCCCGGATTCCGGAGCCTGATACGATGGGTTTCTCAGCCATCCCTTTCCCCGATTGGAATTGCGGGAATGGAGCCGGCGAACGGAATCGAACCGTTGACCTGCGCATTACGAGTGCGCTGCTCTGCCAACTGAGCTACGCCGGCCGTGAAAGAGAACGGAATTCTATCACCGGGGACATCGGGGGTCAACGCCAGACCGAGTTTCCACCCCCGGCCATGGATACCGAAAGCCCCAGGAACCAACCGTCGAAACCCAGATCGGTTTCCTCCGCGGGGTAGATGTAGCTGGGAGACCCGTCCAGGGTCACCTGGTCGGTCTTCATGTCCATCCAGACCGAGCGGTACTGCATCCTGGCGGACAGGGGACCCCAGAGGACCACCTCGCCTCCGGCGGTGAAACCGTAGCCCACGCTCCCCCCGGAAGCCTCCATGAAGCCGCCGAAATCGTCGGTGCCCGAGTAGTCTCCCCAGCAGCCGGCGACCCCCGGCCCGGCAAAAAGCTTGATCCCGGAAACCGGGGCCACGGTCGCCACCGGAAAGGCCCAGACCGTGAACGCCCTGATCTCCCCGTCCCATCCCCTGGTGCCGCGCTTGTGGAAGTAGCTCCCCCCGAGCAGCAGACCCGCGGGCCCGGGGGAGGAGAGAACCGCCTCTCCGCCCACGGAGAGGCCCGGGGTGAGGAAGCGCTCCTGGTAGAAGCCGTCGAAGGGATCCAGACTGGCCGCCACCGGGCCGAAGCCGATTTCCAGGCCGCCGGGCAATCCGGCAGTGAGGGCGAGGGCCGCCAGGAAGATCATGCGTCGCCTCCAGGAGGGTTGGTGAACCGGCGGTGTGCCGGGCATAATCACAGCATGACAACAGGGTAGTATGAAACCGGGAAGGGGTTCCCGGCAACCCGGGTCATCTCCAATGGGGGATCTCGCTGACTCCCCGGGGGGACAGGGCGTACACCCCCCTTCCCAGCCTCTCGAACCAGCCGTAGACATTCCTGTAGAGAATGGCACGGGCTTCGGCGATCCCGAGTTCCACGGAGACCGCCGCGGGACCGGAGGGCCCGTGCTTCTCCAGGTATTCCGCCACCATCAGGGCTTTCCGGCGGTAAAGGGTCATCACCCCTCCCCTCCTCCGGCTGCCTCCGGAATTGGTATCCGAAGTCAGCGCCATGTGCTCCCTCAGCAGCCTGCCCCTGACCGAAGCGCTCCGGCGGGGGCGGTATTCCCCGGGGTCCAGGACCGGATCCACGAGGCCTGAGGCGGGGTCCACCAGTAAAAGCCCCAGACCGAGCATCCTGAGGAGCTTCGTCACCCTTCGTCTTTCCCTCTTCCACACCGGGCAGCCCAGGGGAACCGCCAGGTAGACCGCGTCCGCCGGGGAGGTCCTGTCCACCCCCTGAAGCACGAGCTTCAGGTTCAGGGTCAGTTTCAACTCCACCGCCACGGTAAGGTCCTCCCTTACCCCAAGCACGTCGCAGGGTCCCACTTCTCCCCGGACCAGGTATCCCTGGCCTTCCAGGAAAGCCCTTACCGGGGGATACAGGTCCGTCTCGGCGCGGCGGATGGATTTCATGACCCTCCCGCTGGATGAATGGAACAAAAAGAGAACACCCCGGTAGATTATATGCCGCGGGCGGACCGGTCGGGGTTTCTTGAAGTGAAACGGCACGAACCCTTTTGGAAACCGCCTCCGGAAGGTCTGATCCGGAGAACCGCCTGAAGGCCCGCCCGCGGTTCACTCCGCCCTGAAAACCCCCCAGCATACCCTCACGCCCAGTTCCCCCGGAGAATCAGGCGCCCCGGATCCCAGCTGCCCCCTTAGAAACTCCCGGTCCGGCTCTTCCCTCGAAATTCCCGCCATACCCTGTTCCACCGTCCTGAATCCTGCCCGCCCGAACACTTCCGCAAGCCTGTCGCCGAACCCGGGATCAAACCCCTCCCGGGCCAGGGAATCCGCCAGGGCCGACTGCAGAGGATCCTCCCGGCGGTAGGCGAACTCCCCCGCCGCGGCATAGAACCCGTCGGGAGCCAGGGCTCTGCGCACCCGGCGAAGGTATGATACGGGGTTCGGGATCTGGTACAGGAAGAAGGAACTCAGGTAGACGTCCGCCCGGGGAACAAGCCTTCGGGCGTCGCCGGGGATGAATCTGGCCTTGGCGGGAAGCTCGGGCGCCCGTGACCGGTCTATGCAGAGGAGTTCGGCCCCGGTCAGGGCCGCCAGTTCCCATGCCAGAAGGCCCGAGCCGCAGCCGGGTTCCACGATGACCCGGGCCCGCCTCAGGGGCAGCAGGGAGTAGATGTGTATCCTCAACTCCACCAGGTTCCTGAACTGCCGCAGCAGCACCGTCTCCGGGGTGGACGGACTCATTCCCTGATGTGCTCCAGCCCCAGCCGCAGGAGTTGCCTGACATGATCATCCGCCAGACTGTACCGGATGTGTCTTCCTTCCCTGGAGCGGGACACCAGACCCGCCAGCCTGAGCTTCTTCAACTGGTGGGAAACCGCCGACACCGAGAGGCCCAGCTCACCGGACAACTCGCACACGCATCTGCTCGAAACCTGAAGTCGCAGGAGTATCGTGAGCCGGGTGGGGTCGGAGGCCTGGAAGAACAGGTCTCCCATGGCCTGTATCTCTTCCGGGGCTACCTGGTCAGTCGTGGCCGCAGCCACATCCCCCTCCTCGCAGTTCCGCCCGGTATCCCGTATCCCTCACCGCCGCCAGAGCCTCGCAGGAACTGAATCCCGGCCCCGGAATGATCACTGCGGTTCCGAGGTCCAGAGTCACCTCCACGGACTTCACCCCCGCCAGTTTCTCCAGGGCGTTCCTGACATGTCTCGCGCAGTTGCCGCAGGTCATGCCTCGAACGTCCAGAACGACCCTTTCCCCATGGGACTCGGAAGTCATGGATTTCCACCTTCCCTTCAGTGCCCTGGCGGCATGCACTCCCATGCCCAGAAGGAGTGCGGCCCCCGTGGCGGTCTTCCACAACGGCGCCGGGCCGGCGCTCCCGCTGTCCGCCGCGATCGCCGGAATCCTGATTCCCGCGTTGTCAAGCAGCAGACCGGCGGCGAGACTCACCAGGATTATCGCCGACATATACCCCAGGAAGGCCCGTCCTCCCAGGGTCTTCCTGACCGCGGCCATGGTGGCGGCATTTGTGGCGGGCCCGGCCATCAGGAATACAAGGGCCGCCCCCGGGGAAAATCCTGCGTACACCATCGCCGCCGCCACGGGAACGGACGAAACGGAACAGACGTACAGTGGAAGCCCCACCAGCAGCGCCGCCAGAAGCCCGGAAAAGCCGCCTGTGATGGGGTTACCCGCGATGCTTCCCGGGGGGACCAGTGTGAATATCAGGGCGCTGGCGGCTATTCCCAGCAGAAGGTATCCCCAGAGGTCGCCGAGGATAGTGTTGAATGCGTAATCCCATGCCCTGGCAAAGGGGTTTCCTCTGAGGGTTTCCCCGGAGCGTGTCGCCGGCGGGGGGGGCGGAACCGCCCCGGGAAAACGGTCCA
Source organism: uncultured bacterium (assembly GCA_964607515.1). GTDB lineage: Bacteria > Fermentibacterota > Fermentibacteria > Fermentibacterales > JCC-6 > UBA6080. The sequence goes on along the minus strand of CAZSKU010000021.1, from coordinate 14,196 downwards.
CCAGGGTCCCGCTCAGAAGCCCCGCTCCAAGGGCCGCTGCCGTTTTCGCCAGGGCCACGGGCCATCCCAGCATTCCCCAGGTGGCGGCGATGGAGTCCACCCCGGTCTGGGGGGTGCTGGCCAGAAAGGAAACCGTTGCTCCGGGGCTGGCTCCGTCCCGCCGGAGAGCCAGGGCGGCGGGGAGCACGCCGCAGGAACACAAAGGCATGGGAACCCCCAGGGCGGCGGCCTTGAGGGTGCTGAGAAAGCCGGGTTTCCCCACATGCTTCAGAACCATATCCCGGCGGACCAGCACGTGGAGTATTCCAGCTGCCGCCAGCCCGATGAAAAGCGAGGGGGCCAGCTCCATCACGGTGACCCACAGGGAAGACAGGAGTTCGTGAAACATGATTCCTTTCTATGTTTGAGCAAACATGCAAATATATACAGGATCGCTCTGCCGCCGGCAAGGGCTAGAATCCCAGTATTCTCTCCAGCGGGGGAAGATCGAAGAACTGGCTGGCGGCGAACACGCAGTAGAAGACTAAGAGACCCAGGGCTTCCATCCTGTTAAGTTTCAGCCCGCTCGTAACGAACATCTGGATAACCACCGCAGCCAGTACCAGAAACGGCATGGCGAAGCCTGAAAGGGCCGGGGCGACGGGCATGGGGCGGATCAGGCAGCAGACTCCCAGCACCACCAGCTGGGTGAAGATGTTCGATGAGTACACTTCGCCTATGGTCACGTCGGCCTTGTGCCTGATGGTCGCCGAAAGGCTTATGGCCAGCTCGGGAAGACTGGTGCCGAAAGCGAGCACCACCACCCCCAGCGCCACTTCCGGAATACCCACAGCCCCGGCCAGAAGGGTTCCCGAGTCCAGGGCGACCCTGGAACCGGCCACCACCAGCCCGATACCCGCGACTATGAGGAGAGCCGGAGCAAGAATCTTCTTTCCGCCGCCCGATGTCGGCGGTTCCGCTCCTTCCCGGCAGGTGCGAAGAACGCTGAGGATGTAGGGGACGTAGACCAGTATGAGTATCAGGCCGTCGGACCTGCTGAGAACCCCGTCCATGGCCATCACCAGAACCACGGCGGAACACAGTATCATCCAGCTGGACTCCCGGGACTGGACCTCCCGGTGGATGTCAATGGGTCTGACCATGGCGCACACCGCGGTAACGAAGGTGAGGGTGACGAAGTTCGAGCCGATGATGTTTCCCAGGGATATGTCCGGGGCGCCACTGGAGATGGCCATGGCGGAGACCGTCAGTTCCGGCAGGCTTGAGAGCACGCTGACTCCCAGCACGGTGACAACAAGCTCTTTTATCCCCAGTGCCCTGGCCAGGGTGCCGATATGGCGCATGACCAGTTCGGAACCCGCCCACAGAGCGCCGGTTCCCGCGATCAACAGCAGTATCCAGAGGATCAAGACGGGCTTCTAACGGTTCACGGATATCCGGACGGAGTAGTTTCCGGTTCCGCCCTCGAGGCCGTACACCCTAACTTCGTACTCCCCGGGGGCGGCTATGGTATAGACCAGGGAATCGCCCTGGGGGTACATGGAGTCCCACTCCGCCAGGGGCGCCCCGGTGGAAACCTCCACAAGTTTCAGCATGGCGGGAAAACCGTCGGTGGACACCGACGCCCCCACCCGGTCGAACCTCCTGGCCTGCAGAGGGAAACGGTCGTACAGGAGGTTGCCGTGGTTGGGGTCCCGGGTGTCGCCAGGGCCGATGCTCCCGGATTCCTCGATGGTTATTCCGTTTTCTCCACCATCCGGTTGCGGGCCTCCGCAGCCGACCAGCAGGAGAGCCGCCGCCGCGCCCGCGGCAAGGATGCTTTTCATGGACATCGTACACCCCCCGTCTCAGGTCCGGATTCTACCATAAGCCCCCTTCCGGGCCTTCCGCAAATCTCGATACTTCCCGGTGGGAAGGTTATCGGGCCTCTTCGAGGCTTTTCTTCAGCCCGGCCAGGCGAAGGTGGAAATCCCGAAGGAAGCTCTCCTCCTCCGGAGCCGTTCTGACCCTGCCGTAATCCTCGATTATCTCCATTCCCCGGGAGTGGTCCTTCATGCGGGAGGCGGTGACCCTCTCCCCGGCCTGGTCCAGAAGCACCAGAAGCCTGGAGGCGGAGCCCCTGTCGAGCCCCGATTCCACGAACCTCCTGTGAAGGTCCGTGGCTTCCAGCATGGCCTCGTAGGCCGAGATGCCCCGCACCCTGTCCTCCTCGGTCAGGAAGTTCTTCCCCGCCCCCGGCATGTCCGCTGCGGGGTGGTTCCTGAGCCTTTCCAGCGCCTCCCTGGTCATTTCCACCACGTCATCCCCGGGAAAGCCAAGGCTCAACTGGGTGTGGACCGCGGTGGCCCGGTTCCGGTACTTCCAGGAGTTCCGGGCCAGGCAGTAGAGGTTCTCCATGAGCACCCATCCGGGGAATATCTGGTTGTAGCCGTCCGGGACTTCCCCGGGCCTGTGTACCGGCCTGGATATGAGGGAAAAGGGGAAACAGACCTTCTGCGGAAGGGTGGTGATACCCGTGGCGAGTATGGAGTACGGGCTGCGGGAGTAGTCCGCGGGGAATTTCACCGAAACCCCCAGGCCGATGAAGAATCCCTCCCCCAGCCTCAGCTCCTGGTCCGGCAGCCGGGAGGTGTGGTTGCTTCCCGCGTTGGCTCCATACCCCACGTTGCCCCTGCCGGTCGGCCACAGGGCGGCGATGAGCAGGGACTGGTGGTGCATGGCGGTGAAGGGCCCCGACAGGGAGGCGGTCATCTCCCCCTCCCCCAGAACGCTGTCCGCTCCGAGGAAGGACCGGCTGAGCATCCCGTGCCTTTCGACGACGGCGCCCTCTCCCACCACCGAGTCCGTGACCAGGGCCATGGTGTCCGCCGCCGCCCGCCACTGGAGCACGCTCCTGTGGACCTGGGCGTTGTTGGACACAGAAGATCCGGGAAGCAGCACGCATCCGGTCACAGGCCCCGGAAAATCCAGCCGGGCGCCGGAGAGAACCAGGGTGTCCTCCAGCTTCGACGCCCCGGTGATGAGTGCGTCGGGACCCAAGGTTCCGGGAACCTGCATACCATCAAGAATCTCCCGCAGCCGGGAAGCCTCGGACCCCCTCGGGTCCAGGGCGAGCCTGAAGGCCTCCGCGTGGTCCATCACCGGGTTCAGGGGAACCGACCGCAGGCCGGTCTCCTCGCCCAGGCGCATCTCCGTGGAAAGCGCCCCGGGCGTGCCGTTCCACGACAGAACTCCGCAATGGGCGATCTCGGTGCCCCGGAGAACGGTGTAACCATGAACCAGCGAGCAGGAGCGGATCACCACGGGCCCAGCCACAACGCAGTCCCTCAGGCATGAGTCCCAGACAGCGCCCCGGGGCAGGTGCACCCGGACTGCGCCCAGAAACCGGGTGCGACGGATCAGCGACGGGTCCGTCTCCGGAGAGAACAGCACCCGGTTCCAGTCCTCGGCCTCGCAGCCGGCCTCCCGGAGCATCGTTCTGGTCCTCTCATCCCCGGGGGCGCAGGGGAAGTCCGGTCTCTCCGGCAGCAGTTCCAGGAAGCGTTCCATCAGGCCAGGCTCTCCAGAAGCCCGGTGAGCATCCGGGTGAAGGATGCCACCGACTCCACCCTCACCCTTTCACCGGGAATGTGCACGTCCCTGATGTCCGGGCCCATGCTGATCATGTCCATCCCGCCAACCCGCTTTCCTATGATGCCGCACTCCAGGCCGGCATGGATGGCCGCTACCGAGGGTTCGCTTCGGTAAACCTTCCGGCATGCCCGCCGGGCCTCCGCCAGCAGGGGGGATGCCGGGTCGGGTTTCCAGCCCGGGTAGCCCTCCCCCGCCTCCGCGCCGCATCCGGCCAGCTCCCCGAGGGCCAGGATCCTGTCCACAAGTTCGTCCCGGGACGAGTCCACCGAACTCCTCACGCTCATGGTGATAACCGCCCGGTCACCCTCCACGGCGGCGGTGGCCAGGTTGCAGGAGGTCTGCACGAGCCCCGGGACCGAAGGACTCATGGAGGAGACCCCGTGGGGCAGCGCCGACAGGAGGTCGAGCAGCCTGGCGGAACTCTCCGCGCTCAGTGGACGCCGGGGCTCTCCGGGCTCCACGGTGACCGTAAGGTTCTCCTCGATGCCCGAATACTCGTCACGGATCATAGAAACCAGCGTGGCTAGCCGGACCCGGTCAACCACCCCGGTCACCGCGGCTCCGGCCACCCTGGGAATGGCGTTGTGTTTGGTTCCTCCGGAGAAGTCCGCCATGCGAAGCCCCAGCCGGGCGCAGATTCTGGCGGCCAGCCGGATGGCGTTGGCCCTTCCCCGGTGGATCTCCATACCGGAATGCCCACCCGTAAGCCCCTCCACGCGCACCAGGGACACGTCCGCCGGGCGGGTTTCCCTCTCCAGGTCCAGAAACAGCTCCACGTCGCGCCCCCCGGCGCATCCTATGCAGATGCTGTTCTCCTCCTCCGAGTCCAGGTTTACCAGGCGCCGGTGCCGGAGCCATTCCGTCGGGAAGACCCTCGCCCCGAGCAGCCCCCTCTCCTCATCCACGGTGAAAAGGCACTCCAGGGGGGGCAATGCCCGGGAGTCCGACTCGAGGATCGCCAGCATAATCGCCACCCCGATGCCGTTGTCGGCGCCCAGGGTGGTGGTCTCGGACATCAGCCACCCGTCCCTGATCACCGCGGGCACGGGATCGGTGGAGGGATCCACGGGGGAACCGGGGGACTTCTCGGCCACCATGTCCAGGTGGGCCTGAAGCACCACTCCCCTCCCCCTTCCCGGCCGGACCACCAGTACGTTCCCGGCGCCGTCCCTCCGTGACTCAAGGCCCATGGCCGCAGCCTGTTCCCGGACGTAGTCCGCCGCGGCGGTTTCCGAGCCGCTGGGCCTGGGTATGGCCAGAAGAGCGCCGAAATGCTTCCATACTCCCGATGGATCGAGCCCGTCCCACCAGCGGCCCATCATGCCTCCCCCCTGACCATCGTCAGAAAAAACTCCAGGAACAACGCACCGGCATCCCTGTCAGGGACGGATGCCAGAACCTGCTCCAGGTTGATCCCGTGTCTTTTAAAAAGGTCGCCCTCCCGGCTGTACTGCCGATTGCCGGAAACCGGGTCGAACTCCGGGTGGAACTGGGTTCCCAGAAGCAGCCTGGCCGGATCGTGGAAGGCCTGTATCTCAGTGTGAGCGCTCCCGGCGATCACCAGGGCCCCCGGCGGCACCCTGTTAACCCTGTCGTAGTGGGATTGCCACACGTGCTCCCTTGGCAGTGCGCCGGGCACGCCCCCCGAGGGCACGTCCACCGGCAGCCACCCGAGTTCGGGGCCTTCGGCGGCCCTCTCCACCGCTTCGCGTCCGAGCAGCGCAAGACACAGCAGCTGGTGGCCGTAGCATATCCCCAGTTGGGGAATCCGGCTACGGACGCACCCGGCCACCATCCGGCACGCATCTCCGGTGAAAGTCTGTTCTCTGGTTATGGACAGGGCGCTGCCCGAGTGGACCACCCCCGAGAAGGATTCGAGATCCACCCGGGGAAATGACCGGCCGGCCTCCACCCTGGCCGCCACGGAGGGATGATCCAACCTTCCTGCTATGGTTTCACCGGAGAGGCCGTCCACTGAGTAATCGATGACAAGTACCGGCTTCAATGCTCCTCCCGTCTCGTGAATGCCTTAACATACAAGGGAACCGGGGCTATAATAATCCCGTGAAGAGACTGCTTTCCCGCTGGCTTGTAAGGTCCCCCCGGTTTCCCGGGGTGGCCCTGCGCGACCCCGGGCGCCGGCTCACGGTGAGGATGGACACCACCAACCACTGCAACCTCCGGTGCTCCATGTGCCCCATGAGGTTCGCCGACTCGGACCCCCACCGGAGGTGGCTCCACATGGACCGGAACCTTTTCCGAAGGATCGGGGAACAGGTCTTCCCCAGGGCGGCGGTGGTGGGGCTTTCCTGCGGGGCGGAGCCCTTCTGCAACCCCGCCGTCGGAGAACACCTGAAATCCCTCTGGGAGTCGGGAGTGCCGGGCCGGGAGCTGGTCACAAACGGCACCCTGCTGAACCGGGACAATGCCGCCCTGCTGGTCAGGTATCCGCCCACAACGCTGTTCGTGTCCATTGACGGCGCCAGGCCGGAGACCCATGCGGCGATCCGGGGTGGAGCCGACCTTGAGGCGGTCAAGGCCAACCTTCGTGAACTGGAGCGCCAGCGGGGCAGGCGCAGGTTTCCAGTGGTGGCCCTGAGCACCACCCTTCAGAAGGCCAATCTCCGGGAGATTCCCGACCTGGTGGACCTGGCGGCGGACATCGGCGCCGGGGCTCTGGGGCTGGTGCAGCTGGTTCCCTATCTTGGGCTCTCCACACTGGAAAGCGTGGTGGATCTCACCTCCCGGGAGACGCTGGACATCCTGGGGGAAGCGGTGAGCCGGGCAGGAAGGCTGGGGATAGCGCTCACCCTGCCGGATCCCTCGGAAAGGGCTCCCGGGGCTGCGTGCCCCTATCTGGACTCCACGGTCTACCTGGCTCCCGACGGAGCCGTCTTCCCGTGCCCCTACTGGAACACGGGCAACCCCATCGGAAACCTTGCCGGGGAAGACTTCGACACGATATGGAACCGCCGGCGGGAGTACGTCATTCCGGAAACCTGCGCGGACTGTCCGGAGGTTACCTCCCGAAGCCGGGAGGTCAGGAAGGACCGCTGAACCTCAGGGGAAGGAGGTCATCCCGAGAAAAGCCTCCACCAGCCACCGGCCGTCTTCCTGCACCAGCACCGCCTGCTGGGGGAAAGAGGTGCCCGCCCGGTTTTCGAAGGTGATGAACACCAGGGCCCTTCTACCCTGCACCTCAATGGAGTCAACCAGCATGGCCAGGGGGGTGTACCTGCCCGACATGATTGGAAGTTCGAGGGTTTCGGAAAGGTATTCCCGAACGCTCCACTCCCGGATTTCCGAAGGCAGGGCCGAGTAACCCGCGGAACCGATCCTCAGAAGCACCGATTCGTCCTCTTCTTTGATGCCTTCCCGAATGGATTCGAAGGTGAGTTCCACCTGGTCCATGGCAGACGAGGAGAACAGGGCTGCAGCGTCTTCGCCGCGGGCTTCGCGCAGGGCGGTGAAGAAGGAGTCTACGGTTCCGAGAACCTCCGTTTCGTCCTCCGTCTGCCCATGGGCAGCAGCGCACACCGAGAGTAGAAGGCCCAAGAGCACCGCCTTCAAGGGAAACCCCCTCTCAGGTTAGCATCCTCTGAATAATCATAGGCCCCGCGGGTTCCCGGGGCAACCCCGTACGCCGGGATCCTCCCCCCACACCCGAAGGGTGTTAACCAAGCACTCCAGGGCCTTTTCCATCCCTTCCACCGCCACCCACTCCCTTCTGGAGTGGAAGAAACCGCCGCCGGTGGGAAGGTTCACCGTGGGAACCCCCATGAAGCTCAGTCTCGAGCCATCGGTTCCTCCCCGGATGCTGGTCTCCCGGGGTTCCAGGCCGGCCATGGCGGCCCCCTTCAGGGCGTACTCCACCAGACGCCTGTCGGACCGGAGTACCTCCGCGGGATTGGAGTACTGGTGGGTGATTTCCAGGGTTATTCCCGCCCGGGGGTGCTTAAGGGCCAGCAGTCGTTCCATGGAGCGCATCCGCTCCACTCTGGCGGCCAGACCCTGGTCGGAGAAATCCCGGAGAATCATTCCCACCCTGGCTTCGGAGGAGTCGCCGGATATCTCCATGGGGTAATCGAATCCCTGGTCCCCGCGGCTGTTCTCAGGCATTTCCTCGGGCTTCATCATGGCCAGTAGCTCCCCGGCGATCCTCACCGGGTTCACCAGCCTGCCGAAGGCGCTTCCCGGATGCACCTCCACCCCCCTGACAACCCAGTCGGCCCGGCAGGCGTTGAAGGTGGCGCTGTCCACGGAACCCGGCTGTTCTCCGTCCACCGTGTAGGCCAGGTCCGCCCCGAAGGACTTCACGTCGAAGTTGTCCATGCCCCTGCCGATCTCCTCGTCCGGTGTGAAGGCCACCGCCACCCTTGGCCGGGGAACTCCCGGGTTTTCCGTAATCCAGCGGACCGCCTCCATGATGATGGCCACCCCGGCCTTGTCATCGGCCCCCAGGAGGGTGGAGCCGTCGGAGGTGATTATGGTCCCGCCCTTCCATCGGCCCAGTTCCGGACACTCCGACGGGTCCAGGGACAGTCCCGGGGCGATCTCCAGGAGTGAACCGTCCCAGTCCGGGTGAATCCTGGGTTTCACTCCGGCCCCGGACACCGCCGGGGAGGTGTCCACGTGGGCGATAAGCCCCAGGGTGACTCCGCCGGAGCCCCCGGGCACCATTCCGTAAAGGACCCCCCGGGGGTCCAGGCGTGCGTCGGCGACGCCCATCTCCGCCAGCTCCTCCCGGAGAAGCCTCAGAAGGTCCATCTGCCCGGGCGTCGATGGGGCGCCGGTCCCCGACGGATCGCTTCGAGTGTCCATCCCGGCGTACCTCGTGAACCGTCGGACAAGATCGTTCATGGAATCCCTCCCGGAAATGTTCGTGGAACCCTCAGACAGTATAATACGGCCAACACACCGGGAGAGGATATGAAGACCTTCCTTACCCTGACGGACACGGCGAAATGCCTGGGTATGAGCCTTCAAGAGGCGGCCCGGGAAACCGGCCGCGCCGGCCTCAAGACAGTGCTTTTCCAGGGGCAGAAGTGCTACCTCAGGTCCGACATCCTGGACTGGCTCACCCGGGAGTTCGGCAGCCTTGCCGCCGACCGGCTTGCCCTGGCGGAGCAGTCCAACGCACAGACCGCCGGAATAGATTCCAGGGCCCTCCTGGTGACGGAGATGCTCACCGGAAACATCGTGACGCCTGACAGAATAGGCACCCGAAGCAGCATGCTGAGGTTCATGTCCGCCGAGGCATGCCGAACCGGCGCGCTCTACGACGACGCCTCCCTTCTGGAACAGCTCACCCTCCGGGAGGACGCGGCCTCCACGGCCCTCCGGTGCGGGGCAGCCCTGGTGCATCCGCTGGATGTGAGAAAGCTGTTCGTCGAGCACAGCCTTCTGATGCTCTTCAGGCCCCCCCATCCCCTTCCCTTCGGCGAGGAGAGCGGCCGGCTCACCTCCCTGTTCTTCCTCATGGTCTTCCCGGCGGCCAACGAGCACCTTCACATGCTGGCCAGGCTCAACAGGCTGCTGCGGCTTCAGGGTTTTGTTGACGACATGCTCTCCGCCGCGGGGCCGGCGGAGATGCTGGACATTGTCAGGGAACGGGAGCGCGAACTGCGCGACCCGGCGAGGAAGGGGGATTCACGTTGAGTTCCTTTGCAGGCAGAAGCATCATCTCCCTGCGGGACATGTCGGTTTCGGAGTTGTGGCGCATAGTCCAGCTCTCCGGAGAGGTGAAGTCCGGCAGACACCCGGACCTTCTCCGGGGAAGGAACGTGGCATCGCTTTTCTTCGAACCCTCCACCCGCACAAGGCTCAGTTTCGAATCCGCCGTGCTGAAGGCGGGAGGATCGGTCTTCGGCTTCGCCGACCCCGGAGCGTCCTCCCAGAAGAAGGGCGAGTCCTTCGCCGACAGCGTCAGAACGGTGGCGGGCTACTGTGACGCCATGGTGATACGTCATCCCGTGGAGGGTGCAGCCAGGCTGGCATCCGAGCTGGCGGGAGTGCCGGTGATAAACGCCGGCGACGGCGCCAACCAGCATCCCACGCAGACGTTCCTGGACCTGTTCACGATCTTCGAGAGCGTGGGACGGCTGGAAGGGCTATGCGTGGGGATGATGGGGGATCTCAAGTACGGAAGGACCGTCCATTCCCTGACCCACGCCATGGCCATGTTCGGGGCAAGACTGGTATTCATCTCTCCCCCCTCCCTGGCCATGCCGGCTCACATCCTGACGGACCTGGCCGAAGCCGGGGTGCCGTTCAGGGTGGCAGCCTCCCCCGAGGAGGCCAGCGATGCCGAGATGGACGTGCTTTACGTCACCAGGATACAGAAGGAGCGTTTCGGCGACCCGCAGGAGTACGAGAGCGTCGCCCACAGCTACCGGGTCACCCGGGAAACCGTGGACATCCTGGGCGATTCTATCCGGATCATGCACCCCCTGCCCAGGGTTGACGAGATAGCCGAGGAAGTGGACTCAATGCCGGGAGCGATCTACTTCCGCCAGGCCCACAACGGGATCCCCACCCGGCAGGCGCTGCTGGGGCTGGTGACGGGAGGCCTTTCATGAGCGAGCGGGTCTACAAGGTCTACGCCATCGAGAACGGCACCGTGATCGACCACATTCCGACCCCCATGGCCCTGAAGGTTGTGGAGATACTGGGAATCGGCGGAGGCGGCATCTTCACCCTGGGTGTGGGATTCCAGTCCAAGAGGCTTCCGGGAGGAAAGGACATCCTGAAGATCGAGAACAGGGTGCTCTCCCCGGGCGAGACCGACATCATCTCCCTGATAGCGCCCCAGGCCACCATCAACATCATCCGGGAGGGAAAAGTCTCGGAAAAGAGAAGGATATCCCTTCCGGAATCCATCACCGGGGTGATGCTCTGCCCGAATCCCAACTGCGCCACCAACATGCTTGGCGCCCAGCGAAGGTTCAGGCTTGAGAACAGGGAACTGGTCACCTACCGCTGCCACTACTGCGAGAGGGTGACGGGCATCGTCACCGAGAATCTGGTCAGCCCGGAGAAATGATCCGAAAGTCGCTTCCATGGATCGTCTGCTCCCTGGCGGCTCTGGGTCTGTCGGTCTCGTGGTTCGGCAGAACTCCGCTCTTCGGCGATGAGATAGGCTACGGCTATGCGACGGCAAGGTGGATTGCCGAAAACTCCATGGCCCTGGTTCCGGCCGGGGAAGGCCGCGGTGAACAGGCAATGGGTCACCCGGCGCTGTTCTTCTGGCTCTGGGCGGCTCTCATGCGGCTTTTCGGCGATACCCTGGCCACGGCCAGAATCCTGCCCACCATGGCCACCGCCATGACACTGGCAGGGGTGTGGAGGCTGGGCAGGGAGACCGGTGGTTCGGAGAGGGTGGGGGCGATGGCCGCCCTGGGGCTTCTGGCAAGCCCCCTGTTCCTGGCGCAGGCTTTCCGGGCTCTCCCCGACACCGCCCATCTGGCATCCGTGGCATGGGCATTCGTGTTGTTCGCCCGGGGCCGAAGCACGGCAGCAGCCTCAGCCGCGACCTTGGCGGTGGTCTTCCGCCTTCAGGGGATACTGCTGATTCCAGCTTTTCTGGCGGCGGACTGCTTGGCCGGTCGAAGAGTAAGGACCGGGTCGGCCGTCTGGCTGACGCCTCTCCTGGTGCCCGTGGTCACAGGTCTCATGAACCTCCAGGCAAACGGATACTTTTTCTTCCCGGCCCATCTGGGGATGCATCCGGCTCCGCTTCCCGCCGGCTGGGTGCTGGCGAGGACCAGGTTCTTCCTCGGCCACCTTCTCGGGGAGGATTTCCGCTGGTTCCCGATTTCCGTAGCCCTGGCGCTGATGTTCAGGAAAAGGGATGGTTCACCGGGAACGGCTTTCTTCGCGGTGCTGGCCCTGCCTGCCCTGCTCCATCCCCAGACCAGGCTTGCTGTGACAGGCGGTCTGTCGGCGTTCTACATCCTACGGACGGTGTCCCGAAGAAGGCCGCCTTCACCCGCCACCACCGCCATGCTTCTGTTCTGCGGTATTCTGGTGGCTTTCCACGTGTTCATCGTAGCCTTCTCCCCCGACCCCACCCTGAACCTGTTCAGGTACGTGATAGGCGCGTACGCTCCGTTGATCGCCCTGACCGCTGCAGGGGTTTCCAGAGCCGGGAAAACCGCTTCCTGGGTGGTTTGGCTGGCCTTTTGCGCGGTCTCACTGTCATGCATAGACGCGGTGAGACACCCCTGGCAGTCCGAGGCCACGGCTGCGGGTCATCTCGAGGCAAGGGCGGTGAGAGAGGCGGTCAACACGCTGTCTGCTCCGGTGTACCCCGACCCGAGGGTGACAGGCATCCCGGCGCTGGGTTACGTATCCTCCCCGCAGGCGCCTGTCCAGGGTGACAGGATAAACCTTATCCTCCCCTCCCTGGACGTTCATCGTGGGGAGGAACTGCTGCCCCCCGGGTACTCCCTCACGGGGGTAACGAACTATCGCTGGACACGCCGCGGCCTGTCGGTTGTTGCTCTGGAGGCCGTGCCAGATCAGGAGCATTGACCGGTGGCGAGCGCTCCTACATTACACGTTACCGGCGCCGGGATTCGTTCGACAGACTCAGTGAAAAAGGGCTGAACCGTTCTTTCACGGGCCCGATGCCATTTCGGGCTTCCGAGAGTGAAAAGGAAGGCGGGCCGAAGCCCGCCTTCCTGAGAGAGTTCTGAGAGGATCAGTTGATGACGGTCAGCCTCTGGGCCGCTACCCCGCTGGGGCCGCTCATGACCACGACGTACACTCCCGTCGGGAGATCGCTCACCACGGCGGAGTAGGTTCCGGCAGCCGTCTCGCCCCTCTGAAGGACGCTGACGGCCCTGCCGGCGGTGTCGAAGAGGGTGACGGTGACGTTCCCGGGCTCGGTGACGTTCCAGGAGACCGTGAAGGCGCCTTCCGCGGGGTTGCCCTGGGGAAGCCAGATCGCGCGGTTGTCAATAACCCCGGAGGATTCCTCGCTGACTCCGTACATGTTGTAGATGATTGTGACGTCCTTCAGCGAGGGGGTGATGTTGGGGTTGGAGGTGTACAGCTCGACCTGGTACTGCACGTACCTGCCGCCCTGGGGAACCACTCCGTAAAGGCTTCCTGAGGAATTGACCCAGGAACTCCAAACGCCCATGTCGCCAGGGGTGTAGGAGGTTCTGAGCCTGAAGCGGATGCCTGTGCCGGATGGGGTGACCTGGCTCCAGTGGAGGTATTCCCAGACGTTCATGGCGGGGTCCACCGGATTCACGTCGAGTATCGAGGAAGTGAGCCTGGCGGGGGTGTTGAACCCGCCTACCCTCCACCAGCTGACCTTGTTGCCGGTTTCGGCGCAACCTATCACGTCTGGCACGTCATCGCCGTTGAGATCGCCCACCGAGACACCCCTGGCGCCTGCGAAGTAGGTGGATACGTCGTACCTGACCCAGGGCTGGCTGACCTTGAGGAAGTTCTTGAACCAGTAGATACGGTTGGCGTCACGGCACGCCACGATGATGTCCGGCGAGCCGTCCCCGTCCATGTCGGCCACTTCGATGGATCTGAGGCCGGTTGCGGTGCCTTCCACGTTGTTGGAGTTCCAGGTGCTGCCGCTCACGTGGTTGTACCAGCGAAGGCTCCCCGTACCGGAACTGCTTCCCACCACGATATCCAGCTTGCCGTCGTCGTTGATGTCGGCCAGGGCCACGGCCCGGGCTCCGGTGAAGGTGCCGACCTCGTGCTGCGCCCAGCTGTAGCCCCACGGATTCTGGGAGAAGTAGGCCACCACCCGGCCGGTGCTGAAACTCACCGCGACCACGTCCAGGTGGCCGTCGTTGTTCAGGTCGCCTACGTCGCAGGCGTACCCGCCCAGCAGAGCGCCGTCTATGTAGTTCATGGTCCAGGTGTTTCCGGAGTTGCTGTTCTTCCACCAGACAACGTCGCCGCTCTCGTAGGACACTCCCACGATGTCGGTGTTGCCGTCGCCGTCTATGTCGCTGCAGACTATCTGCTGGGCGTCGAAGTTTGTGTGAACGTTGATGGGCATGGACCAGGCGCCGCCGCCGCCGTTGTTCCTGAACCAGACCACATCGTTAAGGTTGGCGCTGGAGGCCGCGATGTCGATGTTATTGTCGTTGTTCATGTCACCGAGAGAGATGAACTGGGCCTGACTGAGGTTGCCCACCAGGTTCTGAGCCCAGGAGGTGCCCAGACCGTTGATGTTCCGGGACCAGTAGACCGATCCGGTGCCGTAGCTGCAGTAGGCCACGTCGCGCTTGCCGTCGCCGTCCATGTCCCCGGCGATCACGAAGTACGGGGTTGTGACCGGGCTGGAGATGACGTGCTCGCTTCTGTCCACTATGAGTTTGAGCTGGCCTGGCTCGGTGTCCCAGTCCATGGCATCGGAAATGTAGAATCGGTCGCCCCAAGTAGTTACGGGGCCATAGAGCCCGGGACCTCCGCTCCAGTCGGTCTGGGTGGCGCTTTCGGCCACCGCCAGGGTCGAGAGAATTAGTATCGAAACAAGAAGGATATACCTCATCTTGATAACCCCTTTCTTCCGGGTACACTAATACA
>CAZSKU010000020.1:0-50157 GCA_964607515.1 uncultured bacterium | reverse complement strand
ATTGGCGAGGATTCGCCGGCGCAACAATCAACAGACCATCTTGAATGGTCAGTTGAACCTGGCCGTCTTCCTCGAGTCCGAGAAGCTCAAGAATCGGCTTATCGAGGATTAACGCGTTGCTATTACCTACCTTGCGGAGCTGCTTGATCACTTCGCCCCCTTATGTTATAACATAATTATAACCGTAACTGGTGAGACTGTCAATACCGCACTGCCAGCTGTCTAACAGTTCTTCTGCTGCCATCTGCATAGGAAGGTTGCCTTGTCCAATTCGGTGAGAATGATTTTCCTTCTCCGGTGTCTAAAGAGCATAAAATGAATATGACGCCTGAAATACATCTGTATACCACGAGCTGGAAGAGCGTTGTACAGACGTCTGCATATACTGACCTTCGTTCATTGTTCCGGCTGCGGGCTGTCCGAGTCGGTGCTTTTCCGCCTACACGCAGGGGTAGGGCACCCTGGCTACCCTCACCGGCGGCGTCATCATGACCCCGGTTCTCTCGGGCAAACCCAGGGATTCTATATCCTTGAAGAGTTCCAGGGGCCTCCAGTTCCACCGGAAGTCGGGAGCCGGGCCTGTGATTCTCCCGTCGGTAATCCTGAACACGCCGTCCCGGGTCATGCCGGTGAGTTTGAGGGTCTTCTGGTCCACGAACCTGATGTACCAGAAGCGCCGTATCAAGAGGCCCTTCCTGGTGGCTGCGATGATTTCATCCAGGGTTTCGGCGCCTCCATCCATCTCCATGCAGTCCGGTATGAAGGCCGGCTCCCTGCCGGTTTTCTTAGCCCAGAACCGGTCGCAGGGGATCTGTTTCAGAACTCCCTTCTCGATCCAGACGGACTTTCCGGCGGGAAGCCCCTCGTTGTTGAACGGGACTCCCTTGCATTTTCCGTTCGGATCCGACGAAATGGTGAGTTTCGGCCCCGAGAGCTTCTTGCCCTCCATGCCGCTGAAGACAGTGAGCCCCTCGTCCGCCCTTCTGGCGTCCAGGGTGAAGTAGATGAAGGCCAGAAGGTTGGATACCGCCTGGGGTTCCAGGATCAGATCGTAGTCTCCGTGGGTTGGTTCCGTCTGTCCCTGATTGTCCAGGGCCTGTCTTGCCACGGTTTCGGCGGCGGCTCTCCAGTCAAGATTCCAGGATTCGCTTCTCAGTGCCCTGTAGCTGGAGGCCCTGCCACGGTCCATGGTGAAGGAGACGGAAACCGAGGTGGCTGCGTGTTCCGCCCGGTTGCCGGTGGAAGTGGCCACTGCGGTCATGGTGCGGCTGTTCTCGCAGATCCCGCCGGCCTCCAGCCCGTGGCTGGCCGCCTCCCGGATGATGCCCTTCACAGCCTGCATCCGTTGTTCCACCGGACAATCCGCAGCTAGGGGGTCCTCCGCGCCGGTGATTTCGGGATAGATTTGCCCCGGGCCGGGGGGGGGAAGGTACTCCGGGTCCTCCGGAGAAGCCTTCATCAGCTCCCTTGCCTTGGCGGCGGCCCTTTCCATCCCCTGCCGGGAAACGTCCTCGAAGGTCACCGATGCCTTTCTCTTTCCGTCGCCCGCGGTGAGAAGCACGGAAGTGCCTTCACTGTCCCGGTTCTGGGTTATGCGGTTGCTCCCGAAACGAACGAAGGCATTCCTGAACCTGGTCACATGGGCGGTGGCGTCCTGAGTCCCAGCCGCCTCGACGGCCATCGCCGCCAGATCAATGGGTCTGTCGCTCATCTCCCGCCTCCGACCTGGACGTTCCTGAATCTGGCCCAGCTGGCGCCGTGGGTCATTCTGGCGGACTGGGCAGGTTCGCCCTTGCCGCAGTTGAGAACCCCCATGGTTCTAAGCCACCGGGGCCCGGCTATCCCGTCGCAGCTTCCCCAGAACCTTGGGGTTCTGCTCCGGTAGATGACCTTCTTGAGGGGGCCCGCGATCTTGCCGTTGCGGATGAGCTGGAACCTGTCGCCCCCGAACTGGAAGTTCTCCCGTCGTTGATCTATGCTGAAGGAGCCCCTTCCCTCGATCATCACTCCCAGACGGATATCGCCCATCAGGTCTTCCGGGGTCACACCTTCGGGACCGGGCTCCAGCAGGAAGTTGGGCTGGCGGTTTATGGGAAAGCTGGAGTAGTCCATGGCCCGGCAGCAGCCCCGGCTGTAGCTGCGCCCCACCATTGGCCCGGTCTCCCGGATGCTGCCGAACTCCTGGAAGATTCCGCTTTTCACAAGGTGCCATTTCTGCCCGGGTACCCCTTCGTCGTCCCATCCCCAGGAGGCCAGGCCGTAGGGCAGGGTGTTGTCCGCGATGAAATTCACCCTCGGCGAACCGTACACGGCGCTTTTCTGGTCGCCCGGCTCAAGGAACGACCTTCCCGCCATGTTGGACTCCCAGCCCAGGACCCGGTCGCTCTCCGTGGGATGGCCCACGGATTCGTGCATTGTCAGGCTCAGGTGTATCCCGTCCAGAAGCAGGTCCATCACCCCCTCCGGGCATTCCGGAGCCAGCACCTTCTCCAGGGCCTCTTCCCGGGCCCTCTCCGCCCAGGATTCCAGGGCGCACCGCCTTACCCACTCCCATCCCGCGATCCTGGCTCCGTCCTGAAGGGACCTGCCCTGGGCGTCGCCGCCGGTCACCGCGGTGGCTGAGAGGAAGGGTTCGCTGAAGGTCAGGTCGGTTTCTGTCAGCGATCCTTCCGTCGAGGCATACACCCGTTTCCTGTTCTCGAACCAGAGCCATGCCAGGCATTCCCTGATTCTGGAGTCCTTCATGCACTCCCGGCTCACACGGTCCAGCAGGGCCAGCTTGTCTCCGAAGGGAACCCCGAAGGGATCCTCCTCCATGGGCCCCTTGTAGAAGCCCCGCTGGGGTGCAAGGGGCGCGAGGCTCCCTGTGCCGCCGCCCCCGGCGGCTTCTGCCACCCCGAAAGCCCTGCCTGCTGCCGCTCTTACGTCCTCCGGCCGGAAGCCTGCGCAGGAACCGTAACCCCAGGCGCCCTTCACCAGGGCTCTGACACCGATTCCGGCGCTCTCCCCGAGAACGCCCTGTTCCAGCCTTCCGTTCCGGAACACGAGCTTCTCCCAGACCACGGTCTCCGCCCTGGCGTCCCCGTAGGAGACACCCAGGGATTCAAGCACCTCCACGGCTTTACCGGCAGCCTCTTTCATCCGTCCCCCCGCTCCCCGGGTTCGATGACCCTTTTGACCGACAGACCGAAACCTGGCCGCCGGCACAGCATCCTGTTGACCGCCCAGGCCAGCGCGAGCCCCGCAGCCAGCCCGATGCCCGCGCCCAGGGCCGCCATGGAGGTCCCCCGGGGCATGGCTGTGACGTATCCCGCGCCCATGAGCGCCACGGGAACCAGAAAGGTCGCGCAGATGGCGGTCATGGAGGCCTGCAGACGGAACTCCACCTCCACCGTGTCGCCGACCCCGGCTCCCGCATCGTTACGGGCCACCAGAATCCTCTCTCCGGGAGCCTTGCCGGAAAGGCTGAAACATGCGCCCCTGGCTGAACATGTTCCGCAGCCGGAACCGTCGACCGCCACTGCGGCCATCCCTTCCCGGACCTCTCTGACCATCCCGGTGTGAAGCATGGCGGGGTTCTCCCTTCAGTGTTATGGATAAAGGTAACCAAGTGAGGTGAGGTTGTCACCTGAGGATGAGGAAGAGCGGCTCATAAGGAAAGGATCCGTGCCCTTCGATGCTGATCATGGCGGCGGCGCTTCTCATGTCCCCCTTCTCCAAGGGAAGGGATGTGTTCTACCAGTCCGATCAATCCGTGGACTCGCTGCTTCTCCTGCTGGATGAGCGGCCCAATATGCACCCCTACTGGAGGGGCACGGCGTGGATGTTCTGCTGCGCCGACACGGTGCGGGGGGATTCGCTTCTGGAATCGTGGCTTGCGGAGTACCCCGAAGACCCCAGGGCATGGTTTCTCCTGTCCGATCTGACCCTGGAGGACTCCCTTCCGGATTCCGCCCTGCAGGCCGCCACCCGGGGACTGTCGGTGTTCCCGGAATGGAGCCCCGAAGGCATGCCCCCGGAGGAGTGGGAGCTCTACGGCCCGCCCCTGGAGGTGAACCTGCGGTTCAACCGGTGCAGGGGATTCTACATGCGGGGGGACCGGATGGCGGCCCTGGAGGAGCTGGCCCCCCTTCTTGAACCGGACCTCTTCCCGATGAACGACTACCACACCCGGGCCCCGTACCTTTACTTCGCCGGGAGCGCGGCCCTGGATACAGGGGATACCCTGTCGGCGGTTCGGCGGTTCATGGAGGCAGCGGTGGAGGGGGACGTGCGAAACATGTGGGCGGGCCGGGCCGACAGCCTGCTGCAGTGTATCCTGGGGGACCGCTACATGGAGCGCTGCCGGGAGCTGCTGGGCTACGACGGGCCGGTGTTCCGTGACGCATCTGACCTTCTGCCGGGCCCGGTTCCCGGAACCCGGCACTGCCTGGGGGACTTGGACTGCGACGGCCTTCCCGACCTGCTCGCAGGGGGAACCGTACTTCTGAACACCGGGGATGGTTTCCGGGTTGCCGATTCCCTGCCGGTCAACGGCGGGGTCATCGCCGACCTGGACCGGGACGGCCTGCCGGACATCCTGGGGCTTGCCCGGCAGCCTCTGGTATTCCTTCAGACCGGCGGAGGCAGGTTCCGGCAGGGCTCGGAGTGGGCTGGGCTCGACAGCGTTGAAGCCCAGGTGGAAGGGGCGGCGGTGCTGGACTGGAACTCCGATTGCTGGCCGGACATCTACCTGGCGGTTTACGAGGACCCGGACACTCTGGGGCTGGGTCGGCCCGACGCCTTCTACTTCGGGGGGCCCGAGGGGTTCTCAAGGTACGGCGGGTTCGATCTTGACACGGCCCTGTGCGGAAGAAGCGTCTCCGTGGTGGATCTGGAGGGCCGCGGCGACACCTGCATTCTGGTCTGCAATTACCGGCTCGACCCGAACCTGTTCTGGGAGAAGGTGGAGGGAGTTCCCCGGAACACCGCGCTTCAGCGGGGGCTGGCGGGGGTGGAGACCGAGGGCTTCCTGGGCCATACCATAGGCAGCGCATGGTGCGACTACGACGGGGACGGGGACATGGACGTGTTTCTGGCAAACCTGGCCCATCCCAGGTTCATCTCCTTCTCCGACAGGAGCATGCTTCTGAGGAACGACTCCGGGGTTTTCACCGACGTCCGGGAGGAGTCGGGAATCAGATACGAGGAGACCCACTCCTTTCCGGCCTGGGCGGACTTCGACGGAGACGGCAGGGACGACCTGTACATCACCAGCGTGTACCCCGGACGCAGAAGCTTCCTCTACCTCAACCGGCCGGGAGGGTTCGTGGACGTCACATGGCTTTCCGGCGGAAGGATTTTCGACGGGTGGCACGTGTCCGCCGCGGACATCAACGGCGACGGAATCCCTGACATCATCGTGAACGAAGGTGGCTTTCTGCGGCTTCTGGCGGGCTGTCCCGAAGGTTGACCGGCTTGTCCCGGAGGCGTTTTCACGGTATTTTCCGGCTTCCGGAAGGAGCAGTATTGTCCACCGAAAACCGGCCGTTCATATCCGGGTTCACCTTCGTCCGGGATGCGGTCAAGCTGGATTACCCCATAGGCGAGGCCATACGATCCATACTCCCCATCGTGGACGAGTTCGTGGTCAACCTGGGGGACTGCACCGACGACACGGAAGGGGTCATCCGGGCGGTGGACGACCCCAGGATAAAAATAATCCACACCCCGTGGAACCCTGACAGGTTCGTCCGGGGGGCCACCAACGCCGACCAGACCAACATCGCCCTGGACCACTGCCTGGGGGAATGGTGCTTCTACCTGCAGGCCGACGAGGTGGTCCACGAGAAGGACCACTCCCGGATACTGGACACCATCCGCCGGTGCGAAAACAGGCCGGAGGTGGACGGTCTTCTGTTCTCCTACAACCATTTCTGGGGGGACTACAACAGGGTTCACAGAAGCCACTGCTGGTACGGCCACGACATCCGGGTGATAAGGGCCGGCCGGGGAATCCGCAGCTGGAAGAGCGCCCAGAGCTTCAGGAAGGACGACGGCGCCTCCAAGCTCTCGGTGGTGGATTCCGGTGCATGGATCTTCCACTACGGCTGGGTCAGGCACCCCATGGTCATGCGCAGGAAACAGAAGGCCCTTGACACCCTTCATCACAGCAGGGACTGGGTGGAGAAACGGTACGGCGCCGGGGAGCTTCCATGGGACTACGGTCCCCTGGAGAAGGTTCCCCTTTTCCGGGGCACCCACCCGGCGGTGATGGAGGCAAGAATACGGAACAAGGACTGGAGGGCGGAGGACTACCGGGACCCCGCCAACCCCCCCGGGCACGAGCACCTCAGGCTGTCCATGCGGATTCACACCGCCCTGGAGCGCCTGCTGGGGACCGGCATCGGGGGATACAGGAACTGGAAGCTGCTTCCAGGCTGATGGAGGAAACATGGCCGTTCCCTTTCTGGATCTGAAGTCCATCTATCGGGAGATCCGGGCGGAAGTCACCCCGGAGATCGACGAAGTGCTGGAGAGCTGCGGATACGTGCTGGGCCCCAAGGTGGCGGCCTTCGAGAAAAGTTTCGCCAGGATCTGCGGATCGGATTACTGCGTGGGGGTTTCCAACGGCACCGCGGCGATACACTGCATGCTCTCCGCTTCGGGCCTGGAACCCGGCAGCGGCGTCATAATCCCGCCCAACACCTTCACGGCCACCGCCGAGGGCGTCATCCTGGCAGGCATGGTTCCGGTGTTCGTGGACGTGGAGGAAGCCACCTGGAACCTGGATCCCGACCGGGTGGAGGCTTTCCTGAAGGCCAACCGGAGGGCCGGAAGACCGGCGGACCCCGGGACCGGAGCCCGGATCGGGGCCGTGCTGGCGGTGGACCTGTACGGTCAGCCCGCGGACTATCCGCGGCTGGAAGCCCTCTGCGGGGAATACGGGCTGCTGCTCTTCGAGGACGCCGCCCAGTCCCATGACGCCTCCAGGTCAGGCAGACCTGCGGGCTCCTTCGGGATAGCAGCATCCTTCAGCTTCTACCCGGGAAAGAACATGGGAGCCTTCGGGGAGGCCGGTGCCGTGACAACCTCCGACGAAGGGCTGTTCCGAAAGGCCCTGAGCCTTAGGGACCACGGCTCCAGGGAGAAGTACTTCTACGACTATGTCGGCCACAACTACAGGATGTGCGCCATCCAGGGGGCGGTCCTCGGGGTGAAAACCCGCTGGATACACCGCTGGAACGATCTTCGGCGGGATGCCGCCGCCCGGTACTCCGACCTCCTTGCGGGGCTGCCCCTGGAGATTCCCCGGGAAGCGCCGGACACCCGCCACGTCTACCACCTGTACGCTGTCCATACTCCCCGGCGGGACGAGCTCAGGGAGCATCTCCAGGCCCTGGGGGTGGCCACCGGCATGCACTACCCCTACCCCCTCCACCTTCAGAGGGCCTACGGGAACCTGGGACACCGGCCGGGGGATTTTCCCAACTCCGAGAGGAACTCCCGGGAGAACCTGACCCTGCCTATGTTCCCGGGCATCACGCCGGAACAGCAGGACGAGGTGGCCGGGGCCGTCAGGGAATACTTCGGAGGATAGGGATTGGGCAGGGGAAAGACCCTCAGGCTAAGCCAGACCTACCAGACCCTGGCCTTCATCACGGACATGGCTTGTCTGGCGGCCGCCTTCCTGCCGGCGGTGTACCTTAGGTTCGGAAGGCTCGACGCCTACCCGTTTTCGGCCTACGCCGGCACCTGGGCATTCTACGCCCTGTGGCTGTTCGTGTTCAGCGTGGTGGAAAACCTCTACTCCTTCAGAACCTCCATGAACCGCACCCTCTACTCCTACAGGATGATCCGGCTGGTCCTGGTCACCACGGCGGTCTTCGCCCTGACCCTTTTCCTGGTGCGGTCCGTTCGAGGGGTCTTCATAGACAGCCGGATCGTCATAGTGCTGCACATGTTCTTCTGGGCGCTGCTGGGCATCGCCGGCAGGATGGCGGTACTCCCGTGGTTCTACGCCTTCTGCCACCACTGCTTCTTCCCGTCGGACTCCCGGGCCCTGCTCACCGGCAGCCCCGAGAGCACCGAGAGGATAGCCTCTCTCATTCGAAAGGCGCCGGTCTACAGGAACACCCACTCGGTAGTCACGGTTCCGGACCCGCTGCCGGAAACCCCCGGCGAGATCATCGCCCGGTGCAGGCGGCTGTGCTGCGAACACCGGTGCGACCAGCTCTATCTGCTGTTCGAAGGACACGACCTGAACTGCGTAGCCGAAACCAGCATACTCCTTCACGACGCAGGACTGCCCTTCGTCATCTACTCCCCCCACATCCTGAACCTGGGATACTTCGATCCCTGGCTGAGCCTGGAGGACTATGGGGCTGTGAGTTTTCTCAAGCGGAGCAGGGCCACCAAGAACGATGTCCCGGCAAGGCTTCTGGACATTGCCGTAAGCGTCGCCGGACTGGCGGTCCTGTCACCGCTGCTGGTTCTGGTGGCGGCCCTGGTAAAGCTTTCAGGTTCGGGCCCCGTTTTCTTCAGACAGGCCAGGATGGGGCTGGACTGCAGGGAGTTCCAGTTCCTGAAGTTCAGATCCATGACCCACGACGAATCCGGCAGAGGTTCCCGGGAGCACAGGGAATACTTCGCCAGGTACGCCCGCGGGCACTCCTCGGGGAAGCCGGACTCTTTCAAGCTGGATCAGAAGAGCAGGATAACCCCCGTGGGAAGGCTCCTGCGGAAGACCTCCGTGGACGAGCTGCCCCAGCTGATAAACGTCCTTCGGGGGGAGATGACCCTGGTTGGTCCCCGGCCCTGCATACCTTACGAACTGGAGTTCTACAGGAACTGGCAGAAGCGGCGGTTCACCGTGAAACCGGGGCTCACCGGGATCTGGCAGGTTTACGGGAGAAGCCGGCTTCCCTTCGACCACGCCCAGTTCCTGGACTTCCTCTACACCATAGACATGTCGTACAGCCTGGACTTCAGGCTGGTCATGAAGACCCTTCCGGTAATGCTCATGGGGAGAGGCGGAGTCTAGGGCTCCGGGGAGTCCACCACCCAGGTGTGCTCAAGGACCCAGGAGGCGAGTGCATCCTCGCCGGCGCTCTGCCCGAGAAGGCTCATGGCCTCCATCACGTCCTCGGGAAAGATGATCAGGGCGGATCCCGGAATGCGCACTTCCAGCCCCGTCAGGGGCCATCCCGCGGAGATGCTGTCCAGCATCAGGAAAAAGGTTCCGCCGTAGTGCTTCAGCAGGCTGTCACCCTGGGAAAGGCTTCCGGCGATCTCCACCAGGAATACCCCGTCCTCCACCGCGGCGGACCGGGCTGGCACCCCCCGGGACAGGAGATCGGCGCAGGGATCCGCCAGCGACAGGGCGGCCACTAACAGAAGCCCGGTGCATACCCGCAAGAGTGACTCCTTCCGGAAAAATACGCTTTGAATTATGTAGGATCGGCGATGCTTTGGGAAGTGCGGTATTGAATCCGCCGGGCCGGAGGTCTATATTCGCGGCATGGCTGCTGTACTTGCGGTAACCGCGCTTCTGGCGGCATCGGGAAGGTTCGAGGGGTTCAGCCGGCAGACCGCCGCCCTGATGGACGGATGGGTGGCCGGCTCTCCCGCCAGTCCCGTGGCCCCCGGGGGCGGAAGCCTTCTGGAGATGACCTTCGCGCTGATCCGGGCCGAAACCGCCCTGGACAGGGTGCCGGAGGAATACTGGGCCCGGAACGGTGAGATGTCCAGATGCCTTAAGGCGGCGGCCGCCTGCGTGGACTGGTACCGCGGATCCCTTGCCCTGTTCGGGGAAGAGGCCCGGGAGGATTGGCCGACCAGGGAGGAGGGCCTGCTTTACAGGCTCGGTCTCCTTCAGTGCCGGGAATTGGAATACCTGGAGGAGTCCGGGGGATAAGGAACGAAAATGAGTTTCACGAGAGACGAAGGGGGATGGGAAGTCAAGGCCGGCCACGCCAGGATGCTCAAGGGCGGCGTGATTATGGACGTGGTAACCCCTGAGCAGGCGGTCATCGCCCAGGAATCCGGAGCGGTGGCGGTCATGGCCCTGGAGAGGGTCCCGGCGGACATCCGGGCCCAGGGCGGAGTGGCCAGAATGTCCGACCCGGACGTAATCACCGCGATACAGAAGGCGGTCACCATTCCGGTCATGGCCAAGTGCAGAATAGGCCACTTCGTGGAGGCCCAGGTGCTTGAAGCCCTGGAGGTGGACTTCGTGGACGAGTCGGAGGTCCTCACCCCGGCCGACGAGCGACACCACGTGAACAAGGCCTCCTTCAGGATCCCCTTCGTCTGCGGGGCGGTGAACCTAGGGGAAGCGCTCCGGCGGATCGCCGAGGGTGCCGCCATGATCCGCACCAAGGGGGAGGCGGGCACCGGAAACGTGGTGGAGGCCGTCAGACACGCCCGACAGGTTCTGGGAGACATTAGAAGAATCGCCTCCCTGGCGCCTGAGGAGCTGATGGCCGAGGCCAAGGCTCTGGGCGCTCCCTACGAACTGGTGAAACATGTCCACGAACACCGGACCCTTCCCGTGGTGAACTTCGCCGCCGGGGGCATCGCCACTCCGGCGGATGCGGCCATGATGATGCAGCTTGGCATGGACGGCGTGTTCGTGGGCAGCGGCATCTTCAAGAGCGGCAACCCCGAGAAGAGGGCCAGGGCCATCGTGGAGGCCGTGAGCCGTTTCGACAGGCCCGACATCATAGCCCAGGTCTCCCGGGGGCTTGGCGAAGCCATGGTTGGAATAAACGTGAGTACGCTTCCCGAAGAGGATCGTCTGGCCCAACGGGGCTGGTGATGGCAACCATCGGGGTGGCCGCCCTTCAGGGCGGCGTGGCCGAACATGGGGTCATGCTGGAATCCCTGGGACACAGGGTGGCTTACATACGCTCCCCTGAACAGCTCCGGAACATCGACGCCCTGGTGCTTCCCGGGGGGGAGTCCACGACGCTGGTGCTTCTCATGGCCCGATGGGGACTGTTCGAGCCCCTGAAACTGGCTGTCCGCAAGGGGTTGCCGGTTCTCGGCACCTGTGCCGGGGCGGTGCTTCTTGCCAGAGAGGTGACGGAAAAGGAACACCCGATTGACCAGCCCAGCCTTGAAGCCGTTGACGTGCGGGCTGAGAGAAACAGCTTCGGGCGGCAGGTTGCCAGCTTCCGGGAGGACCTGACGGTCCGGGGGCTCGATTCCCCTTACCCCGGTGTTTTCATCAGGGCCCCGCTGCTGTTTCCCCTGATACCTGAAGCGGATGTACTGGCGTCGGTCAGGGAGGGGGCGGTCATGATCCGCCAGGGTAGCGTCTGGCTCTGCAGCTTCCATCCGGAACTCACCGACGACCGTCGTATCCACCGGATGTTCCTGAGGGAATCGGGTATTGCCGGGCTTCAGTCCTGATCCGGTCCGCTGTGGTCTCTGCTTCAGGCGGGGGTTCCAGGGATTCCTGCACAGGGCCGGTCTTCCCCCGGAGTCCCTGGACGGGTATCTTCAGTCCATCGTCGAAAGGCTCGGGGATCGATTCTCCCCTCCCGAGGCCGGGGCGGAAGCGTGGAAGTCTCTGAGGAATGCCGCCGGTGAGGCGGACATCTTCCTGGAGGAAAAAAGGCACTTCACCAAGGAGCTCCTTAAGAGGCTTCCGGCGCTCAGGGGAGCCCTGAAGGCCTCGGGCGAGCCTGCCATGGGAGCCCTGGCGGCGGCCACCTGGTGCAACCTTGTGGATCCCGCCCAGGGCAACTGGATTCCCTCTCCGGAGCGGCTGGCGGAGATGCTCGGGAATCCCCTGGCCCGGGACGGAAGACGGTTTTTCCTGAAGGCCCTGGAGTCGGCGTCCTCCCTGCTCATCCTCGGGGACAACGCCGGAGAGACGGTGATGGACAGGCTCTTCCTGGAGCTGTCGGGTTACTCCGGAAAGGTGTTCTACATGGTCAGGCCGCTGCCGGTGATGAACGACGCCACCCGGAGGGATGCCCTGCAGGCGGGGCTCCATCGGTACGCCGATATCGTGGACAGCGGCAGCGACGTGCCATCGGTGATTCCATCCCTGCTTTCCGAGGATGCCCTGCGGGTCTTCAGGAACAGCGACCTGGTGCTGGCCAAGGGACAGGGCAATCTGGAGGGTCTCTGGGGTTCGGGTGATCCCAGAATCCACCACTCCTTCGTTGTCAAGTGTCCAGTGGTGGCGGAAGCCGTCGGGCTCCCGGAGGGCAGTGGTGTTTTTGTATCATCCCTGGGTCTGGAGGCTCGGTAATGCCCATATACGAGTATCATTGCGGAAACTGTAACACTATCTACCAGTTCCTGGTGAAGACGACCGCCGGCGGGAAGGCTCCGGTATGCCCCAGGTGCGGAACCGGAGGGCTTACCCGGGTCATGAGCCGGTTCAGCACCACCGACGGACGGTCGGACGACGGAGAGCTGGACCGGATGGCCGACGACCTGACGGGTCTGGACGAGAGCGACCCCAGGGCCATGGCCAGAGCGGTCAGGAAAATGGCCGACCGGATGGGCGAGGAACTGGGCCCCGAGCTGGAGCACGCCCTGGGGCGTCTGGAAGCCGGAGAAAGCCCGGAGGAAGTCGAGCGGGAACTGGAGGCCATGGGATTCGGCGACGATGAAGGATCCGGAGCAACCCCTTCCAGCCGGCCCCACCGGGACCCGGGCCTGTACGAAGCCTGACCGGTGAATGCCCCGGCCCTGCCCCCGCCTTCCCAGAGGCTTTTCTATCGCCGGTTCCGCGCCGGCGACGCTTCAAGGGTGATGTTGTTAAGCCTTGAGGAGAATTATGCCCGATGGCTCCCCGACCAGGTGTACACCGATGAGGAGGCAGCCCTGAAGGCCGTCCGACGGCTGGTTCGGTGGAATTCCCGTCCCGCTGACCCGGTAAAGGCCCCCTTCGTCCTCGGGGTCTGCCTGGCGGACACCCGGGAATTGGCGGGCCATGTGGGGCTCAGCCCCCTCCGGGGGCTTGTCGAGGTGGGCTATGCCATGGAATCGCGCCGGTGCGGCGAAGGGCTGGCCACGGAAGCGGTGACGGCGGTCACCGACTGGGCCCTGAGCCGTTTCCGTCCGGATGGAATCCTGGGAATCGCACACCGGGACAACCCGGGTTCCTGCCGGGTTCTGGAGAAGTCGGGATTCATCCTCGCTGACGAGTCTCCCGGGGTGTTGCACGGCCGCAGGGGGCTTGTTCGCACGTATACCAGGAAGCCGTCGGTCTCGGCCGCTCTCAGCTGAAACACCCCTGCCTGATCATCCGGGCAACCGCTTCTATGTCCCCGGCGAACCTTCTGTCCCGGTCCATGGGTTCGAACACCATTTCCACAATCCGCCGGGTCTCACGGTTGCCGGCCCCCATGGCTCCCCTGTCCAGGAATCCGTGGGCCTGGACGGCGCACACCAGTTCCGTGGCCAGCACGTGGACGGCGTTCCTTACGGACAAGGCGGCCTGGCGAACCGCCGCGGCGCCCATTGAAACGTGATCCTCCTGGCTTCCGCTGACGGGAATACTGTCCACGCACGCTGGATGGGCCAGCACCTTGTTCTCTCCAACCAGCGAAGCGGCTGTGTACTGGGCGATCATCAGCCCCGAGTTGGTCCCCGGTTCCCGGGCCAGGAATGCGGGCAGGCCCGAGAGGTCGGGATTCAGAAGCCGTTCCGTCCTCCTCTCGGATATGTTGGCGAGCACCGTCGCCACGGTCTTCAGATGGTCCGCCGCCATGGAAAGCGGTTGTCCGTGAAAGTTCCCGCCGCTTACGACCCGTCCGTCGCTCATGATCAGCGGGTTGTCGGTCACCGCGACCAGTTCCCGGCGGACCGTCTCCAGAACGTATTCCAGGGCGTCCCGGCATGCCCCGTGCACCTGGGGGGTGCATCGGAGAGAGTAGGCGTCCTGAACCCTTCCGCAATCCCGGTGGCTGCGGAGAACCTCCGAACCCTCCAGTTTTTCCCTGATTCTCCGGGCGGATTCCAGAGCGCCCGGGTGGGGACGGAGTTCCAGCAGCTCCCGGTCAAGGGCGGCGTCGGTTCCCAGAAGCGCCTCCAGGGTCAATGCCGCCCCGGAGTCCGCGGCATCCATGAGGTTTCTGGCCTCCAGGACCGCCAGGGACAGCAGGGATGTCATGAACTGGGTTCCGTTGATCAGGGCCAGCCCCTCCTTCGCAGCCAGGGTCAATGGCCCGATTCCCAGCATTTCCAAGGCTTCCGCGCCGGAAACAATCTCTCCGGAATCGGTTACGCATTCCCCTTCCCCTATCAGAGGCAGGCACATGTGGGCCAGGGGCGCCAGGTCCCCGGATGCCCCCAGGGAACCCTGGGAAGGCACGGCAGGGTAGACCCGCCCGTTCCCCAGCGCCAGGAGGTGCTCCACCACGCAGGGTCTGACACCGCTTCTTCCCCTGGCCAGGGAAGCCGCCCGAAGGAAGACCATCACCCTGACCTGCTCCCGGGAAAGCAGGGGCCCCGTTCCGCAGGAGTGGCTCAAAAGGAGGTTCCGCTGGAGGTCCGCCAGGGCCTCTCCTTCCACCACGGTACTGGCCAGTCTGCCGAACCCGGTGTTGACCCCGTAGATTGCCTTTCCGGAGTCCAGGATGGCCTCCACCGCCTTCCTGCCCCATTCCAGGGCAGACACGGCGTCTGCGGAAAGGGTGAACGGCGCTCCGTCCGCCACCCTGGCCACGCCTTCCAGGTCCGCTCCCGCATCCCCGATCACCACTGGATCATTCATGAAAGCCTCCCGGCCTGTTGTTCGCTCCACGCCCGGAAATATAAGGGAACCCCGGCAGACCAATCCTGCGCCAAAGTGACACTGAGGAAGCCGGGCGTTCCGGAAGACCACTCCGACCCCGCAGGCGGGGAGTACTTTTTGTATTGTGTATCATGGTTTTATGAGAAAAATGAGTGGACGCCCCGCAAGTGGCATCATCATTGCTTATGTGTTGTTCGCAAAGCTGCGGGCTGTGCGGAACGAGCCCGGCGTGGTTTGAGAATGCTTCACGATCCGCGAAAGGAGAATGGGAAGATGGCAGAAGTGAAGGTGCGCCCCCTCTTCGACAGGGTTCTCGTACTCAGGGAAGAGCCCGTCGAAACGGTGAAGGGTGGAATAGTCCTCCCGGACACCGCCAAGGAGAAACCTCTCGAGGGAACCGTCAAGGCCGTGGGCGCCGGCAGGCGCAACGACTCCGGCGAGTTCATGACCCCGGTGGTCAAGGTCAACGACAGGATCCTCATCGGCAAGTACTCCGGCACCGAGGTCAAGATTGACGGCGAAGAGTACGTGATCGTCCGGGAAGAAGACATCCTGGCCGTTCTCGACAAGTAGGGAGCAGAAAAATGGCAGGGAAGGAACTGAAGTTCGACCAGGACGCCAGGCAGCATATACTTGCGGGCGTCGAGCAGCTTTCCAGAGCGGTCAAGGTGACCCTGGGCCCCAAGGGCCGCAACGTGGTTCTCGAGAAGAAGTGGGGCAGCCCCACCATCACCAAGGACGGCGTCACCGTCGCCAAGGAGATCGAACTCCCCAACAAGTTCGAAAATATTGGAGCTCAGCTGATCCGTGAGGTGGCGTCCAAGACCAGCGACATCGCCGGAGACGGCACCACCACGGCCACCCTCCTGGCGGAGTGCATCTACAGGGAGGGCCTCAAGAACGTCACCGCCGGGGCCAACCCCATGGCCCTCAAGAGGGGCGTGGACAAGGCCGTGGAAGCGGTTGTAGCCCACCTCAAGGAACTCAGCGAGGACGTGAAGGGCAAGGAGGAGATCCGCCAGGTCGCCGCCATCAGCGCCAACAACGACGAGGAGATCGGCAAGATCATCGCCGACGCCATGGAGAAGGTGGGCAAGGACGGCACCATCAGCGTCGAGGAAGCCAAGAGCATGGACACCACCCTGGACGTGGTGGAGGGAATGCAGTTCGACCGCGGCTACCTCAGCCCCTACTTCGTAACCGACGCCGAGTCCATGGAAGTTGTTCTGGACAAACCTTACATCCTCATCCACGAGAAGAAGATCTCCAACGTGAAGGACCTTCTTCCGGTCCTCGAGAAGATCGCCCAGATGAGCCGCCCCCTGCTGATCATCGCCGAGGACGTGGAGGGCGAGGCCCTGGCCACGTTGGTGGTTAACAAGGTCAGGGGAATGCTTCAGGTGGCCGCAGTCAAGGCTCCGGGCTACGGCGACCGCCGCAAGGCCATGCTGGAGGACATCGCAGTCCTCACCGGCGGGCGCTCCATCACCGAGGACCTGGGCATCAAGCTGGAGAACATCACTCTGAACGACCTGGGCGCCTGCGGCATGGTTAAGATCGACAAGGACAACACGACCATCATCGAGGGCAGCGGCACCACCGAGGCCATCCAGGGCAGAATCAAGCAGATTCGCAAGCAGATCGAGGACACCACCAGCGACTACGACCGCGAGAAGCTTCAGGAAAGGCTGGCCAAGCTGGCCGGCGGGGTCGCCAGGATCAACGTCGGCGCCGCCACCGAGACGGAAATGAAGGAGAAGAAGGCCCGGGTCGAGGACGCCCTTCACGCCACCCGCGCAGCGGTGGAGGAAGGAATCATCCCCGGCGGCGGCACCTCCCTCATCCGCTGCGAGCAGGCGGTGGCCGCCCTGGCCCTTCAGGGCGACGAGAAGGTGGGCGCCGAGATCATCCGCAGGGCTCTCTCCGAGCCGGTGCGCCAGCTGGTGCTCAACGCCGGCATGGAGGGCGCCATCGTGGTGGAGAAGGTCCGCAGCATGGACACCTCCTGGGGCATAGACGTTTCCAACGGCGAGTACGTGGACATGTTCCAGGCGGGCATCGTGGATCCCACCAAGGTCACCAGAACCGCGCTTCAGAACGCGGCCAGCATCGCCGGGCTCCTGATCACCACCGAGGCCATCGTGGTGGAGATTCCCGAGCCCGAGAAGCCGGCCCCCGGAGGCGGCGGCGGCATGGGCGACATGTACTAGAATGTCCCGGAAGCCCGGGGCCCTCGGGTCCCGGGCTTTTTTGTATGTTCGGGAAAACCCCGGAGCGTGGACATGAACACGGCGAATTTCTGGACAGCCTTCTGCATGGTGAGTCTGGCGGGTTTGGCCACCGGAATAGGCAGCCTAATCTCCTTTCTCTCGAAAAACACCAGCGCCAGGTTCCTGGCGGTGGCTCTGGGATTCAGCGCCGGGGTGATGGTCTACGTCTCCTTCATGGAGATAATGCCCGGCGCCAGGGATTCCTTCCTGACCGCGGGCTTCGGCGACGGAGGCTCCACCGCCCGGATGACCGCCGGCTTCTTCCTGGGAATGGCGTTGATGGCCGTCATCGATATGCTGGTTCCCGAGTTCGAGAACCCCCACGAGGTGCATTCCAGCATCTGCGGCAAGAACCTTCACAGGCTGGGAGTCTTCAGCGCCATCGCCATAGCGGTGCACAACTTCCCGGAGGGGCTGGCCACCTTCGCAGTCGCCCTTCAGGAACCCCGCCTGGGGGTTGCCATCGCGGTGGCCATCGCCATCCACAACATACCCGAGGGCATCGCCATAAGCGCCCCCATCTACTGCTCCACAGGCAGCAGGAGGAAGGCCTTCCGCTGGTCCTTCATCTCGGGATTGTCGGAACCCCTGGGAGCCCTTATCGGCTTCCTCTTCCTTCGGGCGTTCTTCACCGGAAACGTTCTGGGCTGGATGCTCTCCGGGGTGGCTGGCATCATGGTCTACATCAGTCTCGACGAGCTCCTCCCCACCGCCGAGGAACACGGAGAGCACCACCTCTGCATCATCGGCCTGACGGCCGGAATGGCGGTGATGGCGGGCAGCATCCTGCTGCTGGGTTGAGAGGCGGGGTGTCATGATTCTTATCCTTGCGCTGCTGAGCACCTTCTCCATCGTGGCCCACGATCCCGATACCGGTGAATGGGGCATTGCCGTGGCTTCGAAGGTCCCCTTCGTAGGACAGATGGTTCCATGGGCGAGGGCCGGGGTCGGAGCGGTGGCCACCCAGGCCTGGGCCAACCTCTTCTACGGCCCGGAGGGGCTCAGGCTCCTGGAGGAGGGCGGATCGGCGGAGGAGGTTATCGCCCTGCTCACCTCGGCCGACTCCCTGGCGGAACAGAGGCAGCTCGGGGTGGTTGACTCCCGGGGCAACTCCGCATCCTTCACCGGCGTCGCGACCCTGGACTGGGCGGGCGGCGTCACCGGACCCGGCTACGCCATTCAGGGAAACATCCTCACGGGTCCGGAGGTGGTGTACGCCATGGAGCAGGCGTTTCTGGCCGACCCCGGGGATGTCCTGGCCTTCAGGCTCCTGGAGGCGCTGAAGGCCGGGGAGGACGCCGGCGGCGACAGCCGGGGCAGGCAGTCGGCGGCGATCCTGGTGGTTCGGGAGAACGCCGGCCATCAGGGAAACACCGACATCCTCGTGGACATCCAGGTCTCTGACAACCCCGAGGCGGTCACGGAGCTTCGAAGGCTCTACCTTCACTGGTGGGAGCCCCTGAACATGATGGAGCAATACACAGGCGTCCGGGCGGAGGCCATCCTGTACAGAATGTCCATGCAGGACTACGACGAGGGATGGATGAAGAACTCGGTCGCATGGTCCATGGCCATGGCGGGCCTGGAGCTGGAGCGGGCCCTGGAGCTTGCCCTGGAAGCCGACTCCCTGGAGCCAGGCGATCCCAACATCATGGACACCGTAGCGGAGATCCTCTTCCGGCTCGGCAGGCCCGGAGAAGCCGCCGAGTGGGGAACCGGGGCTCTCGAGCTGGACCCGGAAAACCCCTACCTGCAGAACCAGCTGGAACGCTTCCGGGGCGCCGGTCATCCGACGCCCTGAACGGCCACCGGAAGGGCCGGCATGAGGATACATCCCGCGGCCGCGGCCATTGCGCCGGTGCTGATCCCGGCCCTCGGGCTGGCGGTCATCTGGGCGGTACTCCCGGCAGAATCCTTCTGGTGCATGGACGAGGCGAACCGTTTCCTTCAGACCCATGCCCTTGCCCTGACCGGCGCCGGCATACCTCCGGCCCTGCCGTACCCTGGCAGCGGACTGGTGGACGATCCGGCCCTAATGGAAAGGCTCAGGCCCCTTCCCGGGCAGTACGGCTTCATCAGGGACGGCCGCCTTTACAGCCAGTACTCACCCCTGCTGGCCCTGTCGGCGGTGCCTTTCTACGCGGTTTTCGGCCAGAGGGGCATTTACGTCCCGGTCCTCATCGGCGGCACCGTCCTGGCTGTTATGCTCTCGGGGATGCTCCGGTCCCTGGGCCACTCCCGGCGGACCAGCCTTCTCCTGGCCTTCCTTACGGTTCCCGTCCCATTCTACAGCCTGACCTTCTTCTCCCACGGCATGGCCCTGCTCCTGGTTCTGGCAGGATTGATGCTGCTCCGAAGAGGCCTGCTGACCGCCGCCCTCCTGGCTTCCGCCCTGGCAGCCGCCATGAGGGTCGAAACGGTCTTCGCCCTGCCTCTCATGCTGTTCATGACACACCGGAAACCCACGACGAAGGGATTCTTCCTGGCCGCCGCTCTCTGTGCGGCCCTGTACCTGCTGCTTCAGAGAACCCTTACAGGAAGCTGGCTGGGGACCCACCTGGCTTCGAGCGGAACCCAGAGCCTCATCTATGGAACCACGGAAGGCTCCTGGCTGCAGAACCGCTGGGTAATCCTTCGAAGAGCGTTCATCAACGCCATGCCCGGCTACCGGACGGACGGGCTCATTCTCGGATCCGTTCTATGGGGGCTCTGGGGGTTCTCCAGGGTCCGGGCCGGCACCGCCGCGGGTGTCTTATCGGCACGGGCGGGGATGGCTCTGTCCCTGATTCCCATGATCGCGCTGTTTTTCCGGGGTCTCCGCTCCACTGACACCATGGACGTACAAAACCCTCTTCTGATCTTTCCGCTGCTCTGGCTGGCGGCCCCTTCCCGAGGAACGCTGTACGCCGCCGCCGCCGGGGCGGTGGCGATGCTGTGCCTGATGAGCCCCATGCACGCCGAGGACGTAGCCTGGGGGTTCAGGCACGGCATGCCGCTCTTCCTGCTGCTGTGTCTGGCCCCTCCTGTTCCCGGTCATTCCAGGCTGACAGGCTGGGCTGTAGCCGCTGGAGTGCTGGCTACCGCCGCTTCCATGTCCCTGCTGGCTGCCAGAAGGGTCCGGGGGGACGAGCTGCTGGATATCGCCGACCGTCAGGGTGTCCCGGTGATCGCCACTTCCTGGGAGCAGCCCCAGGAACTGGCGCCCCTGATAATCGCGGGAACCCCTGTCATGCATGCTTCCACAACCCGCGACCTGTACTCGGCGTTGAGGCTTTTCGATCACAGGGAGCCCCTGGTCATGGTCAGACGGGAGAGTGTGGCCCTGCTGTCAGCGGTTCTCGAAGCCGCGGAAATGACCTGGGAGCCCCAGGGGGCAGGTCCGGCAGGGGACCCCACCACCGATGTGCTGGTCTTCCGATGCAGACGCCGCTGATCGGGAGCGGGCGTTGAAAGTGGGTCTTGCCCTGGGAGGGGGGGGAGCCCGGGGGCTTGCCCACATTCCGGTTCTCGAGACCCTGGACGAGTTCGGCGTCAGGCCCTGCGCGATCGCCGGCACCAGCATTGGAGCCGTCTTCGGGGCTATTTACGCCTCGGGCGCCCCGGCCTCGGAGATCAGGCAAGGAGTTCTGGAACTCCTTGCCGGTGAAGGGGATGTCCTCAGGGAGATCATAGCCCGGCGCGACTCCATCTCCTGGTTGAAACTCCTTGACATAGACTTCCTGGGAAAGGGGCTCATCAAAGGCGACGCCTTCGTGGATTTCCTATGCCGAAGGATCGGAAAGGAAACCTTCGAGGAGCTGGCCATTCCCCTGAAGGTTGTGGCCGCGGACTTCTGGACATCCTCCCAGGTGGTGTTCCGAAGCGGCGACCTGCACCGGGCCATCAAGGCCAGCATGGGGCTCCCCGGAATTTTCTCCCCGGTGAGGTCCGGCGGCAGAACCCTGATCGACGGGGGATGCGTGAATCCCGTCCCCCACGATGTTCTGGAGGGATGCGACCTGATCATCGCCGTGAACGTCATGGGAAGGCTTGAGGAACCGGAGGACGGTAAGACACCTGGGGCGGTGAGAGCGGTCCTGGAAACTTTCAACATAATGCAGCGCAGCATTATCGTGGAGAAGATGATCAGGCGTCCTCCGGACATTCTGGTGGAACCTGACCTGAGGAACGTGGATCTGCTGGACTTTCACAGGTACCGGGAAGTTCTGGAACAGGCGGAGCCCGCGCGGATGAAACTCCGCCGGGACCTGATGAAACTTAGAACAGGAGAATCCGGGGGAGGAGCATGATATGATCGCTTTACCGGCAATGGCGGTGCTTCAGGCGTTCAGTCCGTGTATCGAGGTTTCCGGGTATCCCTCGGAGAACCCCGTATACCTGGTCTGGATGGATTTCCAGTCGGCCGGCAACTCGGTGGCCCTGAGCGCCGACGGCGACACCACGGAATACGTCTTATTCCCTGGGCTTCTCAACCCCGCCAAGAGCCATGCGGTCTTCGATCCCGGGACCGGAGTGCTCATGGTGTACTCCCAGTATCCTTCCACCGCCAACTACTACCTGGCCCGGTTCACCGTGGAACCCCGCTTCGCCCTGATTTCGGGGGAAGGCCATGACGCCTACGTCGAAGCCCTGGATGACATGGCAGAAGCTCTGGATTCCCTGGACTACCCGGGGGTGCTCTTCCGGGCCTGGGAGGTCATGTACCCGGCTTCGAACACATGCCCGGCGGAGATGTGCACGGTGCTCCTGACCGCGGGGACGGCAATGGCTGACCGGGAACTGGAGGCCGGGCGCTCTCCGCAGGAGACGGTGGAACTCCTGGAGGACTACTATGACGCGGGATTCAACCTTTCCGGGGACCTCCTGCACAACTGCGCCCTGAACGGGTACCCCGGAAATTCTCCGGTGACCCGGGAGCGGTACGCCGCCGCTCTGGACCGGCTTGCTGAAGTCCTGGAAGCCGCCGGTGAAACGGAAATGATCCCAGGAATCCGGGATGCGCTCGTTGACCTCGAATCCCCCTGATTCACCATGGGCCGGGCACGGAACAACCAGGGAAGACTGGGAAGCCCTGGCCATGGCGTTCTACGCCCTGGCGCACGGAAGCAGAAGGGAGTTCGACGCTCTGCCCGAAAGGTTACGGTCACATCCCCTGGGGAGGTTGTGCCAGGAATGCCTCGACCACCCGGACCCGGATCTTCTCGATAAAACCGGGAAGGAGTTCACCGGGTCGTCCTCCTGGTACGCGTACCTGGGCAGGCTCTTCTGATACCCTTTTCCCCGCGGCCCGCGATTTCGAAGCTGATCACGCCTTCTGGCCTCCCAGGGCGGTTCAGACCGGACAGGACGCAGCGGTGCACGACACCCCGGGAACCCCGGGCAATCCAATGACCCCGCGCAACAGTGACGCCCAGTCCGGGGTCATCAGGGCGAACCGGGCAAACTCCGCGAGGCAGACCGGGACGGCCGTACCGAATCCGGGTCCGAAACACCGGCGGGCGATCTCGGCTATTGAGCGGGCTCCGGTGACCCTTACCCGACGGGCGAGCGGCATGCCGGAAATCACCAGAACCAGCCCCGGGGAAAGGTCCGGCCAGATACCCGCCAAGCCGTGGGCTTCATGTAGGATGTCAGCCAACGTGGATGGGCAGCCGATGGCGGTGGCCGCCGGGCTGGCGCCCAGCATCGGACGGCCCGCCCTCCTGTCGGCCGGATAGACTCTCTCCATGGAACGGTCCGCGGGTCGGACTCCCGGGGGAAGATGCCCGCCCCGGCTCTTACGGCCGGGGCGGGCGTTCCGTGCTACTGCGGAGGAACCAGGCGCACCGGAACCGTAACGGGAAGGTTGGATGTCTGTTCCGGTGCGGGACCGAAGTTGAGGCTGTTCACCGCGCTGGTAACCGTTGCCTGCAGGCTGGACAGGGACCCGGGGCAGCTCACCGAGACCCCGGTCACCGTTCCGCCGGGGGTGATGGAGAAGCTGATGTTGATCGTTCCGCCTGCGGTGGGGTCGTTTCGAAGAAGGCTCTCGTAGGCGGTCTGTATCCGCATCTTCATCACGTTGAGCCTCTGCCTGATCTCGGACATGTTCCTGTAACCCAGATCTATGGCCTCGCCGGAGGCTGAGGCGGTGAAGGTAACCTGGGCCGCCTGGTGAACCGCCTCCATCTGGCTTGAACTCACCGTCTCGGCGCTGGAGGCCACGCCTCCGCCGGACCCGATCAGGCCGGCGATGCCTCCGGATCCTCCGCCTCCGGCTCCGGCCAGCAGCGCCTGCCCCGAGGTTCCCGAGGCCAGGCCTATCCCGCTGGACGCGGCGCTCTGAAGGTCTCCCACGAAACCGGCTCCGCCGCCGGCGGCTCCGGTGCCGTAGGCTGCGAATCCGATGCTCTGCAGCACGTCCTCGGCTGCGGATGCCCCGGCCGCGGCTCCCACGGGACCCGAAGGACCCTCCCCGCCGCCGGTGCTGGCCACCTGAGCGGAGGGCATGTCGCCTATTATCTCCTCGCCTATGCCAATTTCCTCGGTGGGAGGAGGGGTTTCCGCCAGGGAGGCCACCCGGGCGCTGGGAGCCCTGCGAAGGATCTGGGCCTTGGACTCCTTGACCACCAGAATCAGCCGGTCCGTAACGGCCCCCAGCAGAAGCGCCACCGCAAGACCGATACCCAGCATCACCTTGTACTTCTGGTTCTCGGTGCTTATCTCCTCGAAGGCCGTCTCCTCGTGAGGTCTCGTGGCGAAGGAGGCCCAGTCGTACACCGCCGGCTGCGCCCTTTCCTCGGGGGCGACCGGTTCCGGTTCCCGCTTGGGTTTGGGCTTCAGGATTTCAGGCGGCGGGTCGGCGAACCCGAAGAAAACCTCGACGCCGCCCACCGAGAAGACGCCTTGAACGCTCTTATCGAACTCCCAGACATAGGGAGCTCCCTCCTTCTCCTGCCGGATCATCTTCCGCTCGATCAGGGTGCTGAAGGGAATCACGCTCCCCTTCACCTCAACACCGCCCTTTATCTCCGGCAGAAGGTTCATGATGTAACGGTTCCCCGCGGGTTCCAGCAGGGTGTGTATCTTGGGAAGCCCGGCGTGCTTCACCGAGACCGTGTTGTAGTCGCCCTCGCCGATGGTCATTATCCCGGCGTTGGGCCATAGGTCGCGCTTGCCTTCGGGCCCCTCCACAGTCAGCTTGAGCCGGCGGGAGTCGGGTTTTTCCTCCGGCTCGGGAGCCTTCTCGGGCTCCTTCTTCTTCGCGGGTTTCTGGGGTGCGGGTTTCGCCGGGGGGGCTATGAATCCGAAGTGTATCACGAAGGGACCCGCGTTCACCGCTCCCTGGTCGCCGTAGCGCACGTGCAGAATGTAGTTGCCGTCGGAGTCGTTGGAGAATATTCCAAGCCCCTTGAGATGGCTGAAGGTGAGTTTCGACCCGTCTGCGGAGGTTATCACCGCCTCCATGCTGTCGGACAGCCTGAGTTCCCATGCGTCCCGTTCCGGACCGGGCCTTATGAACTCCATGGAATCGGGAATACCCGGGGCCTCCGCCACTATGCTGTTATTGTAGCCGGAACCGAGCCTCACCGGGGAATCCCCCGGCAGCATCTTGTTCACCACCTTGCCGTCCCTCATGACGGCGACGGCCAGAACCTTTTTCTCTTCCGCTGCCTGGGCCATCATTCCTCCTCACCCTCGCCGACGGTTTCATCCTTGATGACCGCCAGGTTCTGGCTGGTAAATCCGGCTTCGGTACAGCTGGCCATGACCCTCTGGAGAAGAATCGCCGGAATACCCTGGTCACCCTGGATGTTGATCTTCATCTCCTCCTCGGTGATGGTACCCCGGACGCTCCTCGAATATTCCAGGTGATCCCTGAGGCGCACCACCAGCGGACGGATGGAGCCGCCGGTGGATGTGAGATCCCGGTTGACCGCCACCACCGGGTCTCCGTCCACCACTATCACCTGGTTGTTCACCTGGATCTCCAGTTTCATCTCCATCCTGCTCTCGGACCTGGCCTTGGGCAGAGTGAGGGCGTCGCTGATGGTGACGATGGCCCCTTCGGCGGAATAGCTCTTCAGAAGGAAGACCACCAGGATGGTGAACATGTCTATCATTGAGGTGAGGTTCAGAGCGGCCTTCTGATCACCGGCCCTGGCTATGGCTTTGGACTTCCCCGATCCCAGCAGCACCGGTACATGCCTCTTGGAGGGAGCGCTCATCGCTGACCTCCCATGGCGCTGGCCACCGAGGCCGAGGGGGCCACCTGAAGCCCGGGCTGGTCGAATCCGGCGGCTCCTGCGATGTCTATTGCCCGGATGATGCTCTCGTACCTGGTCTCCTCCACGGTGAGGATGATGATCTTGCGAAAGGTGATCTGGGGATAGCTCTCCGAGAGAAGATCGTGAACCTCGTTGATCTGGGTGGCCAGGGAATCCCAGTGGAAGGAGGTCACCCGGGTGTCGTACACGCCGTCGCTGTTAGTGTCCCGGTCCTCCTGGAAGGAATAGCTGACGTGAACGGTTCCGGCGGAGGTTCCGATGAACATCTCCTCCTCGGTGATGATGATCTTCGGCTGCAGCCTGTCCTCCTCGGAGCGCATCAGGTTGGCGGTCGCCCCGGCGCCGCCAGCGGTCACTCCCTCGGTTCCGCTCATGCTTATCACCGTTATCTCCAGGAAGGACGCGCTGAGCAGGAGGAACGGAATGATGCAGCAGAAGAGGTTCATCACCGGAAGCATGTCCAGCTCGGCCTCGTGCTTGATCCGTCTGCTTCTTCCGGATGCCGCCTTGGCCATCAGTCACCCTTCCTGGCGGCGGCCAGCATGTTCATCACCATGACGCTGTAACGGTCTATCTGGTCCACCAGCTTGTCGGCCCGGGAGGTGAGCACCGAGTGGACGATGAGCAATGGAATGGCGCTGATGAGGCCGAAGGCGGTGGTGTTCATGGCCTGGGAGATACCGTTGGCCAGCATCAGGCTCTTCTGTTCCGGGTCAGCCGCAGCCACCGCCGCGAAGGCCGCGATCAGACCGAAGATGGTTCCCAGCAGCCCGACCATGGTGGAGACGTTGGCCAGCATGGCCAGGTAGCTTATCCGGGAGTTGATCCTGGGAAGTTCCGCCAGGGCCATTTCGTCCACGGCGTTCTGTATGTCCCTCTCGGTGCCCCGATAGTTCCGGAGCGCCGCCTCGATGATTCTCGAGAGGGGGGCCGTGTAGCGGGTGGTTTCCGCGATGGCGCCCTCGATGCTGCCCTTGCGGATCAGGTCGGCTATCCTTGCCATGAAGGCCTCGGGCTTCACCGCGGC
This sequence comes from uncultured bacterium, assembly GCA_964607515.1. Lineage (GTDB taxonomy): Bacteria > Fermentibacterota > Fermentibacteria > Fermentibacterales > JCC-6 > UBA6080. Next base: position 23,853 of record CAZSKU010000020.1, on the reverse strand, counting down.
GGTGCCGAACAGAAAGGATATCCTTTCGATGAAGATGACGATTCCCACCACGAAGAAGATGAGAATAGCCCACATGGCGGGACCGCCCTGACGAAAGAAAAGGGCGAAATCGCTGAAGAAGCCTCCCCTGACCTCTTCCACCGGGGCTTCCTCCCCGTTCTCCGCCGCTTCGACGGTGTCGGGAGCGATTTCCTCCACCACCTCGGCGGTGTCGGGAACCAGGGTGGAGTCACCCTCGGCCGCCTGCAGACTGTCAGCCGCAGTCGAATCGGGGGGCTGGGCGTAGACCGCGAAGGGAATGACCATGACAACCAGCAGAGCGAACAGGTTGAGGCGCATCTGGATCTCTCCTCTCAAGGCGCCCTAGCGACCAAGAAAGTCGTAGAGCAGGTTACCTACAAGGTCCATACCGGCCATGACCCCGAAGATCAGACCGGATTCCGAATTGTCCGTAGCATAGCTGTAAGCGCTGAGCCCGCCAAGGAGGGCGACCGTGCCGTACCTGGCCCACATGGGCAGAGGCTGCCCCCTGGAGCCGTCAACGGTGAAACTGGTCTCGGTGGAAAATGCCCCTGGGTAGATCGGCCTGACCACATCCTCCAGGAAGCTGCGGTTCAGCAGAACGTTGCTGAGGTTGGGGGTGGATTTCAGCATGAGGAACAGCGCCTGGGGAGTTCTGAGTTCTCCGAGGATGGTTATCTCCTCGAGAATGAGCCTGCCACCCTCCAGCCTGGCTCCGCCTCCCTGGGTGGGCTGCCCGAAGAGAGCGGTGCATATCAGCAAAGGAACCGCCCAGGAAAACCTCACTGCGCACCTCCGGGTTCAGGGGCTGAGGTGTCTTCGGGAACCGGTTCAGGTTCAGGTTCCGGGGGCGGCCCGTATCCCGGAAGACCCAGTGCCCCGACACTGCCCGGGGAAAGCATCTCGAGATTGGTGGCGGCCCTTTCCACCCACTCGTTGGTGACCCCCGCGGAAACGGCCTTCTGTATGGCCGTGGTGTAGACGTTTATCGCGTTCTGCATGTTCGGTTCGTAGATCTGAATGTAGAGCTGGCTGTAGAACTCCTCCACCCCGGCCTCGTCCAGCCCCTCCGGGGGCGGCATGAAGGCTATGGCGTTGGCGTAGTCCTCGAAGAGTTCCCCCGCCCGGGCGCAGGAGGCCATGAACCAGGTGTCCACGTTGTAGGTGAGGGACTTGGCGTACCAGTTCTCCACCTCCACCTTGAGCTGGGTCTTGGCGGTGGCGGTCTGGGTGTCGTACACGGTCACGGCGTCGTAGCTCATCCGGGCCATCTCTCCCAGCCGGAAGGCGGCCCTGGCGGGATGGGCCGCAGGCCCCTCCCGGTAGTTGTCGTAGGTGGTGATGCAGTCCTGGTACGTCAGTCTGGCGCCCTGGTAGTCCATCCTGTCGAAGAGGTAGTCGCCGTACTTGCCCAGGGCGGTCACCATTACGTCGGGGCTGGCGCTCCTCTCCCGGATGATCCTGTCGTACACGGTCATGGCCCGGTCGACGCTGCCGCCCTCCTCGAAGCTCAGGGCCGCGGAGTAGATGGCGCCGGCCATCTCCTCCGAGGTTGGATACCTGTTGTAGGCCTCGAGGTAGGTCTCTCCGGCCCGGATGTAGTCCTTTGCCTCGGTGGCAAGGAATGCGGCCCTGAGGAGCCCCTGGGGAGCCAGCGGGTTGTCGGGGTAGAGGTTCGCCAGGTCGGTGAAGACCCTGATGGCGTTGAGCAGGTCGCCCGCCTTGCCGTAGGTCTCGCCGGCGTCGAAGAGGGCGTTGGGGGCCACTTCTGTCCCGGGGTGGGCCCGGGCGGACTCCTCGAACCTGGCGGCGGCGGCCAGAAGCGTTGCGGTATCCTCGCTGGCGGCCAGGTTCTCGGCGTCGAGGTAGGCGGCGCTGGCGGCCAGGAGATCGAAGTCCTCCCCCAGGTCCTCCCCGGTGAGAGCCGCGGCGTCGGCCGCCCTGCCGTACCACTGCTCCGCGTCGGCGTACATCTTCTGGGCCTCGAAGGATGAGGCCACGTATCGTGCGGCTCTGGCTACGTACTGCGACCTGGGGTACTCGTTGTAGATCCTGGCGTAGATCTCCCTGGAGTTCTCGTAGTCCCCCGCATTGTAGTAGCTGCTGGCGGTGGCGAAGAGGAACTGGTCTGCGTACTGCCCGGCCGGGTAGTGGGAAGTATAGAAGTACGCGGTTTCCTTCAGCTTGTCCCTCAGGAGAGCGCTGTCGGGAACGACGCTCTGGGTGTAGGCGCTGTAGTACGAGGTGAAGGCGTTGCCCAGGGCCGTCTCCTGTTTCTGGGTGCTGGAGTTGTCGTAGGCCACCTCCAGATATGCATCGCCTGCGTTCATGTAGTCACCCACCGCGTAGAAGGCGTCACCCAGGTAGAACCGGTAGTCGTATGCCACCCTCCTGTCGCCGTACTCCGTCAGGTAGGTCTGCAGCCGGGAGATCAGATTCTGGTAGTGGCTGGTGAGACCCGCCTGGTCTTCCGGCAGCTGGGCCGCGGTGGAGAGATGGTAGGTGATGGCCTGCTCCAGGGCCGCGGCCCGGATGGAGTCCACCTCGGCGAACCTTGTGGAATCCTGGGAATGGGAAGCCCAGTCGCCGACTCTGCCGTAGGTCTCCACCAGGGTTTCCCTGGCCTGCACCGCCGCCAGCATGTCGCCGGAGCCCTCGTATGCCGCGGCTATCCGGGCCTGAATGAAGGGGGCATCGGTGCTGTAGGCGTCCCGGCTCAGCAATGCGGTGTAGGCCGCGACGGCTTCGTTCCAGTAGCCCTGCTCGATGTAGAAGTCGCCCATGCGCCTCAGCACGGCCACGGTTATCTCCGGACGGTCGAAGCCGTCCAGGAAGTTCGAGGCCATCTGCACCGCCGGACCCATCTGCTGTTCCATGAAACTGTGGGCGATGTACTCCGTGGCCTCGTCCACCATGGCTGAACCCCTGCCGAGGCCCAGTTCCTCCATCTTCCCCGTGTCTTCTATAAGGTATGCAAAGACAGCGATCGAGGAGGGATAATCGTTCAGGAGGTAGTAGGTCCATCCGAGTTTGTACAGGCCGAACTGGAACACCGTCGAGTTGGCTCCCGGGTGGTCCATGACCCGGTCGTAGTAGACCATGGCGCTGTCGAAGACGAAGCTGTCGAAGTAGTGATCGCCGGCACGGACGAATGTTTCCGCCGCCAGGGGGCTGTCGGGGTACTGGTTCAGGAGTCTTCTGTAGTTCGTTATGGCGCCGTGCTGGTCGCCCACCTCGTTCAGGGCGTATCCCAGGGAGTACAGGGCGACGTCTTCCACTTCGCTTTCGGGGTAGTTGGTGAGCACCCTCTGGTAAAGGTCGATGGTGCGGCTGAGATCCATCGGAACGAAATCCTCGCCCCCGGAGGCGGCAATCCTGTCGAGATAGGCGTTCTTGTCAATGTCGTAATAGAGCTGCGCCAGCCTGACAAGGACGTCCGCAGAGAACCTGCTTTCGGGGAACAGGGCCAGGTACTCCTCGAAGTAGGAGGCGCACTCCACGGCCTTCGAGTCAATCCGCTCCTGAATGGCCGTGGTCTCCCGGCGTCTCTGGTCGCTGAGCCGGGAGGCCTCGGCGGAGTCACCGGCGGCGTAGGCGTCCTCGATCCTGGCCTGGTAGAAGGAACCGAGGTAGTTCAGGGAATCCCGCTTCAGTTCCCTTTCGATGAAGGTGGCGATGGCTATGCCGTACTGGGTCTCCTGCACCCAGTCATGGTCGCCGGCGAGGCCCGACTCCATCTTGCTGGCCAGGTCCTGAAGGGCCAGCCGGATCCGTCCCACCTCGCCCTCCAGCTGCCGTAGGCTCTGCCTGTCCGCCTCGGTTCCCCGCTGGTCGGCGACTCCCATGGCCTCATCCACGGACAGGACCAGTATCTCCGTATTGGCCCGGGAGGTGGCGATGAGCCGGTTCACCTCCCGCCTCATGGCCTCGACGTCCATCTCCACAGGGGTCATCAGGGCGGCCTCCATGGCGCTGATCTCCACGAAGAGGTTGCGGATGGACTCCTCCTCCTCCTCGATCATGGCCACCAGCTCCATGTCGCCCTGCTGGTATGCTTCCTCCTTCAGCTCCGCCAGACCGAGCCGCATTCGCTCCAGCCTCTCCCGTTCCGACTGGTACTGCTGGGCGTAGTCGTCCCCGCCCGCGAGAATGTCGTCGTACTGGGCGTCTGACCTTCGGTACTGGCTGAGCAGCTGCCGGTATCGGGACACGGCGATCTCGATGTCCTGTGAACCAAGGGCGCAGTTGGCCATGGCCAGTTCGAACTCGCTTCTGAGGTCGGTGTTGGGTACCTGGTCGAGCACCCTTTCCGCCAGGGTGTAGGCCTCCTGGTACTGCTCCTGGCGCATGAGGGTCCAGACCTTGCCGAGCATCGCCACATCGTAGTAGGGGCTGAACGGAGAAACCCTGGTGTACTGCCTCACAGCCTCGTCGTACCTGCCCTCTTCCACCAGGATCTGGGCAATGGCTATCCGGGCCCTCTCACCGATCGCGGCGTTGGCCCTTCCGGCGTTGTCCACCACGGTTTCCAGCAGGGCCATCGCGGATACGTTATCGCCCTCCGCCACCAGGGTCACGGCCGAGAGGTAGTCCGCCAACAGGCCGTTGGTGCCGGTGGAATTCACCCTTGCCAGCCTGGTTCTGGCCTGAGGAAAACGACCGAGATTGTACTCCGCGAGGCCCGCCACGATCAGGGACATCTCCATGAATTCGAAACCCGGGGAGGATGTCAGGAGCATCTCGTGGTACTCCAGGGCGGCCTCGAAGTCCTGCAGCTCGAAGGCGATGAGCTGCAGTCTGAAGTAAGAGGGATCAGTGTACTCGGAGCGGTCGAAGTTGGATATGACGGCTTCGAAGGCGTCCCGGGCCCACACTATTGACCCGGCGGTGTACAGCTCCTCCCCCAGTTCGAAAGCCGACTGGGCGCTGGCCAGCAGGGCCCTCTGGCGCCGGAGGAGAACCAGTTCGCTCTCGATCCTGGCAAGCCGTTCCTCCTCCCGGGAGATCTGGAACTCCAGGTCTTCGATCTCCTGCCGGGCCCTCTGCAGGGCTTCCCTCTGTTCCTGGGTCATCTCCACCGGCTGGGAAACCGAGACGCTGCTCAGAAGAAAAGCCGCCAGGAAGGGAAGAAAAACGTACCGGCGAAGGAATGGGGCCATGACCTCGCCTACCTGCTCTCGTCGAGAAGATCGCGGAGCCTCTGGAGTTCAGCCTCGGCAGCCCTTCTCCGGGATTCCAGCTCCTCGAGCCTGGCCCGGGCCCTGGCGATCCGCTGCTGCTCCCTTTCCAACTCGTTCCTGGGACCGCCGAACAGCGGCCCGATGTTGGATGTGACGGCAAGGGAAAATTTCGCATTCTGCGCGGGATCACCGGGGTCCCTTCCGTCCGGGGGGAACATGGCCATCTCCAGCTCCGCAATGGCCAGATTCAGGGAGAAATACTTGTTTACATCATAGGAGATGCCGAAGTTCAGGTCGCGTCCGTCCTGTTCGAAGGCCACGGTGACCGCGTTGCTGGGTTCCCATACAACCGACCCGAACAACCCGTTGGCCCAGGAACTGCCGATGCCCAGGGCTCCGCCGTCTATGATTCCCACGAACCTTCCCACGCCGATGCCCAGGTTCAGGGTCACGGGAACGCCTATCAGGTATCTCATGCTCTTGGAGGCTACGCCGTAGGCCGACCAGTTCTGGGAGTGGTCGTAGTTGTAGTTGCCATCCTCGTCGTAGTAGCCCGGAATGACCCCGGTGGAATCCGGCGAACCCGGAGGGCCGGTGTACACGTCCACCCTCTCGGCCCCCATCATGTTCTCGCAACCGATGGCGAAAGCAGGGACATCGAGCCCCTCCTTTAGCACCATTATCTTCAGGTTGGCCACCACTCCGCCGTCGCCCAGATAGGACACTCCCACCTGACCGTAACCGAAGAGCCCGACATCCAGAAAGCCCGCGGTAACGAGCTTGTTCTGCATGTCGCCGGTGGAGTCCTCCATGGTGAAGGAGGTGGCGCCCACCCCGATGCCGATTTCAGTGTGCTGAAGAAGGTAAGCGTCCGGCGAGTTCAGAACCCCGCCGTAAGCGAAGGGGACGGAACCCGCATGAAGCACAAGCGCGAGAACCGGCAGAGCAAGCAACGAAAGGCGCATATGACTCCTTCCGGGTCCCTCGAGACCTCGCGTATGCACACCCGGATAAGACTGGTCCGGGTTGATGCCTGTAGCTTAAGTGTAGATAGTGAATATCGGCACTGTTTGTTCCCCGGTCAATCCGCGGAATACCGCCGGCGATCCGGGCAGCGGGGCAAAGGGGACCATGTTTGACCCGGACGGGCGCCGGTTTTATTCTTCAGCCACCGGCGGTATCCATTTCCCGGCCGGTACACTGGAGGCAAGTATTGATTTCATCGGCCTTTGCGCTGTTCCTTGCGGCCATCCAGGGAATGGCGCCCTTGTGGTCCACACCCCTGGACGGAATCGCCCGGGACGGGGCTCACCTTTTCCCTGACGGCTCCGGAGGGCTGTGCCTCCTGGTGCCCCTGGGCGAGGGCGGTCTTGGGGGATGGAACCGGTCCGGCGCACCCCTGCCCGGCTTTCCCCTCTCTCCCGAGAGCGGCGTGGCCTGGAGACCCGCGGAGATAACCGCCGCCGGGGGCGCCCGGATGCTGGCCTACGGCGACAACCGCGGCAGGGTGCACCTGGTGGACCTCTCCGGAACCGAAGCCCGGGGATGGCCCGTTAACACCGGCAGCAGCATCATCACCGGGATATCCGGTGTGGACCTGGACGACGACGGGGTTCAGGAGGTCGCCCTGGGAACCAGCGACGGCCTGGTGTGGCTGCTGGACTCCGGGGGAAGCCCCGTTCAGGGGTGGCCGCTGGATCTGGAGTCCCAGCTTCTCTGGCAGCCCACTCAGATAAGCCTTGGCGGCGGAGGCGGCAGGGGACTTGTCTGCGCCCTGAACAACTCCATGCTGACGGTAGTCGGCCGGGACGGCGGAGTCCTTCCGGGCTGGCCGGTAACCCTTCAATTCCCAGCGGGCACTGCGCCCGTATCCGCCGACGTTAACGGCGACGGTCAGGCTGATCTGGTGTTCGCCACCCAGAACAGAAGGCTCAATCTCCTCAACTCCCAGGGCAGGCAGATCCAGGGATGGCCCCATTACCTCGACGAAAGACCCGTGAGGGGGGCCGCGGCTGCGGGACGGGCAAGATCTGGCTCATCGGGCCTTCAGGTGGCCGTGGCCACCATAGACGGGCTGGTCTACCTGGTGAAGAGCGACGGTTCCCTGGAGGGAACCTGGCGATGGCCCAACTCCTCCGAGTCCGCTCCGTTCCAGCCACTCATCCTGAACACCGCCGGTGGCAGGGCGGTGCTGACCGCCACAGAATCGGGGCTGATCCATGCCTGGAACGCCGACGGAGAGCCGGTTGCCGGCTTCCCTTTCCAGCATTCCGGCAGAATTGCCTTCGCTCCGGTGGCCGGGGACCTTAACGGCGACGGACTGATGGAACTGGTGGTGGTGGGAAGCGACGGCACCATCACCGCCTACTCCCTTCAGGCCGCCGGCTCCGAGCCCGATCTCTGGACCCTGCCCCTGGGAGATCGCAGCAACTCCGGAACGCCCGGGGGCGCTTCGCTGCCGGTGGCAACCGTGGGCTCCATCGAATCACGGCAGTCCGGAGACGTGACAGTCCCCTACTCCGTACAGGGCGCCGGCCAGACCGGAGTTTCACTCTTCTACTCGGTGGACGCCGGATACTCGTGGACCCGGACCGAAAATTTCACCCGGGGCCAGGGATCCCTGGTCTGGCACACCGAAGCGGACCTTCCCCACAGGACCGAGCGCCAGGTGGCGGTGAAGGTGACTCCCATGCTGTCGTCCAGTCCCGGGGAGTGCGGCACGTCCGGGATTTTCCAGGTTGACAACAACGTCCCCCCGGTAATCCTGGTGCATGCCCCGGAGGCCCTGGGGGACGGAAGATTCTCGTTCACCTACTCCCTGGAGGACCCGGAGGGCGACATCGTTCAGATCCAGGCCCAGTTCTCCACGAACGGGGGCGAGAGCTGGAACACCATGCATCTCACCGGATCCACCCTTTCCATCGAGCCCTGGTTCTACGGAGAGCCCTTCGACTGGAGCTCCGGAAGGGACGTGGACCCTGCGGAGCTTGATTCGGTGATGGTCAGGATCAGGGCCGCCGATTCGAAGCCCGGGCCTTGGTTTGTGCTGGAGGAACTGGTCTCCCTGGACGGCAGAGCCCCCGAGGCCCGGGTGGTCGCGCCGGCCTACAGGGCCGGCGGCGACGTGAGAATGATGGTGTCCCTTTCCGATCCCGGGATTGATCCCCTGGACGTGAAGTACGAGTACACGACCGACGGCGGCGCCACCTGGCTTCCTGCAACCGTTTCCGGACCGGATGAATCTGGAGCCTCCAACTACAGCTACTCCGTGCTATGGCTGTCCGAAACGGACCTTCCGGCATTCGACGGCGAGGGAGTGAGATTCCGGGGAACCCCTTCGGGGGACGGGCCCGGAATCGCGGTCCCCTCTTCGCCCTTCCGGCTGGACAACAACCACGCCCCGATTGCCTCCATTCTGTCCCCTCAGAGCTACTCGCTATTCAGGGGCATGGTCCCGGTGAGTTTCAGCCTCTCCGACCCGGAGGGCGACCGGGTGACTCTGGGCCTGCAGTACAGGAGCATCGGGGAGAACAGGTGGATTCCCGCCGCCGGGGTAGTGAACCCGGGGCCCTTCGGTCCGGCGGAGTACTCCTCGGTTCTGTACTGGAACAGCAGTCAGGACCTTCCTTCGGACAGGCTTTCAGATCTGGAGATAAGGCTGGTGGCCATGGACCGGGACAGCGTCTTCAGCATGGAAACGGGCCCCATCGCCCTGGACAACCAGAACCTTCCGGAGGTGGTCCGGGCGGGGATGGCCTCCAGCGGCCGGCAGACCGGCCGGGCCGAAATCAGTTACGAAATTGTCGATCCATCCGGCAGAACCGTGGACCTGGCGGTGCATTTCAGCCTCGACGGAGGGGGTACCTGGAGACCCGCCGCGGTCGCCGGCCAGCTGGCCGGGCTTCGGGGCGGAGCCTACAACGGAAGCTTCACCTGGAACTGGCGGGCCGACGCCGGCCCGACCCCCGGCGCCGTCAGGCTCAGACTGACTCCGAGGTTCGAGGGGGAAGGCGCAGGGCGCCCGAGGATCATATACCTGACCCTTCCCTGACTTCCTTCCAGCGGGACTTGCCGCAGGCCAGCGCCATGGTTAGGGGAGCCCTTTCCCTGGCCAGCGCCAGCATTTTCCCGGCCAGTCCGCGAATGTCCCACTGGGCGTGCTCATCGTCCCTCAGCCTGCCGAAGTGGTACAGCTCCCGGCCGTTCATGACCAGCCTCGCCTTCCGCCGGTGGGCGTTGGTGAACAGGTACGACGTCCCCAGCCGGTCGGCGGCTTCCCCGGCGGCCGCGGCCAGCTCCGAGAAGAAGCTGTCAAGTCCGGCGGAGCGGACCGAGGGGGGAACCGTGAACCCCAGATCGGTGTCGTACCTTGAAACCAGCTGTGTGGACATCCTGTGTCTCTTCAACTGGGCGTAGGCCGTGGCCGAGAGGGTCAGCGAGAAGTCGGCCCTGAACAGCTCCCATGCCCGGGGCGGCGCGTCGTGCACTCCCAGATCGCCGTATACCCGCCGAAACAGCTCAGAAGGCTCCATGGGCCCGAAGACGGCTTTCAGCCACTCCTCCACCCGCCGATCGCCGTCGCACTCCAAGAGGTCCACCTCTCCCCCGGACCAGGGGTCCGGCTGAACATGGGCAAAGCCGTCCACCGGCGCAGGGGAGGTGAAAAGCAGCAGGGAGGGCGCCACGGGCTCCACTGCGGTGAACAGATGCTCGGCCAGCCGGCGGACCTCCGCCAGGGGGTGCGCCCGGAGCCGGCGGATCATGTGTTCCAGTTCCCGGGCGTTCACCGTCATGCCCATCTGGCTCGTGGCGGCCAGGGGAAGCAGGTACCTGGCGTCCTCCCGGGCGGATCCCCGGTCGTTGCCGGCGTCGGCCAGCCTTCGGAGGAGCTCCCGGTAACCTTCGAAAAGCCTCTGAACCGTTTCCCGGAAGGGGCCCGGATCGGCGGCTTCTTCGGGAAGGTGCCAGTCCTCGCCGATCTTTATGTAGCGCTGCGATTTCTCCGTGAAACTGGCCAGCCGGAAAGACTGCACCGCCTCCATGGCCAGCCGGGAAACACCGAGTACGTCCAGGTTGAAAACCGCGTGCTCCGCCACGGATCCGTGGCCGTACTGGAACACGATCCTCCGGTTGGACTCCCGGGCGCTCTCCACCTCCCGGGCTGATTCGCTCCGCAGCCTGTCCACCGGCGAGGGATCCCGGCTGATCCTGGCGTAGGCGGCGCTGATGGTTTCCGGGGTGGCGGAGGCAGCTTCGCGGTCGGTATTGAAGCCGGCTAGTATGACTTTCAAGGGATTTCCTCCGGAGGATTTGCGGCCGATGCGGTCAAGGGGTTCTCGTAGGGAAGCCTCTCATGCATAAGATAGTGCAGCAGGGCCCGGCGCGAGGAGGGCGGGTCGGCGCGGAGAGCCCGGCGCCAGATGGAGAGGCTTCTGGCGGTGTCCATGGCAACGGGGTGAAGGTCCCATCCTCCCGGAATGCCTGCCAGACACCCGCTGAACTCATCCATCTCCTTTACCGCCCGGTCGAGCCAGGCCAGGCACTTCTTCACACCCCGGCCTTTCAGGGCTCCCGCCAGGTCCTCAAGGATGGCGGCTCCCTCTGGAGAGGGCTCCCATGGGCTGTAATGGAAACACTTCAGCAGATTCCAGCCGGAAACCCTCGGACCCAGCTCCTCGGGCCATTCGACTCTCCCGGTCACCGCCGCCCGAAGCTCCATCACTCCGTGAAGGGCGACCGGGAAAATCCGGGAGGGGTTCAGAAGCCACGGTGTTCCCGGTGATGCCCTGCCCGCGAGGGGACCGAGGTAAACCCTTCTCAGGCAGTAGTCATCGGCCAGCAGGTTGTCCCAGATCACCGGGGGTCTCCCCAGAAGGTTCCGGGCCTCCTCCAGTCCGGACAGCTCCCGGCTCACCACCCCGGGCCCCGTCCAGAGGACCAGCCAGTCTGGATCAACGTCCCGCCTCCAGGCCTCCAGGTACTCCATCGCTCCGGGGTTGTCCCGGGTGAACTCCCGGCAGTAGACCGTGGGACACGCCATCACCGGCAGTCCGATTCCCCGGACGGCTTTCCGGGCGAACTCGAGCTGTTTCTCCGCCAGCTCTCCCGAGGCCTTCGAGGGAATGTCGTCGAACAGCAGACACAGCCCGGCGGCCCCCCCGGAGGCGGCCCTGTCCAGGATCCTTCCGGCGGCGAAGTCATCGGACCCTGTGAAACCCCAGGGACTGAGGCCGTACCAGAACCCGACCCCGGCTTCGCCGGCCTCCCTGATCACTGCCGCCAGGGACTCCCACTCCCCCTCGGGTCGGGGCTCCCGCCAGCGGATCCTGTGATGGGGGTCGTCCTTCGGGGCGTAAAGGTAAATCGGGCCGCCGGACCCGGAGAGGGCCCGGATGATCGCCCGCCGCATCTCCGGGGTATAGGGCCTTCCGTAGAACCCTTCCACCACGCCGTACACTTTCGGGGCTCCCTTCGAGCGGGTTTGAGCCGGCACCGGTTGGTTGCGAGCGGTCGGTTGTCCTATGTTTCATAGTCCAATTCAGACAAAGAGGAAACCCTTTCCCCTTCATGGAGGAGTGATGTCCCGCAGGATCGTCGAATGCGTCCCCAACATATCCGAAGGCAGGAACAGAAGCGTCATTGACGAGGTGGTGAAGGCTGCCGCGGTGAAGGGGGCCTCGGTCCTCGACGTGGACCCCGGAGCCGCCACCAACCGCACGGTGATTACCATCGCCGGGGAACCCGAGGCGGTCATGGAGTCCGCCTTCCGGCTCATAGAGAGGGCTGGTCGGCTCATAGACATGAGGGTGCAGAAGGGAGCCCATCCCAGGCACGGCGCCACGGACGTGTGCCCCTTCGTTCCGGTCAGCGGCATGAGCATGGACGACTGCGTGGACCTGGCCAGGCGTCTGGGGGAACGGGTGGGACGGGAACTGGGGATTCCCGTGTACCTTTACGAGTACGCCTCCTTCAGGGACAAACTGAGAAAGCTGCCTGACATAAGGGCTGGGGAGTACGAGGCCCTGAAAGACAAGCTGGGCCGGGAGGAATGGAAACCCGACTTCGGACCCGACCGCTGGGACGACCGGGTGGCCAGAACAGGTGTCTGCACCATCGGGGCCCGGAATTTCCTGATCGCGTACAACGTCAACGTGAACAGCAGGGACACCTCCATAGCCAGGGAAGTGGCCCTCACCATCCGGGACAGCGGCCGACCAGCCCGCACCCGGGACTGGAAGTTCGCCAGGGACGAAAAGGGCGGGAAGATCCACAACAAGGGCCTCCTGGACTGCTGCAAGGCCACCGGCTGGTACATAGAGGAGTACTGCACATCCCAGGTCACCATGAACCTCACGGACATCTCCGTCACACCGCTCCACACGGCCTTCGAGGTGACCAGGGCCGAGGTCGAAAAGCTCGGGGGCGTAGTCACCGGCAGCGAGATAGTGGGGCTGGTTCCCCTCTCCTCCATGCTCGACGCCGGCCGGTTCTACCTCGAGAAGCAGAACGCAGGGCTCTCCGGGGTTGGCAAGCAGGCTGTCACCACCGGCCTTCCGGAGAGGGATCTGGTGGAGATCGCCGTCCGGAGCATGGGGCTCCGGGACGTGGCTCCCTTCGAACCCCGGGAAAAGATCATCGAGTACATGGTATGCGACGACTCGGTGAACCTCTCCGGCTCCACCTGCCGCGACTTCTGCGACCAGCTCTCCACCGACTCCCCGGCTCCGGGGGGAGGCAGCGCCGCCGCCCTGGCGGGCTCCCTGGCATCGGCCCTGGTTTCCATGGTGGCGAACCTCACCGTGAAGAACAGGAACTACAGGGATTCGTGGGAGGAGATGCGCCGGATCGCCCCCAGGGCCCAGGAGATAAAGGAGAGCCTGCTGGCGGCCATAGACGACGACACCAGGGCCTTCAACGGATGGATGGAGGCCGCAAGGTCCGGCGGGGACGTCCAGTCGGCGATCCGGGAGGCGGTGGAGGTTCCCCTGAGGGTTCTCAGACTGTCCCGGGAAACCGCCGTCATGGCGGACGCGGTGGCGGAGAGGGGAATGCAGGCTTCGGCAAGCGACGCCGGAGTGGCCGCTTCCGCCGCCAGGACCGCCGCCGAGGGGGCCTGCCTGAACGTACTGATAAACCTGGGCGAAGTAGAGGACCCGAATTACCGTGATTCGGTGAAGGCCGAGGCTCTGGGGCTTCTGGAGGAAACCGTGAAAACCTCCTCAGGAACCCTGGCGAAGGTGATGGCGTCACTGGAAAAGGGCCGGGCGCCCGGGGAAGAGCAGGAATGACAAGAACCCTTTTCAGACTGCCGGAGCTGCCTTCCGACACCGAGACCCAGCTGAGGCGGCTCTGTCTGGAAGCCCGGGGAGACATACTCCACATGACCGCCCTTGCCGGCAGCGGACACCCCGGAGGCTCAATGAGCAGCGTGGAGATTCTGGCCCTGCTCTGGAGCCAGGCGTCGGTGAATCCCAAGAACCCCTGCGCCCGGGGCAGGGACAGGATCGTGGTGAGCCACGGACACGTATCCCCCGGGGTCTACTCGGTGCTGGGCAGGCTCGGGTTCATCTGCCTCGAGGACGCCCTTGTAGGTTTCCGGCAGGCGGGAAGCAGCTTCGAGGGCCATGTGGAGAGACACGTTCCGGGAATCGAACTCACCTCCGGAAACCTGGGGCAGGGGTTGAGCGCCGGGGCGGGCATGGCCCTGGCGGACAGAAGCCTCGGTTACGGCAACCACGTCTGGGTGGTGACCGGCGACGGCGAACAGCAGAAGGGCCAGATCAGCGAGGCCCGCAGGTTCGCCGCCAAGTTCGGTCTTTCAAACCTAACCTGCATCGTGGACTGCAACCGGCTTCAGATCTCGGGAAAAACCGAGGACATCATGCCCGTGAACCATCGGGCGGAGTTCCTGGCAAGCGGCTGGGAGGTGGCATCCGTGGACGGCCACGACCTCAGGGCGCTGTACGAAGCCCTGAAGCCTTCGGGGCAGAAGGCCCCCAGGCTGGTCATCGCCGAAACGGTGATGGGCAAGGGCGTCTCCTTCATGGAGAACGACCCGGAGTACCACGGCAGGGCGCCCAGACCGGACGAGCTGGAAAGGGCTCTTGCGGAACTGGGTCTGGAGAACAGGATCGGGCATCTGAAAGCCCGGAGGGAATCGGGAACCCCGGGCCTCGCCTTCCCGTGCGAGCCTCGGTACCATGTCCTGGCGCACCAGGGCAGGCCCGCCGCCTACCCTCCGGACCACAGGGGAGACAACCGGAGCGCCTGGGGGGCGGCCCTGCTGGACCTGGCCCGGGCCAACTCCGACGACCCGCCTCTCGTCTTCGACTGCGACCTGGCCGGCAGCGTGAAGACCTCGGCCTTCGCCCGGGAATTCCCGGCATACCACTTCCAGTGCGGCATCATGGAGCACAACACCGCCAGCGCCGCCGGGGGGGCCTCCCTGTCGGACCGGGTGGTCTTCTGGGCGGACTTCGGAGTCTTCGCCGCCGACGAGGCCTTCAACCAGCACAGGCTCAACGACATCAACCACACCAACCTGAAGGTGGTGGCCACCCATTGCGGCCTGGACGTAGGTCCCGACGGCAAGACCCATCACTGCGTCAAGTACGTGGGGCTCATGCGGGCGCTGTACAATTTCTTCACCGTGGTGCCGGCGGACCCCAACCAGACGGACCGGGTGGTGAGGTTCGCCGCGATGCATCCCGGGAACTTCTTCATCGCCATGGGCAGGTCCGCCCAGCCGGTGATCACCCGGGAGGACGGGAAACCCTTCTTCGGGGATGACTACAAGTTCGTCTTCGGCAGGCCCGACATGCTCCGGGATGGAAAGGACATCGCCCTGCTGGCCATGGGACCGATGTGCCACCGGGCGCTGTCGGTCAGGGATATACTGGCCGGAAGGGGCGTATCGGCAAGGGTCTTCGCGGTGAGCGCGCCTAACGCCCTGGCCGAGTCCTTCGTGAAAACCCTCCTTCCCTTCAGGCTTCTGGCCACCTACGAGGACCATGACGCGGACACCGGCATGGGGGCAGGCCTTGCACTTCTCCTTTCGTCCATCGAAGGGGCGCCCCCCCTGGCGCGTTTCGGGGTCAGGGAGTACGGGATGAGCGGGGAGCCTGATGACCTGTACAGGGCACAGGGGCTACTGCCCGATCAGGTTGCCGAGGCTCTGGCCGCCCGGCTGGGCTGAAGCAGGGCCGGGTACTCCAGGCTGCCGGCGGTGATTCCCCAGTATATCCTCTGAAAGCGGTCACCCTCCCGCAGCCTCTTCATGGCCAGGGGTCTGAGGGCGGGGTGGTACAGCAGGTGGCGGAAGAATCCCGATCTTTTCACCTGTCTGACACACCTGGAATCGGTTTTCCACGAATCGGTTCCGGCCAGCAGGGCTTCCGCCGCCAGGAATCCGCTCTCCAGGGCGTGGGATATTCCTTCCCCCGAGACCCGGTCGCACAGGCCGGCGGCGTCTCCCGCCAGCAGAACCCTTCCCCTGCCGGGCGTCACCCCTCCCCGGAACGAGGGCACCAGCCCTCCCCGAAGGGGCGTCCGGGGGCTCAGTTCAAGGTATTCCAGAAGAGTCTCCATGGCTTTCCTCACATCGGCGGAAGACACTCCCCGCCCGAAGGAGCCCACCCCTACGCACAGGTCGTCCGGACGGGGAAAGACCCAGCCGTAACCGTAGGGAAGCAGACCGAACCGGGCCTGGAGTCCCAGGGGGGTAAAACTCTTCAGCACCGCCGGCGCCAGGGGAACGAAGGTTTCCAGGCATAACCCGAAGCTTCCCCCGGGCCTGCCGTAGACCCGGCGTCGCACGGTGCTAAGAGCGCCGTCGGCCCCCAGCATCCTGTCGAACCTGACCCTGGCGCCGCCGGTGAAGAACGCCCCGTCCCGGTCCAGCCCCCGGAACGCCTCGCCGGCCAGGGGCACCGCGCCGGCCTCCACCGCCCGCCTGAAGAGGAAGGAATCGAAGGAGGTCCTGTCCACCAGTCTCATGGCGGGCCGGGCGTCGCTCCAGGTGCCGAGTAGCCCGGATCCGTCGAAACACGAGAAGACTCCGTGGCTGGTCACTGTCAGGTCGTCCAGTTCCATGGGCGACAGCATGCCCGATCCGGTGAGCTGGCCGGCTCCACGTTCCGAAAGGGCGCCTCCGCAAAGTTTGGGCCTGGGAAAACCGCTCCTGTCGGCTAACACGACCCTTCCCCCCCGGGAGGCGATACTCCAGGCGCAGCTTGACCCGGCGGGTCCGGCGCCCACTACGAGAAAGCCTGTTTCGAACTTTCCGGGCATGCCCGAGATATTCTTCACTTCCGGCCGGAAATGCAAGACCGCCGGGGTTTCCCTATATTTCCCTGACCTTTGAAGGGAGGCCCGTGAAAGTCGCCCTGGTTTACCCAAGATGGCAGTGGTACGAGTACAACGGACTAGCCGAGCCCCTCGGCGTGCTGCACCTGGTGAGCGTTCTCCGGAACGCCGGCCACGAACCGGTCTACATGGACTACTCATCCTGCACCGGCATCACCGATCTGGACCACCTTGCAGCGGGGTGCTCCCTGGTGGGCGTGGCCATCAGCGCCGCCGCAAAGATGGGCCGGGCCGGGGATGTGCTGAAGCACCTGAGATCGGTGGTACCCGAGGCCCATTTCACCGTGGGCGGAGCATACCCCAGTATTTTTCCGGAACTGAGCGTCCGGGGCACCGGAGCCGACTCGGCCATGGTGGGCGAGGCGGAGGAAGCCGTGGTGGAACTGGCCGACACCCTGGAAAGGGCGGGCGACTGGAAAACCCTGCGGAACATGGCCTTTCCGGACGGCGACCGGTTCGTGGTGAACCCCAGGCGTCCGGTGATCGGGAACCTGGACACCATCCCATACCCCGCCCGGGACGTGGTGGACTACGACTGGTACCTGTCGAACGGAATGAGCGAGTACGGAATGGTCACCACCCGGGGCTGCCCGTTTCACTGCACGTACTGCAAGCCAAGCACCGACCTCATCTTCGGAGGAGGCATCCGGCTCCGTTCCGCGAAGAACGTCGTAGGGGAGATAGTCGAACTCTCCAGGCTGAGGAACACGAAAAATCTCAGGATCTTCTTCAAGGACGACACCATCACCATGCACCCTACAAAATGGTTCGAGGAGTACCGCGACCTCCTGCGGGAAGCCGGGATCGATCTGGAGTGGCACTGCAACAGCAGGGTGGACACCGTCACCCGGGACAAGGTCAGGGTCATGGGCGAAAGCGGCTGCCACTGCATAAGCTTCGGCGTGGAAAGCGGGAGCCAGAAGATCCTCGACTGCTATGAGAAGGGCACAACCCCGGCACAGGCGGAGCAGGCCTTCAGGTGGTGCCACGAGTTCAAGGTCGAGGCCACGGCCAACATCATGATCGGCTACCCGCTGGAGACCAACGACGACATCGAGGCGACCTACCGTCTTTTGAAGAGGATCAAGCCCGACGACATAATCGTCTACCTCTCCACCGCCATCCCCGGAAGGCACATCCACACCTGGGCGAAGGAACAGGGCTACCTCGTAAACGACGAGAACCCGGAGCTGCTGGATCCGGCCAGAAACCGGGCGTGCGAGATCATGAACATGCGCCTGCCCTTCATGGACCTGTCGGACGTGGTGGGCTGGAAGCACAAGATAGAAAGGTACCGGAGCTTCAGGAAGGTGACCAGCCTGAGCAACATCACCAGGTGGGCGTCGGAGCTGGCCAGGGAACCGGGCAAAGCCATGGGCAAGGCCGGGCGGGTGCTTCGGGGCTTCCGTGGCCAGGGGGATTGAGATAAGGAACCTGCTGGTCTCTCTGTACTACGCCGCCCTGAGGCTGGCGGTGCACCTCTCCCCCAACCCCCACTGGCTCATCGGGTTTCTGACGGCCCTCCGGGGCCCCTCAGACCGGAGGAGCGGTCTTCTGGACCAGCACTTCAGAAGAATCTTTCCCGGGTACGACCGCCGGGCCGTGAAGGGGCTCATCCGGGATTACTGGAGGCGGCACAACCGGCACACCGTGGACCTTTTCCATCTGGAGAGGCTTCGGCCGGAAAGCCTGTCCGATTCCCTGGAATGGTTCGGCAGAGAACACCTGGACCAGGCCATGGCACGGGGCCTGGGGGTGCTCCTGCTGGTGCCCCACTTCGGGGACGAGCGGAGCATGCACATCCTCATGGGCATGGCGGGATACCCCGTGGAGGTCATCACCAGCAGGTATTCCGGGGAGGGGGCCATTCCCCGCGGGGCGAGGCTCTCGGTGGGAGGGAAGTGGAACTCGCTTCACTTTCCCGACGAGAACCCCAGGTGGATGCACAGAGCCCTGGCCGGCAACAGGATCCTTCACTATTCCCCCACCGCCTACGGCGGTCCCGGGGGAGTATGGCTCGACCTTTTCGGGGTCCCCGACCTGGTCCCGGCAACCCCCTGGAGGCTGGCGGTGAAAACCCGATGCAGGGTGCTGTTCGGGCTCTGTTTCGCGCTTCCAGGAATGCGCTTCCGGATAACCCTGGAGCCCGTGGACCCATCGGGAGACGTGGAGGAGTTCACCGGAAGGGTCATGGCCAGGGTGGAACGGGCCGGGCTGGAGCATCCCGGGCAGTACGACTGGAAGAACCTGGTGATACGCCACCGGGAATCCAACACGATGGCCCGGATAGGCGGCATACCCCGGGAGGAGGAGTTGCTGGAGAAACTGGCTGTTCCGGAAGACGAGAATCCTGAAAAAGCGCCCGATCTCGACTTCCTGAAGACCCTCGGGAGGCTTCCTTGAGGGTGACGCTGGTCTACCCCTTCTTCGGCACCGGCCGCCGGAGTCTGTACTTCCCCCAGGGGCTGGCCTACGTGGCCGCCTCCCTCAGAAACGCCGGCCATACGGTGACCGTGGTGGACATGGAGGGGAACGACCTCTCCACGGACAGGGCCCTGGCCGAAATCCTGAAAAGCTCCCCGGAGATGGTGGGTTTCGGCGGAATGATCACCCGGTACAAGATTGTCCGGGAGCTGGGAAGGAACCTCCGGAGGGAAGCCCCCGGCATTTTCCTGATGGCCGGGAACAGCGGAGCAACCACCATCCCGGGGCTCTACCTGGAGAGCGCCCGGATGGACGCGGTTGTGCTGGGCGAAGGTGAGGCCACCGCGGTGGAACTGGCCGGCGCCGTCTCCGCCGGGGCGCAGTGGAGGGATGTTCCGGGAATCGCCTTCCTCGACCGCTCGGGATCGGTTGTCAGATCTGCGGAGAGGCAGCTTCACCCTAACCTGGACAGCCTTCCTTGGCCGGCCAGGGACCTGTTCCCCCTGGAACGCTACATGACCAGCATGGACCACCGGGGAAAACACGAGAGGCACCTGGAAATAGTTGCCAGCCGGGGATGCCCCTTCGGCTGTTCCTACTGCTACCATATCTACGGAAGGAGCATCCGCCGCCGCAGCCCCGAGTCAATCGTGGCGGAGGCGCAGCACATAGTGGACAGGTACGACGTCCGGTACACCGGTTTTCCGGACGACCTGTTCACCAGCGACAAGGCCTTCGTCCTGAAGGTCTGCCGGCTGCTTCGGGAAAAGCTTCCCGGAATCCGATGGTCCTGCATAGGCAGGGCCTCCACCGTGGACCGGGAGATGCTCTCGGCCATGCGGGAGGCCGGCTGCGACTGGATCAGCTACGGTGTGGAGACGGGAAGCCCGGAGATCCTGCGAAGGATGAACCGCACGGTGACTCCCCAACAGTGTCTGGAAGCCATCAGGATGACCCGGGAGGAGGGAATCTTTCCGGAGGCCTCCTTCATGATAGGCATGTTCGGAGAAACCCGGGAGACCGTGGCTCAGACGGTGGAGTTCTGCCACAGTGCCGACATCACGGCGCCCATGCTGTTCGTCACCCCCTACCCGGGAACCCCTCTCTTCCAGGAAGCCGTGCAGCGTGGGCTCATTCGGGACCTGGAGGCCTACGTTCTTTCCCTGGAGGCCGCCGACAGGCTGCTGGTGAATCTCACGGACATGGACGACGGGGAACTCCTGGAGCTCCGGAAGCGGGCCATGGGCGCCGTGGGCAGAAGGTACCTTCTGAGGAGGCCCTTCACCCGGATTCCCGCCCTGCTGTGGAAACACCTGGCTCTGAGAGGGTGGGACCAGCTGAAAAGGGACGCCGGAGAGTTTTTCTCGGGTATGAGCCGAAAACCTGTCAGTTGATTCCCAGAAGAACGGTCGTAACCGGGCGGAAAAACCGATAAGGCTCCCTCCGGGGGCGTCGAAACGCCCCCGGAGGGAAACCGGGGTCAGAACGACTCGGCGCAGTCCGTTATCTTCACCCCGGTGCTGACGATGTAGCCCGGAACCGATGAGGCTTCGGGCATCCGGCGGTCATAGGTGTTGGATCCGTTCACGGAGGTGCACCAGGGAGCCAGAAGGGCAATGTTCCCAAGCACGTTCTGGAAGGTGTCGGTGATCCTGCTGGAGAAGATCGGCCTGACCATCTCTCCGTCTTCCACCAGAACCGCGCTGAATCTGCTGCTGCCCGTGAAGATGCCCTTGCTGCGGTTGGGTATGTGGGTGTAGTGGAGCGCCGGTATGAAGAGCACTCTGCCCATGTTCTTCACCGCATCCAGGGGACAGTCCGGCCCCTCCCCCGGGGCCATCACGATGCTTGCGCTTCCGTGGTGCGGTGTAGGCTTGCGGCCGTACCTGGCGGCGGTGGCCATGTCGTAGAACAGGGATCTCATCACTCCCCGCTCCACCAGGGGGAACCTGCCCCGGGTCATCCCCGCCATGTCGAAACCGAACCGGAAGGTGTTGTTGTCGTCCGGGTCGTCCACCAGGGTAACCTTTTCGGAAAGTATCGTGTCGCCGACCTTGCTGCCGCAGGTCCAGTTCATCCCCTCCTCGTAGCCACGGCCCCCGAGCCCGGTGCCCAGAGCCATTCCCACGATGTCCGCCAGAGCCTGGGAACCGAAGAGGACAGTGTACTCCCCGGGTTCCACCCTGAAACCCGGCTTCTCGTATACGGGAAGAAAGAGGTTGAAGCCCGACACCGTGTTCTCAGCCTTCACGTCCCCGGCCTGCCAGCCGGTCTGGAAGGAAGCCAGCTCCCACTTCTTTCCGGGGTGCTTCAGCACGCAGGTGAACTGCTGGTCGGTGCCGATCCGCCAGGCCAGGTTCCCGTTGCCCGAGCAGGCCAGGAATACCTCGGTGGAACCGCTGCTCCATGAGCCGGAGTAGTTCAGGTGCGCTCCGGTCCTTTCAATGATCTCACGGTAGACAACGGCCTTTTCCCGGGGGTCCATCCCCTCCAGGGCCTCGTCGTACTGGAGCATCTCCTCGGCGTTCTCCTGCACCACCCGGGAGATGGGATCGTAGTCCTTTGGCGTGGAAACCGATGCCTTCTCCACGGCCGCTTTCAGGGCGTTTCTGACCGACTCGGGGCCGGTGATGTCGCCCATGACCGTGTAAGACCCCTCCCGGCGGCCGTCTATGACCTCCACGTCCAGCCGGGTCAGGTCCACGCTGGTGTTCAGGCTTACCGAGTTGTTGCCTATCCTCATGAGATGGCTCTTCTCCCGGTGCATCGTGAAGAGGGCGTCTACGCCCTTCTCCGCCGCCTCGTCCCTCACCCGGAGGATGGCGTCGCGGGTTGTTTCGTCCAGCATGGCTACCTCTCCTCTCCGGTGATGACATCGTCGAACCGCATCACGGGAACCCCGTGGCCGATCTCCATCACCTGGTTCGGCTCGCCCTTGCCGCAGTTGGGGACCTGTTCCACCACCCAGGTGGATCGGTCGCCCACGGCGCTCAGCTTGCCGTAGAACTCCAGGGTGTGCCCCTGGTAGGTGGGGTTCTTCAGCACCCTGGTGATCCTGCCGCCCTTGACCTCCCAGGCGATCTCGCACCCGAAATGGAAGTGCTCCCTGTTGCTCCCGATGGACCAGCTGGTGGGATTGTCCATGATGACGCCGTCCTCGGTTCCCGCCACGATGTCCTCCAGGGTCCCGTCCCTGCCGGGCAGCATGTTCACGTTGGTCATCCGGTCGATGGGAGCCTTGTAGAAGGCGGTGGATCGGCTGGCGCCGCCGCTGCCGTCGAACACCCTGCGCCCGGCGACGTGGTTGGCCTCGCTTATCATGGCGCGGCTGGTCAGGCAGTTCACCAGAATGCCCCTGTCAATGAGCAGGTAGTCCCGCTCGGGGGTTCCCTCGTCGTCGAATCCATAGGTGCCGGGGCTGTTCTCCACTGAACCGTAGGCGCTCACGTTGAGTTTGTCCGAACCGTACCGGAGTTTTCCGAAGCTGTCCAGGGTGACGAAACTGCCTCCGGCGTAGGAAAGTTCGTAACCGAGAATCCTGTCCAGCTCCAGGGGATGACCTATGGTCTCGTGGACCTGAAGATGCCCCTGGCCCGGAAGTAGGATCACCGAACGGCGCCCGAAGGTTAGTTCGGGGGCCGAGAGAAGCTGGGAGAGTTCCTCCTTCATCCCTTCGGAACGACCGCTCCACAGGTCCGGGTCCGTGACCATCTCCCATCCCCTGGTTCCGGTTCCGGTGGTGTGAAGGCTCTTGGAGCGCCGCTGCATCTGGCCTTCCGCGTCCAGGGCCATCACTATGGAGTCGGCGAAACAGTTGATCAGGTTCCTGTCTATGACGGAGCCCTCGCTGTTCCAGAACCGGTTCCTCATCCTCTGCAGGTACAGGAAGACAACCCGGCGCTGGACGAAATCCGCCCGGAGTCTGTCGTCCACGGAGGTCAGAAACGCCAGTTTTTCCTTCAGGGGTACTTCGAAGGGGTCCTTCACCACCGGGGAGGAGTAGGAGCCCTTCACCCCTGGCAGCACCCCCATGTCCAGGGGGATACTCACCAGCATTGCCGCGGTCCTGGCGTTGGCCAGAGCCTTGTCGAAGGCCTGGGAAACGTCGGACGCCCTGCTTGTGGCGGCGAACCCCCAGGCGCCCCCGTAAAGAACCCTGACGCCCAGCCCGCTCTCGAAAGAGGACGAGTTGGACTCCAGGTTCCCATCGTACAGCACCAGGGTCTCGGAACCGTCTTCCGAGTAGAACCGGGCGTCGCAGTAACCGGCGCCCGCATCCATCACCCGGGCTATGCCCTCGCTTACCGGCCTGTCCAGATGTTCAACTTTCAACTTCCTCACCTCTTCCAGGTTCCGGGCAAATCACCGTCAGAAAGGCGCCGCTTCTCAGGACGCCCGGCGATTCCACCCGGCAGAACACGCCCCTCGCGGGCATGACACACCTACCGACCCTATTGAAAATGGCGCATTTGTCCCCATGGCACTCCTTGCCCACCTGGGTGACAAGCAGGACCAGGCCGTCGTCGCCTGACAGCCGGACTCCGGGAACAAGCTCCCCGAAGCGCCCCCCTCTGGTGGTCAGGTTTTCCCCGAAATCCCCCGGGGCAATCTCCATGCCGGAGGCGTCGGCGAAGGCCCGGATGCTCTCCAGGTCCAGAAGGCTCACCTGCCGGTGCCAGTCTCCGGAGTGGCCGTCGCCCGCAATTCCGGACAGGTCCGCCTTCGCCCGGGAAACAGGCTTCTTTCCGGTTCCCTTGCCAGGGGACAGGTTAACCGACACAATCTCGAACCGGTTCAACTATCCTCCTTCGGTGGTTCCATGGAACACAAAATAGTGTTAAAAGATAGATCGTCAAGAGTGATA